>JBJMQT010000035.1:0-5823 GCA_045802525.1 Gemmataceae bacterium
GGAAACCTGGGAGCGGCGCGGCATATCCCTGCACCTGTTGGATGTCCAGGTCGATACGGCAACGGCCTCGGGCCGGTTGTTCCTGCACATGATGGGGGCCCTGGCCGAGTTCGAACGATCCCGGATTATTGAACGCATCAGGGAGCGAGTCAACTTGCGGAAGTCCATGGGCTTGACCGGCAATGGCATGGCGCCTTATGGGTTCAAGAAGGCAACGGTTCAAGGCAAGAAGGAGATAGTCAGGGATGACTGGACACGCCACCTTGGCGGTCAGATTGTCCAGTGGCGGGCCAAGGGTTTCACCTTTGACGCGATCTACTGGCATTTAGTCAAGAAAGGATGTCGCCAACGGAACGGTAAGGAGATCAGCCGGAGCTTGGTCTACAAATGGTTCATTGGTGAGACACAACTAAAGGCTAAGGAGGAAGTCACGAAGAGTGAATAATGCGGTTTCAGAGTCCGTTCCCGTCGAGCAACTCGAACCGGTTTCCCCTCCTGAACTTGCCAAGCAACCGTTTGTCGATGGCATTCCCAGAAATGCAAAAACCCTTAAAAGCACGCGGTTGTGATGGGCAGTGTTAACTCCTCTGTTTCTAGGGGGCTACTTGATCTATACGAAAAAGCCTCCGACTCCCTTCAGAAGTCCTCCGCTCGCCATAATTGGCCTTGATACATCTAAATTTGGCGGATAGTAAGAGCCATCCATGGCCTCCTGGTGGAAAGGGTTGTTGACATTCCCATTCTGCCCGGAGGCCATTGTTCGTTCCAGGTCACTTAGGGCTCACACCCATGGCGGACAGGACCTTAGCACTAAGTTTAATGCCATTCTCTCCGTACCCCTTTTGTTTTCTCCCCTTTTGTTTTCTTCAATCAGAGATAACAGTTGACTTCACACCTTGCACGGGTCAACTTAGCTTTCTGTCGCGCCTTTACTCATGACCACCGTTGCGTTGCCTAATATAGGCCGAGCCCCGTCATTGCCATTCATTGAGAAATTCTAAAAACTTCATAGTGCCCCTGCGCGGCTTCAAACATGACCTGCCCCGTTTCATCGATGGTGCCGAGGTAACAATCATGTCGAGCAACTTCATAAGGATGTGGATTCTAAACCGTTTGCTGGGCCGGAGGCAACGTCGGCTCGCTGCAGCAGTCAGGGCGTCAGCCGTGCTCCGCGTCGAGCCGTTGGAGGCACGCCTAGTTATGGACACAACGCTCATCGGAGGGTTGGTTGGTCGCCAATATTTTCGCGCGGATGCGTTTTTCGAGGATGTTTATGAGTTTCAGGTCACGCAGCCGGCTTTTCTCGACGCGCAGCTTTCGCTGCTCGACCCGGGAACCAAAGGCAAGATTTTTCTCGACATCGATGACAATACGTTTAGTCCATTAGCTTCGGCTTCCGACGATACCGGAGCACTTCATCTCAGCCTTCCGGGAAGCGACGATTTCCTTAACGCCGTCGTCGGCTCTTCCAGCGATTTTGCTCACATTATCACGAACTATTCGCTGGCCCTGGCCGTGGACCGCGCGCCGGGCGATTACACCGCTGACGATCTTGCCATTCGCGCCGACCAAGGTCGTGACCTGGGCACACTTTCTGATGTTGGCATTGTCGATATGCACGACTTTATCGGATATTTGGATACGGACCTGCACGCCGCCCATGATTTTGTAGACACCTACTTTTTCGACGTACCCACATTCGGCGCTGTGGAGTTTGCTTTTGGCGGTTTGGAACCGGATGCCTCTCTGCTGGGAAACCCTGTCGCAAAATTCAAGCTTTTCCGTGATATCGACAACGATGGGCGACTGGAAAATGCGGCAGAAATCCTGGCAAGCGGCGACCTTCCCTTTGGGGACACTCTAAGCCACGTAAACAAAAACTTGAATGCCGGGCACTATGCCGTCGTCATCGAGAACAGTGTGCTTGCGACCGGCGGCTCCAATTACCATGTGCAGATGGATTACTCTCCGGCGGATGATGCTGGCTCGACGTTGGCGACTGCCCGCAACATTGGCACTTTGAGTAGCAACGGCCAAGTATTTTCCGATTATTTGAGTCCGGACGATAAAACAGACCTGTATCGTTTTTCAACACTCAGCGGCGGTCCCTTCGTGCTGACCGGCCAACTCGACAAGCCGTCCGGTGCGGATTTTAAGATTGACCTGATTTCGGATGCAAACAATAACGGCACGATTGACAGCGGCGAAATTCTGGCTTCGGGCGTCAATCTTAACGCGCCCTTTACGACTCCAGGCATCTATTTTGTGCGCGTCAAGCAGAACAGCGGGGAGGGATCGTATACACTCACTGTTTCGAATCGCAACACCGACCTGGCCGGCGACACCTTGGCCCCAGGCGTTGCGCTCAACATCGGCAACCTGTTTGCTGAGGTGCGTTTGTCCGACTTTCTTAGTAGCACCGACACGGCAGACATCATCAAATTCACGCTGACTTCTTCGGGCAGTCTCAAGGCTTCCTTTCCCACGACAGCCAAAGGAACCGATGCCGACCTGGAGCTGATTCAGGATAAGAACAATAACCTGGTTATCGATTCCAATGAAATCCTCAACTTCTCGCGGAACGTCGGCCCGACCGGCGAGTCGGTCACCAGCTCGTTGGTGGCGGGAACTTATTTTGTCCGCTTGCTTCGCAAAGCCGGCAGCCCGTCCTACGACCTAACGCTGAGCCTCGACTCAGCCGGTTCAACGGTTAGTACCGCGCGTCTCATGACTTTGAGCGGCGACAATAGCAGCACCATCGAGTTCGTTGGTCCCAATGATCCCACCGACCTTTACAAACTGAATCTGTTGGACGGTACCCGTCTTTCCATTGCAATGTCTTTGCTTGATCAACCTGTCATCCTTTCGGTCGGCCAAGACACTAATGGCGATGGGATGCTGGATATCAAAGAGGAATTATTATCGGCGTCTATTACGACCGGTTCGTCGATCCAATCCCTTAATGTCCCGAAGAAAGGGCAGTATCTCGTTAAGGTTGTCCCGCTCGGTTCAGCGACCACGCACTATGGCATCGTATTCGGGGACGGGCCGCCAGACAACGCCGGCAATTCTCTAGCTACCGCCCGAGACTTGGGCACTCTGCCCGCCTCGCCGCAAAAATTCGCCGATGTCGTCGGCAGTAGAGTCGGCACGTTTGGGGATGACGACTTCGACGACTTTTATCGCTTCACTTTGGCTGATGGCGGCCCCTACATTTTTCAAAGCCAGATCTTCGTCGGCGTGACAGGCAATGTCGGCATGCAGCTAATCCGCGACGTCAATCGGAATCACATCATTGATGATGGCGAGGTGTTGGCTACTACGGTCAGCATCCCCAATCCTCCGAACCTTCCGCTGCCGCCCAATCCGATCGTGAGCTCGCTGATCGAGCCAGGCGTTTACTATTTGCACGTGTTTTCTGTGGCGGGCCAAGCGAGCTATACCCTCAGCATGTCTGCCGTATCGACCGACGGAGTAGGCAACACGCTGGGCACTGCCAAGGATCTAGGACAGCTAACCACGACGCTCACCGCAAGTGAGTTTGTAGGTGGGATCGACAGTACGGACATTTATCGCTTCAGCGTCGCCGGTCCCTGTGAGATCAGCGTTAGCAGAGCGAGCGCCGGACGTGTAGGCTTCGATGTAATTCACGATACGGACAATGACCTCACGGTCGACCCGGGTGAGGACCTCACCCTTTCGAGAAGGGGATCGGCGGCGATTCACGACCTGTATTTAGCCTCAGCCGGCATATACTACCTGCGCGTCGTGCCTTTTAGGTTCGCCAATACCCAATATGATGTCAATCTAATCTTCTCGAGCCAAACTCCGTTTACCACGCCCTTTCAGATCACCAATGACGCAGCTACCACGATTGAAGCCGAGAACTTTGACAGAGGCGGTGAGGGGGTCGCCTATCACGACACCACACCTGGCAACAGCGGCAATGCCACAGGATTCCGAAGCAGCGAGAATATAAATGTCGACGTTGCTATTACTTCAGACGTCGGTGGCGGCAATCACATTGCGGCGACAGCGGTGGGCGAATTCCTGGAATACTCGCTCAATTCGGTAGGCGTCTTCACCAGTTCCACGCTGGAATTTCGCGTTGCCAGCAGTGGCGCCGGCGCCGGCTTCCACGTTGAAATCGATGGCGTGGCCGTTACCCAGCTAATCCAAATCCCCGATACGGGCGGGTTTCAGAACTTTATTACGCTTAGCGTGCCTAACGTATTTCTTAAGGAAGGGCCTCACATCATGAGGCTGGCGATGGACACCGCCACGTCCAGCGGCTCGGCCGGCATTTACAATTTCATCACCTTTCTCCCATCATCTCAATCCACC
Source organism: Gemmataceae bacterium (assembly GCA_045802525.1). GTDB lineage: Bacteria > Planctomycetota > Planctomycetia > Gemmatales > Gemmataceae > JBJMQT01. The sequence goes on from JBJMQT010000035.1 coordinate 4,345, forward strand.
GGGACTTTCGCGCTCACCCCGGCTGAAACAACTGCCGTCCCGGATCAGCACACGCAACTGTCCCTGGCATGGACTGTGCCCGCAGGAGGTTGGCACACTCTCAAGGACGTGCAAATCCGGCTGCTCGACGATCAGGGGATCGCTTTGTGGATCAAGTTCGACGAAGCCGCCAATACCGTCAGCCTGTTCAACCCGGCAAGCGGCAAGTTCGGACCGGCCCAGAAAGTAGGCAGCTCCGGAGTCCTTTCGAACCAATATGCAACACTCTACCTTAGTACTAGCAGCGTTCATGCCGATGGACCGAGCGCCGCAACCGTCCTGCTCACATTCGACATCAGCTTCAAGAGCTCCACTCGCGGCCGTCTTTTTAGGATCGAGGCAGCCGCCGGCGACGACTTTGGGCGCGAGCAGCCTTTCGAGCTAGCCGGTTTCTTGGAGGTCCTGTACGACGTGAATACCAGGAGGAGGCATTATGCATGAGGCGATGGCCCCTTATTAAGGTAAACGCCGATTTTCTCATGTCCGCGGCCTTTTCTGCTTTGATCCTGGACAAAGCTGCGTGGCAATTCAAAACTCGCCGCTTCGCTCCTTCTTTATGGGGATGCCTGCGAGAAGCGCTCGCCGCTCACTGCGGCCGCACGCGATAGTAGCCTGCCTTGTGGCCATAAATGCGGACTCATTTCCCTGTGGATCATTTGCTGCGAGTCCAGAGGGTCGTACTTGGCCGCCCGGGTCCTGCCGCGGGACCAGTCAAGGATCAATGTCAACTGAGGCAGGTCGCTCGATGTATTAATAGAGAATTGTTTCGTCGTGCGGCGACCAACATGTCGCTGGTGACACTGCTAGAGTTCTTTTTGCATTTCCCTTATTTCAGATAGACAATACTTGGCTGTTACCAAACGTATTTCCAAGGTGTGGAGGTCATATGTCATCACAAAACTCCAGGGTAGATGCGTACATTGAGAAGTCCGCTGACTTTGCCAAGCCGATCCTTACTCACTTGCGTGAGATCGTTCACGAAGCATGTCCGGACGTACAAGAAGAAATGAAGTGGAGTTTTCCGCACTTTATGTATAAAGGAATCTTGTGCAGTATGGCCTCATTCAAGGCTCACTGTGCCTTTGGTTTCTGGAAAAGCTCGCTCATCGTCGAGAATAATGGCAAGGCCGAAAGGGCAATGGGACAGTTTGGACGGATTACCAAGATTGAGGATCTACCTACCAAGAGAGTTCTCAAAGGCTTTATTACTGAGGCGATGAAACTCAACGAACAAGGCGTCCCCTCGCCGACACGATCCAAGCAACGAAGGAGTTCGGAAGTCGTTGTCCCTGATGATCTGGCCGCGGCACTGGAGAAAAACCGCAAAGCAATGACCACTTTCGAAAAGTTCAGCCCCAGTCACAAACGCGAATATGTAGAATGGATCACCGAGGCTAAGACAGAAGCGACTCGCTCAAAGCGCTTGACAACCACGCTGGA
>JBJMQT010000036.1:0-22433 GCA_045802525.1 Gemmataceae bacterium
GGGTTGCGGCCGTACCGGTCGCGGAGGCGGACCGGTTCGCGGTCGAGGTTGAACGCCTCGCGCGGGCCGTCGGAGGTCGCCAGCTCGAACCCGCGGCGCTGCACGTCGCGCCACCCCTGCTGCGCCTGCTCGACGTCGGTGGTCCGCCCGTGTCCGAGATTGGCGAGCAGGGCGCTGCGGGCGTTCAGCCGGTCCTTCGTATCGACCGGCAGTAGCGCCTCCGGCGGTTTGAAGTTGGGCGTCGCCGGGTTGTTGGTCGCGTCGCCGACGAACAGCGGGGCGTAGAAGCCGCCGAGGTTACCGCCGGTGCCGATGTTCGGCGCGCAGAAGACCGGATCGCCCACGCACTTGATCAGCCAAACGTAGGAAGCTACGTTTTGTTGACTGGGCCGTAGCTTGGAGAGCACCGAACCCAGATACGGAGAGTCGGCGGGCGCATCGGCCTGGCCACTCAAACAGTGGTGCATGGCATCGAAATGGTTGCTGATATTCCCAGGGTGGGTCATCGACCGGATCAAGCAAAAGTGATCGGTAAGCTGGGCCAAGCGCGGGTGGAGCTCGCTGATGCGCACGCCAGGGACCTTTGTAGCGACCGGCTTATAAGGCCCGCGAATTTCCGATGGGGCTTGTGGCTTTAGGTCCCACGTGTCCAGATGGCTAGGCCCTCCGCACAGTAATATAAAGATGCAGGATTTCTCTTTAGCGCCCTTGGAACGATTTTGTTTGCTGTCGGCACGAGCGATCACAGTTCCCGGCAACCCGAGGCTTAACATCCCCATGCCGCCGAGCTGGAGGAGTCGGCGCCGCGAAATCGTTCCGTCTAGCAATGTCTGGCCGTCAGGTAGGGAAGTGGTCATTCTCTCTTCTCGGCGTCTATGCAGGTGAGCCGTTGGCAGCCAAGCCAGCCGGCCCAGCCGCCGAATGTTGACTATACTCGATGGCCACGCCCTTACCAGTGTAAACAAGATTAAGGTTAATTCCTGGCTAGGGCTCGCCCAGGGTGCCCATAGAGACCGATGCCTGGCAACGAGCCTTGGGACGGGTCGACAGCCTTGGCATGATGGGGAGATGGTTCTAAGACGATGTAAATATCGCAGCCGAGTCCATACTCACTGTACCTCTGGACGCCAAGAGGATAGCCAATGCACTCGGCAACCTTACAAAGGGCCAGGCCGATAACGTGGCCACGCTAGTGAGAACAGATGTGGGCCCCTGCCTGTACGAGAAATTTGGACAGATGAGGAAAGTTGAGCGAACTCAGGAAAAAGCCACGGGCGCAAATGACCGCCTTACGCTTTATCTTTACGTCACGTTGTGTGTGCCTGGCTTGCCGAGTTGATTGCTGAGGCCGACAATATCCTCCCGGCCACACGGGCATGAATGGGCCGACCGATGATAAAACCTAGTCTCGCGAAGGCGCTCAGCGCCGGCTCAACACACCAGACTTTAATACAGCGAACACCGCTTGTTGGAGATTACAGCGAGGGCTTCGTCGAGCCTAGAAATCGATGCTCGGCATGGGGTTGCCGTCGTTCCAGGCCCAGATCTGAGTTACGGTCACTTGATTGGTGGAATAGCTGAGATTGTGAACCGAGCCGTCGGCAAACAAGCAAGGCATGCCGCCCGAATGAGGGGAACCGGAAAGCTCCTGCATATCCGGAACCTGGTTGCTGTCTCGACTAAAACCGCGCGAGGGGTCGCGGTGGTGTTCCCAGCCGCTTCCTGTAAACCAGGTCACGTCCGTAGTGAAGTTGGGATTGCCCTGGGCGGGGGGACTGCCGCCTGAATAGTAGCGCGGCGCCAGGCCTTTGTGGGCCAGAAGCAGCGTATTGGAGCTGCCATCGGCGTTAGTGATTAGACCCAAGCTGACCCCGGAGTAATTGGTAATAGTCCCGCCCTGATGATCGGGATAATACGGCCCGCCCAAGATGCTGTACCAACCGCTATAAGGAAGCGACGCATACCACCAGTCAGGATGATGCCCTGCCGCGTAATCGTCCTTGGGTCCCACATTCGTTGCCCGGCGGCTTGGGCACAAAAAGAGTTTTACTGGGGCCGCGACCGACGGACTATTGTTGCCCTGTTCCACGTAAGGCAGCAGACTCGTATATACCGTCCCCGTACTGGTATTGTCCTGATCGTCAATGGGAAATCGGCCGATATCATTTTGATAAGAATGCAGCCCAAGACCTAGCTGTTTAAGATTGTTGGCGCACTGGATTCGCGCTGCGGTTTCGCGCACCTTTTGAACCGCCGGGAGCAGCAACCCTATTAGGACTGCAATGACGGCGATCACTACCAACAATTCGATTAGCGTAAAACCCGTACGGATGCGGCGCATCGGAGATCCTCCCACCTAAAAGGAAACCAGGCCGCTTTCCTTGTATCTGCGATTCTAGGAACAGGGGAATTGCAAATGCAAGGATAAAACCGATTGCCCAGCCAGCGCGAGACGACCTGAATGACTCTAGGCAATGTTTGGAACAACAGGAAGGTTCCCGAAGGACCGAAGCTCAATGGCCTCGGTGAGCAAAGTTGATCGAACTTGGGGATGGCACAACGACGTAACTTCCTCCCCCCGTTCACTGCGGTACATCGAATCAATATCGTCTCCCTTACCCGGATGACAAGCGAGTTCGGTCACGCCGGAAGGAAGGGCTTTGAGGATCTTAACCAGCGCTCCCATGGCGATCGCATCGGGACAGCTCACGCCATTTCCAGTCTGCCCATAGAAGTCCCCGCAGTAGCGGACGTTGGGATGGCAATCGCGTAGAGGAACGCCCAGCTGCCGGGCGACGGCCGACAAGATGCCGCGCGCCGGCTTGTCCCGATGAACATGCTGGTGGGAATCGATATGCGTAGGATTCCGGCCCAGCAGACGGCGGAAGGCAGCCAGTTGCCGCGCTACCTCTTGGGCAACTGCCGTGGAGTCGTCTAGCGGACTCACTTCATACACCGGCGTCCAAGCTCCGTCGCGGCAAGTCCATTCGCCCAGATCGACGTGGAGGCCGACGCTCAGGCTCGGATGCCGGTAGCTATACTCGGCAGCATCGGCGGCGGCCGGCCAGCGCACCATTAGGCTGGCGCTAGTCACAATGCCCTTTTCAAAGGTCTCTATGACGCCCTGATTAACGCCGAGGCTCTGGCCAAAGTCGTCGGCATTCACGATCAAATAGCGCTCAGCAGCCATTTGGAACGCTTCCTATCGATAAGGTCCACGCCGCCTCATAATCCTAGTCTGTCCGCCGCGCCAATCGCTTCGGTCAGCCAGTTATGCTTATGCTCAGGAGGCGGCGACCAGTCCGATGACCAACCCAGCCATTGGATGGCCAAGTGCAAGCGACAGTGCTCCAGGGCGGTCAGCATCGCTTCCGGCTTGGCCCGCCAGGGATTGTCGGCGGGCAGCGAAGCGTGATACGCCAGTGCCAAGTCCTTTTTTTGCTTGGCGGTCCATCGTCCCGCAATAACAGCGGCCAGATCTATCAGGCTAGGACCAATTCCCGCCATCTCCCAGTCAACCGGACAAACGCGGAGGCTCTCTGCGCTCTCCTGGACGAGCACGTTGGACGCGTAGAATTCCCCGTGAATCAACGTTGCCGGAAGCGCCACCAGGCGCTCAATGACTCGCTCGTAGCCGCCTGCCAGTCGCTCCATGAGGCGTTTGGCCTTACGTCGCCGCGCTGGCCCAGCCGCCTGCAAGAACTGTTGGGCGCGGATGAGCCATTGTCGAAAATACTCGGCATCATAAGTGAGCAAATGTGCCGCCGGACCCTGCGGGAGGGACTGGACCTTTGCAGCCAGCCACGTGTGCAAAATGGCAAGGTAACGCGCCACCTCTAGCCAAATAGCAAACCCGCCCACTTGGTAAAGCTCCACGCCTGCCACTTTCTCCAAAAAGAGCCAATAGCGGCTGGCCCGCGTATCGACTACTCCCCCGTAATAGTCAGCCGTACCCATTCGGTGAGGCGCCAGAATCGCCCTGTATATCTCCGTCTCGCGGAGCGGGTCATGGAGAAAGGCCGGCTTAGCTTGACGGGCGCCTTCCAGGAGGGCATTACGGCTCAAATTCTTAAACATGATTTTCAAAGAGGCGCCATCCTCCAGACAGAGATCGATTTCCTCCAAAGCAAAGCTAGACCGCTTGTCCGAAGGGCGACAGTCCAAGCGGGTGATGGATCGCTGTACGCCAAAGTGGCTATTTAGAGCGGGCTCCAGCACCGCCCGGAGTTCACTCGGGCTTGTCGTCGGCGCCGAGACGTCGGCCAGTTGGCTCATGACACGGCTCCAATTCGGTCCAAGAGGCCGGCAAGCACCTTGTCCGAGTCGAAATATTCCTCTGCGATGGACCGCGCCGCTCTGGCATGGCGCGCGTAATCGCCCTGCAACAAATCGATGGCGGCAAGCACATCGTCGCTGGTTGTGAAGGAGAACAGCCCTATTCCGGTGGGCAGAATACGACTGAATCCGGTGTCTTGCGCGAGGACCGGCCGGCCCGAGGCCAGATAGCAAATGCTGCGATCGCTGAACCAGCCGCACCGGGCCGCCACATACCCGCTCTTGGCAATGCCAAATTCGGCTTTCGAGCCTTGAATAAACCGTTGATAAGCGGCCGGGGTGTCCGCCACGCGCATTGGATCCACTACCTGCCAGCCGTTGGCGGCCAAGGCCGCCAGGTCGGCAATTTCGTTGGGATGGATACCGAGGGCTAACATAAACTTTTCTTTCGTGCGGGTGGGCAGCGTGAAAAACGGCCTCAATGAATGGGCCTTCTGGCCGTAGAAAACCCCTTGATGGTGGATCGAACCGTAGCCCCGCCAGTTGCCCACCGTAGTAAGAGCTTCGTGGGCAATGCGCTCGGCCACCGGCCAGTGCGCCAAGACAATGGGCTGGAGCGTCGGGATCCAGGGCAGCCCACAGGTCGGCACGCGGCAGTCCGCTTGGCCAATGGCCGGGCCGATGGTCACGAAATGGGTATGGCCGGGGAATCCGCGATCAATGCCTTGAACCGCATGCCACAGCTGGTTGAACCCGGGGTCAAGATCCAGATAAACTCGAAGGGGAATCCGTGCGGTCAGCGCCGCGTCGGTAAGCATGCCCGAGATATTGATCAAGACATCGGTTCGGCGCGCAGTCTTCATGAGCTCGCGGTAAGGCAAACCCTCGGTCTGCTGTGAGTTGGCAAGCATCAGCGCCGCCTTTTTGTCGAAGCCGAAGTCTTTGGTCACTTGCCGAAAATAAGCGGCGTTGTCTGATTGGGCCAACGAGGCGCCGGCCGGCCGTAGCGATTCGTTAGGCACAGGCTCGACGAACCAAACGTCGTGGCCCAAGCGCGTCAGCCCAAGAAGATACTGTAAGACGGCCCAAGTCGCGCCACCCTGTCCAGGGTCGGCCGCAATCATGCCGCTCACGAGAACGGTTCGCTTGGTTGACATGGGATATTCGGACTCGGCCACGCCGTTTCACGCACGCCGTATACGCCGCTCTCCACAAAGGGCCGCGTCACATGGGCACATCGACTTCGTTAAGCAAGTGACGGAGGACCTTATCCGAATCGAAATACGCTTCCGCAATAGAGCGTGCCGCGCTACATTGCCGGCCATAATCACGGGCAATGTGCTCGGCGCCGGCGACAGCTTCGTCAAGGGTGCGGAAAGCCACCAATCCCTCGCCTACCGGATAATTACGGCTAAAACCGGTGTCCTGCACCAGAGCGGGCTTACCGGAAGCCAGGTAACGGACGGTGCGATCGCTGAACCAACCGCTGGCCGTTTCGACATAGATCCCTTGAGCGACCGAAAACTCGGCTGCGGACGCCTGCACGTACCGGCGAAAAGCGCTTGGATTGCCGGCAACAAAGGTCGGGTCCGTTATGTGCCAGCCGTGCTGGCGCAGCATGTGAAGATCCTTTTCGTCTGCCGGGTCGATGCTCAACGCAATTTCAAAGTCTGGCCGCGCGCGCATGGGCAGGTTGCGGAATTTTCTAAATTCATGCACTTTCAATCCAAACGTCTGGCCGCCGTGCTGAACGGGTCCGTACGGCCCGCGCCAACTGGCGACGGTGGTGAAGCGGTCGAGACCACCGCTAGAAACCACGGGCCATTCATCAAGCACGACGGGTTGGCGCGTTCTACGCCAGTGAATATCACGGACCGGAATTGAGCAAGTTGGAGTTCCGATGTTTTCGCCGATGGTGAAATAGAAGTCATGGGCCGCCAACCGGGCTCCGGGATTCCCGGCGGCCTGCCAGAATTGCGTGAAACCGGGATCAATGTCGATGTACGCTTTACGACAAAAGCGGGACATTAGCGGCTCGGCGGTCAAATGCCCGCTGATATTGATAAGAAGATCGGCGCTCTGCGCCACGTCCAGAATCTCGCCATACGCTAGACCGTAGGTTTGCTCCCCGTCCTCGTAGACCAAGGCAGAATAACTGGTCAGACCGAACTGCTCGGTGACCTTCTGGAAATAAGCCAAGTTGACGCAATTCTTAAACTGCGTAGGCGCTCCCCGGGCATCGACGCAGGTTTGCCGGCTAATTTCCTCCACGAAATACACCCGGAACCCGAGCTTCTGAAAGCCGAGTATCCAATTGAGGCGCACCCAGGCCTCGCCGCCGTTGTGGGGTTTGTTAGCGAGAGCGCCACTAACCACAATGGTTGGCACCTTAGCGCTTCTCCTTGATGCTTAACTAGGCCACCGCCAATTTGCTCAAGAGCCTGCCGAGTACCTTATCCGAGTCGAAAATCTCTTCGGCTATACATCGGGCCGCTCGGGCGTGGCGTAAGTAGTTACCGGAGATTTCTTCAGCGCCGGCCACCGCTTCTTTCAGGGTCGTGAATGTAAGCAGTCCTTCGCCTGTCGGGATCAAGTCCTTGAGCCCGGTGTCTTGGGCCAGGACCGGCTTCCCGCTGGCGAGGTAGCAAATGCTCCTGTCGCTGAACCAGCCGCTTTGGGACTGCACGTACATGTTCTTGGCTACCATAAATTCCGCCTTTGAACCTTGAACATAAGCCTGGTAGGCCCAGGGGTCGCCCGCGACCGCGGTTGGCGGGACAACCGACCAGCCGCTCGCATCCAGCAGCGCACGGTCTTTGACATCAGCCTGGTGAATATCGAGGGCCAATTCGAAAGGGCGGTTACACAGACGAGGCAATGGGGCAAACTTACGAAACTCATGCACGCGAAGGCCGTATGTCTTGCCTTGATATTCCACGGGACCGTAGTCGCCGCGCCAACTGGCCACGCTCGTGAAGCTTTCGCCCCGAGAGACGGGAACGGGCTTCCAATAGTCAAGAACGATGGGCTGGAGGGTGGTAATCCACCTCAAACCGCATAGCGGGATCTCAGAGCCCGGTCTGCCAATGTTGAGACCGATGGTCACGTAGGCGTCATGGCCATAGAACACTTTGCTCAGTCCCAGGTCGTGCCACATTTGGCCAAAGCCCGGATCGATGTCCAGAAAGACGCGCATCGGCGTCTGTCTCAATACCTCCTCATCGTTCAAGAACCCCATGACGTTGATCAGTAAAGCCGAGTTTCTCGTGCGCTCCAAAACATCATTCCGGGGGAGGCCGAGCACACATTCGCCCTGGTTGTAATTGAGCGAAAATGAACCAGCCAGGTCGAATCCCTCCATTATCTCCAGGAAATAGTGCAGGTTGAGCGACTTATCAAACGAACAAGGCTGGCCGGCACTGTCAACACACATTCCCGGTTCCAGCCGATCCAAGAAAAGCACTTCCCATCCAAGCCGTCGGAAGCCCAGAAGGTACTGCAAGAAGACCCACGTAAGGCCGCCTTGTTTAGGCTTTTGGGCAATCGAGCCGGCAAAAACGACGATGTTGGACATATCTCGGTACATTCTGGTTAGCTTGCCGAAGCTGCCCCATTCCCTTGCGACAGCTGATAGACGATACAGTGCTCGTTGTCCCAAACGCGCCGATAGTGCGTGTCCAAGTGGCAGCACAAACCTCCGTAATAATCCAGCCACCAAAAGGCAGTACTGGGCAACAGCAAGTAGTCGCCGCCTTTGGCCCGCAGAGCCTCGAGCTGAGCAATTGCTTCAGCGCTGTCGCCTGGATGATGACCGGCGTAATCACCATTCTCGTCCTGCGGAAAGTGCCAGGCTTGGCGGCCATTAAGCAGGACCAATTCCTCATCGCCTTTGCTAACGACAACGACCCGGGCATCATGAGGCAGGGATGCGTCGACAATCTCTTGAATTTGACGCGCAGGCTCTGGGCGGGGTGTTTCCTTTGCCAGGGTGGCTAAGGAATCCAATTCTTGCTGCAAGATCCGACCGGAACGCACCATGGTCTCTCCGGCTCGCTCCAGAAAAATCTGCTTTTGTTCCTGACTCCATTCATTCCAAGGGTCATGAAGCCGTGGAGTCGCGCTCGGGTTCTTATACAGCTCTGGGAAGCTCGTATTAATGCGGTGAGTCTGGAAGAACCCGGCCGGCGCGTCTTCGTAGGCAACCCCGATAAATTCAAAAAGGCGAAGGAACTGTTTCTTTGGCTCCGCAATCATTTCCTCATTGACAAGTGTCAAGCAACGGTCAGGGCGGCGCCCGGCGAAGTCCATGGCCGTGGTTACGTATTGAGCCCACACTTTACAAGCTTCAGTGAAATCGGCTGCCCACGGCGCGATCCGGCCCTCAGGAATTTTTGAAGATCTGTCCTGCGGCGAAAACCTGTTGGCGAAATGCAGCGTGGAATTCACTACTCTGCGTCCGTCCCGGAGCACGTGGATGAAGAAAGCGCCGGGGTACATGTCGGCCAGCACGTCGGCCATGAGAGTGTAGAGATTAGTATGGTCAACCCAGCGCTTGCCTTGGCTGCGACTGGTGAAAAGCGCGTTCAACCCTAAACCCAAGAACCCAAGAAACTCGCTTCGCTCAACACCCTGCTTCCGAAGCCAGCTTCCACCCTTGAGAGCGCTGACCCTGGCGAAAGCTTTGTCCGCCAGACCGCGTCCGAACAAATCCAGGAGGACTTCGGACTCTTCGGAAGCCCAAAGCCCGCTATGCCGGGCCAACGATTCGGCCAGGATCGTTGTGCCGGACCTCGGAGCTCCGATGATGAATATCGGATTGGGACATACTTGGGGGTGCAGAAGATTCGCTTGTAAATGCTCAAGGCTCATGGCTTCCTCCGCCGGCCGGCGAGGTCGTGCGTTCTCACTCCTTTGTGGCGCGACCATCGGCTGCTAGACGTAAGGCGAAGATCACGCAGGCTTCATCGTGATCTACCAGCTTGGAATAGCGCTGTTCCAAGTGCTTCTTAAATCCGAGATAGTATTCCAGCCACCACAGGGCCGTTTTAGGGAAGAGCAAGAATTCGGCCCCTTTGGCCCTTAAGGCTTCCAAATGAGCGATGGCTGCCGCACTGTTGGCGGGATGATGCCCGGCATACGCGCCGCCATCCGTCCGTGGAAAGTGCCAGGCCTGCCGTTCGCCTAGCTGGAGCAAATCTTCATCGCCCCTGCTGACCACAAGGACGGTGGCCTTAGGCGGGATCTTCGCGCAGATCAGCTGGCGGATTCGGCCGATCAATTGCAGATACTCCTCGCTTGCCGTGTCCCGGCGGTTCGCGACGGCGTTCTCAGTGGCAGCGGAAAGTTTGGGTTGCTTAGCAAGCACCGCGGAGATCGCCTGAAGGAAGCGCTCGCGGACGGCCTCCCGGCTATGCACGGCCGCGATATGGGCCTGTCCCTGGCGTGCCAGGCGCTGCCAGAGTTCCGCGTCCAAAAGAAGGCGCGAAATTGAGGCGGCAAAGGCGACGGCGTTGTTAGCTATGAGAATGTGTTCGCTGTCGCGTAGGTGCAATCCTTCGGCGCCAATGCTGGTGGACACAGCCGGCGTGCCGATCATCAGCGTCTGGAGCAATTTTCCCTTGGTTCCCGCGCCATGAAGCAACGGCGCCACCGAGACGCGGGCGCGCTCAAAGTAAGGCTGCACCGAGGGGACCCAGCCGACCATGCGCACTTGGGGCATATTGTCGCCGTAACTTTGCACGGTCCCGTTGAGGGCATTGCCGATAATTGAGACCGGGTGATCGGCAAGCAAAGCGGGGTCTAGGCGGGGCACGATCTCTTGACAAAGATACTTGACCGCCTCGCCATTGGGCGTATGGCGGAAGTTGCCGACAAAAAGTATCCCCTTGCGTTCGGCAAAGGGCACAGGGGAGGCGGCCAGAGCTTCGCCTAGGGGCAGGGAGTAAGCAAGCGTGGGATCGCAAACGAAATCATTGATGAGGTCCGCTTCCTTTTGGGAAACGGCCAGGACCGCATCCCCCGCGGCATAGGTATTCAATTCCCGCCTGATCTCGGACTCGTAGTGGTAGGGAAGCATGCCAGGGGCGCCATCCGCCGCAGGCTTCAGAAAGTGTCGCCGCGCATTGCGCAAAAAATGAAGATCGATGCTATCCACGACCACACGCGTACCAGGCGAAAGCGCCCGTAAGGCGGGCAGGCAGGATTCGGCAATATTCCAAAAGGCCAGGATGGCGAGATCAAAATGCCCAACACGGACAAGCTCTTCGAACCGTGAATCGGAACCAATGTAGGTCTTAATCCCGCGCTGCTGGAGCGATTTCACGTAACGCTCTTGGCCCGAGGTCTTCGCGACAAAGGTGACGGCCCAACCCGCATCGCGCAAAAAAACAATCAAGTCCAGGATTCGGCGCGAGCCACAATCGCGGTCGGCTTCGGGAATCTTCGGCGCACAGACCAGAGCCCGCGGAGCGGGCCCAGCCTGGTTTGGCGCAATCTTGTCGATTCTTGGTCCGCATTCCGCAGGTTTTGGCGGGGTTGTATCACCGCGCCACTGTGATTCCGTGGCATCGCAATGGAATTGTTCAAAAAGGCAAGTTTCCGTGGCCCGGTCTGCAAAGTGCGCTAAGTCGGCTGGGGCCCCGCCGGGAGACTGCGTTAGAACGTGAGCCGGTGAGCGTACAAAAGCATGGTCCGCGTCGCCCTCGACCCATCGCCCCCGAGGACGGGGGAGAGAGGAGCTTATGCCTACAGTGCCAGAGCAGGAGCGGTCGGCAAGCGCATGCCAAGTTGCTACGTCAAAGCGGGAAACCGGCGGAGGTTGCCGTTTCAGGGCCCCGCTCCAGCGCTCGGTGAATTTGGCCTGATTGACCTGTTGGTACCGCTTTACTGCTCTTGTCACATCATTGCCCGCAGTGGCCCCTTCGAAATGAATGACGTTCGCTTCCGGCTGGTAATGGACTCGATGGCCGCTCTCCCGAAGCTTGAAACAGAAATCAGCGTCCTCGTAATAGGCGGGCCGATAGCGCTCGTCAAAGCCGCCCAACTCCACGAAGAGGCGGCGTTTAGTTGCTAAAAGAGCGCCGGAACAGTAATCGACCTCGCGTACGTAGTTGTACAAGGGAGCGTCAACATCGCGATCGCCCCTGCCGAAATTGGCGCCTGAGCCATCGGAAAAGACGACTGCTCCAGCTTCCTGGAGTCTCCCATCAGGGTAAATAAGCTTGCCGCCAATGGCGCCGGCATCGGCATAAGCGCGGAACGTCGCCAAGAGAGGCGGCAGCCAGCCGGGTAACGGAATCGTATCGTTGTTGAGAAAAACGAGGATTTCACCAGTCGCGGTCGCCGCGGCCCGGTTACAACTGTAAACGAAACCGGCGTTCACTGGGTTATGCAAAACCCTGTGGCTTGGGTCCAGGGCGGCCCAGCGTTTCAGTACAGAGGGAGTTTCGTCGGTTGAGGCGTCATCGACAACTATGATCTCTCCTCGAAAGCCGGCTGGCAGAGTTTCCTCAATGGCAGCTAGGCAAGTTTTGGTATAGAAGGCCCCGTTATGGCAGGGAATGATTATAGAGGTCGTCGGCGGCTCGGCCTCCGCCGGACTCGAATCCCATTCGACGTTGAAGGCAATTATTTGGTCCGGACCGTTTCCGGCTCGAGTGAACGTTGCAACTGCCGTCCGAGCGACACGGCGGGCTTCCGAAAGAGAGGAACTATCGGAAGCGGGAAGCGCCACAATGTCGACGCTGTGATCGAGATATGGCAGCACGCAGCCGGGATCGTCCGGAGAGAAAACGCTGTGCCGGGGAAAGACGGACGCAAGCTGGAGGTCGGTATTCCAATCTAAAATGGAAGGCTCGCTATCGAGCCGGCGCTCACATTTCGCGATCAGCTCATCGAACTCGGCGGACCAGGAGAAGGCGCCGGGGAGTGCCGGCTGGCGCAACGCGAAGATCACGCAGGCGTCCTCCTCGGAAACGGCCAGGCGATAGCGCTGCTCCAGGTGTTGCCGGAATTTTCGGAAACCGTCGAGCCACCAGAGCACGGTGCGGGGCACAAGAAGGAAGTCGCCGCCCTTGGCCCGAAGGCTTTCTAAATGGGCCACGGCAGCTGTGCTGCCGAAAGGATTTTCCTGCGCGTAAACCCTGCTCACCATCTGCGGAAAGTGCCAGGCCCGTCGACCATCCAACTCCAGCAGGCTGTCGTCGCCGTTGCTGACCACAATTACGGTGGCCTCGGGCGGCACCGCTTGATCGACGACCTTTCGGATCCGTGCAACAAGACGGCGGTGCTCCCGCTGCCTGGCGGAAGCAGGCCCCCATCGCGGTAAAATGCTTGAGGCCGCCTTGGTAAAGGCGTTCCAGAAGCTCCCAAGGACATGCATCGTAGTTTCCTATTCTTCCGTCAACTGTGCGGGCCGCTGCCTCCATGAGAGCGATCATTGCTTGCTTTGCGTAACGGAAACGCTGGCCAGCATCTCTTTATGCTCCTGGCCAGCATACAAGCGGAATTCGTGGTTCACGCCGGCACGAATCCATGGCGCCTCTTTTGAACCCTCGGAACCCGTGGCAAAAAGCTTCTCCGGCTTGCCGTCGGCGGAAACGTACACCTGGCCTACCGAGCCGTTTCCGGTCCTCCAAGTAATCTTGGTCGTGCCCTTGCCGGTTCCACCCGGAACCGGGTTCGGAATCGCCGTTATGCTCGGCGGGTCGCCCTTAGCCGGTGAAGTGGTGGGGGTCGAAGACTGGCAACCAGCAAGAAAAAGCACGACAACGAGGGGTATAACAAAAAACGTCCGCCAGGCAACTAAGAGTCCGACGACGCACCGTGCGTACGGCAATTTCGCCAGAGGGATAGGCCTGGCCTCACGAGTTAGAACGGTGCTCATCAGCGCCTCCTCCTCAGTAATCAGTTGTAATGCTTTGAATTGGGACCCCGATCTTCCAAACTGAAGACGATGCCGGTCTCTTCCTGCCGTGCAATGACGGTATAGTGGCATTCCAGGTGCTCTTTGAAGCCGCCATAGTAATCGAGCCACCACAGGGCGGTTTGGGGAAAGAACAAAAATTCGGCTCCCTTCGCTCGCAAAGTCTCCAATCGGTTAATGGCTTCGGAGCTATCAGCGGGATGGTGGCCGGCAAAAACGCCTTCCTCGTCCTGGGCAAAGTGCCAGCCGCGCACGCCATCCAGTCGCAGCAATTCCTCATCGCCATTGCCAACGACGAGAACCGTTGCGCCGGTCGGCAAGATCGCCTGCACCATATTCCGGATTCGCCAAGTAAGTTCCTGGTACGAGGGGTTGGGTCGGCGCCGGTACGGCTCCCAGGGGACTCCCCACTTCTGTTCCCAACGCCGGCGGTTCGCATGAAAAAGCCTGCCGTACTCCCCGGTAGCCGCCAGCTTGCCCAATGACGCCTGGCCGAAATGGTGGACGAACACGTCTTCAACGCAAACGACTCGGCAACCCACGGCCCGGACGCGCATGGCATAATCGTCGTCTTCAAAGAGCCCGAGTCCGAACTGCTCATCCAGGTGGCCAACGCGTTCGTAGAGGTCGCGCCGCATAGCCAGGCAATACATAGCCAGCATGCGAATGTCGAACGGTTCCGAATCTTGATTGGCAGCAACCGATTGAGCGAATCGTAAGAATTCGCCATACGTGTGGTAAGGCGCTTCGATTTGCGCCTCATTGCCGCTCCGATTGGTCACAGGGCCGACCAAACCGATAGCGGGATCACGGAGCCGCCGAACTAGCCCGGCCAGCCACCCGGGCGGCACCAAGGTGTCATTGTTCAGCAGAACCAGGATGTCTCCCTCGGCCAAGGCTATTCCTTGATTGTTGCTCCATGCAAAACCCATATTGCATTCGTTGAACACCGCGCGGATGTGGGAATGGTTGCGCACCAATTCTTGAAGGTAGGCCACTGTGCCGTCGCTCGAACCGTTGTCCACAACAAGCACTTCGTATTCCGGGCAGAAAGTATTCGCCAACAAGCTCTCCAAGCTGAGCCTGTTGAAAACCAGGCCATTGAAGGTAACCATCACTACGCTGACCCGCTCGCGCATTCCGGCGATGTTGTGGCTCGGACGCGCCCTTGAAGCGGGCAACGGATTGGCCATGACAGCCTGTACCGTGGCTTCGGGCAGCCGGGTCGGCCACCGTGAGGTTGGAGTGAGGAGCAGGTCCGGATGGAAGGGCATGGAGGCATCCATCGAGTTTCCGTCCAGTGAGGCGAGTCGGGGATAGCACGGCCCGAGTTCCACGGTCCCTTCTCCTTGGGTGTGCCCCTCTTGTGTTAGAGTCCGACTTCAGCCAGCAATTCCTTGAGCACCACCTCGTAGCTAAAACGTTCTCGCGCCAGTGTGGACGCCGCGCGGCAATGCTGGTCGTAAGCTGAGTTAATGCTCTCAATGGCTCCCAGAATCTCATCCATCGTCGAAAAAGCGAATAGCCCTTCGCCGGTCGGCAAGGCGTTGCTGAAGCCGGTCTCCTGGGTGATAACCGGCCTGCCTGCCGCAAGGTATTGGGCGCTGCGCTCGCTGAACCAGCCGCTGCGCAGGCGGATATTTTGGTCTTTGGCAACGGTGAACTCGCCCCGGGATCCCGTAAGGTAACTGCGATAAGCATCCAGGTCTCTGGAGAATTCGAGGGCATCGCGCATTTTCCAACCGTGGCTCTGGATCAAGCGCTTGTCGGCGGCATGGTAGCTTCCGCTGCTTAGCGCCAGCTCCAACGCCTGTGTCGTGCGGCGGGGCAAATCAAGAAACTTCAGGAATTCGTGGTGTTTGCTCCAAGTATAGACACTGCCTTTGAAATTAACCTGCCCTGCCTGCCGCCAGTTGCCAATCGTCGTAAATATCTCCGCGGCGCCGTTGCCGCGCCTGTCCCATAACTCAAGCACCACCGGCGGCCGCGTCGGCTTGAAGGGAAAGCGTTGCGGGAGGGGCACTTGGCAGTCGGAATTACCATAGTTCAAGCCCCACGTAAAAAAAGCACTATGGGGGGCCAGGAATTCGAGGGCTTTCGCATCATTGTGAAATAGTTCGATCTCGAGTTCCACGGGATCAGTTTCTAGGTAGACTAGCCGGCCTGTGGCGCTGTGCTCCGGCAGTGGCTCGGTGCCGCCGTGATGATTGATCAGCAGGGCGGCGGAGCGATACAAATCCTTGAGCCGGCTCTCCGTCATGCCGTAGCAACGGCTGTCGGCATGCAATGCCTGGAAGGCCCATCGATCGCCCATGTCGAAACGCCGCATCACCGAATCGATAAAGGCGGCCGCCTTGGCTGAACCGTCGTGGTCGTCACGGTCCATGAGCATTGACGGAGTTCGGGCATGCGCCTCCACATAATAAGCTTCGTAACCCAGACGCTCGAAGCCGAGCAGGTATTGCACGGTTCCCCAGACGGCGCCCGCCACCGGAATCCGGCTCATCATGCCGAGTAAGACAATCTTTTTTCGGGAAAGGACGTTCATGTTCGTCGCTCCCCCGCGATCTCCGCCGCCGGGACCGGGTCTTGCCGAAGCTTGTGTCCGGGTCGTCTGGTTTGCATGTCGTGGAGCTGGCGGTATAAACCGCCCCGGCGCAGCAAATCCTCGTGACCTCCTTGTTCGACGATTCGGCCCTGATCCATGACCAGGATTACATCAGCTCGACGTACGGTGGCCAGGCGGTGGGCGATCATGAAGGTAGTTCGGCCCAGCATCAGCCGGTCCAAGGCGTCGAGAATGACCGCCTCTGTCTTCGAGTCAATGGAAGAGGTCGGCTCGTCCAGGATCAGAATTGGGGCGTCTTTAAGAAAAGCCCGGGCGACTGCGATTCGCTGGCGTTCGCCCCCCGAGAGCCGCGCACCGCGCTCGCCGAGTTCGGTGGCATACTGCTTGGGCAGACCCAAAATGAAATCGTGTGCATTGGCGGCCTTGGCCGCCTCGATGATATCGTTCATAGGCGCATCGAGCCGGCCATAGCGAATGTTCTCGGCAATGCTGCCCGAGAAAAGCAACGGCTCTTGCAGCACTACGCTGACCTGCTGGCGCAGCGACTTCAACGACAGATCCCGAATGTTCGTGCCATCCAGCAGGACGCGGCCTTGCCTTGCGTCATAGAAGCGTGGAATCAGGCTGACTAGAGTAGTCTTCCCGGCGCCCGTGGGGCCGACGATGGCAAGCACCTGTCCACACTGCGCGTCAAAGGTAATGCCTTTGAGCGTGTCAACGCGGCCATTGTAGTTGAAATGGACTTCTTCGAAGGTGACGCGCCCCCGAGCCCGCTGTATGTTGACCGCGCCGGGCGCATCCTTAATCTCCGGCTGGGTGTCCAGTAAATCGAAAGATATTTTTAGGGCAACAAACAACTCCTGCAACGAACCGACCGTAGTGCTGATCGTTTCTAGCGGTTTATAAACCAGGGCGAGGTAAGAGAGGACGACCAACAATTCGCCGCCGGTAAGGCGGCCTTGAAGTGCATGAAAGGCGCCCACGCCCAGCACCAAGGCTGTGCCGACCGCGGTAATCATGTTCACGGCCAGCCCGAACAGCGTTTGCCGCACGGTCAACTTGATGCGCGCTTCAATCGTTTGTTTGCCCTGAGCACGAAAGCGACGGTACTCATGGTCTTCGCGACCAAAAGCTACTATTACGCGCAGCATGGACATGGCTTCGTGAATAATGGAAAGCGATTCAGCTTCCATGCCTCTCACTTCATAAAGCCGCTTTTGAATATGCTTGACGTAATAGCCGACCGAATAATAGAGAAAGGGCACTACCGTGAGCGAGAGCAGAGCCAGCTGCATCTCGATCAAACACAAAATCCAAAACATGCCGATTAGCGTTAGAATGCTCTGCGCCAAGGGGGGAATTGTCATCACGAGCCGAGCGGCCGCATCGGCTTGCGAATTGATAGCGTAGATCAATTTGCCGGATCGGCGCTGGTCATGAAATGTCAGCGACAAACGCTGCGCGTGTTGGAAAAGGTCGCTGCGGAAATCCAACACCATACTCTGATCCATCTTGGTGTTCACATAGTTGTCCAGGACGGTCAGGCCATGCTGGAACAGGGTTACGACGACCCCGCAGACCACGACGAAGATCAACAGATTAGTACGGTTTTCTGTAGGCGCTCCGAAGAAAAAAGACAGGATAGGCGGCAGGGGGTGGTCTTGCAGCACGCTGTCGAAAAGGATTTTTAGAGGCCAGGGGGACAACAGCCCGGCCAAAGCGCCCAGGACAATGAGCGTTATGGATGCAATGGCGAGCTTCCAGTACGGCCGCAAGTATCGAAGGACTTTGGGAAAGTACTTCACGAGCTTATCCTGTTTCTTCGGCTGGTCAGACGTTCTCTGCGCTTGCAACCGTCCTGGCTTCGTTTTTGGGATCCGATGTAGCAGCGCAAGGCATCAATGCAAGACTTTCGGCTGCAGCATCGAAAAGGGCAATAGATTGGGAGGCGCGGCATGCTCCACGCCACCAAAGAAGTATCAAGACCGCCATGATCGGGCCGGCGCTCACGGCGTAATGCCAAGTTTGCAAAAGGATGAGTGCTCCGAACCCTAACATACCGATAATTGCTATGGCTTTCGTGTAACCGCTTGGGCAAAGGCAAAACCGAACCCGAATCAAATGTGTATTACCTCCGTGGTCCTCCTGGGCTGTGCAGACCCGGACAACAGCCCAAGGGTGACAATAGATTTCCACGTCCCAATTCGACCATCCGGAGTCGATCGTCAATTGCCAGTGATGTTTAGCCAAATAAGAAACAGCTCGGTCCAATAAATCTGTACGCCCGACACCTTTCTCGCTCCAATAAGCAGCTGTCGCTTTGCCTGTAGGCGGCATGCGCCGGCTGTGGGACGGCGGCGTCACAGGATCGACGACGGGCGGGCGGTAAGAGAATAAGCGAGTCCGGTAGCGGCACCATGATCGTACGAGAGGTTGGGTATAGCATAGCGCCATAACCAGGAGGCGAGAGAGAAAGCCCTGGTGCTTTCGGACCAGACGCGCCTGCGCGGCCTGCACCGCAGCGACTGTAACAGACAAGCCCAGCATTAGCCCAACGCCGACCCAGGCAGCGGGCCAGAAGAATGCAATCAACCCCAGCGCAGCCAGAATCAAATGCCATTCCAGAGTGCTGGGCAACATGGCCCAATGCGCTACCCCGGCCCGATAAATGCACTGGAAAAGGCCTGTCGCATAAGTGCCCCGATAGGTCAGGGGCTTAGATAAGCTCAATCCTTGGAGCGAACTCCCATAAAAGACCCCACGCCACTTGCTGGCCCCGCGGCGGTTGAACTTATCGGGGTGTTTAAACTGGAGCAACCCTTCTGCCTCGCCATATCCGGCCTGCTGCCGGAAATAGGCGCGCGGATTCTGACGGCGATGGTGCCAAACGACTGCACCGGGCGCGAACGCGATCCAATGGCCGGCTTGCTGAAGCCGCCAACATACATCCACATCGTCGCCTGCCTTGCGGTATAGGGCATCAAACCCGTTGATGGCCTGAAGAGCTTCACGGCGGAATGCCATGTTGCAGCCAGGAATATGTTCGGCGACTTGGTCGCTCTCTAGAACGTGCATGGGCTGACCCGGCGAGGCAGCAACACAGCCCGCACGCCAGCCGTCCTCTGGAGACAGATTGGGCCCGCCCACCGCGGCCGCATTGCTCCTTTGAAACTGGTAGACCAGTTGGGAAAGCCATTGGCCGTCGGCGAAACAATCGGAATCGGTATAGGCAATAATGGATCCGGTTGCCGCCCGGAAACCTACGTTCCGGGCGGCACTAAGACCCAGATTAGGTTGATGGATCGCCCGAATGCCTGGAAAACGCGAAAGGATGGCTGAGGTGTCGTCCGTAGAGCCGTCGTCCACGAAGATCACTTCATAATCCGGATAATCGAGGGCCAGCAAGGATTGAATGCACTGCTCGAGCGTGCGGGCGCCGTTATAAGAGCAGACAACCACCGACACGCGAGGCGTGTCCGGCAGGAGCCCTGCGGGGGAAGTTTCAAACACCTCCCGGAGAGCGTGGTAGGAAGCTTTGGGGAGGCGATCCGCATAAGTGATGCCAAAATTCCAGTCGTGGATCGGGGAGCCGCCGGTGTACCAGTCATCCGTCCAGGCAAAGATGAAAGTCCCGGCCAGCCCCGTAAGCAACGCCTCACGCACATGGCCGGCCAGGAATTGAGCCTGCGACTCTTCGCCGTGCCGCAAGGTGTCCATGCCCAGCTCGCCTAGGACCAACGGCTTTTCACCGACCAGGTTTTGCAGCCGGAAGAGGTAACGGCAAAAGGTTTCTTGGTCATGCAGGTAGACGTTGAAGGTGATGAAGTCCAGAAACGACAAATCCAAATACTCGGTGGACGGGTAGTTGGCATATGTGACAAGTCCGTCGGGATCGACCTGCTTGGCAGTGTCCATCAATTCCGCAATGAAGCGCACCACGCGCCGCGTGCCATGCCAGCGGACAATGCTCGGGGGAATTTCATTGCCGATGCTATAGGCCAGGATGCATGGGTGGCATTTGCCTTGCTGGGCAACTTGGTGGACGAGTCGTCGGGCTTCGCTCCGAGCCGTACGGCTCTCAAGAAAGCAGAGATGCTTGGACCAGGGGGCATCCACCATGACCTTAATGTCCTGCTCATCCGCGCTATCGAGAAGCCACTCGGGCGGAACATGATAGGTGCGGATGGAGTTGATGCCGACCGCCCGCATCTTTGTGAAGTCGTCCTGCACCTGGTCAACCGTGGGAAATGGCTCGCCGCAGGCATTGGCCGCAAAGGGGCCATAGCTCACTCCCTGAATCCGCAACCTGCGTTCCCCATAGGACAAGAACTTGCCGTCCACGCGAAGGCGACTCCGCCTAGCAAGCGGCGTCCCGTTCCAGCTTTTACCCGGAGCTATGCTGGCATGGCGTTGGTCGGACGTCGCCAACTTCCCATTTCCCATTAGGTTCACCGGTTTGCTGAGCTGACTATACCTGATAAAGGCCGACTCCCGCTGATCAGGCTCCATGCCGATGGGACACCAATGCGTTGACGTTCATTGCTCGCCATCGAAGCCAGCGAACGGCAAGGCCATATTACGGTTGCCAACTCGCTAAGCTTGAACCCGCTCGATTTTCTTGCAAATGAAAAGCCAAAAGGATTGAAGCAGGCATGGCGTCTAATTGCATGTTTGAAGGAATAGGGATAGCGGCTTCTATCCGCAAAGAAGTCCGTCAAACTGAAGTGCAACCGCCTCGTAAGAGCTCCAGATTGCAGGCATGCAAACCGACATCGACGTCGATCAGGCCTACTGCACGCGGTCCCCGTTTCCGTCATTGCGTGCAAAGAGCGAAACGAGGTAAGCAGACCAAGATACGTGCAGCGCGCACGTCCGGTCAACAATATTAAAAGAATTTTCGGTACTGCCGTGCCCCACAGAAAAGGATATGCCAGGACGGGCTGGACCTTTACTGAAAAGCTCGTGAAAGGAATATCCTCAGCAAGAAGCATGGCACCAAGCGTTCCGATGTTTTAGCGTAGAGGCAATTCTCCGGTACAATGCTGCCTCTTTGCCTTTCATTGCTCGCGGTCGGCATCACTGGTCTGACGGTTATGATTTGGAAGAAGCGACGTGGCCTTTAGCACGCCAGCAACTTGGTTTTTTCCCTCAAGCGAAGCATAACCGGCGAGAATGGGGGTTGAATCTTCTGCCTACTGTGTCTCGCAACCAGAGAAAATGATCACGATTTGCAACGCTTCGCGGACAGTAAGAAAACCTATTTCTCTAATAAAGGGAACTCGGTGACTCGCAAAGTCGTGCATCCGTATGGAGTCAATGTTAACTCTTCCAGAGGTTTCGTGGATTTGACTGGGCTGGCCGGCAGGGGGCCCGCAGCATTTTTCTCTAGCTTCCAACCGGGCAGCTTTCGGCCTTTGACTTTGGCAATAATCGGCGATCCCTCCGGTGAAAACGGCCTATCGCCAACTTTTCCCTTGGTAAACTCCACCGATTTTTCCGGATGATCGAGGTCGAGTTCCAGACTATAGTTCCATGGCGACTTGGGAAAAACCTCCCAATCACCGAATGGCGGTTTGCCTTTGAGCAGCCTCCAATCGGCATCGACTCGGAGCGCGTACACTAGCGGGCCCCGTTCGAGGCTGACGCTATCGTGATAACCGCGTCTCACCTTTGGCTGCATGGGAAGTTTCAAAGTAATCTCCGTGCGGTCTTCCCACTTGCGATTGATACGGTGGAACTGACCAGGCTTGATTTCCGGATCGTACGCTTTCTTGACGGCTAATCCATCTTTGAAGTCGGTAATGCGCATTTCCCCCTTCTCCGACCATCCTGGAATGCGCAGATAGAGCGGAAACTTGACGGCTTCCTTGGTCGACACGACAACCTTAATGGCGTCGTCAAAAGGATAGTCGGTTTGCACTTCAATCTGCACTTTCTTGCCATCGATCTCCGTATTAATGATGCAGGGGGCATAGGCAATCGCAGCAAGTCCGCCATCCGGTGAGCGCATCCATAGATGAGAGGTGAATTTTGGCCAGCCCTGATGCATATTCGCGGTGCAGCAGCCGAAATTCGGTTCTACTCCGAAGGTGTTTGCGTCCGGGCCGTTGTCCGTGTAGACGCGCGGGTCGCTGATTTTGCAGACGACTTGATTGGCCTGTTGATCGTATTGATGAGCGCACATGTCGGGCTTGAAAGTCGCCGGCAGAGCATTGAATGTGATGCGCTCTAATCGATCAGCCAGATAGGGATCGCCCAGGACGGTTTCCAGGATTTCGAGGGAATACTGAGCCTCGACGACGGTGCAAAGCTCCGTTCCCTGGGAAGGATTTTTGCCTGCCAGGTGCTCATCGCAAGTAAAAATGCCATTAGCTTGACCCGTGATACTTATCGAGCACCTTGAGAGCCTGGTAGATGGCTTGCCTATCCGCTTCGTCGCCTGATTGGCGATACCAGATGCCGGCTGTCTTGAGGGCCATGCCGGTGTTAACCCCGTGCGTGCTGAGGTTCATCTTCGAGACCTTGTCGGTAATCTTGAAATCGGCAAAGTGTTCGCGCCAGTCGAAGCCTTGCTTGTGGACTTTGGCGGCTAGATCAAGCAGGGCCTTATCCTTGGTTTGTTCGTAGAGCCAGTGAATGCTCAGGACAAGGTCAGCCCAACGGTAA
>JBJMQT010000037.1:0-69664 GCA_045802525.1 Gemmataceae bacterium
CGGCTCATCTTTCACATTCAACCGGCCCAGGGGATTGAGGTGCTATTCCAGGCCAAGATCCCGGGGCCGACGCTACAGCTCCAGACCGTGCACATGAAGTTCAATTACGGCGACACGTTCCGGGCTTCGCGCTACACGGGCTACGAGGTCATGGTCTATAGCTGCATGAACGGCGATGCGACGCTCTTTTCGCGCACCGACCTGGTGGAGACCGCCTGGCGCATTGCCCAGCCCATTCTTGACGGCTGGGCGGCTCGCACGCCGGCTGAGTTCCCTAACTATGCGGCCGGGACTTGGGGCCCCAAAGCGGCTTACGACCTGATCGAGCGCGATGGCCGGCGCTGGTTCGAAGCGATTAACCGCGAAACACTGGAGCGTGTGCCGTTGTTCCAGGGCGGCGATCCGCTGTTTCTGAGCCAGGTCAGCATGGCCCTGCAGCCCGAGGCAGCCGCGCCAGGCGAGACGATTATCAAGGAGGGCGAGACCGGCTCCGAAATGTACTTGATCTGCCGAGGCGAAGTTGAAGTCGTTGACAAAACCGGCAAAGTGGTGGCTACCCTGCGTGAAGGGGACTGTTTCGGCGAAGTGGCGCTCTTATTGTCGGAGCCGCGGACGGCGACGGTGCGAGCCAAGACGCAATGCGATTTGTTCGTCCTGGACAAGACCGATTTCAGCCGCATTCTCCGTGACCATCAGCAATTCGCCCAGGCCGTCAAGGAGATTGCCCACCAGCGCTACAACAGGTCCGTGCCCACGGATCAATTGACGTCCGGGACAAAGCCCGAAACCCCAGCCCAATGAGATTCTCACACGAAGCCGTCTTATCTGGCTGGCCGCTCCGTACAGAAATGGTTCTCTCCATTTGGCCGGACCCCCTGTGGAAAGAAATGGAAAGAATGTCTTTCACCGCCTTTGGTCTCTTTTGGGCTTTGCTTGCGCTCTTACAGAGCCGCGAGCGTGAGCGGGCGGTTCGGCCTACCACTCCCTCAGGCCGACTCTAAAGGATTTCCCTGCCCCATCTCGGCAAAAGCCGCTATTTGCTCATTTTTAACTCTCCATCGCCTTCATTGGTCGGGCGGCCCTTGCCATAAAAGCCCTTGAAGGTTAATTGAAGAGCATCGCCTTCGATCTTTCCTTTCATGGTCATGAGACACTCGGGATTATGTGCCGGCCGCTCCCTCCAGGAGATGGTTTTTCCTTCGATCTCCCCTTCGACCTCGGCGCGATTGCGGCCAGCGCCGTTGTCGAAAACGTGTCCCGTAAACTTGGCCCCCTTCCGATCGCGCACATGTAATTCGTAGGCGACCGTCGCGGGGGGGCGTAGGCGCCTTTGCGGTAAGTCCGCTTCCCCTTCCAGACGCTGCCCTTGGGCAGTGGATCCGGCGCAGGCGAGGACGGCAGTTCCTTGATTTCGATCTTGCGAAAGCGCACCTTGCATCCGTGATCTTGAAGCCGGATCGGCCCGGGTTCTCCAATATTCTTGTCGAGCGCGCCTCCGGTGACTTGGTCGAAGCTAGCGTCGTCAATTACGGTCTCTCCATTAAAGACCTCGGTGATGCGCCCCTTCTCGATAACCTTTCCCGTCCCATCCACGCGCGGCGCGTGAAACGTAATATCATATCTCTGCCACTGTTCCGGTGGCTTGCTGGCGTTCTTTATCGTGCCGATGAGATTGTACATTGCTCCGCACTCGCCACAGGTATGTGTCGGATTCTTGTATGAATCCAGAATTTGGATTTCGTACCGTCCTTGTAAAAAGACTCCGCTATTGGCTCGTGCCTGGTCTTGCTTATCGGCCATCAGTGGCAGCCAAAACTCGACATGAAGCTTGAAATCCGGACCAAATTTTTGTTTCGTCATGATGTCGCCCCCAGCTCTGGGCAAGACTTCGATGTACCCGTCCTTCACTGTCCACTTGGCCGGTGCGCCGTTGAGCGCTGTCCAACCCGTCAGGTCGTTGCCATTGAAGAGCGGCACGAAGCCGTCGGCTCTGTCTCTTAGTCCGCCAGCCGAGACTGGGGATTCCTGGTGTGCGGCGTTGATAGCTTTGATCGCGCCTATTAGCTGTTTCTCTGCCTCCAGGAGATTGATCCTGTTCTCGGGATTTTCAGCCATTCCCGTTAGGGATTCGATGTCCGTTTGAATCTTGTCGAGGTGTTCCTGGACCTCAGTCTTGGCCTTACCTGCCGCCATAGCCTTTCTTGCTGCGTCCAATTCTTCCAGGGCATGGTTGCGAGTCTTAAGCCTATTGGGATGCCTGGCGTACACCAGGTTGGTCAGATCTGCCTGTAGAGAATCGAGTTCGGCAATGCCAGGTTTTCCAGGGTTTAGCATCCCTCTTTCCTTGCGACCTGGTTCGTCTAGGGGCCGTGCGGAAACCGGTCTCACCATCATGGCGCTTACGATTTCATGTCCTCCTTCCGCCAACGACACGCGCTCGCCTTCGGCGATGAAACCGTCTTTCTTCAGCTCTATTTGGTGCGTACCCGGCTTAACCCGTATCTCCGTTCTTTTACCGCTAGCGTCCCAGGAGACGGTCACCTTTTCGCCGTCCACAAACACTTCCGCATCCGGCTCGTTGACTTCGACGGTAAGTACGCCCTCCCTCGTCTTCACTTTGAACATGCCGGCAGCCCAAAGGCTGATAAGAACTGCGATTACGATTCCTGCCAGCGCGCCGGCCGCAACCAGCGCCTTTTTATTCCTGGCCGAATAAACCTTAACCGCGCGTATTACTCCCTTTTTTCCAGTAAGCGGTTCATTTGATGCGACATCACTCTCCCTTAATAATTCCCAGTGCGACGACGAAGGCCTCGGGATGGAGGCTGGCGCGTCTTTGACTTCGGTGACGACCTCGGCAATAGGCGCAAAAGTTTTGCCGGTCTTCGTTTCCTTGGCTTCCTGCGCCGTTGGTCCAGCCTTCTCCAAAGGAGGATCTTGGGACGGTTTTGGCGGCTGGACCTTGGAATTGGTTCGGAAGAAGGGAGCCAACGCCTGGGCTGCCTCGATAGGCTGCTGATAGCGCAGCGCCGGATCTTTGGCCATCATCTTTGTCACAAGGGTCGCCAGTTCCGGAGGCACTTCCGGCCGCTCGAGAGTGAGCGGCGGGGCTTCTCGGGATTGGTGCGCTTGCAGAATCTCGAATAGGCTCTTTCCGTTGAACGGAGCATGGCCGGACAGCAGAAAGTACAGGGAGCATCCCAGACTGTAGATGTCGGCCCGGATATCGGCGTTGGAGGCATCCAGCGTTTGTTCGGGAGCGATGTAATCCGGCGTGCCCAGCATTTGTCCCTGGCCGGTCAGCTCCAACTGGTCTCCACGCTCGCGGACGACTTTGGCCAGCCCAAAATCAAGCACCTTGACCAGGTGTTTTTTGCCTTCTTTTGCGAGAATCACGTTCTGCGGCTTGATGTCGCGGTGCACCATGTTCTTTTCGAAAGCATGCTGTAGACCAAGGGCCACTTGGTGAGCGTAAAAGCAGGCGTTGGGCACCGGTAGGGGGCCCTTGGCTTTGACCAGCTTGGCAAGGTCTTCTCCCTTGACATATTCCATCACCAGGACCATCAGGTCGCCCATCTCCATGGCGGTGTGCATTTTGACCACATTAGGATGGTCGAGCATGGCGGCCGACTGGATCTCACGCAGGAATCGCTCCTTGCTGCCTGACCGGGCCAGCAGTTCCTTATTCATCACCTTGAGGACTTCGAGCCGTCCGGACAGCCGATGCCTCGCCAGGTAAACGACGCCCATGCCGCCGCGGCCTAGCTCGCTAACAACCTCGTACTGGGGATGGTCAAGCAATTCCGGCGGCAGGCCCGAAATGGATGACGGGCTAGCCGAGGGCGGCACTGTGGCATACAGACTGCGCGTCAATTCGGAAAGCGATTTGCCTGGAAGCGGCGTGCCGCTGCGGTTGCGCGCCTCCCGGAGTCGATCGAGAAAATAATCGCCTGTGACTGCCGCCACCTCTTTTTGGCACTGGGTGCAACTGTCCAAATGGCTCATCACCGCGACGGCGTTGACATCATCCAACTGCCCTAGTGCGAAACCGCGCAACTTATCGACGGTTGGGTGAGTCGGTGCACGGGTTTCCATCGGTTGGAGCTTCCCCTGGTTAATGATTTTTTTGCGGACGAGCATTATCACGGCAAGTTGCAAACTTGCCTTAAATTAAGTCCGGAAGGTGGATCGATATTACTTGAAAAGGACAAAGGTTCCAACAATTCTCCGGTTTTCTCACGCAAACGCTCGGATTCGGCAGGGTCGGATTGCCACTTTTTCTTGCTTGCAATGTGAAAGGAACAAGGGATCATGGGGAGCACGGGGTACCCATCATTATTTCGCCTCCAGTTAAGGAGAGGACCTATGCGGATGAAAATGAGGGCAGTCTTTGCGACGCTGACGTGCGTCGCCTTGCTGGCCGGCGCTGCCGGCGCCAAGGAGACGGATAGTCTGAAGTCCGGTACTCCGAAAATCAAATCGGCCGGACCGCTGGCGTTCGGTCCGGACGGCATCCTGTTCGTGGGCGATCCCGAGGCCGCCACGCTCTTCGCTATCGACACCGGCGACCGCACGGGCAACGGCACGGGGCGGCCCAAGGTCGAAGGCGTCGACGAGAAAATCGCCTCGCTCCTGGGCATCGAGGCCAAGCAGCTTCGAATCGTCGACATGGCGGTCAACCCAATGTCGGGCAACACCTATTTCTCGGTGGCGCGCGGCAAGGGCCCGGACGCCTTGCCGGTTCTAGTGCGGGTGGACCGGGCGGGCAAGGTCGCCGAGTTCCCCGTCAAGAACGTGAAGTTCGCCAGTGCGACGTTGCCGAACGCTGCCGAAGGCAAAAAGCGCCAAGACGCCATCACCCACATGGCGTATGTCAAAGGCCATGTCGTTGTCGCCGGCCTATCGAATGAAGAGTTCGCCTCAAAGCTGCGGTCGATTCCCTTCCCGTTCACCGAAGGGGACAAGGGCGCGGCGGTCGAAATCTTCCACGGCTCTCACGGGAAAATCGAAACCGCGTCGCCGGTGCGAACCTTTGTGCCGTTCGACATCAATGGCGAGGCCAACTTGCTATGCGCTTATACGTGCACGCCGCTCGTGAGAATTCCGGTCAAGCAACTGGAGCCGGGCAAGAAGGTCAAAGGCACGACCATTGCCGAATTGGGCAATCGCAATCGCCCGCTGGACATGATCGTCTACGAAAAGGGCGGCAGAGATTACATCCTCATGGCCAATAGCGCCCGCGGGGTCATGAAAATCCCGACCGAAGGGATCGACAAGGTGGAGCCCGTCACCCAGCCGGTGCGCGATAAGGCCGGCTTGAAATACGAGACGGTGGAAGGGCTCAAAGGCGTCGAGCATCTGGATCGCTTCGATAAGGACCACGCGCTCGTGCTAATGCGCACCGAAGGCGGCAACTACAATTTGCAAGCCATCGAGCTGCCCTGATAGCGGCGGTATCAGAAGTACAAGAGCGGGGGACTTACCATCCCCCGCTCATTTCTTTCCGTGGACAATCTGTCGGCAAGCAGCCGTGGAGAAATACTCGTGAACAGGGCTAGTTGCTGGTTCGTTGTCAGCAGTTTGTTTCTTGCCGCGGGACTTGCTAAGTGCGCCGAGACACCGACGATTCGACTCAAGGGCGATCCTCCTTCGGCTATCGAAATTGCGGGCTTGTCGGCAAAAGATATCGACTCCCTAGGCAAGTTAGGATTGAAAGGAGAGGCTTGGACGCCGGTATTCGCGGTTTATGTCATCCCGGCCGAAGGAAAGGAACGGGGCTCGGCCTTGCTCGGATCGTACCGAATCGAAGATGGCGCCGTAAGATTTGAGCCGCGTTTTCCGATCGTGCGCGGCGTTCGCTATCGCGTCATTTTTAATTTGAAACGCATTCCCAGCCGTGCTGCTTTGGAGGAAAAACCGCTGGCAAAAGAGATTCTCCTTGCCAAACCCAAGACAGAGCCTACTCAAGTGACGCAGGTGTATCCGACGGTCGACCGGCTGCCCGAAAATCAATTGAAATTCTATCTGCACTTCTCGGCGCCCATGAGCCGGGGTGATTCTTACAAACATATCAAGCTTTTGGATGAGAACGGCAAGGCGGTCGATCTGCCCTTTTTGGAGCTCGATCAAGAACTCTGGGACAGCGCCGGACAGCGCTTGACGGTATTCTGCGATCCGGGACGCATCAAGCGCGGCCTCAAGCCGCGCGAGGAATTTGGGCCCGTGCTCGAAGAGGGCAAGCGCTACACGCTGGTTATTGACCGCGACCTGGAAGATGCCAACGGCAATGCGCTCAAAGAGACGTTTCGCAAGCCGTTTCGCGCCGTCGCGCCAAACGATACCCAGCCCGATCCGAAGACCTGGAAAGTGCAGCCGCCGGCGGCCGGAACAAAGAAGCCGGTAACGGTCATCTTTCCCAAGCCCATGGACCAGGCCCTTCTTGAACGCCTGGTATGGGTCATTGACGACCGGGATCAGAAACTGGCCGGCAAGGTGACGGTAGGAGAGAAAGAAACCGTTTGGCAGTTCATCCCCGAAAAAGTATGGCAAGAGGGAACATACCACGTGGTTGCGGACACGCGCCTCGAAGACCTGGCCGGCAACAGCATTGCCCGGCCCTTCGAAGTCGATGTCTTCCGGCCGGTAGAGCGGCAAGTCAAGAAAGAGACGGTAAAGATTCCGTTCAAAGCGGAGAGAGGGGAGTCCCGCAAGCGCTGAAGCTTAGCTAAAAATAAAAATTGTTAGTCAGCTTCCCGCCCGCCGCCTAATTTTTCAGCCGGCATTCGGCCTGAAGGGCCGTTTCTAACAGCCCAGGCCGAAGGCCTGGGAAATGCACCCGCCAAAATGTTTTCGGTCAAGGCCATATGGGAATGAAGATTGAACGGCCCTTTCAGGGCCAAAGCGACGTTGGTGCATACGATTCCCAGGCCTTCGGCCTGGGCTGTTAGAAACGGCCCTTCAGGCCGGAAAACCTTTATGGAGATCGATGAATTACTTTGACTGAAGCAACGCCTGCGTGGCCCAGGCGGTTGTTGAGATGCGTTGGGCGTAGCTGTCCGCGCCGCTGGGGCGGGTGGTTTCGGGCCAGCTGCCGTCTTTTTGCTGAGTTTGAAGAAGATACGCTCGGCCGCGACGGCGCCACGTTTCGATTTCCTTATCCTGGGGCTGGCGGCCGAGCGCTAAGACTACGAGAGCCGTGTCAAAGACCTCCGGCGCGGCCTGGACGTACGGCCCCCAGCCGCCTTTGTACGCTTCTCCCTTGCGGATGATCGCGTAACAAGCCGTACGCTGTTTGAGCGCGGCGGCATCGTCGGCCTTTTCCAAGGCTAGCAGAACTGAGGCGGCATCGAGGACCGTCTTAACCGGCCGGTGGCGCAGCCAGTCGTCCGCTTTGCCAATGGCTCGCTGAAACTTCACCGGGTCCGCACGGTCTAAAAGACGCCGTGCGTGGGCTGTAGCAAGCGCGTCCCCGTGCGTGACAGGCGATCCCAGGGCGCCGCCTTCGCCGATCGGCCAAAATCCGTCGCGGTGCTGGCGAGCCGCGATCAACTCAGCGGCTTCCTGCAGAGGTTGGGCGGTTGTTATTTGGCCGGAATCCACTGCCTCGACGAACGCCATCCCAAATTGCAATTGGTCGAGTTGCTTATCGCTGAACTTCTGGTCGCCGGCGTTTCGATTCCACTCCTTCGGTTTTTTGAGCCAGCGCGTTGTGTCGGCCAGCGCCTTATCCGGAATCTTCCGACCCAGACGAATGGCGGAGTAGAGGGCACGGGCGCCATCGCCGTTATTGTGGCAAGAATAGCACTTGTTCTCTTGGGTCCAACGAGGAACCTCGCGAATCAAATACTGAACGGCGCGATCTTCCGCCGGCAGTCGACCTAAATCCAAATAGGTGAAAAACAGAAGAAACATGGCCGGCTCACGCAGCGCTTCGGCTTCAAAACAGGATGTTATTCTTCTTCGATGCAATACAAATTCTTCTCCCCGCGCAGGAACAACTGCTTGCCGACGACGACCGGGGAAGCGTCCACCGCATCATCGACGTGGTTCTTGGCGAGCACTTCAAATTTGTCACCTTGCTTGAGCACCAGGGCATTGCCTTCGCGGTCGACGACGTAGACGCGGCCGGCTACAGCGATGGGCGAGGCATACAGACTCGTCAACCCCGGCAAGCGTTCGCGGTCAATGACAGGCTTGCCGGTCTTGGTGTCCAGCACGGTTAGAAGCGCATTGTTCGCCTGCGTGAAATAAAGGCGGTCGTCGACCAACACCGGCGAGGGGACATACGGCGTGCCTTTATCGTGCCGCCACAAAACCTTGTCGGTGTTCGTCACGTCGCCAAGGGCGTCAAGGAAAATGGCGCAGGCGTTGGAGCCGTTGTAGCCGCTCATGCAGTAAACCACGCCGCCGGAGCTGACCGCCGACGGGATGGCGTTGACCGTCATGCCGCCGCATTGCCACAATTCCTTGCCGGTTTCCAAATCGTAGCCGCGAATGCGGGTCGTTCCGTTGAGGATTACCTGCGTTTTGCCTTTGTATTCGACGACCAGCGGCGTGTTCCAGGACGTCTTCTCGTCCCGGTCCGTCTTCCATTTGGTTTCGCCGGTGCGGGCGTTAAGACAATACAAAGCCGATCCCTCTTCTTGGTCCCAATTCAATAGGAGGGAATCGCCATGGATAACCGGCGTGACGGCCTCGCCCCAGCCCAGGCGCGTATTGAGCCGGCCCAGGTCGCGTTTCCACTGGAGGCGGCCATCCAGGTCGTAGCAATAATTGCCGAATGAGCCGAAAGAGACATAGAGATATTTGCCGTCGGTAGTCGGCGAGCCGGCGGCGTAGGAATGGCTCGGATGGTGCCCTTCGTGCGGAACCGCCTCGGCGGCGATCTTTTGCCAACGCAGCTTGCCTGTCGCCCGATCGAAGCAAAGCACGATGAATTGATAAAACTTCGTGGGAGCGGTTGTTTTCTTCGGAAAGTGGGGGTCTTGCTTGGGCAACTCGTCCGGCTTGGCAACGCGGTCGGTTTCGATTGCCGTCAACACGAACACTCGGTCGCCCCACACAATCGGCGTGGCGCTGCCCTTGCCCGAGAGCGGCGCCTTCCATTTGATGTTCTTCTTTTCATCCCAAACGACCGGCGGATTGCCCTTGGGGACGGTACCATTGACAAGCGGTCCGCGCCAGTGCGGCCAGTTGTCTTCCGGTTTCGGGCCGCCCTCTCCCGCGCCTGCGGCCCCGCAGGACAGGAAACCAGCCAACAGCAAAAGCGCGATCCTAGTCATGCTTTCTTCCCTCGCTAAACGCCCTAGTGTTTTGTCACCCTGGCAGAATTAGGGTACGTAGCACAAGCGTCTCGCTTGTGCGCTTGCCAACACACAGGCGAGACGCTTGTGCTACGCTCGAATGGTTTGCCCTAACAATCTGGTCATCACAATGCGCTAGTTCAAAAGCATCAATTATCGTCCGGCCTCACGAATTTAGGCCCGCCGCTCGTTGGAACGCACTCCATGTCTCTTGGGAAGGCGAGCGGTCCAGAACCGAGAACACGACGCACTCGAATCGACCTGACCAAGTTCCCTTCTGGAGGTGGCCTAAGAAGGCTTCCGCTACTACACCAGGATCGTTGCGGAAGACGCCGCAGCCCCATGCGCCCAGCACTAGTTGCTTGTAACCTTGCGACGCGGCCAACGCCAGCACATACTCCGCCCTTTGGCGGAGCGCTTCGGGAACCAGCGACAACTTTTCTGGCTGATTGTTCTCCAGGGCGCCGGCATTGGGGGCAGCACTTGTGATAAACGACGCCAAATGGGGTTCTTCGAGCAGCGAGCCATCATCGTCTCGGATGACGGGACAATCGGGAGACAGAATCATGGCGTCGGAGTAAAGCAAAGACGGCAAGCCCCGATGCCGATCGTAGAATTCCCGGGCTCGCAGCAAGGAAGCATACAAGCCCGAACTTCGAGCCAACGATTCCTCTTGAGCTTCACTGCCATTCAGAAAGCCGCCGCCTGGGTTCTTAGCAGAAGCGAAATTCAAGGCCGCCACCGGCCCCCTTTGGCGAGCCAAAACGCGCGCGATGCCGGCGAGCGTGGTCTCATTGACGACTTCAAAGACCGTTTGAAAGTCATGTCCCGGCCGCCCCAGAACTTCACGTCGAAGGCGCTTCAGTTCCTCGGGTGAGAAGAACCGCGTCCCGTCCAAACAGGCGCGCACGCTCGCAGAAATGTCAACGACACGGCCGCTTACAGTAGCGTTGTAAGAGCCGCACTCAACGATCTCAACCGTTTGCTTGGCCAAGATGGTTCGAGACGATCTGTTCATTATTATCTGCCTATAAGAATCAGACCTAGCGCCGTTCACCGGTTTCTCACTGCCCGGCTTGAGCCTTTTATCTCGTCGCTCAAGATACAATTCCGAGCGCTCCTGGACTTAGGCTTTTTACCCCGGCGCAGGCGACAGGTTTGGCTCGGTTGGCGGCGCAATAGCCGGCTCGGGACGGATCTTGGGAAGGAGCATCATGGCGACGATGAAGAAGCCTAATGCCTCGGCCGTGAGCAATATGCCCTGGTAGGAGGGCCAAACGGCTGCGACCAGCGTGATCGTTAGGATGACGCCGCCCGGGACAACGACGCCGGCCAGCGCTAGCCACGCCGGCATTAGCGTCAGCGCCCTTATGCCGATGATGGCCAAGGCCACCCCGCTGGAGATCAGTACAGCGGGCCCTAGCGAGATGTACTCCTGGGCGAAATACATGAGCGGGTAGGCGCCTGCGAATGTGCCCACGGTGAACAGCAGCATCCACCGATCAAACTGGGTTAGCCCAGCGGCGTGAATGACCAGCCCGACCAGCAGCCCAAAAACGATGACGCTAACCGGCCCCAGCCAAGTAAGCTGCCCTAGCCGATCGATGGGAGCGATTCCCAAGACATCGACCCGGACCGGTTGGCCGAACAAGAGCCGACTGTAGTCCCATTGATATGTGGTCGCATCCGCCGAGCGCGTCAAATTGGTCGGCTGAAGAGACAGCTCCAAGAGCCGCACATCGGATCCCTTGGCGGCCAGCGACACTTCGAAACTATCCAGGATGCCGCTGGGCGGAACGGAGAGCTCATAGAGCCCCTTGCCGACGGCGGTGTAAGTAATGTCCAAGGGAGTAGCCTCGGCAGGCAACGCCCCGCGCCAGACGAGCTTGCCGCTCCGCAGAGCCACCGTCTCACTGGGCTCGCCTGCCACCGTAAAGGAGAGATCCGCCAAGGAAATGATTTGCGGCGGCAAAGGCAGTTCAAGCTCGCATTCGCCTGCCTCTTTTTGCGGGCGAACAGCCTCAATCTTGCCGGTGAACCGTGCTTCGTAGATCGACTCCGGCGTCGTGGTGCCCACGCTGAGCCGAGGGGTGAGCACCACGCTGGCGCTGAACGTCTTGACCCGAGCCAAAGATGGAGGAGCTGCCGGCTCACGTTCTTGGCGGACTACCAGCCCCTCCTTGCCCGCCATCCCGTCCCCAAATTGGGCTTCGTGTTGTTTATAGGCCAGCTTGGAAGATGCCTCTCTTACCTTTTGGACAGCGGGG
This sequence comes from Gemmataceae bacterium, assembly GCA_045802525.1. GTDB lineage: Bacteria > Planctomycetota > Planctomycetia > Gemmatales > Gemmataceae > JBJMQT01. The sequence continues at coordinate 11,570 of JBJMQT010000037.1, forward strand.
AGCAGAAGAGCAATCACGATGGCCAAGATGATAACAACGACGAGCAGTTCCAACAGAGTGAAGCCGCGTCTGCGCGAAGTGAACATGGGAGAGACCTCGTTGAAAAACCGCCTAACCAATGGCGACCAAGCCGTCTTTATGAATGGCGACGGTCTTGTTCGAGCCGACACGCATTAGGCTCGCTGAGGATAGGACGTTGGCTACGGCCCATTGTCACCAGGAATTTGGCCCAATGCAAGACCGCCGCCGGTCTCGGCTACAACGCTTATGATGCTCCACTGTTAGGAGCAACCGGCAGTTTTTGGGTCCATTGCGAAACCGTTTCAGCGGTGATAGGCTGGCGGATAAAGCCTTTATAGGCGGCGCGTGAAGCGGACTTTATTGCCCTTGGTGATGCATGCCCGAAAATCAACCGTCGTTGGGTTCCCTCATTCAAGCGAGCGACGCGCGAATCGAAAGTCTTCGTCAGCATTTGCCTGAAGTGCATCACAAGCCAGAAACTCCGGAAACGCCGGCTACTCGACTCAGCATTGTCCGCATTATCCTGACTATTTTCCTTGTCGCCGGTGCAGTCGCCTTGATTGATGATGCCCTTGCTTTGTTCTATTCTCCTGACGAGCAAGTTTTTGTTTCTCGTGAGGGGCATGAGTTTGAAGTTTGGTCTAACGTCTTCGCCTTCGAGTCTTCGACCGGAAAGCGCTGGATAGAACAAAGCCCGGACAAAACCCAATTGTCGGCCACTTATCATAATGCCCGTAGAAATCAAGCGGCTTCAGGGTTGTTCGGGCACCTTCTATTCGTTGTGCTTTCCGCGGAAGCCCTTAGAAAGGTCCGGCAAATAGGTTAAGCCTTCCGCAAAGGGCCATCCGAGATTAGCGAAAAGATAATCGCAAGGCTGACGCGCGATTGCTCCTCAGCGCTTTTACATCCGCGAGCGACGATTTCGTGAAAGGGAACGCTTGCGTCTCCGATTTCATCGAGGCGACGTGCCTTAGTTCTGGCTGAACAAAGGTGTTGCTTTGCAATCTTCGATAACCAAGCCCTGGTCGTTTATTAGGCGGAAGCGGCCGACCGAATAGAACTTCAGTTGCCGCTGAAAAACCTCGCGGGCTTTCGTTTCAGGACCACGGCATACCGTGGACCAGTTTCCTCCAGCTGATCCAGCTTTCTGGACCAGAAATTCGGCAATCATGGTTGAACTCCGTTTGCGATTTTGATTATTTGGGTGCGCTCTTATCTAGATATGCGATTAGTGGCATCATGCCGGACTTAACCTAACGAAATTGCCATAAAGTAGACTGCCGGGAGAATCGGCAGTAGAATCATCAAACCTTGTCGCTTACTCGGTTTTCGCGGATAGACAAGGCTCCGGAAGTGTTTGCACCTCTGGTGGGGGCCCTGGTCTTCAAAACCAGTGGAGGGTTTGAACAAAGCTCTCAGTGGGTTCGATTCCCATACACTTCCGCTTTTCTCCTCCTTCGAAAGCCAACCATGAGACCCGACTACACCTTAGCCGATCCTTCGAGCGTCTTTTCGCCCGCTTTGCTCTTTTACAGAGACCTGATCCAGCGCAATCTGGCCCGCGCCTTGGCGATCGCCGGCAGTCCCGATCGCCTACGGCCCCACGCTAAAACGCACAAGACGCGAGAGATTGTTCGCATGGCCCTGGACGCAGGCGTCGCCAAGCACAAATGCGCCACGCCGGCCGAGGCGGAGATGCTGGCTCAGTGCGGCGCCAAGGACGTCTTGCTCGCCTATCCGGTCGTCGGCCCTAACTGCGGCCGTTTGGCTCGCCTTGCGGCTGGGTACCCGGAATGCCGTTTTGCCGTCCTTGGCGACGACATGGGCGCGCTAAAAAGCCTGTCAGATGCCATGACCGCAGCCGCTCAGGAGGTGGATGTGATGGTCGACCTGGATGTTGGCCAGCATCGGACCGGAGTAGCCGTGGGCGAATCGGCGGTTCATGTCTACGAAAACATCGCCCGGTTGCCGGGTCTGCGGCCGGGCGGCCTGCACATTTACGACGGCCACAATCACCAGGAAAACCCGGCCGAAAGACGGGCGGCCGTTCACCGCTTGCTCGAACCCGTCCTGCATTTGCGCCAACAACTGGAACAACGAGGTCTGCCTGTGCCGCGTCTGGTTGTCGGCGGGACGCCGACTTTTCCGATTTATGCCAAGCTGGATTATCCGGGCCTGGAATGCTCTCCGGGGACGTGTTTGGTGCACGATCACGGCTACGGCAGCCGCTTTCTCGACGTGGAGGGGTTTACTCCCGCCGCCGTTTTGTTGACGCGAGTCATAAGCCGGCCAACGGCAAACCGCATTACCGTCGACTTGGGTTATAAAGCCGTTTCCAGCGACCCGCCCGCCGGCAAACGCTGTCATCTCCTCAATGTGCCCGATTATGTGGGCGGTCTGCAAAATGAGGAGCATTTCGTCGTAGAGACCCCGGCGGCGGAGCGCTTTTCTGCCGGCGATGTCATTTACGCCATTCCGACTCACATATGCCCCACTATTGCGCTACATCGGCAAGCGCTCATTGTCGAGAACCGCCAGGTTACAGGCGCTTGGGACATCGTCGCCCGGGATCGCGTACTGACGATTTGAGAAAGGCCTCAATCGAATCGGATAGGAGGCAGCGTGTCTTGGTTTCATCTGCGCCGCAGTGTTAAACAAGTTTTGCTGGGGATTCTTTTTCTGTTTTCGGCGACGGGATGTCCGCGCAGCCAGCCGCGCGTGGTCCTTTACTGCGCTCAGGATCAGGATTTTGCCGAAGAGAGCCTGCGCGAGTTCACCCAGCGGACGGGCATCGCGGTGGCGCCGAAATTTGACACCGAGGCCGACAAGTCGATCTCGCTTTACTTCGAGCTGCTGAGTGAAAAAGACCGGCCGCGCTGCGATGTCTTTTGGAACAATGAAATTCTCGCAACGATCCGCCTCCAGCGCCTGGGATTGCTGGAGCCCTATGACAGCCCGGCCGCAGAACCGTTTCCGGCGTCTTCCAAAGCTGCCGACCATTCTTGGCAAGCCTTCGCCAATCGCGCCCGCGTCCTGATCGTGAATACCGATCTGGTTTCGGAGGTCGATCGGCCCAAGAGCTTGCTCGACCTGGCTGCTCCCCGCTGGAAGGGGCGTGTCGTCATGGCTAAGCCGCGATTCGGCACGTCGTCCACGATGGCCGCTTGCTTGTTCGAGGCGCTGGGTCCGGAAGCGGCCAAGGAGTTCTATCGCGGGTTGAAGAAAAACGGCGTGCAGATCGCGCCGGGAAATAAGCAGGTGGCCGAATGGGTGACCCAAGGACGCGCGCCTGCCGGCCAGCGCGTTGCGGTCGGAATCACGGATACAGACGATGCGCTAGAAGAAATTAGCAAACGTAGTCCCGTGGCGATGGTTTTTCCCGATCGGGACCGACCGAAGGGGGACAAGATGGGCACGCTCTTCATTCCGAACACGCTGGCGATCATCCGCGGCTGCCCAGACTCGGATGGCGCGCGCAAGCTGGTTGACTACTTGCTCAGTCCTGAGGTTGAAGCTCGGCTCGCGGAATCAGCCAGCCATCAAATTCCTATGAATCCGGCGGTTCATGCGAAGCTGCCCAAAGAGATCGAGACGCCGAGTACGGTCAAAGCCATGGAAGTAGATTTTCAGAAGGCGGCCGACTTGTGGGAAGAAGCGCAGAAATTCCTGGGCGAAGAGTTTGGCCCGTGAGCTATTCCAACTTGCCATTACCTGTTCATTAGTATACTATGCGGATTGTCCCAGCACTCTCCGGAGTGCGGTCGATGAATCTGCAAGATCTGCAAGCGCGCCTGCGCCGGCTTGAAGAGCTATCACGGGGTCTGGCCAAGGAAGTATCCCTGTGGAAGGAATGCAACGATCCGCTTCTATATCTGGAGCGCAAGGCTTATTTGAACGGCATCATGGATGCCTTGACCGGAGTGGAGACGGCGCGCGTGACGTTGGCGCGGGTACGGCAACGGTTGGGAGACAAGATCGTTTAGGACGCCTGGGAAAATGCATGCGCGGCAGCTTGCGGTAAATCGATGGGCACGAAGTAGCTTTCCGGATAAAGGTAATCTTCACCCGATTCGTCGACGACCCGAACAAAATGGCGCGCCCCGGCAGACTCGTCCTTCACACTCCTATAGATCTTGCGGACCTCCAATGAAGCCGGGTAATCGTCATTCTTGATACATAGAAGAAACTGAGTCGACGGCTTGCTTTTTGACATTATCACTCGTCCATAAAACGCTTGATTTTCATTTCTTTCCTTCCATGCCATGCGCCTCATACCAATGTACTTCGGCCTTGGCCATTGTGCCATCCGGAGGTTTGACGAACGCAATTCCCTTACGTTTTCTCCAACGGCCTGGACCATAAATCCTCCGCAACCGAGAAAGTTCTCGGATTGATCTCCCGGTGGCAAAGGTTTGGACCTCAGAAATCGGACCGACGATTTCAAAGTCCATGTAATGAAACAACTCGCAGCTTCTTAAGTTCTTGGCTTGCCGCGACAATGCCTGATTAGACCTTCTTGAGCAATTCCTTCCACCGTTTCCAGGCTTCATCCCGTGCCTTTTTATTGCCTTCGTTCCCTTGGGGATCTTCCCCGGCGCGCATAAAACCGTGGCCGGCGCCTTCATAGATCACCGGATCAAACGTCTTCTTGGCTTTCTTCATGAGTTCCTTGGTTTTGTCCAAGGTCGCGTTCACGCGCGCATCATTGGAAGCATAGAATCCGTATACCGGGCAAACAATGCGCTGGACGTCCTCCTCCTTGTTCGGCCCTGTGCCATAAAACGGAAAAGCGGCTTTGATATCTTTGTTGTTGGTGGCAAAGCGAAAGGCTTGGCCGCCGCCCCAGCAAAAGCCGGCGACAACGACTTTACCGTTGCAAGAGGGCAATTTGGCGACATATTCGGCCACCGCATTCAGATCGGCGGTGACCTGCTCGGGCGGCAGTGCCATGATCGCCTTGCCTACGCCGTCGCCAAGTTCCTTGGTGCCGCCGCCCTTGGGCGCCGTCCCAGACAGCAAGTCCGGAGCGATGGCGATGTACCCGGCCTCTGCCAATTGGTCCGTGACACCGCGAACCCAATCGGTGAGTCCAAAGATTTCATGGATGACGATGACAGCCGTGGCTTTGTCTTTTACTTCGGGATACGCGACGAAGCTTTCCACGTCACGCTTTCCTTGCTTGATTTTGACCCATTCCAAATGACGAGGCGATTTATCAAGGCGAGCCTTGGCCCATTCCTGAGCCGCTGCGTGGCCTGTCAATACCATGAAGGCAGCGACGGGAAGCAGGAATCGTTTCATGGGATCTCCTTTCACGATAGACCGCGCGCCGAAGCCAAAAATGTCGATCTAGTTTCAAAATTAACCGACCTCAGGGGGTGTTGCTAGTCTATTCAGGATCGGCATGGTGCGCCGAGCCGGTTTTTGGGGCGGAAACCGTCGCCCGGTTTCTGTGGCCGCGTTTACGTGTCTTATCAGAGCTTGGAGTAAGTCGGATAGCCGCATCTAAAGAGATCGCCACGGTGGGCACTGCTTTTGCACCTTTCCCTAACTATACTGCCCGTAGCTCGGTAATTGGACCCGTGCCGGAGTGTTTAAGGCCCAAAGGGACCAGGAGGAATGACGATGGCGGACCAGGCGAAAGAATGGCAGGAGTTAGGCGCCCAGCTCCGGGTCGACAGCATCCGATGCACGACGGCGGCGGGATCGGGCCACCCCACTTCCTCCATGTCGGCAGCCGATTTGATGGCCGTGCTGCTGGCCAAATATCTTCGCTATGATTGGGCCAATCCCCATTATCCTAATAACGATCGTTTGATTTTCAGCAAGGGCCATGCGTGCCCCCTGCTCTACGCGATGTACAAGGCGGCGGGGGCAATTTCTGATAAAGAGTTGCTGTCGCTGCGGAAATTCGGCAGCCGGCTGGAAGGTCACCCAAATCCTCACGTATTGCCCTATGTCGACGTGGCCACGGGCTCGCTTGGCCAAGGGTTGCCCATCGGAGTCGGCATGGCGCTGAACGCCAAGTATTTGGACAAACTGCCTTATCGCGTTTGGGTGGTATTGGGTGACAGCGAAATGGCCGAAGGCTCGATTTGGGAAGCCTTCGACAAAGCGTCTTATTACAAGCTCAATCAGATCGTCGCCATCCTCGACATGAATCGCTTGGGCCAGCGCGGTGAAACGGACCTCGGCTGGAACAGCGCCGCTTATGCCGCCCGAGCGCAGGCCTTCGGTTGGCATGCCATCGAACTAATTGGCCACGATGTGACCGCCATCGACAAGGCATATACGGAGGCTCTATCCCAGAAAGACAAGCCAACCTGCCTAGTGGCCAAGACGGAGAAGGGCCATGGCGTCCCTTTCTTGGCCAACAAAGACGGCTGGCACGGCAAAGCGCTCAGCGCCGATCAAGCCAAGCAGGCGATCGCGGAACTCGGCGGGGAGCGCAATATCCTTATACAGACGAACAAGCCGGAGAACCAAAAGCCGGCAACCCCGCCGCCGGCTCAGCCGCTCAAGATGCCGGTCTACGAACTGAACGGCAAAGAGGCGACGCGCAAGGCTTACGGCGATGCCCTTGTCGCTCTGGGCGCCCACCGGCCCGACATGGTCGCGCTCGATGGCGAGGTTTCCAACTCGACATATGCCGACGAATTCAAGAAAGCGTATCCGGACCGTTTCTTCGAGATGTTCATCGCCGAGCAGCAATTGCTCGGCGCCGCGGTCGGTTTGAGCGTCATGCGCAAGCGGGCGTTCGCTTCGACCTTTGCCGCTTTCTTCACACGGGCCTACGACCAGATCCGCATGGCCGCGGTTTCCAATGCGACCATTCACCTCTCCGGCTCGCATGCCGGCGTCAGCATTGGCGAGGACGGTCCCTCTCAAATGGGCCTTGAAGACTTGGCGATGATGCGGGCGGTTTGCGGCAGCACGGTCCTTTATCCTTGCGATGCCAACCAGGCGTGCAAGCTGGTCGCCCAGATGGTTGATCTGCCCGGTATCTCCTACTTGCGGACGACGCGCGAGAAGACGCCGATTATCTACGGGCCTGAGGAGAAATTTCCCCTGGGCGGCAGCAAAGTCGTCAAACAGTCCGCGAAGGACCGCGTGACCGTGGTGGGGGGCGGCATCACCGTGCATGAAGCCCTGAAAGCTTACGAAACCTTGCAGAAAGATGGCATCGCTATCCGCGTCCTTGACGCCTATTCCGTCAAACCTATCGATAAAGAGACTCTCCACGCGGCCGCCAAGGCGACCGGCGGGAAAGTCGTTGTCGTGGAGGATCACTGGTTTGAAGGAGGCCTTGGCGATGCGGTGCTGGATGCGTTTGTCGGTGTAGGCGAGAAGCCGCCAACCGTTGTCAAGCTTGCCGTCCACAAGATGCCCGGCTCGGGCACACCGGCCCAACTTCTAGACGCCGCAGGTATTGACGCAGCGCACATTGTGGACGCGGTAAAGAAGCTGTTGTAACATGGCTTCCCTCAGCTTCCCGTCCCAGCCAAAGAATTCATCCGGCCAAGTGCGACCGCATGAATGCGCACACTGCCGAGCCTAGGAGAATTCTCCCTTGAAAATTCCTGCACCACTGGCGCTGCTCGTCCTGATCGCTTCAATGGCTCCAGTTTTCGCCGATCCGCCGGAAGACATCCGCGAACTGAAGCTCAAAGATTGGCAGCCGCGCTCGATGATGGTGACGAAGACTACCGTCGTCGAGAAGCCGATGTTTCCCGTGATTGACGTGCACAATCACCTGGGCGGCGGCAAAGACTTCCTCAAGCCGGAACGGGTCAGGAATTATGTCGCTGAGATGACTGAAGCCGGCGTCAAGACGGTCGTAAACCTCGACGGCGGCTGGGATGATCGCCTTAAGGAAACTTTGGCCGCTCTTGATGAAGCCTATCCCGGCCGTTTTCTAACTTACGCCCTGATCAATTTCGACGGCATTGACGATGCCGACTGGAGCGAACGCGAAGCGAAGCGGCTCGAACAGAGCTTCAAGCTGGGCGCCAAGGGACTGAAATTCCATAAGACCCTCGGCCTGCGCTATCGTTTCAAAGATGGCAAGCTCATGCACGTTGACGATCCCAAGCTCGATCCGATCTGGGAAACCTGCGCCAAGCATAAGAAGCCGGTGATGATCCACAGCGCCGACCCGGCCGCATTCTTCACGCCGCTGGATCGCTTTAACGAACGCTGGCACGAACTCAACGTCCATCCCGACTGGCTGTTCTACGGCAAAGACTACCCAACCCGGCAGGAGTTGCTCGATCAATTTCACCACGTGGTCGCCAAGCATCCCAAGACCACTTTTATCGGCGCTCATTTCGGCAACAATGCCGAGGACCTCGTTGCGGTTGGCAAAGCCCTCGATCAATATCCAAATCTCTACATTGATCTGGATGCCCGCATTTCAGAGCTGGGCCGGCAACCGTACACGGCCCGCAAATTCTTCATCAAGTATCAAGACCGTGTCATGTTCGGCACCGACACCCCGCCCAACCGCGAAGCCTTCCGGATCTATTACCGCTTCCTGGAAACGGACGACGAATACTTCGACTGCCAGAGAAGCCATCATTTGCAAGGCTTCTGGATGATCTACGGGATTTATCTGCCCCGGGATGTTTTGGAAAAGGTTTACCGCAAAAACGCGGAGCGGGTGGTCTTGGCCGGGAATAAGTGAACGTGGCGATCCGTTTCTGAACGTAATGTCAACGTTGGAAGTTTGACGGGGCCAGAAGGTTCAAACGGGACAGCTATCGAGTAACCGTGCCCCGGTGGGCTTTGGAACGCTGATTGGGCGGCCATTTTCTTGCGTCGAGCAGGAATTTCATTCCATTGAATCTCGCACTTCGTAAGGCCCTTGGTCCGGGCGCTCAAAATCTCCTTGCCAGGCGCCCGCCGTCGCTTTCAGGAAGTCCAAGTATTCTTGGTGCGATTGGGGAGCAGACGCGCTGGCCGGCTCAATGGTAACGCGCACCTCCCGGTTTGCTTCGGCCTCGCCCAAGGGCACGTGCAGCACGCCATCGGCGCTGACGCGGACGCTTAGGATCATGCGTGTCATGGTTATTCTTCCTGGCCACGATTATACTGAAGCCCCGACCGTTCCCGCCAGCCGACCGCTTTCCCCCATCATGAATAGGAGTGTATTAAAAGGGGACGCGGAGACGCTGACAGATTCTCGCTAACTGTCCGCGTCTCTTATTTCTCTTGCCCGCCGATGGGTTGCGAATTTAGTTCCTATTTTGTCAATTGCTTGGCAAGACGACGGTGCAATTGCTCGGCCGATACCTCAATAGTGTGGTGATCGCCGGCGAACTCGAAGCGAAAGCGATTCCGGTCAATGGTGATTCCCAAACCAGGCGGACCTGGTGGTAGACGGAGCAAGCCGCGCAATTCCTCTTGGGTGAGTTCGTAGTGCTGACCCCGCATTCGCAGACCTATGGGGCGGCCCCGGTCAGTTATCAAAGCAGACGGCGATGAATTAGCCATAAATCCCTATCCTTCTCGATCGAGCAGTCAAATGCGTCGTCCTTCGTATTGAATGATCCAGATTTCTTCCTGATCGAACTCCACCTTGAGGCGTTCCTTTTCGGCTTGCCAGAAACGCACATCGCGGCGCGCATGCCCCACTTCGTAGATACAATGCTGCTCCGTAGGGGTTTGGGCGGCGGCCAGGATGGCGTGGTTGCCAGGCGTGTCATTCAATTTCGATTGAGTAACTCACCATCCAGATTTCCAATTGTTCAAGTCGGTGTTTCCACCTTGCCTTGAACGCTTTCATCCATTTGCGGTTCGTCGTCGTGTCGGGGACGTCGACTACAACCAAGGCAAGATCGTCACGAAACAAAGTATCGCCGTGCTGCCAATGCCCTTGGGCGGCTTCTTTGTAAAACGTCACGGCGTTAAACTGCTTGACGATTTCGTTGACGGCTTCGCCTAGCAGTTCCTCGGGTACATCCGGACCATCATTGAACCGGACCGGAAGCAGCACTTCGTAACGCCGCGATTTGCTTTTCATAGGACGCTTTCCCGTGGACGGTGAACGGGATATTCTTATCGGCGAGTGCTGCCAGAGCAGCCTCGGGAACGATGTGTTCGCCGTTTTTTAGGACCTTGCCGGAAAATCTCCCCAACAGAAATCCCAGCGCTTTCCTTTGGGTTGCGTTGTCAGGAAAAGTAATCACGACCATGCGGGTGTCCTTTCGAGTAACTGGCAAGACTTATCATATCGCAGGGCCGATATGAGGACATCGTGAGTTCCACCAAGAAACTTACGACCGCTTTGTCCAGTCTCCGTCTCTCTTCATAGATCTAGTGGTGCCCCATAATCCTTTTTCCCTTCCTAGTCAGGCAAGAGTCTTCCGCAGCGCATACCGAAACGGATCTTTTTTGGAACCCATGCCTGATTTGACGATCAGGCCCTGGTGAGCGGCCTGGTCGAGCCAGCGCCAGAGGGTGCTGGGGCCGGGCGTAGGGAGGCCGGGTTCCCAGTCGTGAACGATTTCTTTGATGGTCAAAGGGTTTTGGGCGGCGGCCAGGATGGCGTAAAGCGGTTGCCAAGCAGGGGGCAAATCGTCTTCCAGGTTTGGCGCGCGACCCGCATAGTCGGTGCGTGCGGCGTTCAGCTCGATGAGCCACAGGGGCGGCGTGGCCGCATGGCGCGAGTAAGCGTGCAGGCGACGGCGCGGGTCGGGGAGGTCGAGCCGGCTATAGGGAAACATTTCGAGGACAATGTCGGCCATGCCAGGTAGGAGCCCCGTGCCGCGCGACCCTTGGCCGGGCCGGAGCGTACCTTTCTTGGGATGGTGCAGCACGAGCACGCAGAAGCCCCTGTTTGTTAGCCGGCGAAGGCCCTCCAGCGCCTGGCGCTTGAGTTCGGCATTGCCTTCGGCGCCGCGGGGAAAAAACATGATCAAGGGGTCGATCACGATTAGGTCAATGCCCTGGTTGGCATGCACCTCGGCTAAGTGATCAAGAAGACCATTCCAGGCGGCCATATCAGGCAGCTCGGAAAAGGGCCGGCAATAGAGAGCATGGTCGCCAAAGTCCAGGCGGCGAGCCCGCTCTTGCCAAAGGCTTTGGGCCTCTTCGGAAACAATCACCGCTCGTGCGTTCGCCACCGCGCGGCCGGCCAAGTTGCCGCCCGTCTTCATGCGCGCCAAAAGCAACGAAAGAAGGGTCGTTTTGCCCGCCTTCCATTGGCTCATAAGCAAGGTGATGCTGCCACGGGCCAAATACCCGTCCCATAGCCAGGTCACCGGTGATCCGCCAGTGCCCAGCTCCGCGACGGAAAGCATACGGGGCCAATAAGTTGCGGCCTGAGAAGAAAATGGTTTGGTAGGTTCGTTGAGCGGAGGAAGGTGTTGCATGGCGGGCTCCTAGAAATGCTTTCCATTTCTTTTCACGGGGGGTCAGGTGAAATGGAGAGAACCATTTGTCTAGCCCACCGTAACCTTCGCGAGAGGGTGCTACAAGCGCGGTAGCGGCAGAAACGCCGTCTGGTCGCAATCCGCCCTTGTTCATAAATCAACCCCATATTTACCCCCTGGCCAGCAGTCGCCGGTTTCTCCCCTCTCCCGACCGGGGACTAAGCGGATTTACGGCAAGGGCCGTCACCGGCCGTCCGCCGGGCAAGCACTGTATTTGTGGAGATCGTAAGCATGGGTTCAGCGACTGTTCGTCAAGAGGCAATCCGCGCGATTGCCGGCGCCAAGCATCAGCTCAATCGCGTCAACTTCAAGGAAACGCACATCAAGGATTTGTACGGGACCAACGTCTTCAACGAGGCCGTCCAGCGGCAGCGCTTGCCCAAGCCGATCTTCAAGGCGTTGCAGAAGACGATCAAACAGGGTGCGCCGCTTGACCCGGCCATTGCCGATAGCGTGGCCACGGCCATGAAGGATTGGGCGATGGAAAAGGGAGCGACTCACTTCACGCATCTTTTCCAGCCCATGACCGGCCTCACCGCCGAGAAGCACGACAGTTTCCTCCAACCGACCGGCGAAGGCACGGCACTGACGGAGTTTTCCGGCAAAGAGCTGGTCCGAGGCGAGCCCGACGCGAGTTCTTTCCCTTCGGGCGGTCTCCGCGCCACGTTCGAAGCGCGCGGCTACACGGCTTGGGATCCAACTAGCCCCGCTTTCATCCACGAGGGCCCCAACGGCGCGACGCTGGTCATCCCCACAGCCTTTCTGAGCTGGACCGGTGAAGCGCTCGATAAAAAGACGCCTCTTCTCCGGTCGATGGAAGCGCTCTCGAAGCAGGCTCTGCGCATCGTGCGGCTCTTCGGCAATCATGATGCCAAGAAGGTGTTCACGACGGTCGGCCCCGAGCAGGAATACTTCCTCATCGACAAGAATTTCTATTACGCTCGTCCCGACCTCATCAACGCGGGTCGAACGCTCTTTGGCGCCAAACCACCCAAGGGTCAAGAGCTGGAAGACCAATACTTTGGCTCCATCCCCGAGCGCGTATTGGCGTGCATGGCGCAATGTGAGGCCGAGCTATTTAAGCTTGCCGTCCCGGTGAAAACGCGGCACAACGAGGTCGCGCCCAGCCAATATGAAATCGCACCGATTTTTGAGGATTCCAACCTCGCCACGGATCATCAGATGCTCACGATGGAGACGCTGCGCCGGAGTGCGGACCAATACGGCCTCGCCTGCCTGCTCCACGAGAAGCCTTTTGCGGGCATTAACGGCTCTGGCAAGCACAACAACTGGTCGATGTCGACCGACACCGGTGAAAACTTGCTTAATCCAGGGGACACGCCCCACGATAACGCTCAGTTCTTGGTGTTCTGTGTGGCCGTCATCCGGGCCGTGGCGAAATACCCCGAATTGCTTCGCGTCGCCGTCTGTGGCGCCGCCAACGATCATCGTTTAGGCGCCAATGAAGCGCCCCCTGCTATCATTTCCATTTTCCTGGGCGATCAACTTCAAGATGTGATCGATCAACTTGAAAAAGGCGGGGCCAAGACCACGAAACAAGGCGGCTTTATGGAGATTGGCGTATCTGTGCTGCCCAAGCTGCCGCGCGACGCCGGCGACCGCAATCGCACTAGCCCGTTTGCCTTTACCGGGAACAAGTTCGAGTTTCGCGCCGTCGGCGGTTCGCAGTCGATCTCCGGGCCGAACACCGTGCTCAACACTATCGTTGCCGAATCACTCGATTTCATGGCGACGAATCTGGAGAAAGCGGTTCAGTCGGGCAAGGACTTGAACAAGGCGATTCAGGACCTTCTACCGGGGGTGATTTCCGAGAGCAAAAAGGTTATCTTCAATGGTGACAATTACACGGATGAATGGCACAAGGAAGCCGAACGCCGGGGACTGCCCAACCTCAAGAACACCATCGAAGCTTTGCCGATCATCCTCCGGAAGGATTCCATAGACTTGTTTAGCAAGTATCGGGTTTATAGCGAACGTGAATTGCAGAGCCGCTATGCGATCCTCAGCGAGAACTACGTCAAGACAGTCAATATCGAAGGGCAACTAACGAGCATGATGGCCCGCACGATGATTCTCCCGGCCGCGATCCGCTATCAAGGTGAAGTTGCCAGCGCCGTCAATGCCGTGAAATCGGCCGGCGTGGATAATCAAGGTCAGGCCGACCTGCTTAAGTCGTTGACGACCACCATCAACGATTTTCAGGCAGCGACCGCCACACTGGATAAAGCACTCAACCACCATGCCGACGGCGATGCCTTCGCCCACGCCAAGTATTCGCGCGACTCCATCCTGCCGGCGATGGCAGCCGTCAGAACGCTGGGCGACAAGCTGGAAACGATGGTAGCCGATGACCTCTGGCCATTGCCGACTTATCGAGAGATGTTGTTCATCAAGTGAGACTGAGATCTTCTCTTCAGACCCTGATCAAGGCGTCCAGGGTCGAGCCGTATCGGCGTTGTTGAATTGCTTTTCCAGGGCGCCATTTTGGGCAGCCGTGCCTAAAAGCGGTTCGACGGCCTCAAGTTCGCTTGCCGGCAAGCCTGCCTTAATGAGATAGAGGCGAGCCAACGCTTTCGGATCAGGCGGCGGGGGGGGCGGTACATGGACGTTTTGGCGATCCTTCTCATATGCGGCTAATTCCGCCATGCGCGTCATGTCGGTATCGCCGTTGAAACCTCGGTTGTCATTGCCGACTCGCAGGTCGGCAGGCGGCTGGCGCTCGGCTCGCTGGTTCCGATGGGCGAGGCGGGCTTCACGTTCGGATACCATTTTGCCTAATTCGTGAGCAATAACGGCCGCTAGTTCCTGATCCGACTTGCAGGCCCTTACAAGGCCGACAGTTATTCCGATTTCGGATGTGCCGCGATGAAAAACTTCCAGTCGATCGTCGCCAAAGGTGTGGATTAAGGGCTTGACGCCGATTTCCGGATTAGCGAGAAGAACCTTTTGGCCGATTTCGTTCACGTGGGTCGCCGTTTCGCCGGTTATTTTAGCGTAGGCAACGTGTTGAGCCGTGACCGGTTGATTGACGCTTGCCAAGGACCCGTCCGGCACGAGGCTAGTGCTGGTTTGCTGATCTAAGCAGCCTGTCAACCCGATCAATACGGGCAATAAAGCGAAGCCTATGTGGCGAATCATCCCTGACCCTCGATAGAGGTAGACGGCACTTAATAAAATCTCACCTCAAGAGCGCGGGAGAATACGGTTCAAGTCAGTTTCTGTCCAGGTGAATCACACCTTGGTACTTGAACCGTGTATGGCCGGTTATTGGGGCTGCATTCTTATGAGGATCTTACCGTGGCGTCCGGGCGCTTGTGCCTTCTTGACCGCTGCCTGAATTTCATGCAAAGGAAACGCCGTCCCGATCGTGGAAGTGACGATGCCCTTTTGAAACAGCCTGCCAATCGTGCGGATCAGCCCTAGTTTGGTCATGATCCCTTGTCTGGGCATCCATTCGGAAAGCCAAAATCCTGCGACGGTTTTTTGGCCGACAAGAAGAACACGCGAATCGATTTGAATCGGTTCGCCAGCCAAGGTGCCATAAACCAGCATGCGGCCACCTGCCGCCAAGCTCTGGATCGCCGCTGTGCCGGTCGCGCCGCCAACGGCATCCAAAGCGAACGGAACGCCCGCGCCGCCGGTTATTTTCTGTACACGTTCGGGAATCGATTCGTCGGCGGTGCAGATCGAATCGCTGCCGCCTGCCTCTAAAAGCTCTTCACCCTGTTCTCGACGGCGCACGACATTGATCGTGCGAAACCCGTAGTACCGACCCAACCGGATCACCATGCGCCCTAGAGCGCTGCCGGCCGCGGTTTGCAGCAGCCAAGCCCCGCGCGGGACCTTGAGAATGTAGCGGGTCATGGCGAGCGCGCTGGCGGGATTGACGAAGAAAGCAGCCGCCTGCTCCTCGGGCAAATTGGTGGGCACCGGGATCGCCTGCTGAGCCGGAATTATCACTTTTTCTTGCCAGTTGCCGGTGGACGCATTGAGAACGGCCACGCGCTTGCCGCGAACACGCCGGGCTAATAGACCTGAGCCCGTTGCTTCAACGATGCCGACGCCTTCAAAGCCGGGGGTTGCCGGCAAATGAGGCCGTTTGCCGTAGTCTCCGCGAACGTACAGAAGATCGGACGGGTTGATTGGACTCGCCAACATGCGCACGCGCACTTGTCCGGGACCCGGCTCGCCTGGGTCAGGAACGTCACGAACCTGCAGCACCTCCTCCGGTGGTCCGAAGCGATCAAAGACGACGGCTTTCATGGGCGCTTTCTCCACCTATCATCGCAAGAGCGTCATCGTTGCTTTGGTCCGTTTACCGTCGCGAAGCAAAACGATCGTGAGCTTGTCACCGATCAAAAAAGTGCCCCGAACGTAGTCCTGAAATTGATTCAGGTTCATTTCGAGTGGCGCTTCATCGAGACCGAGTATGATGTCGCCGGCGCGAATGCCGGCTTCCTGGGCTTGCCTGGAAACCGGCTCACTTTCACGAAAAGCGAGTTGTTTTTCCGATAAACCCAAGCGTTTTCTTTCCGCCGCCGTTAAATCAGCGCCCCCGAGCCGTGCTGAAGGAATGAGGTGTCGCACCGAGGGCCGCCAGGATGCGTCGGTTTTCCGCCAGCCCTGGGGCAGGGCCAGCTTTTCTTGCAAATCTTTGCCATCCCGTTGCCAGATGATCGGAATGGTGCCTTCCCCAGGCGCGATATCAAGCGCATACTGGGCGTCAGCGAACGAATGAATCGGCACTCCGTTAAGACGCTTCAAAACATCTCCCTTTCTAAGACCGGCTTCGGCGGCAGGCGACTTCGCTTTGATTTCCTTGACGCGATCGCCTCGATTCACCTCCAGAATAATGCCAAGATTTTCCGGCAAGGGATACCTCCAAACATTGTCCCGGCTCCATCGGGCCAATCGGTGCAGCTCAGAGTCAAGCGCTTCTTTGACCTGATGGCAATGCATGCACCCTTTGCTCTTACGGCCATTAAACTCCTTGATGAATTGAGAGCTGGATTCTGACTTAGGGGCAAAGGCTTTGTCCTCTCTTTCATGCATGCCCAGGACAGATTGCATTGCGTACTTAAGACCTTCCAACGATTGGCGGCTATCCGCGCTTTCGCTGTCGCGACCGCCATACCGGCCGTAGATCTCCTTGTCCTTATTAAGAAAGAAAACCATGAACGTAAGATCGTAATCGAATTCAAACAGATTCAGGTCCATGCCGTCGATCCGCGTCAAGCGGACGCGCACGAACTTGTCGGCGATATCTCGGATGCCTTCGAGACGGACAACCTGCCCGTCAAAATCGCGGCAATCGATTCAAGGCACACATCGAAACACCACCATCAGAGGCCTGTTGCTTTCGCCCGCCTGCCTTAATCCTTCTTCAAGATTGAAAAACCACCCGTTTTTTGAGGCCTCATCCTCTTGGCCGCCGCGCTGCTGAGCCCTTAGAGGATTGCCAAACAACAAAACAATGCCAATTACAGGCACGCTGATCCAACCGGCCTTCATTCTAAACCTCTTCGTATACTGGATTTTCCAGTCGATCCTTGTTTAAGGGGTAAATATCGCACCATTCGGGGAATGATGCATTCACCGCGAACGCTGCTTAGCGGGGCTCCTGTGGAACATGGGCCCGGATTCGCCCATGGCAGTAGCCTAGTTGTTTTCCATATTACCGACTATTGAAATGGCCAGAGCGTGGAAAAACAGCTAGATATGCGCTCCTATTCCTTTGAGCGATGTCTTCAACTCGGAGAATAGGTTATTGTGAGAAATGGTCGGCCCTACAGGAAGCTCCGAAGGGTGGCAACTTCAATGCCTGGTGGATGCACTGAAATTCCCGGACAGCCCTTTCAAAAACTCGGCCCCGTCCAGCGCCTGCACTCAAGGCACTTTTCACAACTTTCGTTTTGCTTTCTTTGTTTACTTGCCACTCCTTGTCCGGGAACCGCCGCTTCTTTCAATCCTAAGCCCGTAGATAAGCTTGTCGAAGACGCCCTCAAAGTCTGGCAGGTCCCCGGCGTTGCCGTGGCCATCGTCAAGGAAGGCGAAGTGATCTACCTGAAAGGCCACGGCGTTAGGAAACTGGGCAAAAAGGATTTTGTCACGCCCGACACGCTATTCCCCATCGCTTCCTGCACCAAGAGCTTCACGGCAGCGGCAATGGCTTTGCTGGTCGATGAAGGCAAGATGGAATGGGACGACCGTGTTGGCAAGCATGTCCCATCCTTTCATCTCTCTGATCCGCTGGCCGATGGCGACGTCCGCCTGCGGGATCTTATGTGCCATCGCACCGGCTTGCGCGGACACGACTTTCTCTGGTACCGCGCTCCGTGGGACCAAGTCGAAGCGATCCGCAAGATTGGCCTCGTAAAGCTTGATAAGCCCTTTCGCACAACGCTCCAATATCAGAGCATCATGTTTATGGTGGCGGGGCGGGCAGTGGAGTCGGCCTCGAAATTGAGTTGGTCGAAGTTCATTAAGAAGCGCTTGCTCGACCCGCTAGAAATGAAAGATACGTGCTTCGCGACCCTCGAAGCGGAAAAAGCCAAGGATATCGCCGGCCCTCATGCACGCGATGAAAACGGCGAAGTGGCTGTAATATCGCGCTATGTGGAAGAAATGCCCAATGCCGCCTCCTCAATCCATAGCACCGCGCGCGATCTGGCGCAATGGCTGAAGTTTCAATTAGGCGACGGCGGCTGGAACGGAAAGCGTCTGCTTTCCGCCAAGAACCTCGAGGAAATGCACACGCCGCAAATTGCCTTGCGAATGGAAGGGACCCTCAAAGCCGCCAATCCAGCGACCCATCTCATGAGCTATGGCATGGCCTGGCTCATTCAAGATTATCACGGCAAGAAATTAATCTCTCACGCCGGCGCCATCGACGGTTTTCGCGCCCAGTTGTTTCTCGTCCCAGACGCCAAACTAGGCATCGTCCTCTTAAACAATCTTCAAGATACGCGTATGAACCTGGCGCTCGGCAATTCCTTGATCGACCACATGCTGGATCTTTCCAAATGCGACTGGAATGCTTACCAGAGTGAGCAAGTAAAAAAACAAGACGCCGCTGCTCTCAAAAGGCAGCAAGACCGGAAAGAGAAGCGCCAACCGGACACCAAACCTAGTAAGGCCCTTGCAGCGTACGTCGGCGAATACACGGAGCCCGCCTACGGAACCTGCCGCATCGTTTTGGAAGATGGCAAGTTGATTTGGCGCTGGAGCACGTTTACGTGCCCGCTGGAACACTTCGAAAACGACACCTTCGTCGGTAGACACGCAATCCTGGGAACAATCTATTTCGCCTTCCACTTTGGCAGCAAGGAAACGACGCTAAGTGTGGAAGAGCCGCTTGACGTAAAGTTCAAGAGAACGGAATGACCCAGGCGCCTTATCTTTCTTGCATTCGTCGTGAATTTACAGAGTTGCGAACGTTAGCGAGTGGAGAACCAACCTGCTCGCTTACGATCGCGGCTCTGAAATACTGAGAGATCGAGTGACCTTTAATCGCTATTTCGCGACTTGCGGGCGGGGCATCGAGCCCGTCTTGGTTAAGGAACTGCAAGATTTAGGCGCTGCGGACGTGAAGCCGGGGCGCGGGGGCGTGCATTTTGCCGGCGACCTCGCGCTGCTCTATCGGGCGAACCTTTGGCTTCGAACTGCGATCCGCGTCTTGCGCCCCATCTTCGAAGCACCCGTCTCTTCGCCGGACGACTTGTATGATGCCGTGCGCTCGATCGACTGGACCGAATACATGACGCCCGATCAAACGCTGGCTGTCGACAGCAATGTTCGCGATTCAGAAATTACGCACTCAAAATATGCGGCGCTGCGAACCAAGGACGCCATCTGCGATCAGTTTGTAGAGCGCTGCGGCCGG
Source organism: Gemmataceae bacterium (assembly GCA_045802525.1). GTDB lineage: Bacteria > Planctomycetota > Planctomycetia > Gemmatales > Gemmataceae > JBJMQT01. The sequence goes on from JBJMQT010000037.1 coordinate 30,926, forward strand.
CGGCCCAGCGTCAACGTCGATGAGCCGATGGTCGGTTTAAATCTTCACATTTATCGCAATCAAGCCGTGCTGAGTCTTGAGAGTTCCGGAGAATCACTGCACAAACGAGGTTATCGAACGATTCTTTCCAAGGCGCCCTTGAATGAAGCCTTGGCCGCCGCCCTGGTCTTGATCACGGGTTGGCAAGGAGGCAGACCTCTCGTTGATCCCCTTTGCGGCTCGGGGACGTTGCCCATCGAGGCCTGCTGGCTTTCTATTCGTCGCCCGCCAGGGCTGACGCGCCGCCGCTTCGGCTTTCAGGGCTGGCTGGATTTTGACGTGCGCTTATGGACCGAATTGCGCGATGAAGCCCGACAGCAAATCGGCAAGACGATCGCTGCGCCGATTATTGGCTACGATAATCGCCGTGATTCGATCGCATATTCCGAAGGCTGTGCCAAGGCGGCGGGCGTTGGACATCTCTTGCGCTTTGAGCGAAGAGAACTGAGCGAATTCAAACCTCCCTGCGATCAACCAGGCGTCTTGATATGCAATCCTCCCTATGGCGAACGCCTCGGCGAGGAAAAAGATTTGCGGGGCCTCTATCAGCTCCTCGGGAAAATCTTTAGAGAGCGCTGCTCCGGTTGGACGGCATTCGTCTTCACCGGCAATCCGCGGTTGGCCCGCCAGATCGGTTTGGAGTCGGAAGCGGAAACGCCATTGTTCAACGGCAAAATCCCGTGCCGGCTGTTGAAGTTTGATTTGACGAAGTGATTTGAAATCAAAGGCAATCAGTGGAGCAGACATTTCTGTCTGCTCAGGCGGCAGATAAGAGTTGCCTGTATGCCTTACTTGGCAGCACTCAACTCAGCCAGACGTTTGCGCGCCTCCTCAATCTGCTTAGCATCGGTTTCATGCGTCGTAACTTCCTTGTAAAGCTCAATGGCTCGATTGCGCTCCAGAAGTTGCTTATCATAAACGCGCGCGGCCCGAAGCCGGGCATCTAAGTGCGTATGTTTGTTCCATTGGAAGCACCGTTCGTAATAAGCGCCGGCTCGGCGGTATTGCTTGAACGCCTTGCTTTCATATATGTCGCCCAATTGGTAAGCCGTGTCGCTGATGCGGCTGCTTTGGGGATATTGCGTGAGGAGTTGTTGCAGGAGAAGCTCGGCCCGACGTTGATTGTCGATATAATCGGTGTTCCAACCCTTGTCCTTATAGGTCAAGGCTTGCCGATATAGTTCGTTGGCTTCTTTGATGTTGTAGCCGGCTTGGAGCGTTGGCGGCGGCACGTCCAGTTCAAGGCGAAACGCCTGCTTGTTGATCCGATGATATTGAATCAGTTCCTCTTCCGCCCATTTCGTGCGTTCCATGTCGCCCGTGGCAATGTACTGCGTTCGAAGCTGCTCAAGGGCCGTTTGGTATTCCTTGCGCGCGGCCAGCAAACGCTCGACCTTGTCGACGTCGGAGGGGCTAACCGCTTTCTTAGGGTCTTGAGCCGCAGAGGAGCATGCCGTTTCCGCCACCAGGACTACTACCAGCCCACCCATTACCAAGTATTCAAGCATGCAACGGAAGGGCATGGCGAACTCCTTTGGTCAGTTGTCGGGGGCCAGTTGCCAAATTGACAACTGGCAACCGGCCACGGACAACTGACAACCGTCTAACTTGTCTCTGCCCGCATCTTCTCGGCATAGGCGGGATTGCCTGCCGCCGGGGTTGTCGGACGGCCTTCGACGCGTCCAAAAATCATGCGGCCGGCGGGCGTTTGCAACACGCTGGTGACTGTAATGTTGACTTCCTGACCTACATAAGAACGGCCCTGCTCCACCACGATCATGGTGCCGTCTTCTAAGTAGCCGACGCCTTGACCGACTTGATCCCCCTGTTTGACCAAACGGACCGTCAACAATTCCCCGGGCAAAGCGACTGATTTCAGGGCGTTTGCCAATTCGTTCAGGTTGATAACTTCAACGCCCTGCAATTGGGCGATCTTGTTGAGGTTGTAGTCGTTGGTCACCACACGAGCGCCCAAGGCCTTAGCCAGGGCGACCAATCTTTCATCGACCTTTTGAATGCCGCGCAATTCGGGCAAATTGCCTTCGTGCATTTGCAATTCAACCTTGGGGTTGTTTTGCATGCGCTTGAGCATGTCCAGGCCGCGCCGGCCGCGGTTGCGCTTGAGCTTATCGGAGCTATCCGCAACGCTTTGCAGTTCCTGCAATACAAAGCGCGGCACAATCATTTTGGCATCGATAAATCGCGTATCACAAATATCGGCAATTCGGCCATCGATGATGACACTGGTATCGAGGACAAGTGGTCGGCTCCCCTTTATTTCCTTCGAAAACTCCACGTAAGGAATAATGAACCGAAATTCGTCCTTGGTTTGCAGCAGCGTCGAAATCGTCAAATAGCAGCAGATAACAGTTATTAGAATGCGAATGGCTTGGAGCCGTTGCGGGCCTTTTTGCAGCCAGCCCCAATCGGACAGAAAAGGTTCCAGGGCCATGGAAAAGAGCGTGCCCAGGATAAGCCCCAGGAGGAGCCCAAAGTAAACGGCGGAAATAGTCGTAATCTGTTTGTTTCGAATCAGAATGTCCGTGACAAGGACCAAAAAGCCGAGGCCCAGAATAATGGCAAAGGCCAATTTGCCGCTTTCGGGATCGGCGCCTCCGCTGGACGCTGGTTCCGCGCCGGCGTACAGATTGAAGAAGAAATACGCGAAACCGATCATAATGGCGCCGAATGCACCCCGTAAGAGCCACAACATCAAGTGGCCGGATTCCCGCAGGTTCCGATAGCCATGAGTGAACCAGGTGAAGAACTCCGCGACGGTTTTGGGCATCATCGGTCGACTCCGCCAGGTAGGAACGAGTGAGGCGTTAGGCAGGATTTATTAATCTACGAGGGTGGATACGATTGTCAGCAAGAACTAAACAAAATGTCCGTTTGTTGACGGACCGAATAATGTTGCTGGAACAATCCGAATAATCGCTCAATCTTACACGCTATTAAAGGGTTGGAACAACCGTAGATATTCTTCCTGAACAAATCGGTCGGTCATGCCGGCCAAATAGTCGCAAATGGTTTGTTCGAGGGAACCCGCTTCGGCTCTTTGACGATACCGCTCCGGTAATTCGTCCGGGTTCTTGCGAAATTCATCGAAAAGTTGGCGGATGATCCGCTTTCCCTTGGCCGCCATGCGAAGAACCCGATGGTGGCGATAAACGCGCTCGTGCAAGAAACTTTCCAGCTCCCCTTTCCATTTCAAGACTTGCGGACCGGGACCGGCCAACGGCCCCCCGACCCGGCGGACATCGTCCAGAGTTCGAATGTGCTGCTGACGGATACGCTCCTGAGTATGTTCCAGCAAATCGGTCACTTGCCAACTAATGAGGGCCCGGATAACCGTGGGAACAAATTGCAACGGCCCGATATGGGGGTGTTTTTGCCTCACCTCGTCCACGGCCCGCTGCCAGAACTCGACTTGGTTCATGTCTTCGGGCGTTATGAAGCCGACTCCCAAGGCATCGTCCACATCATGGGTGTCGTATGCCAGGCTGTCCGCCGAATCGACAATCTGGGCTTCCAAGATCGGCTGGCCGCTTCCAGCCAAGTCGCTAAGCTCCGCCGTGGCGCGCAGCTTGCTGTGCTGCGCCATGGCCTGCAGGACTTCCCAACTTAGATTCAAACCGGGAAAGTCGGCATAGCGATATTCCAACCATTCCACGATGCGCAAGCCGTGACGATTATGCTCGAATCCCCCGTGCTCTTTCATGCATTCGGCTAAGGCACTCTCGCCGGCATGGCCGAAAGGGGGATGGCCCAGGTCATGGCCCAACGCAATCGCCTCGGTCAAATCTTCATTAAGTCCTAGATGGCGAGCAATAGTGCGGCTGATCTGGGCGACTTCGAGGGTGTGCGTTAGCCGGGTGCGGTGATGATCGTTCGTCTGCGCCGCCAGCACTTGGGTCTTGTACATGAGCCGGCGAAAAGCCGTGGAATGGACAATGCGGTCGCGATCGCGCTGATAAAGGGTCCGATAAGGATGCGGCGCCTCGGGGTGCCGGCGGCCGCGGCTCTGACGCGTGCGCATGGCGTACGGAGCCAAGACCTCTTCCTCTCGAGCCAATAAATCTGGTGGTTCGTAAGTCATGTTCTCTGTCCGCAGTCCTTACTCCCAGGCGCTTGGTAAGAATGCAGGTTATCAGTTTTTTCCCGCTAATTCAGTGCCAGCTGACTGCGGGACATGGGCTTTGATCAAATCAAAAAGGGCCTCAAGCGATTGTGAAATAACTTTGGTATCGGAGAGCACGGGCATGAAATTCGTATCGCCGTTCCAACGCGGGACGACGTGCCAATGTAAATGACCCGGAAGTCCCGCCCCCGCCGCTTTGCCGAGATTTAGGCCAATGTTAAAGCCTTCCGGGTGCATCAAGTCGCTTAGTATTCCGACCATGCCGCGCACGGTTTTCATGAGTTCAAGAGTTTCATCGGAGGTCAATTCATCGAGCGTGCCTTTGTGTTGTCGGGGAGCAACGAGCAAATGGCCGTTGTTATAGGGGAAACGATTGAGAACCACGACGCTCAGTGAATTGCGAAGGACGATAAGATTTTTGCGGTCGTCGTGTTCAGCTAAACCTTGGCATAGGAAACAGGAATCGTCGGCCTCCGGTGGTTTGGCAGCCGAGATGTACGCCTGACGCCAGGGTGCCCAGAGGTGGTCCATGATTCTCTATTGCTCCAGAACTCTAGGTTTTCCCGAGCGCGGGAAGTGCGAATGAAATCAGCATTTTGGTGATTTTAGCTTATCGGACCCCACGCTTCCTGCTCAAATAATCCCATTGCTCACTTACCCCCACCGCAGCTGTACGAGGAGAATTGCGATGAAGTTCCGAGTCTTGGTCCCTGTTCTGGCCTTCTTGTTTGCCTTCGTGCTGGCCGCCAATGCGGCGGATGACAAGAAGGAACCGCTTCGGCCAAAGCCTACCAAGCACGCCGGGCTCGATCAGTTCAAGAGCCTGGCTGGAGAATGGGTCGGCAAGGGCGGCCATGAAGCGGAAGAATTGCATGTCATCTATAAAGTTACTTCCAATGGCAGTGCCGTCATAGAAACCATCATGCCCGGCACGGCACACGAAATGGTCACCGTTATTCATCCCGACGGCGACGACCTGATCCTCACTCACTACTGCGCCCTTGGCAATCAACCGAAAATGCGGGCCAAAACAAAGGGCGATGATAAGAAGGTCGCGTTCGAGTTTGTCAGTGCTACGAACATGAAATCCGACAAGGATATGCACATGCACTCGGTAACTTTCAAATTTGTGGACAAGGACACCTTAAAGGCCGACTGGGTGCACTACATGGATGGCAAGGCGGCCGGGGATGTCAGTTTTGAACTGAAGCGAAAGAAGTAGAGCCTTCACACAAAACTCGGGAAAACAATGGGGCCACGTAATCGTGGCCCTTCTCTTTGGCAGGGCATTGTCACTTCTACTTGCAGCGGTCCTTATCAAGCCTGACATTTTCAAGGACGCTGCCGAATCTTCCGATAAACACAAGGCAAGACTGCGCTTTTGATCCGCCGGAAAAATTCCTCCAGCCGCTGACGCCCTGCCTTAAGGCCTGGGCAATCTGTAACGAATTTCGCGGTAATTACTGCACGGATTTGAGAACTGTCGGGAATGGACTAGAGATTCTCTGCGCAGAAGTTCTGCTGCTTGCAGTCTGCTGCCAGAGCGAAGGATTCCTCATGAACGATGCCGTCGCGCCGCGTTGTCACATGCCTTGGCAACAGATGATGATCGACGCTAATGGCAACGTTCAGCCATGCGCCTACCGCAATAACTACAATAATCCTTCTTCGCATCCGCCTTGCGGCAACTTTAATAAAGAGAAGCTGCTCGATATTTGGAATGGTGATGAGTTTCAAAAACTACGCAAAGACATGGCCCGCGGAGATCTCGAAGCCGCCGGCTGTGCCAATTGTCTGGCACTCAAGCAAGGTCAACCCTTGCAGTTGCTCTATGATCCGGATTGCGATCGCGAAGCGCCGCCAAGCTCTCCTTATGCGAAAAACATAAAGCTGAAGCGCAAGGAAGTAATTGACGGGGCGACGGTCTTGCAATCGCTACCGACCGTCGTTTATTACACGCCCACACACCACTGCAACTTGCGCTGCATTCACTGTTATCAAGACGTTTCCAGGGACTTGACGATCAGCCGAAGAGGGGCCGAACGAGAGGTCCAGGATTTGCTCCCCACGCTCGACCGCATCATCGCCGGCGGCGGCGAGCCCCTTTTGCTGCCGATATGGAAACGGTTTATTCAAAACGCCGACTTGTCGGTGAATCCCTACCTGGAGTTCGCGACCACGACGAACGCCACCCGCCTTTCCGAGGACCTTCTCATTGGTTTGCAGCGCTTCAAACGGCTGGCCATCACGGTCTCGTTGGATGGTTGCACCAAGGAGGTTTTCGAACCGATTCGGCTGCGCGGGAATTTCGAGGCAGTGGTTGCCAACCTGGACCGTCTGGTCGTGCTGTCAAAAGCGCATTCGTCAGCCCACATTTCGGTCACGTTTTCGGCAATGAAGGCCAACGTCGCCGGCCTCCCGGATTTGGTGCGCTTTTGCGCCGGCAAGGGGATTGGGTTCAATCTCTTGCCCGTCATTGCCTATCCTGTTGACCAGAGCTTGAGGTCGTTCAACAACCCAGAAAGGCAGATGGACGGTTGGAAGGAGAGTTTAGATCAAAGCCGTAAACTATTTGAAACGGAGTTCGTCGAAAAACACGTTGTTGACGCTTTCTTAGCGGAAGTTCATCGCAGCCATTTTTCTGCTCTTGAAGGGCATATCCCCTGGGCTCTACTCCAGACTCCGCACTATCACGTCCAGGCCAGGCTGGATTCTGCCTTTCTATCCAGCTACCGGCCGGCCAAAAACCATCAGGAACTTCTCGTCGGATTTTTCCCCTTGGGGGATGGAGACTGGCGCGAATGCCTTTACTATTCCCGGCTCGAAGGCGATCGTATCGATGTTTACTTGCCCGAAGGAGAATACAAAATCGGCCTGTTTCCCCGCAATATCAGCCCCCATTTCTCCGGAGACTGGCGAGCGCGCGTCGTGCGCAAATCACCATCGAAAGCAACTCTCAAGACCTTCTGGGGTGGTACGACGATGGCGTTTCTGCAACGGGCCCTGGTTTCACGGGTCCGAAACCAGAGCCCGCGCTGGCTGAAAGATTTCACCCGGACGCGAATGCCCCGCTGGATGATAAGCTACATCGAATCCCACATGCCCCGATAGGTTAGGATCTTCGACTATTTGGCGAGCGGATGACATAAGTCCCCTGAATGGTGGCGGAGGCATAATCAGGGGACTCACGTCCCCTGCTCGCCGAGCCAACAGCGAGATTGCCAGTCGGTTTTGTCCCCTTACGTGTGTCGAAGGAACTGTCCTTGACAGCCTCTTTCGCCTATCCTAGCATTACGGTCCTTAACCCTAAGTGTTTTCTGTGTAAGGCGAACAGTCATGGCCGTACCGAAGCGACGCACATCGCACGCCCGGCAAGGGAAGCGACGTAGTCATTTGCACCTAAAACCCATCCAAATTCAATACTGCAGCAATTGCGAACAGCCGGTTTTGCCGCATCACGTTTGCTCCAATTGCGGCCACTACCAAGGGCGCGAGGTCGTAGCCTTGGAAGAGGAGAAGTAATCCATGCGCATTGCGCTCGATGCGATGGGCGGCGATCATGCGCCGGGTCCCATCGTGGCCGGGGCGGTGCAAGCTGTCGCGGCCGATCCCGACCTCCACGTCGTTCTCGTAGGCGATCAGGCTCAAATTGAACCGCTTGTTTCCAAAGAGTCCGCTGGCCAAAGCCGGATCGAGCTCTTTCATTGCACGCAGGTCATTGGCATGGAAGAAAGCCCGGTAGTCGGGCTGCGCCGGAAACCAGACAATTCAATTAGCCGATCCTGGCAACTATTGGCCGAGAACAAGGTCGAAGCCATCGTCGGCGCCGGCAACACCGGCGCCATGGTCGCGGGGGGCCTGCGGCTGCGGCGCTTTCTCAAAAACGTCGATCGGCCAGGCATCGCCATGTCCATGCCGACGGCCAAGGGCCCGTGCGTCATGATCGACGTCGGCGCCAATGTCAGCCCCAAGCCAGAACATCTTTATCAATACGGCGTTATGGGCAGTATCTTCGCCCGGCACATTTACCAGCGCGAAAAGCCAACCATCGGCCTAATGAACGTTGGTTCCGAGGAGGCGAAGGGCAACGAATTGGCCAAAGACACCCACGCTCTCTTCAACGCCAGCGCCCTTCAGCAGCAGTTCATTGGCAACATTGAGGGGCGCGACATTCACAAGGGCGTTGCAGACGTCGTAGTATGCGACGGGTTTGTCGGCAACGTCGTTTTGAAGTGTTGCGAAGGCGTTTTCGAATTCGTGATGAAAATGGTCGGCAATGAATTGGCCAAAACTCTCCAAAATGAAAAACAACTGGCCCTGCAGGCGATCCAGAACTTGGTGAATCGCTACGATTACCACGAACACGGCGGCGCCCCGCTGCTCGGCATCGACGGCATCTGCATCATTTGCCACGGCAGTTCCGGCGACCGAGCCATCAAAAATGCTCTAGGCGTGGCAGCCCGCTATGCCACGTCCCGTCTCAACGAGGCCATCGTCCGTGAACTGGAAGCGGGCGTAAAAGTGGAGTCGGGAGTGGGGAGTAGGGAGTAGGAGTGGGGAGTAGGGAATTGGGAGTAGGCAGTAGGCATTTCTACCAGCCGCTAATCCTTCTTACTACCCGCTATTCCTTACTCCCCACTCCCCACTCCCTACTCCCCACTCACCCATGCCAAAAATCGCTTTTCTATTTCCTGGTCAGGGTGCTCAGGCTGTTGGCATGGGCCGGCAGCTTTGTGAGACACGACCGGCTGCGCGAGAGCTGTTTGACCGGGCACAGTCAATCCTCGGCTATGACTTGGCCGAGGTCTGCGCTAACGGCCCTGCCGAGCGATTAAACGCCACCGATGTTAGCCAGCCCGCCATCTTCGTCACCAGTTTGGCGGCTATGGAGTCGCTGCGGACTAGCGATCCAGGAGTTGTAGAATCATGCACTGCGGCAGCGGGACTGAGCTTGGGCGAATACACGGCCCTGGTATTTGCGGAGGCCATGACGTTTGAAGATGGGCTAAGGCTCGTGCAAAAACGCGGCGAGGCGATGCAGGCGGCCTCGGAGGCGAATCCGGGCGCAATGATAAGCGTTATCGGCCTCGACCAAGCGAAAGCCCAAGAATTATGCCAGGCCGCTCAGGAACATGGAACAATCAAGTTGGCGAACTTGCTTTGTCCGGGCAATATCGTCCTTTCCGGGAGTAAACCCGCCTGCGACGCCGTCGAAAAAATTGCCGAGACCATGGGTGCGCGGACGGTGCGGCTTGCTGTTGCCGGCGCTTTTCACACGGACTTGATGAAGCCGGCGGATGACATTCTTGCACTGGCCCTGTCCAAAGTGGAGATCGGGCCGCCCCGGATTCCGGTGTGGTCCAATGTCGACGCTCAGCCGCACACCGATCCTAGTGAAATTCGCGGTTTGCTAATTCGGCAAGTGCTACAGCCGGTGCTGTGGGAGCAGACCATGCGCAATCTGTTGGCAAGCGGCTGGGAGCGCTTCTACGAAATCGGCCCCGGCCGCGTCCTCGCCGGCCTACTCAAGCGGGTGCAGAGGAAAGTGGATTGTCAGAATGTTAGTGGATAGGTGTTCGTTGTTCGTGGTTCGTTGTTCGTTGTTCGTCACGGGAGTACAGGTCCGGGAAGTGAAGCTTTGAAGCTAGACACACTGCAAAGCGGCATTGTTGGCTTTCGGCCCACATTGGGCAACGAACAACAAACAACAAACGACCAACCGCAAACAACAAACAACGGACACCAAGCAAACTTTGGACTTTCCTTTTCCCTCATCCCCTTGTACTAATTCAATTTGCCTCCGCGCAAGGCTTTTGCCCGATTGCCTGCATGGCGCGGCTATCGATACATCTTGCCTGGTGTGCGTACGTTGTGGTACATACACCGCCACGCGGCATAGGCCATACTTAGGCCAGGAGGCCGGCCGCGGGTTGACCGGGCTCCCGCTGGGAGGAATTCATCGTGGCTTCTGAAAAAATCGAAGAGCGTGTTATCGAAATTGTTTGCGAGAACTTGGGCGTCAATAAGGAGCAGGTCACCCGCTCCACATCTTTCATTGATGACGTCGGCGCCGATTCCCTCGATATCGTCGAGCTGATCATGGAGCTGGAAGAGGAGTTTGAGATTACCATCCCCGACGATCAGGCCGAGAAGATCAAGACGGTCGGCGAAGCGATTGACTACATCGAGCGGGAGATCAACAAGAAATGACGCGGCGCGTCGTCATCACCGGGCTGGGGACGGTCAACTCGCTTTGTTCCGACGTGCAAGGGTTCTGGCAAAAGCTCTGCGCAGGCAAAAGCGGCGTGAGCTTGATCGAGCAATTCGACACCTCCGCTTTCAAAGTCAAATTCGCCGGCGAAGTGAAGGGCTTCAATCCGGAGCCGAAGCTGGACTCGCGGACGGCTCGCCGGCTCGACCGCTTTTCTCAATTCGCTTTGCTGGCTTCCATGGACGCCGTGCAAGACAGCGGCATCGACTTTAGCAAGGTCGACCCTTTCCGCGCCGGCGTCATCTTCGGCAGCGGCATCGGGGGACTCAACGAGTTCGAAGATCAGCACGGCCGTTATCTGCAGGGCGGGCCGCACAAAATCAGTCCTTTTGTCATTCCGAAAATGATCGCCAATGCGGCGGCTGGGAATATCTCCATTCATTTTGGCCTGGCCGGCCCCAATACGGCTATTTCGACGGCTTGTGCCTCGGCCGCCAACGCCATTGGCGATGCCTTCCACGCCATTCAATGGAATTATGCGGATGTCATGATTTCCGGCGGCTCCGAAGCGGCTATCACGCCCATGGGTTTGGGTGGATTCGTTTCGGCACGCGCGTTGTCCCAGCGCAATGACAACCCCCCGGCTGCCAGCCGGCCGTTCGATAAAGACCGCGACGGCTTCGTCTTGAGCGAAGGATCGGGCTCTTTGGTCTTGGAGGAGCTCAATCATGCTCGCAAGCGTGGGGCAACGATTTATGCGGAGTTGCTGGGCTGCGGCAGCACGGCTGACGCCTATCATATAACCGCCCCCCATCCCGAAGGCACCGGCGCCGCCCAGGCCATGCGCATCGCCCTCAAGGACGCCCGGATTAATCCCGATGACGTGCAATACATCAACGCTCACGGCACCAGCACGCCCTTAGGCGACGAGGCCGAGACCAAGGCCATCAAGAGCGTCTTCGGCAATCACGCCAAGCGCCTGGCGATCAGCAGCACCAAAAGCATGGTCGGCCACCTCCTCGGGGCCAGCGGCGGCGTGGAAATGATCGCCTGCGCGCTCTCCATCCAGCGCGGCGTCGTTCACCCGACAATCAACTACCAAACGCCCGACCCGGCCTGCGACCTCGACTACGTGCCCAACACCGCCCGCGAACTGCGCGTCCGCCGGGCCATCTCCAATAGCTTCGGCTTCGGCGGGCATAACTGTTGTTTGGTGGTAGGGGAAGTGAACTGAATGTGAGCCTGTTTGCTCAGTTCCGGGGGATTCCATGCACCTCGCTTTTTGTCTCTCTGTGTTCCTTCAATACTGCAATGGCGAAGTTCTGCAACCGCTGAAGCCAGCAACTTATTCCATCAATGCAATAGTTGTAGAAATAGATCCCGATGGGACACAAAGGACAACAGCGGACATTACTTACGGCGTAAACGAAGGAGGCGAAGCTTGCTACTTCGCTGGCGAGGAGGTAGTCCTCCCCGTGGCAGGTGGTAAAGCTCAGCGCTTTGAAGGAGCTTATCCTTACGCCTGGTTCCAATCGGTGCAGAAAAGAAACGCATTCATGTTGGGGGCATTTTTGAATGGAAGCACCCAAAAGTTGACTCAAAACGGCAAGCTCATGACGGTAACCTAGCTGGTGTTTGCATTGGCGAATTGGTTTGCTCAGATGAAACGATCAAAGTAAAGTTGGATTTGTCCAAAGAAAGAGGCGTTGAGTACCGTGTGGAAATTAATGTGAAGGATGTCAAGGCGGTCAAAGCCGAGGGCGGCTCATAAGCGGATTCGAATCAGGCAGCACCATGTCAATCTCTCTAGACAACCTCAAAGCGCGCGCGGAAGCGGTAGATCTCAGTTCTCAGGAAATCGCCCGTTACAGCCGCCACCTCATCATGCCCGAGGTCGCTCTTGAAGGGCAAAAACGCCTGAAGGCTGCGCGCGTTCTCCTCATCGGCGCAGGCGGGCTCGGTTCGCCCTTAGGCCTATATCTGGCAGCAGCCGGCGTTGGGCGCATCGGCATTGTCGATTTCGATGTAGTGGATTTCAGCAACTTGCAGAGGCAGATCCTTCACGGCACCGCAGACGTCGGCCGTCCCAAACTGCAATCCGCCAAAGACCGCATTCTAGCCGTCAATCCCGAAATCCAAATTGACCTGTACGAGACAAGGCTGTCATCAGGCAACGCCTTCGAGATCCTTGAGCCTTATGATCTCATCATTGACGGCACCGACAACTTTCCCACACGCTATCTCGTCAACGACGCCTGTGTGCTGCTCAAGAAGACAAACATTTACGGCAGTATCTTTCGCTTCGACGGCCAGGCATCCGTGTTTGCTCCTGGGCAGGGGCCTTGTTATCGCTGTCTCTATCCGGAGCCGCCGCCACCCGGTGAAGTGCCCAGTTGTGCCGAGGGCGGTGTCTTGGGGATCTTGCCGGGCCTCATCGGCTGCATCCAGGCGACCGAGGCGGTCAAGCTGATTCTTGGCAAAGGCTCGCCGCTCATTGGCCGGCTTCTCCTTTACGATGCACTGCAAATGAGTTTTCGCGAGTTCAAAATCCGCCGCAATCCCAAGTGCCCGGTTTGCGGCGATAACCCGACGGTCACGAAACTGATCGATTACGAGCAATTCTGCGGAATTCGTGGGGAAGAAGCGCACGCCAACGGCGCGGCGGCCGGTCAAGCGGATATCTCAGTTGAGGAACTCAAGGCCCGGCTCGATCGCCAGGAAAAGGTTCTGATTCTCGATGTGCGCAATCCCGAGGAGTTCCAGATTTGCCGCATTCCGGGGAGCCGGCTGTTGCCGTTGCCCGAGCTGCCTGCCCGCTACGGTGAACTGGATCCTGAGAAAGAAATGATCGTGCACTGCAAAAGCGGCATGCGCAGCCAAAAAGCCGTCAACTTCCTCCGCGAGCATGGTTTCGGCAAGCTGAAGAATCTCCAAGGCGGCATCCTCGCCTGGGTGGATAAAATCGATCCCTCGATGCCGAAATATTAACAACTCCAGGGCGCGCGCCAAAAAGGTATATCGTGACAGCGAACGTCAATTGGCTTTACCACCGCAAAGGGTGAACCAGCTGCCAAAAGGCTCAAGGGTTCCTTGAGAAAGAGTCAATCGGGGTAGACGCTCAAACCGACGCGGCCAAGAATCGTAAAGGCCGCGAAGAAGCCCTAACGCTGGCAAAAACGGCGCACAAAATCATCATTGCCAAAGGCAAGAAGGTTGTCATTTTCGACCTGAAGAAAGAGCCGCCTGATGACGACGTATTAGCCGCTCACCTGCTCGGCCCGACCGGCAACCTGCGGGCGCCCACGCTGCAGAAAGGCAAAACCTTGTTGGTCGGCTTCCACGAGGGGGCTTACAAAGACTTCCTAGGTCGATGAAGTTAGGAAGCGTTGCGCATTTCCCCTCTCCCCCTGTACTCAAGGGGAAAGGGGCAGGGGCGAGGGGGTCCGTGTCCCCGCTGAATATTAAGGTTTCTCCAGGGAACTTGCACCCCTCACCCCCGACCCCTCTCCCCTGAGTACAGGGGAGAGGGGAGATCGAGCGCAACACTTCGGACGAAGAACCGTCTTGCTTTTCATTAGGCTAGTTCAGGGGAGAGGGGGCACTCAGGGCGCAACGAAGCCCGATGAGACCTCTATCAGTCCAGGGACTTGGACATGCCAAACGCGATGGCCCGCCTGGATGCGGAACGCGACTTTCATGATCGCCAGGCGGGCGAGCGCGCCCAAACGCTTTCTTTGAGTCCTCGTGCCTATCGCGTTGAAGAAGCGGAATACCTGGATCACGAAACGTGGATCCGGCCCGCTTTTGCACGCCTGGGCGAGCTATCCGCCTTGGATGTCCTTGATTACGGCTGCGGACATGGAATGGCTTCCGTGGTCATGGCAAAGCGAGGCGCGCGCGTAACGGCCGTAGATCTCTCCCCTGGGTATCTCCGCGAAGCCAGACGGCGTGCTGAGGCCAATTACGTTCAAGTCCGCTTCGTGCAGGTCAATGGCGAGCGCCTGCCTTTTCCTGATGCCTCTTTCGACCGTGTTTGGGGCAATGCGATTCTTCATCATCTCGATTTGGAGTTGGCCGGCAGAGAGCTGCGCCGTGTGCTGCGGCCGGGCGGCCTGGCGGTTTTCTGCGAACCCTGGGGCGAGAACGTTCTGCTCAACTGGGCCCGTCGGCGGATCAAATATCCCGGCAAAGAGCGGACCGTGGACGAGCATCCGCTGCGCCACCGCGATCTGGCGATCCTGGCCAGGTTCTTTTCCCACGTCGAAGTTGAAGGATTCCAATTCCTTTCGATGCTCCGGCGAATCAAGTCTCCGGGCTGGGTCATTCGCGTATTGGACCGCTGGGATTCCTGGCTCTTGGGCCGGTTCTCGGGTTTGCAAAAATACTGCCGTTATATGGTTCTCACGCTGCGCCGCTGAAGTTACAATGGTTTGCGCTCCTTGGTAAGCGACACCTGGGATGGGCAACCCATGAGCCCGGCTCCCTCGCCGAATCCCCCGGTAAAGCCTTCGCCGTCTAGCTCCCCGGCACTGCCGTCGGTTTGGCCCCGTTCGGCTCAATGGACCACGGCGTTCTTACTGGGCGTGGTGACCACCCTTCTAGGTTTTCAGGCGCTGACCTATCTGCGCTGGGGCAGTCGACCTACCCAACTCGATCGGGCCGTCATTCCTGCTTATCGCGTCGATCTCAATCACGCCACTCGGGAAGAGCTTTTACAATTGCCCGGCGTCGGCGATCACATGGCCGACCGGATAGGAGATTTGCGCCGTCAGCGCGGGCGCATCCGCAGCGTCGATGAACTGAACGACGTCCCAGGCATCGGCCCCGCGACAATGGATCGCCTGCGCGACTGGGTGCGAGTAGATCGAGAAGACGAGGATGAGGAAGACAACGCCGAGCAACCGCCCAAGCCGGTATCCGGTAAGAAATCCACTTCATCCAAGAAGATTTCATCCAGCAAGAAGACTCCGCCGGCTTCTCCGTTGGACATTAACCGCGCGACCGCCGAGCAATTGATGCAACTCGAAGGCATTGGCCCCACCACGGCTCAGCGAATCGTGGAAGAAAGGCGGAAAGAACCGTTTCGATCCGTTGATGACCTCTCCCGCGTTCCGCGTCTTAAGGGAAAGACCCTCGACAAGATTCGCCCGTACGTCACCGTCACGCCCGCCCCTCGGGAAATTGCCGACAAAACGAGCAAATGATCGAGCATGCGTATGCTCCCGGCAACCGTTGCGCCGTAAGGGCCCAAGTGCAGTTGAAGAAACTGCAAAGCAGGCCTCTTTTCCTGCCCAACTTTCGAGAATAGCTCTATGGGAATTCAACTCGGTCACGTCAGTGCCCTATTTCGTTACCCTGTCAAATCCATGGCGGGGGAAGGCGTTGATTCCGCAAAAATCGGCTGGCATGGCATCGAAGGCGATCGGCGGTTGGCATTTCGCCGTCTTGCCGACCGCGGCGCCTTTCCCTGGTTGTCGGCGAGTCGACTTCCCGAATTGCTTCTCTATCGACCCATCGGCCGCCAGGACGCGGCAGGAGAGCCGCTGCCTACCCATATCCGAACGCCCGATGGCAGGGAATACGCACTTACGGACCAAGCATTACCAAAGGAAATTGCAATGCGCCACCGGGCCGATGTGGAACTCATGCAGCTTAGGCACGGCATCTTCGACGAGGCCGGAATTTCCGCGATCGCCTTGGGGACGATACGGAGCATCGCGCGCGAAACGGGCCACGACGCCGACATCCGTCGTTTCCGGCCGAATCTAGTGATCGACACCGAGGGCGCTCAGCCCTTCGAGGAAGATCGATGGGTGGGCAAGATCCTGGAACTTGGCGCTGAGGGAACCGGTCCGGCCATTAGTGTGACCATGCGGGACAAGCGTTGTGTGATGCTCAATCTCGACCCGGACACCGCCGAAGCAAACCCGGAGGTAATGAAGACCGTGATCCGCATGAACGACAACTATGCGGGCGTATATGGGACCGTTGTCAGAACAGGGGAGCTACGTGTCGGTCAGGTCGTAAGCTTGAGAGCGTGAAGCGGCGCGAGACGCTATCATTTTCGGCTATCGGAATCTTTGTGCCCGGTTTTGCATTCGCGATGTCCGCGTCATTAGGGTGCGGCCAAGCCACGAAAATACACGAAAAACAGACCATGGAAAGCATTTGTGGCTTTTCGTGCCTTTTTGTGTCTTTTGAAGGTCTCGGCCCCTGACCCTCTGGCCCAAGTGACCCACCCTCCGGTCCCACCAACACCGCGCCAGAGGGTGATCAATAATTGAACACCTGATGCCGACTTGCGCTCTTTCGTTGTCTTGGGCGTCTTTCCTTCAAAGGTGGCCAGCGTCGGCTTCCAAGGTGGCCAGCGTCGGACCAAGGTGGCCCCGCAGTTGGCCTGGCCCCCTTTGATTTTGAGAAGCTTTGGGGGCCTAAAACCTTCAACGCGGTCCCGCCCGCCGAGGAACTATAAAAAAGGCGGCGGCAAAGCCAATAATTTATCCGATGTCTGGCTTGAACTGAGCCTATTGCGCTGAAGAGTATTCGAAGCATGCCACGGCTGATCAGAGATCATGAATTATTGCAATAGGGCACTTCCCGCCATACAGTTTATCCCTGGAACGCAACTAGCCTGCACCTTGACTTCAGGGATAAACCGCCATGGCTGAATCGAAAAAGCGCCGCAGCTTATTGACAACCGGAGGAGTGGGGCGTGCCCCAGCTCGGGCCATGCTTCGCGGCGTGGGGTTTCTCGATGATGATTTTGACAGGCCGATGATCGGCGTCGCCTCGCTCTTCAGCGACATAACTCCTTGCAATGCTCATCTTGATCGACTGGCGCGAAAGGGCTGTGAAGGCATTCGCGCCGGTGGCGGCGTCCCGCAAATCTTCGGCGCGCCCACGGCCTCCGACGGCATCATGATGGGGCATCAGGGCATGCGTTATAGCCTCGTGTCGCGCGAAGTTATTGCGGATAGCCTGGAAGTCGTTGCCGGCGGCATGAATCACGACGGCCTTCTGGCTTTCGGCGGTTGCGATAAGAACATGCCCGGCTGCGTTATGGCAATGGCCCGGCTGAATATTCCGAGCATTTTCGTTTATGGGGGCAGCATTCTGCCCGGAGTAGGGCCCGATGGCTCGGCTGTTGATATTGTCTCCATCTTCGAGGCCGTGGGCCGCCACCAGGCCGGAAAGCTCGATGCCCAGGGGGTCCACAAAGTCGAATGCGAGTCTTGTCCGGGGGCGGGAGCTTGCGGCGGCATGTATACCGCCAACACGATGAGTTCGGCTATCGAGGCGATGGGCATGTCGCTGCCTTACGACGCCAGCAACCCCGCCGTGTCGGCGGCCAAAGAACGCGAATCATTCTTGGCCGGTAAAGCGCTCCTCAATCTCGTTGAGAAAAATATTCGGCCGCGCGACATCATTACCCGCCAATCGCTCGAAAATGCCTACACCCTCGTGCTGGCGCTGGGCGGCTCGACCAATGCCGTGCTCCACCTCATGGCGATTGCTCGGGAAGCCGAAGTCGAATGGACGTTGGCCGACTTCGATCGCATTGGCGCCAAGGTGCCCCATTTGGCCGACCTCAAGCCGGGCGGGCGCTATGTCATGCACGATTTGTACATGGCGGGCGGAACGCCTCCGGTCATAAAGGCCTTGCTCGAGGCCCGTTTCATGAACGGCGATTGCCTGACAGTTACGGGCCAGACGATTTCGGAAAACCTAAAGGATGTCGAGAGCATCTACAAAAACAAACAAGACGTCGTTCACCCGCTCGATAAACCCCTCTATCCGTCCGGCCATTTGGTGATCTTGCACGGCAACCTCGCTCCCGAAGGGGCCGTCGCCAAAATCGCGGGGCTCAAGGTTCACAAAATGACTGGACCAGCCAAGGTATACGACGGCGAAGAAGCCTGTTTTGAGGCCATTGACAAACGCCAAATCAAACCGGGCGATATTGTGGTGATCCGGGGCGAAGGGCCTGTCGGCGGGCCCGGTATGCGCGAAATGCTTGCCGTGACAGCCGCGCTCGTCGGCCAGGGGCTAGGTGAAAAGGTCGGACTCATCACCGACGGCCGTTTCTCCGGAGGCACACACGGCCTCGTTGTGGGACATATAACTCCGGAAGCCTGGAATGGGGGGCCGATCGCGTTTTTGAAGAACGGCGACCAAATCACCATTGATGCCGGCAACAAGACCGTTTCCGTTCGATGGACCCAGGCCGATTTAGACAAACGGCGGGCAGGATGGTTAAAGCCCAAGCCCCGCGTTTCGCGCGGAGTCTTGGCCAAGTACGCCAACACGGTTCGCTCGGCGTCCGAAGGGGCCGTGACCGGGTGAAAATGTCTACGGGTTTCCAATTGCATCGTGAGTACGCGCGGCTACTATTGGTGGGTGGAGAATCAGGACGAACGCACTCGCGAGGCCACCGCTATGTTGCAATTCGAAAGCAATAAGGGAGTCGAGTTTTGTGACGGCCTGAATCGCCGCGATTTTCTTCGAGTCGGAACTCTAAGTGCCGGGGCGGTTGGTTTATCGCTAGTAGACCTTTTGCGCTTACAAGAGGCTCAGGGGGCGAGCCGGTCCAAAGAGATTAATTGCATTCTGCTTTTCCTGGTCGGCGGGCCCAGCCATCTCGATACCTTCGATCCCAAGCCGCATGCTCCGGATTCGGTGCGCGGTCCCTTTAAGCCGATCAAGACTAATGTCGCGGGCATTCATTTGAGCGAGCATTTGCCGCTGATGGCGAAGATGGCCGATAAGTACGCTGTCGTTCGCTCCGTGCATCATCACGAAGCGCCGATTCACGAGACTGGGCATCAATTGATGCAGACAGGCCATCTGTTTCGCGGCGGTAAAGAGCACCCGCATTACGGCTCTGTCGTTTCCAAAGTGAAGGGTTTTCGCGCGATTGGCGTGCCGCCTTCCGTCGTCCTTCCCGGCCCCATCGGCAACACCGGCGTCAGCGTCAGTCACGGCCAAACTTCCGGCTACTTGGGCTCCAAGCATGAACCGCTTTTCTTGGCGGCCAACCTCAACTCGGACATGGCTGATATCGTTGAAGGAGACGTTTCATGCCGGCCCGACTCGGCTGATTCTTTCAGCGGCCCGGAATTCCTGAGCGCCATGGAGGGAGTCCAGCGGCGCTTTGAAAATACCGGCGCCGGTCAGGGCGACAGCACTGTGGAACATGCTTTCGGCCAGATATTTTCCACCAAGACTAAGAAAGCGTTCGACCTCGATAGCGAGAAGGATCCGCTGCGCGCTCGCTATGGCGAAAACACTTTCGGTCAAACCTGCTTGCTGGCAAGGCGGTTAGTCGAGCAAGGCGTTCGCATGGTGACGATTAATATGTTCGATACCGTTTTCAACCGGATCACCTGGGATTGTCATGCCGATGGCGGCTCATTGGCCACGAACCTAGGCGACTACAAGAACACGCTGTGTCCGACATTTGACATGGCCTATACCGCCTTGCTGGACGATTTAAGGCATCACGGAATGCTCGACACCACGCTGGTCGTCGCTTTGGGTGAATTTGGCCGTACTCCAAAACTGAACCCGCGCGGCGGTCGTGATCACTGGCCCGGTTGCTGGTCGGTTCTCTTCGCCGGCGCGGGCATTGAGGGCGGTCAAGTTGTTGGGTCTTCGGATTCGACGGGGTCTGAGCCCAAGGACCGCCTCGTCTGCCCCGCTGAGATTGCGGCAACTGTCTATCGTGCCATGGGAATTGACTTGAAAACGCGGCTAACCGACACGGATGGCCGCTCAATGCCGATTGTAGATGCCGACCCAATAGAAGAACTGTTCTAGTGAGGACAGCTCGCCAAAATGGCGTCTCACCAACCGAGGTTTTTTCGTAATTCTTCCAGCCCTCCTGCGGCCGCTTCGTCAACCGACGGAAATACATTGTCGCTTTCAACGCGTCGACCGTTGATTGTCTGCATCACCCGAGTGCCGAACTTACCGGAAGCCGGCACCACTTCTACGACGTATTGCGGTTCTTTGGCAAAATAAACCACGTAGCGGCGCTGGTCCTTGCTAGCGCGCACTTCGCCACCGTGCTTACTCAACCAATCCGGCGTGGCCACGGACATTGAGCAAATCCTCCTACTTGTGTTCCCTTATTCCGGCAAAGGCTGTCCTTTGGTTTCCGGTGCAAAGGGCAGCACGGCCAAACCGATCAGGAAAACGGCGCACATGGTGACGCCCGCATATCTCATCCGTATGGCGGGTTCACCGAAGTTGCCGTAAACTTGGCTGGCCAGAAACCCCAAGGCGGTCGGGCCCGAAGCGGCGACAAAGCGGCCGACATTGTAACAAAACGATGTGCCGGTGCTGCGCAAGTGCGTGGGGAACAATTCAGGGAAATAAATCGCATAGCCGCCGAATAAAGACAACAAGCAAAAACCCATCAAGGGAATCATCCAAAAAATGTCGCCGCGCGTCTTCATGAACCCAAAGACGAGCGCGGTGCTTAATAACGCTGACACGAATGAGACTGCGAAAGCCGGCTTGCGACCAGTCGCCTGGGAGAGCCAGCTAAAGGCATAGATGCCGAAAAAGGCGCCTACGTTTAGGACCATAAAAGAAACGCCGACCCAGAACTTCACCTGGCCTTCCAGCTCATCGCCGGTCATGCCCTCGACGCCGAACGACTCCCTGAAAATAATCTTTTGTAAGGCGCCGCTGAAGAAACCAATGCCCCAGAGACCCACAACGCCTGAGAAGGCAAGCAACACGCCGACAACGGCGTTCTTGCGCCAGCGCTGGTTGCCAAACAATTCCGCGTAGGAGCCCTTTCGTTTCGGTGAGGCGTCGCCTGCTACCGCCTGCCAGCGTTCCGGCTCACGTAACCGGCCCCGAATAATAAGCGCCAAAAGGGCCGGCAGCAGGCCGATAAGAAACATGTACCGCCAGGGGGCGGCCGGTCCGAATCCGGGCAGGGACAGTTCGTGCAAAAAGCCGCGCTGTTCCAGCATCCCCACCAACATATAGACAAGAGCCGCTGAGATGTTGCCGGCGGCGGAGAACGCTTGCAGCGAGCCCAGAGCATAGGATCGCGCCTTGTCCGGCATGGTTTCCGCCAACAAGGCGACCCCCACAGCGAACTCGCCTCCGACTCCCAGGCCGCTTAAGAACCGATAAAGGATAAAGTCCACCACTCCAACCGACCAGGCGCTAAGCCCCGTGAAAACGGAGTAGAACAAAATGGTCAGCATCATGGTTTTAACACGGCCAAGCCGATCGCCCATGATTCCGAAGATCAATCCGCCCGTGCCCCAGCCGATCAAGAAAACAGAAGTGGCCCAAGTGGCGTACTTGGTTACGTTCCGATCGGTTGCGCTGACATGGAGAAGATCGGCTATGGCATCCTCACGCGCCAGTGTGAACAAGTTCTGGTCCATGCAGTCGGCGAGCCAGCCCAGAGCAGCCACGGTGAAAACGAAATAGTGATACCGGGTTAAGCCGCTCCACCAAGGTTGACCGTTATTCGCGTGCGAAACGGTAGGAGAAACAGGGTCAAAGTGCATCGCTTCTCAGATAGTTTGTCACGAGGGAATCGATCACCTAGGCAGTCAGTCCCTGATATACCGCAATGCCCTCTCCGAGGCCAGCATTTACGCTAAATGTCGATTTCCGTTATCATGTTGGTTGATCCCGTTGCGCTTTTGCCTAGATTAGTTGTTTCTCGGAGGGGCCTAGACCCATGGCCGAGGGCATTTCGACAATTGGTTTTCTGGGTGCGGGCCAGATGGCAACGGCTCTGGCGCGAGGCTGGATCGCGGCAGGGCTCTTGCGGCCGGACCAAATCGTGGCGAGCGATCCACTTTCTTCCGCCTGTCATGCTTTCGTGGAAACAACCCAGGCCAAGATTGCAACCACGAATCATGGGGTTTTATCCGCTTGTAAGACGATTGTCCTGGCCGTCAAACCTCAATCGATGAAATCCTTGCTGACGGAAATCCGACCCGCCGTGACTTCAGATCATCTAATTGTTTCCATAGCCGCCGGAGTGAGCCTGGGACAATTGGTTGAAGGGCTCGGCTCTCGGTGCCGTTTGATCCGCGTGATGCCCAACACGCCTTGCCTAGTCGGCGCCAGCGCCTCGGCATTCGCCCTCGGCGAAAAAGCCACGCCTGATGATGCAGCGCTCGTTGAAAGGCTCTTGGAAGCCGTTGGCCGAGTGTTTCGCCTTCCGGAACACCTGCTTGATGCCGTAACGGGACTTAGTGGCAGCGGCCCGGCCTTCGTCTATGTCGTCATTGAAGCGCTCAGCGATGGGGGAGTCCGAATGGGCTTGCCCCGCGAAGTGGCCACTGCCTTGGCAGCCCAGACGGTCTTGGGAGCAGCCAAGATGGTGTTGGAAACGGGCGTCCATCCGATGGAGCTCAAAGACCGGGTTGCTAGCCCGGCAGGCACAACGATTGCCGGTCTGCACGCCCTGGAACGAGGAGGATTGCGCGCCGCCTTGATAGATGCCGTCGAAGCGGCCGCGCTGCGCTCGAAAGAGTTGGGAAAATCGGCTACTTAGCATCGCCTTTTCGGGCTTTTAACGTTGGCAGTACCGAAGGAGCTTTCACGCTACAATGCTTTCCGAGCCCGCAACCGAACGCATTCTGATTCTGGACTTCGGGGCGCAGTACGCTCAGCTCATTGCCCGGCGTGTGCGCGAGCAAAAAGTCTTTTGCCAATTAGTGCGCCATGATTTATCCGCTGCCCGCGTCGCGGAACTCAAGCCGAGCGGCCTCATCCTTTCAGGCGGTCCGGCAAGCGTTTATGATCCCGGCGCTCCCCTTTGCGATCCAAGAATTTTCGATTTAAACATCCCCATCCTGGGCATCTGCTACGGCATGCAACTGGCCTGCCAGGCTTTAGGCAGCAAGGTTCAACCTTCGCCGAGTCGCGAATTTGGACGGGCGCGCTGCCATGTGCGAGATGCGAACGGAATCTTCAAAGGAGTCCCCGGAGACACCGAGGTATGGATGAGCCACGGCGACCAGGTCAATTCCGTCAACGGAGACTTCATTTCGTTAGCTTCTACCGAAACCTGTCCGGTTGCCGCCGTGCGCCATCGCCAGCGCCCTGTCTATGGATTACAGTTCCATCCGGAGGTTAGCCATACGGCCGAGGGCAGCCTCATCCTCCGCAACTTCCTGTACAAGGTCTGCGGGTGCGAAGGCAAATGGAGCATGCACTCGTTCTTGGCGGAGACAGTGGAGGATCTGCGCCGGCGGATCGGAAACCACCGCGTAATTTGCGGACTGTCCGGCGGCGTCGACTCCTCGGTGACGGCCGCGCTTCTCGTGCGGGCCGTGGGCCAGCAGGTAGCCTGCATCTTCGTGGACAACGGCCTCCTTCGCCAAAGCGAGTCGGAGGCTGTCCGCCGGACTTTTCACGACCATTTCCATGCCGATTTGCACGTCGTCGATGCCCGGGATCGCTTCTTGCAAGCTCTGGCGGGAGTCAGCGACCCACAGCAAAAGCGGAAAATCATCGGGCATGTCTTTATCGATGTTTTCAAGGATGAGGCCCTTCGCATACAAATGGATACTTCGTCGGGCTTCGGTTCGGTGCGATTCTTGGCTCAGGGTACGCTCTACCCCGACGTGATCGAAAGTGGGGGCTCAATCGACGGTCCCGCCGCCACGATCAAGACGCACCATAACGTCGGCGGTCTGCCCGCCGAACTCGGCTTCGACCTAATTGAGCCGCTTAAGGATCTATTCAAAGACGAAGTCCGTCGCCTGGGCGTCGAATTGGGATTGCCGGAGGTTTCGGTCTGGCGTCATCCGTTTCCCGGCCCCGGTTTGGCGGTTCGATGCCTCGGTCCCGTGACAGTCGCCAGGCTCGATGTCCTGCGTCAGGCCGATGCTATTTTGCTCGACGAACTAAAGCAATCCGGCTGGTATCGCAAGACGGCCCAGGCATTCGCCGTTCTGTTGCCGATTCAATCCGTTGGCGTTATGGGCGACGGGCGAACCTATGAAAACGTCATTGCTCTGCGAGCCGTTCAGACCGACGATTTCATGACGGCGGATTGGTCGCACCTGCCTTACGAATTGCTTGCGAAGATTTCGACGCGCATTATCAATCGCGTTGCCGGCGTTAATCGGGTGGTTTACGATATCAGCAGCAAACCGCCTGCGACTATCGAGTGGGAATAGCCTGAAGTGAAGGTGGCAATGCGCTTTACCAAGATGCATGGGGCGGGGAACGACTACGTTTACGTGGATTGTTTTCGTCAGCCCATGCCGCGTGATCCGGCGGGGTTGAGTCGCGCCATCAGCGACCGCCATCTCGGCGTCGGGGCCGACGGGCTCATTCTCATCTGCCCGTCCGAAAGGGCTGACGGCCGCATGCGCATGTTCAATGCCGACGGCAGCGAGGCGGAAATGTGCGGCAACGGCATCCGCTGCGTCGCCAAGTTTCTTTACGATCGAGGCCTGGTGCGCAAAACCTCCATGGCCATCGAAACCGGGCGAGGCGTCCTGAAACTCGACTTGGAGGTTGCGGGCGGCACAGCCGAGCAAGTAAAAGTCGACATGGGCGAGCCAATCCTTGATCCGGCGGCGATTCCGACCAAGCTGCCCGCCAAGACTTCAAAAGTCGACGTTGCCGGCCTGGAACTTGAAGTAACTTGCGTCTCTATGGGCAATCCTCATTGCGTAACTTATGTGGACGAGATAACGGATGAGCAGGTTCTCGTTTTGGGCCCCAAAGTCGAAACGCATCCTGCCTTTCCCAACCGAACCAATGTCGAATTCGTCCGCGTCAACCGGCCTGACGATGTAACCATGCGCGTGTGGGAGCGCGGCTCGGGAGAGACGCTGGCCTGCGGAACAGGCGCCTGTGCTGTCGCGGTGGCGGGCGTATTGACTGGGCGCACGGAACGCCGTATCACCGCTCATCTACGCGGCGGCGATCTCCGGCTTTTCTGGTCGGAGACCGATAATCATGTCTACATGACGGGCCCCGCAGTCGAGGTCTTCAGCGGCGAATGGCCGGATGCGTGAGGTGTTTTGGGTCCGGCATAGACAAGCAGGATCAAATGGGCAAGGACGCTAGCCATGAAAATCCGCCATCCAGTCTTGATCAAAGCGCTAGGGTTTGTCGCGGCCTGCACGGTCCGCCTGTGGATCGGCACGGTCCGTTACCGCTATCGACCGCTGGGTCCCAACATGGACCCCAACCAGCCGTCCTTCAAGGGCCGCTACATTTATGCTTTCTGGCATGAAAACCTTATCATGCCGGCCTACCAATACGGCCGGCCGGACATCTGGGTGCTGATCAGCCAACATGCCGACGGCCAGTTGATCGCTGAAACGTGTCGCCATCTTCGTTTCAAGGCCGTGCGCGGCTCGACCACGCGCGGCAGCGTTGAAGCCATTCGCACAATGCTCAAGAAGGGCGAAAAAGCCCATTTGGCGGTCACTCCCGATGGCCCACGCGGCCCGCGTAGGCAAGTGCAGCCTGGCCTGATCTATTTGGCTTCCAAGACCGGTTTGCCCATCGTACCGATCGGCTTTTGCTTCGACCGCCCCTGGCGGCTGCGAAGCTGGGACCGCTTCGCTTTGCCGAAGCCCTGGAGCTTTAGCACGTGCGTAACCACCGAGCTAATCAGCGTGCCAGGAGATGTGGACAAGGAAGGACTGGAAAAGTACCGGCGGGTAGTCGAGGACGCTCTCAACTTGGCAACCGACACGGCCGAGAGCTTGTTGCGGCGTTCGGCCTAATGCTCTCAGCTGCATTGTTCGTTTCATCTCATTCATAACACACACTGAGCTGATTTGACGTAACTGCTTAGCATAACACGTGTAGACGTATTGTTACGAAATGATCGAAGCGACCCGTGTTACGAAATGGACAGCACGTCCTTGCCGGTTAGGCCAAAAATGGCTCACTGGTGTTGCAGTGCTGCATTAATGCCCACGCTTCCTGTAGATTCGAGACTGGGCAAACCGCGACCCGAAAGATATGAAGGAATTGCCCATGGCTTCCCACCTAAAACCAGCCGTTGTCCTGCTTAGCGGCGGGTTGGACTCGGCCACGGCTTTCGCTGTCGCTCGGCGCGATGGGTTTTCCTGTTACGCGTTGACGATCGCCTATGGCCAGCGCCATGAGGCTGAAATTGCGGTAGCCGACCTTGTTGCCCGAGCACAGGGAGCGGTCCAGCACCGTACGATCCAACTGGACCTTCGGGCCTTTGGAGGTTCAGCCCTTACCTCGGACTGGGAAGTGCCTAAAGACCGAGCCCCCGATGCCATGCAGGCTAGCATTCCCGTCACCTATGTGCCGGCTCGAAATACCGTCTTTCTGTCCTTGGCCCTGGCTTGGGCGGAGACGCTTGGGAGCTTCGACATTTACTTGGGCGTCAACGCGCTAGACTACAGCGGCTATCCTGACTGCCGGCCGGAGTTTGTTGCCGCATTTGAGAATTTGGCAAATCTGGCGACCAAAGCCGGCGTGGAGAAGAAGGGCCGATTTCGCATCCATGCTCCCCTAATTGAACTATCTAAAGCCGATATCATCCGCCTGGGGGTTTCTCTCGGCGTGGACTATGGCTTGACCCATAGCTGTTATGATCCGGCGGCCGATGGAAGCGCCTGCGGCCGGTGCGATTCCTGTCTTTTGCGCCGCGCGGGATTCGAGGCGGCCGGAGTTGCCGACCCGACTCGGTATGGGTAAGAAAGTAGCCCGCCGCTCCCCGGCGGATTCCGCCGCGGAGCGGCGGGCTACTTCGAATGCCGGGCGCCTTAATTTGCCGCCTATCCTGTATCATGATCGCATGTTTCTCGCAGAGGTATTCTTTTCGATCCAGGGCGAAGGCCGGTTGATCGGCGTGCCGTCGGCGTTCGTTCGCACCAGCGGTTGCAATCTCCGCTGTTGGTTCTGCGACTCCAATTACACATCCTGGGAACCGCAAGGGAGCAACCATACGATTCCGGAGATCTTGGCCGCCATTGCCCCTTTTCCCACGCAGCATGTCGTCGTAACCGGCGGTGAACCGCTGCTGGCGCCCGAGATAAACGAATTGTGCCTGGCGCTGGCGGAGCGCGGTTACCACATCACCGTGGAGACGGCGGCGACCGTGTACAAACCTATCCTCTGCGATCTAGCCAGCCTTAGCCCGAAGCTGGCGAGTTCAACCCCGCTGGAGCGCGAAGAAGGCCGATTTGCCGAAAAGCACGAGCGCCTGCGCCTACAGCTTGATGTCATTCAAGCCTTCATGGACCGCTCCGATTATCAGCTCAAATTCGTGGTTGACTCACCGAATGACATTCCCGAAGTGCTCAGCATACTGCAAAGGCTTCACGGCGTAGACCCGGTCAAAGTCCTCCTCATGCCTCAGGGAGTCACCCGCCAGCAACTCCATGAACGCAGTCCGTGGCTGATTGAAGCTTGCAAGAAGTACGGTTTCAGGTTCTGCCCGCGTTTGCAAATCGAAGTGTACGGAAATGTAAGGGGGACGTGATTTTCTGAAGAATTGATGGCCTGAGAGGAGTCGGGTCACCTTTCCATTGTTTGACTGATTTGTTGCAAGCCTCTATAGCCGTTGGCGTTACTGCCAAACTCCTTTCTCGCCTCAAAGCGTGTGGTATAACTCTTGCTATCCTAATCAGGTAAGGGAACGACGCGTTCGAGAGGGGATCTTGAAAGCCGCATGGCTTTTGCCTGATCGCCTCGGCACGGCAGTTGGTCATTTATGGATCCATCGACGGAATGGATTGGTTTTGTGCTCCGCCTGTTGGCCGTGCCGCTGTTGGTGTTAATCAACGGCTTATTCGTGGCAGCGGAATTCGCGCTGGTGGCTCTCCGGAAAACGCGGGTTGAGGAGATGGTCAACCAGGGGGTCAAAGGGGCCAAGGCCGTTATCCGGGCCGTGGATCATCTCGATCGCTCCATTGCCGCGACCCAACTGGGCGTGACGCTCGCCAGCCTGGGGTTGGGTTGGGTTGCCGAACCGACGCTGGCCTATTTTGTAACGCCTCTTTTCGCTTGGCTGCCCGGCATTTGGAGCGCGGCGGCGACGCATTCAATGGCCGTCGGGCTTGCTCTTCTCATTATTACTTTCTTGCACGTCGTCTTCGGAGAACTAGTTCCCAAGAATATCGCGCTGCAAATGCCGGATCGCACGGCACTGTGGCTCGCCAAACCGCTCGTCGGCTTTGCCCGCGTGACGCGACCTCTAACGCTGCTCATGGGCGGGACCGCCACCGGCATCGTTCGGCTCTTTGGTTTCTCCCCCGCTCACGGCGAAGAAATGATGCACTCCGTTGAGGAACTTCATCTTCTCATCGAGGACACCGAGGAGGCCGGCATCCTGGATTCAGACCAGGCGGAGTTCGTGCAAAATGTGTTTCGTCTTTCGGACAAGAAAGTTGGCGACTGTCTGATTCCTCTGGGAAAGATGGCCACGCTGGAATTGAATTCGCCGCCGGAAAAGGTTCTTGAAGCCGTGCGGCAAGGGGCGCACACGCGCATGCCGGTCTATGAAGGGACCGTGGACAACATTGTAGGCATCGTTAATACCAAGGATCTCTTCTATCTCTTCAGCTTGCGAGGGGTCGTAGTTCTCGAAGACGCCATGTACCCGCCGCTGTTTCTCAAGCCCGATCAAGATCTTGGCACCGCCTTGCGCCTCTTTAAGCAGACACGGCGGCCGATGGCGCTCGTGCGCGATGAAGAAGGCAAAGTGCGCGGCCTCATTACCCTGGAAGATATTCTGGAAGAAATCGTAGGCGATATCGAGGACGAGCACGATCGCCCCGTGCCTCGAGCCATGGTGCGCCGACGCCGCTCGAAGCCCGGTCCGAACGTTCAGAAAACCGACAAAGCGGCTCCGCGAACGGGCCAGGAAATGGTCCGATCAATTGCGCAGAAGGCGCCAATAGAACAACAGGCCGAAAAGGCCCATCACGCCGTCGGCCGCCCAAATGCATAGCTCCGGGATAAACCGCCCTTCTTTTCCCAGGTTGGTCCCGCAGAGAAGCAATGGGTAATAGAGGAAGACGATCGGCAGAAAACACGTCATGAACGCACTCAAATAGTCGCTGCGGCTAAACCATATCCCGACCGGACACCCGATAAGCACGAAGAAGAAGCAACCCGCCGCCAGGGCAGGGCGCATTTGCAGTTCCGCGTCAAGTTGGTAGAGCGTGCTGCTATAGTAAGCGGCCAGGTCTTCCAGGTTCTTTTTGTGTTTGGGCAGGTTTTCCCGAGAGTGGTTAGGAAGATCGCCCTTTTCTGCTGCGGCCATCTCTGCCCATACATCACTGATTTTTTCTGTTGTTTCCTTCTGCTTGTCCTGGATCTGCTGCCACGTCATATCGCTGGGGCGCGCGTCATAGGCGCCGCCGAGACTCGCAGGCAGAGCCTCCTCCTGCATTTTTTCCTGAAAAA
This sequence comes from Gemmataceae bacterium, assembly GCA_045802525.1. Taxonomy (GTDB): domain Bacteria; phylum Planctomycetota; class Planctomycetia; order Gemmatales; family Gemmataceae; genus JBJMQT01. The sequence continues at coordinate 60,724 of JBJMQT010000037.1, forward strand.
CGTAAGTCCCGTTGGGGCTCCATACTTAGCCATTGAACATGAATGCCCGCACAGTTTTGTCCACCATATCGACCTGAAGCACGGCTTCCCGCGCTAGGATGACTAGGTCGGGCTCGCCTTTGGCATCGTGGCGCTTCAGGATGAAATTAATCAGTCTTTGCCCTTCCACTTTTCGGACAAAGATGGAGTAATTAAGCCGAGGCTGTTTAAATTCCCCGTCGCGTTTGAGATAGCTATAGAGAAGGGCTTCGACGTCTTTGAGGACCATGGTGCGCAGGAGCAAATGCGTATAAGGAATTAAACTGTGGTAGAGAGCAAAGGTTGCAACGCTGGCGGCCATGCCAAGAACTAAGGCCGGCTTGAGAACAAACGTGAGATTGATGCCGGCCGACCGGATGGCGAGGATTTCGTTGTCGTGCGAAAGCCGGCCATAGACCACACAGGTCGCAAAAAGCGTGGTGGCCGGTACGGTGTAAGGCAAAAGGCTGGGAATAAGCAGCGGGATGGCGGCCAGGACCTGCATCAAACCCAACCCGTTGCGTGAGGCTTCGGCCACGATGCCGCCCATCAGCATGATGCCGTTGATGCCAATGAGGGAAAGCGTAAAGACCTTCAGCAACTCCCAGAAGATCATCCGCGATAAAATGCTGCCGAACACGCAGACCTCCCTTTTGTCATTCCTGTTTTCCCGCTCGATAAGCGACTTCTATCCTAAGGCTGCCTTTTCAAGAGTCCTTTGAGGGGATCCAGGATCACGGGTATCGGCTCCTTCGTGTAGGAAACCTTGCCGACTTCACCCCGGACTTTCAACTTGAAGAGTTGTTTGCTCAAGGCCGTTTGAAAGTAATTAAAACCAGGCAGGGCCTGTGCCATGCGGGCCCAGCCGACGTTGAACTCCATGTCCAGATCGGTGCCATCCAGTTTCATGTCCCCTTTGCCTTCGAGGCTAAAAGCGTCTCCTAATACTTTCAGTTGCGTAAACTGTAGACGACCCCGTTCGATGTCAAAGGCGGCATAGGCTTCGTCAAAAGCGGTTCGATCCGGCAAGCGCAAACCCAGAAACTTGAGAAGGCCGATGAACGGCGGCAAGTTATAAAGCTTCGCATTAGGAACTTCCAAGATCCCTTTTCCCTTGATGTTTTCCGATTCGGAACCTTTGCCATCCAAGTAGAGTCGAATCGTCGCTTTACCGCTCACGTCGTCCGGTTGATCGAAATTGAGCCGCGCAAACTCCCGGACATCGATGTCGGAAGCGGTTAGCTTTGTCGAATAACGGACGACAGGCCCAAACTCGATCCGCATGGGCCCATAGACCTTGCCGCCGCAAAATTCCGCCATCAAGCCTTCCACTTGGAGCACCTCGGGGTCTCCGTTGGTGGCAAAGAACGGGGAGACGGTGATGTCTTGAAACTTTTCCTTCTTGAAGAGCGTGGCGGTATCCAGATGGAGGTTGCCGACAAGGAAGTACCTTCGCTTCCATTCGGCGTTGTCTCGATTCCTGCCATCGAAGGAGCCCGGGTCATAGGCGCCGCGACAAGCCACCTGGCCGGTGACATGCTCCAGCGTGAGGCCCGCGTGGACCGTAATGTCCTTGGCGGAAATCTTGCCATCCCACCAGACGGCCGGTTTCTTTTCCGGATCAGCCGAAGTCCGGGCGTACATATCAAGCCGGAGGAAGAGCGGATCGGATATCTGAAGCGTTTCGCAACCTTTTCTTAAGACACTGGGCAAAGCCGCGATGAGGCTGGGATCGGGAATGAGGGGCTTGGTTTCAATCTGTTCTAGCTTTGCCGTAACCCCGCAGCCTGCCTGAATGAGAACCGTGCCCTTGGCCAGGCTCAGTTTGCTTTTGCCATGGCGCGCCCGCGCATCGGTTACAACGACCTTGCCTTCGGTATAGTGCAGATTGCCGTAAAGCTCAGTCATTTCGTAGGGGAAAAACGTGGGCTTAATGCGGCAACCCTGCGGCAGAACAGTCAGGTCGATTCCCGATTTCCGTTTACCGGGCTTGCCGGCGGGGACGTTCACTTTACCGGAGAAATTGATGCGGCCTTTGGGATCAAAAGCGTCCCAGGCCCGGGGCATGCCCGGATCCTCGACCGATCGCGCGACCGCCTCTCGAAGTTCGCCGTCAAGTGCGAAATTATCTCCGGCCATCACCACTTCGATGCGATCGCGGCCCTCGTCCTGTTTATTGAGCAAGCGATAGGAGCGCCCCGCGATGTGAACCTCGCCGCCCTTGTGAGTTCCACGGAACTCCCGAAACTCGAAATGCTTGTCGGGAAGGATATCGAGTATTCCCGAGACAGCCTCCAGGGGATATGGAAAAACATCATAGTTGATACGACAGTCGTGGAACCTGACCACGTACCTATTGGCAAACTGATGGCTCTTAGGAGAGCGATAGATGGTCGCGACAAAGTCTCCCACGCCCTTGGGATGAAAGGAATCCGAAATAGGAACATATTCGGTGGGCAATGCAGCCCGGAGCTTGTCGTCTAGCGGGATGTTCTTGCCGGCGATGTCGATCTTCACTTCATGGTTGGGATATTCTCCGTTGATTTCGCCGTTGACTTTGACAGGCTGACCGCTTGCATAGCCAATCAGATTCAAGGCCAGATGATCCACCTTATCCTTGCCTGAGGTGAATTCGATCAGCCCCGTCACATTCTCCACATACTTGTAAGGGAAGTCAGCAACCAGCGCGTACGCATTCTCCGGGGTGATCTTGCAATACCGGCTGCCCACGACAGGATCATCGCGCGAGAAAACATAACGCATCGTGGCGGGGCCGCGCGGTTGGTAATCCGTTTCTATCTCTTTGTACGCCTCCGGCACGAGATCGAAAAACTCCTTCGTGACCGGGATGTGCTCGAGAGAAACGTCCAGCTTCTGAAACAAATGCTCGAGCTTGACCGGCCGCTTGGCGTCCCGGTTTTCAAGTGCTTTGGGCGTAAAGCCCTCCATTACAACCTTCGCGTTCATGGATCCGGAATGAGCAATTAGTTTGGCAAAGGGAATCTCTCGGTTGACGACATGAACCGAGGCCTCGATTCGATCGAGCGCCAGAGGGAGTTTGGCGTGCGCAAATTTACCGCCGCTCAATCCAAGGTTGACGTCCCAGCGTAACGGGTCTTTGGATTGCGGATGATATTCGAGGGTGCCTTGGAGCGAACCTGTGCCATCCAATTGCAAGGCATGTTTGACCATTTCCGCATTGAGAGTGCCGATTCTCTCCACTAGGGCGCCCACGCGAATTTGTCCGAGGTTCAGAGAAACCACAGCGGCCCCGGACTCGCGCTGAATCGTTCCACGCAAATGAATGGCGCCGATTCCATCCGCCTTGCCGGTTCCGTCAAATACTATTGTGGGCAAGGGATCATTAACGACCGTGAGGTTGATGTCCTTGATTTCAAGCTGCGGCGTTCCGGGTGGGGCCTGCATATCTTCGATTTGGATGGCCGCCCCTTGAAAGACGAGCATGGGAATGACTTCGTCGGGCGGAGTGGACGGCGCCGGGGCCAGGAGGCCGTCCAGGTTCCATGTTCCATCGGCATTGCGTATGAAGTGAAGACGGGGCTTGTGCAATTCGACTTTGCGAAGGGCCACTATGCCGTCGCTCAATCGTTCCTTGTCGATCTGGATTGTTGCCGAGGGAACGTAGAGGAGTTCCGTGTGCTCGGCGTCGTCGCGGCGCGTCATGCGGAGTTCATTAAGGCTGATGCCGCCAAATAGTCTCATATGCGCCGATTCGAGGCTGACGTGAGCGCCTATAAACTGGGCGCTGAGCTTATCGAGGACATGTTTGCGTACGGCCTGGGGATTGGTCCACTGCTGATAGAGGAAGGCGGCCAGTGCTATCACGCCGGCCAAGGTTAGAACTAAGCCTCGCACCAGCCACTTCCGCAACGCCATGAACAACCTCGGCAGGGAACGAGGACAGGTTCACTGGAGGAACCGAAGGCCTTCGACTCTCGATTGGCGCTTTTTGATGTCTCATCAATCGAGATAGGCTGCCGTGTCGCGCGGAGCGTCCAGGGGAGAAAACTGATACGGCATGCGTCAAACTCGCTTAACGCCGTCAAGCGGCTTGATGGTACGGCAAGCGTGGGTACCGGTCAACGACAAATGCTTCAACGCGCGTCCCGATGTTGGCATTCAATCTCCCCTGCGCCGATTGGTGCTATGATGGACCTCCCCGAAAGGCGATTAAAATGGTTCAATGAAGATGGAATTCATAAACCGGCGTTATTTGGCCCTAATTTACTTGCCTCAAGCTGGCTCCTTATGGACTTACCCCTTATCGCCCCAATTCACCAAAGCGTCTCCCATCCCGCAGTTGCCGATCTTGCCCATGAAACGAGGCAACAATGGGAATCTTCATCTTTACGGCAATGCCTTCGCCGGGGAAGCACTGTCGCGGTCGCTGTAGGCAGCCGCGGCATAGCGAATCTGGCGACCCTCGTTCGAGATACGCTCGATTACCTCCGCGATTTGGGCACGCAGCCTTTCATCGTCGCAGCCATGGGCAGCCACGGCGGCGGCACCGCGGAGGGGCAACGCGAGTTGCTTGCCGAATACGGCATCACGGAACGCGCCCTGGGCGTGCCCGTCAAAACGGAGATGAAGACCACAGTGATCGGCGCCAATTCGTGGGGTGAACCAGTCTACTGGGATGCTAATGCCCTCGCGGCGGATGCCGTGGTGAGCATTTCCCGCATTAAACCGCATACGGATTTCCGTGGCCGTTATGAGAGCGGCATTGTCAAAATGCTCGTGATTGGCTTAGGCAAGCGCGACGGCGCGGCCGCCCACCATCGTTATGGGGTTCGCGGCTTACGCGACATGCTGCCCGAGACGGTGAAGGTTGTCTTAGAGAAGACGCCCTTTGTCGCCGGCCTGGCCGTCCTGGAAAATGCCCATGAGCAGACGGCTCTGCTCAGAGTGGTCCAACGGGGCAGCCTGCTGGCCGAAGAGCCGGGCTTGCTTGATCGAGCCAGCGCCATGATGGGGAGGCTGCCGTTTGATCAGTTGGACCTGCTCGTCATTGGCGAGATTGGCAAAAACTTCAGTGGGGCGGGAATCGATCCCAATGTTGTCGGCCGGCTGTTGATTGAAGGGGAGCCGGAATTCGAAAAACCCCGGATCACCCGGATCTGCGCCCTGGATCTGTCGCCGGAGAGCCACGGCAACGGCACAGGCTGTGGCATAGCCGATCTCACTACCGACCGATTGTTGGGCGCGATTGACCCAGTTCCGTTCCGCATGAACAATCTGACCGCGTGTTTTTTGTTGCGCTCGAAATTGCCTTTCAGCTTTCCGACCGACCGGACTTGCATCACCAGCGGACTTGAGACGTGTTGGCAACCAAAATGGGAGAAAGTTCGGATGGTCCTTATTCCCAATACACTCGAGGTCGCTGACCTGTGGGTCTCGCCGCCCCTATTGGAAGAAGCAAAAGCCAATCCAAACCTGGAGGTCAAAGGAAGGCTACGACCCATACCCTTTGACGGGGCCGCTAACCTGATTCAAGAAGAATTGTTTCCGCAAAGCGTTCGCGGCAGAAGGACGAGTCTGAAAAGCGACGCTGTCAACTCTTCGGGGCGCTAAGGGCAGGCAGTTCTACCGGAATTCCAACTTCGCACGAGCTTTTCATAATCTTCCGGTGTATCGAGATCTTCCAGGACGGCGGAAGAATCCACCGGAATCTCGCGAACGTGCTGTCTTTGGCTGCGCAGGAAACGATTCAGGCCGTCGCCAATCGGCATGCTTTTGATGGCGGGGACATGACGCCAGGCAATCAACGTCGGGTGGCCGCGGACGCCGTTGAAAATGGGTATGCAAATCGAAAACTCAGGCTTCTGAAGATACGCCTCGATAACTTGCCGAGTCATTTCAGCGCTGAGCGTAGGATGGTCGGCCGGAACCAAGAGCCAGGCATCATCTGGCTTGGGGTGAAAGCGATTCTCTAACCAATTGAGGCCATGCGTTACCGTCTCGCGCATGTCCGCGGTGTCGTTTTCGAGCCTCAGAAAATGCGCGCCGGCTGCCTCTGCTATGGCGCTCAGTTCGAGCCCGTGCGGTCCTCCGATGACCAGGATATCGGCGATGCCCGCCGCGTTGAGACCGGCTATGACCCAATGCAAGATGGGGTGATTGCCCAAGGGTAGGGATAGCTTCGGACAGCCCATGCGCCGGCTGTGGCCCGCGGCGGGAATGACGGCATAAATCATTGGCGAATATTATCCGCATGAACCCGCGAACGGGCAGGCGGGGTGGTAGTGCCCAGGTTGCGGCAAGCGATCAGTTCGGCCACGATGCTGACGGCAATCTCCGGCACTGTCTGCGAGCCGATATCCAAGCCCAAAGGCGCCTGGACCCGCTTTAGCGCCTCCAGGGAAACACCTTTGGCGATCAAGTCTTCGTAGATCAATTTGATTTTGCGTTTGCTGCCGATCATGCCGACATATGCGGCCGAAGTCGTCGCCAGGTGATACAGGGCTTCCTCGTCGTGATTGTGCCCACGAGTCACGATGAGGCAATAAAACGAAGGATTTATTTCCTTCTTGGCGAGATCCTTCAGATGAGTCTCGATTGGGCCGACAAGGCGGCGGCTGGCAGTGGGAAATCGTTGAGGCGATACATAAGCTTCGCGGTCGTCCAGGACCCAGACATCGAACTCAACCTGGGTTGCCAACTGCGCCACCGCTTGCCCAACATGGCCGGCGCCGACGATGAGCAATGTTATCCGGGGCAGGATAGGCAAGTACGCGACTCCCTGATGAGCCCTCGGTCCTGGTCTTTTGCTCAGGGGCGTAAGGTTGGCTTCGATTGCTTTTGAAACCGGCCCGTCGCCGTGCTGAGCAATGAGCTGATTTTCCGCATCGAAGAGAAAGCGAGTGCCGACGTCCAAACCGTCGGAGCTTTGAAAAACGACTGCCTCGGTGCAGCCTTTGCCTTTCTCCACAAGATCGAGGTAGCAGCAATAATAGCTTCGGCTTTGCTCGGCGCCGCCGGCGGGGCCGCCGGGTTGTATAGGCGCCGCCAAGATGCTCATGCGGCCGCCACAGATCAGTCCGTCATCCCACCCGTAATTATCATCCAAACAAAAAGTGAACACGCCGGGGCGGCGACCTTCTTCACTGAGAACCTGGAGCGCTTTTTGCCGCACCTCCGCCTCAACACAACCGCCGCCGAGCGTGCCGCGCTGGCTGCCATCCGGAAAGACCAACATGGCGGCTCCGGCCTTTTGCGGCGTCGAGCCTCGGGTCTCGATGACGGAGCAATAAACGCAGGACCGCTCCCGTTCAAGGGCCGCATTCAGTTCCCAGAGAATCTCGCGCATGCCAATCCTGTTACTTGGATTATGCCGTGTTTTCCACTCCCCATCCGCTCACGCCATCTTAGTGGACCTGTAGGAACGAGCAAGAAGAGAACATCATCCTGTCATAAGGCTACCGGTGCAACTTCACACGAGCGCGGCAATTCTTCAGCCGTTCTGGTGAATCTACCTCTAGTCCGCTATAATGCTTGGTTCCAGAGTTCCGTAGTTTTCGCCAAGTTGGCGGGACGGGCTTGGGAATAAACTTTATTTGATCGAGCTTTCTCACCGTCGGCGCCATTCGCCAGGGAACGAGAAAGCGATGCGAGGAATGTCTTTCTTATGGTTAACCGCAATCTTATCCGCCAGTACGACCTCCCGGAGACCGAACTTCAACAAGAACTCGAAGCCGCTTTTCAACAAGATGACACCGGCCGCGATCTCCAAGATTGGTTGCCTGTTGAAGAGCAGCAATTTGAAACCAACAAGATTGTGACCGGCCGAGTGATTGACGTCATAGGCGACGACGTCATGGTCGACGTCGGTTACAAGAGCGAAGGAATCATCGATCTCAAGGAATGGTACGACGAAGGCCTCGATAAGATCGTCCCGCCCCAGCCTGGGGATCAAATTCAAGTCCTGCTCGATGCCGTCGAAGACGAAAGCGGCGCCATCGTATTAAGCTACCGCAAGGCCAAACGGCAAAAGGAATGGGAAGAGGTTATCGAAAGGCACAAGGAAGGGGATGTGGTTGCCGGCATGGTCACCCGCAAGATCAAGGGCGGCTTGCTGGTTAATATCGGCGTCAATGTCTTCTTGCCTGCCAGTCAGGTCGACATTCGCCGCCCGCCTGATATTGCCGACTACATTGGCCGCACTATTGAGTGCAAAATCCTTAAAATCGACGAGGCTCGCCGCAATATCGTCGTCAGCCGGCGCAAGCTGCTCGAAGATCAACGCGAGCAAATGAAGAAAGATCTCTTGTCGGAGATTCAGGAAGGGCAGATTCGCAAGGGCGTCGTCAAGAATATCGCCGAGTTCGGCGCGTTTGTTGACTTGGGCGGCATCGACGGCCTATTGCACATCACCGATATGAGCTGGGGCCGCATCGCCAACCCGCACGAAGTGGTCAAGATCGACCAGGAGCTGGAGGTCCACATCATCTCGGTGCGCAGGTCCTCGATCAGCTTGCGGCGGCTGACAACGATATTGCGGCGAGCCTCATCGATCTTGAGAATCTTGCACTCGATTGATTTGTTGATGTAGTCGGCAATATCTGGCGGCCGGCGGATATCGACCTGGCTGGCGGGCAAAAAGACGTTGACGCCGATGTTGACGAGCAGTCCGCCCTTGATCTTGCGCGTGACGGTGCCGGAGACGACGTCGCCCTCCTTGTGCTTGTTGATGATCGTCTCCCACTCCTCCTGGCGCTTGGCCTTGCGGTAGCTCAGCACCACGGCGCCGCTCTCGTCCTCGACGGCCTCGAGCAGGATCTTCACCTCGTCGCCCGGCTTGGGGGCGACGACGTCGCCGGAGGCGTCGTCGAGCCATTCGCGCAGCTCGACCACGCCCTCGCTCTTGTAGCCGACGTCCACCCAGACCTGGTCGCCGGTGACGTGC
>JBJMQT010000038.1:0-65493 GCA_045802525.1 Gemmataceae bacterium
AAACAACACCTTTGCACGGCGCACACCCCGCAGGGGTCGCAGAACACGATGCACTGGGGTCGCCATCTCCCAAATCCGATAGGCGGCCACGGGCTCGACTTTCCACATCGTCATTAGCATCGCCTACGTTCCGCATTATCTGGATGAAGCGGGGAGTCTCTGCGACCCTTCCAGGGTCGTTTTGGATGGGGCATCGTCTACCGGTGGTGTCGCTGCGCTCAACCACCGGCTAATGGCTGCGACCCCTACCGGGGTCAAAACCGACGACCTTCGACATTGACGAAGCCACCTGCGCGAGTGGGCCAGCCGCCTCGGCGTTGCCGACCTGCTCACTGAAATGCTCGGCTCGCATTGAAGCTTGGACAAAGGCAAAGCTCACATCGAACGGCCCTTACAGGGCCGAAACGAGATCGCCACGCCGTCCCCAGGCCTTCGGCCTGGGCTGATAGAACCGGCCCTTCAGGCCGGAAATTCCATCACCGAATTGCCTTTCAAGGCTTGAACATCGGCATGGGAGCATTCTTTCAAGCGCTCACGCCCTATTGAGAAATCCCGCTATAATCAAAGCGAAGATCTACTGGCTGGCTCAAGAGAATGTACCGATGCAATCATTAGCCCAATACCACATCGCCGAGCAGACTTGGCTGAAGGAAACCGGCCCCGGGAACGGGACGGCGCCGGCCCGGCTACAGACCCTCAATGGCACTGTTAAGCCAGACCCCGATGCCGGCCTCTGGGAGCCGGCGGTAGTGAAAATGGTGGAATTCCAGCATCTTGGCGACGACTGGGACGGTCAGGGGGCGCGGGCGCCATCCCACGAATTGCTCGCCTCCGCGATCGGTTTGGCTTACACCCTCAAAGATCAAGGGGTTGATCCGCCTCATTGCGTCGTAGCGGGCGTGGAAGGAACGGTTACCTTAGAATGGCACGACCCTGACGGAACTTACACGGAGGTGGAAATCGTCCGCCCACTTTTTGCCGAGGTCATGATGATTGAACCGGGTCAACCGGCCCGCCACTGGACGCTGCCCAACCAGTAACTTGCCTCTCCTTTTTTTCATCCCTTCGAGCGGCTGATGGACGAACGCGATCCGGTTAGGGACGATGAGTTTGTGTATCGCCGGATCCATCGCAATTTCTACGATGCTACTATTTCACCTCCGATCAGAAGCGAAGCATTCCGTCCCAATAAGAACGATGACACGGGCTTGTCCGTATTTCGCGCTCAATTTCTTCAACCCTTTGACACTTTGGCGACTATCGAAGCCGGCAAGCAAAACGATTACTATGTAGTCACGCTTGCTGTCAGCGATTTGAAGAGGCTTGGCTTAACCGTAATGCCTGAGCCGGACCCCGCCGGCCCACCCGGACACGCAGTCATTCCCGAATTAAGCTACCAGGCCTATCACGCGTCTAAGAAGAGTCTGAAAGTAGTTCAGTTTGAACTTGTTAAGCTGGCAAGTACAGCGGTCGTTCTTGCGCCGAGCTAATGAGGCGTTTCTGTGCAAAAATTGGCGTTTCTGTGCAAAAAATGTCAATTCTGTGCAACCAGTGGGGTGTCTGTTATGCACAGCAAATTGCACACAAACGGCACTGCTGGATGAGATTGTAAGCGCGGCGGCAGGTCGGTTTCAAAATCGGTAAGAGGAAACTACCGCTAAGGAATGCGCCCAATCGAAAAAAGGGCCAACCAATCTGCTAGAATCGAATGCGAACCTTTAACGCCTCAAGGAATCCCTATGCCAATGGTGAAATGCGGCAATTGCGGGCTGGTTATGCAGGTGCCTGAGAACGGCCGGCGGTTGTGCGGGTGCGGCAACTGGCTCAACGGCGAAGAGACGCCTCTGGCACGGCTGGTCCAAGCCGATGAAGCCGAAGACGGAACGCCCATGGATAAGGACCTGGCTTCCGTCGAACGGCTAAACGAGGGCTGCCGCCGCATTCGGCAAGAACTCACCAAAGCCATTGTCGGCCAGGATCAGGTCCTCGAAGAATTGCTCATCGCCGTCTTCGCTCGGGGCCATTGCCTGCTCGTCGGTGTGCCCGGGCTGGCTAAGACGCTCATGATTCGCACGCTGGCCGACTCCCTCAGCCTGACCTTTAGCCGTGTTCAATTCACGCCTGACCTCATGCCCTCGGACATTACCGGCACGGAGGTCTTGCAAGAAGACAAGGCAAGCGGGCAGCGCATGTTCAAGTTCCTGCACGGGCCGCTCTTTGCCAACGTCGTGCTTGCCGACGAGATCAACCGCACGCCGCCCAAGACGCAGGCGGCTCTGCTGGAAGCCATGCAAGAGCGGCAAGTCACCGTGGGCGGAACGCGGCACCATTTGCCCGAGCCGTTTTTCGTCTTGGCCACGCAAAATCCCATCGAGCAGGAAGGAACGTATCCTCTCCCCGAAGCCCAGCAAGATCGGTTCATGTTCAATATTTTTGTCGATTATCCGGGCGAGGAAGAAGAGTTTCGCATTGTCGAAATGACCACGGCCGATGCCCGACCCGCGATCGAGCGGGTGCTGTCCGCGACCGACATCCTGGAAATGCAGGCCATCGTACGCAAAGTGCCGGTGGCGCCCTATGTCATTCGCTACGCCATGAAATTCACGCGTCTGACGCGCAAAGACAAGGGCGAAGTGCCGGGCTTCATCAAGGACTATGTGACCTGGGGCGCCGGGCCGCGCGCCAGCCAGTTTCTCATCCTGGCGGCCAAAGCCCGTGCGGTGCTGCACGGCCGCTACCATGTCGCCTGTGAAGACGTTCGCGCGGTGGCTGCTCCAGTCTTGCGGCATCGCATCATTACCAATTTCAATGCCGAGGCGGAAGGAATTAAACCGGACGAGATCGTGCGGCGGCTGGGCGAGCTGATTCCACGCGACCCGCAGGAAAAGATGGCGCTGTCGAGCTGAAGGCGCTCGTTCGAAATTCTAAATCATGAATGAAGCCAAGAAATACCTTGATCCCATAACGCTTGCCAAGGTCCGCAATCTCGAACTGGAAGCTCGCTTGCTCGTCGAGGGCTTCCTGTCGGGTATGCATAAGAGCCCTTACCACGGGTTCTCGGTTGAATTCGCCCAACACCGAGAATATGTTCCCGGCGATGACATCAAGCACGTTGACTGGAAAGTCTATGGCCGCACGGGCAAGTTTTTTCTCAAGCAATACGAGGAGGAAACCAACCTATCGTGTTGGCTGCTGGTCGATCTGAGCGAATCGATGCGCTATGGTTCCATGCAAGAAGCGGGGAACAACAGCGTCATCACGAAATACGATTACGCTTGTCTGACGGCGGCGGCGCTGGCGTATTTGATTTTACATCAGCAAGACAGCGTCGGACTCATCACCTTCGACAGCCAGGTTCGCGGCTTCCTAAAGCCTTCCAGCCAGCCGTCGCATTTCAAAGAGATCGTGAACGCGTTGAATCGAGGTTGCGGCGGTGAAAAAACGAGCCTGGCGCCGATCTTTCATGATCTGGCCGAGCGGATCAACCGCCGGGCCATCATCATGCTCCTGAGCGATCTCTTCGATGAGCCGGCCGACGTCATTGCCGGGCTTAAACATTTGCGCTACAAGCGGCATGAGGTTGTCGTTTACCATGTCCTCGATCGCGCCGAGTTGGAATTCCCGTTCCAGGAGGCAACGCTCTTTCGCGGACTGGAGCAGTTGCCCGAGCTCCTGACCGATCCGCGGTCGCTCCGGGACGGTTACTTGGAGCAACTGGGCGGATTCTTGAAGGAACTTGAACGTGGCTGCCGCGATCAGAACATGGATTATTTGCAATTGAGGACCGACGTGCCGGTTGGCGCGGCCCTATCCAGTTACTTGGCCCGACGCTTGGCGCGTCCCGGGTAAATCCAATGAAAGACAGCAAAGCTGATTGCATAGCCGTTCATTTCAGGTTACGTTGTATTTCGCGCGAAGATTAATCATCCATTTCCGGCGCTAAATCCACGTTTTTGCGTGGGCGTGGCGCCGTGCCTGCACGAAGCCCCGCGGTTGCTTAGTCACAAGCCAAAAATGTCGCAAACCAACCTGGAGTCAGCAAAAATGGCAAAGAACGCTCGCTTGGCCTTGCCCGGAGTCCTTGTCTTCCTCTTAGCTTCCGCGGTCCAAGCGGAAATCAAGCCACACGCTTTAATCTCAGACGGCATGGTGCTGCAACAGAAAGCAACGAGCACGGTTTGGGGCACTGCTAAGCCGGATGAAGATATCACTGTAGTGCTTGGTTCAGTAAAGCCAGTAACAGTAAGGGCCGACAAAGAAGGCAAGTGGACGGCCCAGATCCCCGGTCAAAAAGCAGGCGGGCCTTATGCGCTGACCATTTCCGGCAAAGATGAAAAGGACACGGTCAAGCTTAAGGACGTTTACATCGGTGAAGTGTGGATTTGCAGCGGCCAGTCCAACATGGAGATGGGTCTGGGAGGTTGCGAAAACGGGGAGGAAGCCCGGAAGAAGTCGCAGAATGAACAGATTCGGCTCTTCACCGTTCCTCATCACCGGGCCAATGCTCCAACGACGGACATAAAGGCCGCCTGGGTAGAATGCGGCCCCAAGACCGTCGGCGGCTTCTCCGGCGTTGCCTATTTCTTCGGTCGCGATTTGCAGAAAGCCTTGGGCGTGCCGGTCGGTTTGATTCACACATCGGTTGGCGGCACCGCGGCAGAGGAATGGACGAGCAAAAAAGTCCTAGAAAGCGATCCGGCCTTCAAGAGCCTGGCGCCCGGCGGTTCCAAGCTTTACAACGGCATGATCGCCCCGCTCCTTCCTTTCGCCGTTAAAGGCGCCATTTGGTATCAAGGCGAATCGAACGCCGGCAGTTTCGAGCGTGTCCAGCAATATGAGAAGCTCTTTGCCGCCCTGATCGAAAACTGGCGGCATGACTGGAATCAGCCCGAAATGCCTTTCTTATTCGTGCAGTTAGCGCCGTTTATGAAAAAGGAAACCGAACCGACCGATACCCCTTGGGCGCGGATGCGCGAGGTCCAGCGCTTGACCAGCCTCAACCCCAAGCTGGCGCCGATTGCGATGGCAGTAATCACGGATTCAGGCGACGAAAAGGACATCCATCCCAAGAAAAAAGAACCGGCGGGTGTGCGCCTCGCTCTGGCGGCTAGGGCCATCGCCTACAACGAAAAAGACCTCGAATATTCCGGACCCCAATATAAGAGCATGCAAATCCAAGACGGCAAGGCGGTCCTCTCGTTTAGCCATGACAAAGGCGGGCTGGAAGCCCAAGACGGCAAGCTCACCGGGTTCACCATCGCGGGAGAGGACGGCAACTTCATCAATGCCGACGCCACGATTGAGGGGGATAAGGCCGTTGTCTCCAGCCCCAAGATCGTCCGGCCCGCCGCTGTTCGCTACGGCTGGGCCAACTACCCCGAAGGCAACCTGTGGAACAAAGCCGGTCTGCCCGCTTCCCCTTTCCGCACCGACGATTGGCCTCCGGTTGCCAAGAAGAAGTAAATCTGCCGTTCTAACATCCCAGAGGGTTATTCGCGAATATCCAATCACGAATGGGGCGGTCGTTAACGAGATGGTCTTGGACAAATTGAGGAATGCGATCCGCGGTCATGCCGTGGTACCAGACGCCTTCCGGATAGACGACCATGGTGGGTCCATGACAACAGATCCGCAGGCAGCCGACTTTTGTCCGATAACAGGCCCTTTCCCCGCTGGCCAGCCCTTTGTCTTTGATCTCGTTCTTTAACCGTTCCCAGGCAGCTAGGCCTTCCTCAGGCTGGCAGCAATTCGGGCCCGTGCAGAGAAGGACATGACGCCGATAGCTGCCGATGCCAAGTTTCGCGGCCGTCGTTTGCAATACTTCAATTTCTTCGATCATCGGCTCACTTGTCTGCTGGTGAAGGGATTTGGTTGCATTGGTTTCATAGTATCAGTCGTAGGTACGCTGCAAAAGCCGGCCCACGTGCTTGGAAGAAATCGATCTGTTGTACCGGAGATTGAACGGGCTTAACGTCCGAGTCCTTCGCCTCGTAGCTTGCTTTTGGCGTCTTTGGCGACCTTGGATCGGCCGCCGCGCTGGATGGCAAGGCGCAGGACTTCGCCTCCGAATTCCTTGTCTTGGCGCTCTTTCTCGGCGAAATGAAACCCCAAATAGAAAAGATCTTCAGGGTCCAGCCATTTGGCTTTCTTGACAAACTCGGCTGTCTGGTCGGGATAGCTATGAATGAGGTTGTTGAATTGATCGAGACAGGGATCGGTCGCTCGAGCCTCGGCATGGAGATCTTTTGATGAAAGCTTGAGGTTGCATCCGGCAAGCTCGAGGCGCACTGCCGGGCCGCAAGCCGGATCGCGCGCCAGCAACCGCAGAAAGCGCTGAGCGAGTTCGTATTTCTTTTTTTTGCGCAACGTCAAGGCGTAGTCGGCAATTTGTTCGTTGACCTGATGAGCGTCGGCGGCGCGCAGAACGTGCAAAAGGGGCTCCGCCCGACGGTCTCCTTCTTCAAAATATGCGCACGCCTGTTTGAATACTCGTTGGCGGAGGTCGGCGTCGAATTCGGAAGCGAACGATGCCTGCGCGCGAGCCAGTTGCCAGGCATCATCCGGGGTCTCCGCTTTCAGAAGCGCCTTGGCCAACACTTTGTGGCCGTAGCGAAGCCGGGAAAGGCATTCTACGGCTTCATCACGCAGGGCGACGTCCCGGTGGCCCAATTGCTGCAAGAGACCGTCCGCGACTTCCGGCTTGTCTTGGTCTCCGATTTTCTTAATGGCTGCACGACGCACGGCCACATCCGGCGCTCCAAGGAGCGCCACCCAAAGGGGCACGAGCTTGGGGTTTGTTGGCAAGGAACTCAGCGCCATGAGCGCCGGGGCGGCAATGCGAAAATCAGCGTCTTGAGCACAGTTGAGCAAACGTTGAAGATTTTCCTTCGTGGCCGATTGCGCGCGAGGACCCAGGGCATGCAACGCCGCCGCCCGTAAAGCCGGTGGATTGGGCGCCTGGGTTCTCTCCCAAAGAGCGCTTTCAGCGAGCGGATCGTCGAGCGTGGCCAGGAGACGGATAATAGCCGTTTCCGAAGCCACCGATAGGGGGGCTTTCTTGCGCGATTGGTTGAGCAAGTCGATGAATTGCTCACCCAATTGGCGGCGCTGCGAAGCGTTCTGGGACTTGATCTCTGCACTTAGCGTGCGCGCGGCCGCGTCGATGACGCCGGGATCCGAATCGAGCAAGGCTCCGACGGCGGCGCTGCTGCTGGCCGCGGTTCCCGCTGCGCCCAGAGCTCCGGCAATGCGGCGGCGTAAACCGGGTGCCACCTTGCCCATCAAATCCTGAAGGGCTTTGGTCCCTTTTGCGCCGAGCTTGGCGGCGGCGCCAGCGGCTAATTCCGATTCCTCGCCGCCCTGGGTTACCCGCTCAAGCAGAATTGGAAGGGCCGTATCAATGCGCAGCTTGCCCGCTTGCTGGAGAGCTTCACGACGGACGGGCGCTTCGGAATCGTTCAAGAGCTTGCATAAAATGTCCGCCACTTGGCGGTCGCGCAAGCCCAATTCGCTCACCACCGTAAGGGCCGCCGTGCGCACAGGGGGCGAATGGGCGGGCTCGAGCAAACGAAGCAGTTTTTGAGCCGTCGCGTCCATGGTCGTCGGTGCGCCCCAGGCCGGTCGCTCAGCAGGCTTACTGAAGATCGACAAAATCCGAAGATACCCGGCTGGCAGGCGCACGCAACCTAAATCCACGTGTCACGGCGAATACGGCATTTCTTGGGCGCGCGGACGCGGCACTAGACGGCGCGGCGGAGATGAGTACTGGGATCCGCTGCTATCCATGACTCCAGGCGGGCCGGCTGGAGGCATTAAATCGGGAATCGCTCCTGGAGCAATCATTTCCGGCCCGGCAGTGGGTGGCGCCATGCCGTCCATGCCGTCGGCGCAGTCTTCCAAGACCGGCCCCTCGGACCCCATAGACGCCATGGACGCCTCGCTCGAGCCTCGCTGAAAGGGCCTGGTCATTCGACTCCATACGGAGCAGCGCTCCGAAGAACTGCAACACCCGCCGGCAAATCCCAGCGTCATCAAGCCGACGAACGCCAATCGCGTGCAAGTCATAGAAGGTACCTCTGTAGGCAAGAAAAGCCCGAGCAGCCTAAACGCACGCCCAGATGTGAAACAATTGCGTGCAATCGTTTTGGCAAATGGCTCGTGTTCCTGAGTTAATCATGCGCCTTAGAGACCGCCGGTCAAACGAACCTTAAATCAAAAAGAAAAGCCCACGGGTTTTTCCCGTGGGCTTGGCAAACGCATAACGAGTTTGCGAACTGTAGCGTAGAGGCCGGTTAGCCGGCTTTCTTGGTAGGAAGCCTTGACGCCGTCTTAATCTGGCCGCGCAGGTATTCGAGCGCCGTATCAAGCTGCTTATCCTTGAATTCCGGCTTAGTCTCCTTGGCCGGCCGGTGATCGATGATTTCCAAGTTGTGCTGGAATTCACCCAGGTCGTCGCGTTCCTTGGGGCTGAGCTTAATGAGGAAACCCTTGTCGGGGGTGACGCCCCACTCTTCTTCTTCGCCGCCCTTGGTGCTCGACTTGTTCAAGTTTTTGCCGCTAGGCCGCCAAAAGGAGGCGGTGGTCAGCTTGAGCTGGCCGCCTTCGAAATCTTGGATGTTTTGCACGCTGCCTTTGCCGTAGCTGCGTTCACCCATTATGACGGCGCGATGGTGATCTTGCAGGCAGGCGGACACGATTTCGCTGCCGCTGGCGCTGCCGCCGTTGACCAGGCAGACCATCGGGAAGTCCGAATAGCTGCCTTCCTTCTTACCCATGAAGGAATGAGACTTGCCAACGCGGGGCTTGATTGTGACGATAACACCGTCGTCGATAAACAGGTCCGAAATATCGCAGGCGCTATCGAGCAAGCCGCCCGGATTGAAGCGCAGATCAAGGACCATGCCTTTGATTCCTTGCTTCTTCAGATCTTTCATGACCTTGGCCATGTCGCGGTAGGAATTTCGGGCAAACGTGGTCAGCCGGATATAGCCGATCTTCGAATCCGGATCGACCATGTAGTCCCACGTGTCATCGGTCTTGCGTTTCGTGCCCAGAACGGTCTCGACTTCCACTTTATTTCGAATGATCTCGAATTCGAGCGGATTAGCTTCCCCTTCGCGACTAATCGTCAGTTTGATGGGGGTGTTGCCTTTGCCAAGGATTTTCTTTACCGCATCGTTGGTGGACAGCCCTTTGGTGGTAATGACTTCAGGTTGCAACAGCTTTTTGCCCTCATCGTCGACGAGCCGCGTAATCGTGGTGATGAGATCGCCCGCCTGAATGCCTTTCTTATAAGCGGGGCTGTCCTTAATTGGCGTTATTACCTGGAGCATGTCGGTGCTGATGTCCTTGCGGATTTGCACTCCGACGCCGATGAACTGAGCCTGGGTATCGATCTTGAAGCGGCTCAGCGTTTCCGGGTCGATGTAGGTCGTATAGGGATCCAGGTGCCGAAGCATCTGCTGGAGGGCATGATCGATGTCCTTATGGTTGTCCAGGTCTTCGCGCTTGCCGAGGTTTTCACGAGCGTCGGCCAAAAGAATCTTGAGATCGCCTGAACCAAGAGTCTTTACCCTTTCAAGCCGGCCATTCAAGTCCTGGGGAAGCTTTTCATCTATACGGCGATATAGACCCCGGACGGACCACCCGACCATTTCACCAAGGCTGACCGGCTTGACATAGTTGTCGGTAATTAGCTTGGCTGCTTCCAGAACTTTTTCTGCGAAGGCTTCAGCGGTTTCCCGCCGCAGTTTGGTGCTGTTCAAGATTTCTTCACGGCTAGTCAGGAATTTGTCGGTGGTGAGCGAGCCATCGACGAGCTTTTGATACTCTTTGCGAAGCGATCGCTGGGATTCAAGCTTGGGCATGCGGCTCAGCAACTGCCGGCCTTCCTCGGCCAATTTCGCATCGATCTTTTTTTCTTCCTTGGACAGTTTGGCGAACTTATCAAGCCGCTCTTTGACCTTGGCTGTGACGGCCGGGTTTTTCGTCAAGACGAAGTGGCTGCGAAGCCCGCCCAGGACAAAGTGATCTTGGTGTTTCTCCTCTTTCGTTTTGCCAAACTTATTGGCGAGTTCGGTAATTTCCTTGTTCATGTAGGTCGTCAATTCGTCGGTCGTGACGACGCCGTCGGGCTCGTAACCTTCCTTGTCGGCTTTGCCTTTTAGGCCTTCCAGCAAAACCTCGGTGAAGAGTCCGTGATCCTTGACATCAAGCGATTGCGACAAGCCGTTGGTCGCCAAGAAAAGTGCACGGCCGGGATGAGCGAGGTGGTCTTCGGAGCCGTCGTCGCCCAGGAACTCTTTGTAGGGCGCCTCGCCCAGGGTCGGTTGAGCGGCCGAACCCTTCTCCGGAGTGAAGCCCTTAAAGTTTACGTCGAGAAAGACGCAGAATTTCTGGCTCTTGAGTTTGTCCAATTCTTGACCAAGCTCGGACGAGGCGACGGCATTCTTTTGCCGATCCTTGACGGTGGAATCGCTGGCAAAATAGCAAAGGCGGTCGCCCTTTTCACCTAACGTGCCGCCTTGCCCGATAAAGGTGAAAATAACGAGGTCGTCCGCACGGGGCTCAGTGGCAATCCATTTGACGGCTTTGAGAATGTTTTCGTGCGTGGCCGGCTGGCTGCCGCGGGCGGCATCTTCCGCTCCACCAAGCAGCAAGCGGATATGGTCCTTATCGACGCCCATGTATTCCGCGTTGGTGAACAAGTCGTAAAGGGCTTGCGCATCCGCAACGGCATGGGGCCGGGGATGGATTTGATTGTCGGCATAATTGCTGATGCCGACCAGAACGATGTACGCTTTGGGAGACGCGGACGCCTTGGCTTCCTCGGCCGCTCGGATAGGAGCGGCGACAAGCGCCAGCAAAGCCAGCGCAGCCAATAGTCCTCTAAACTTCGCCTTGATCATGTAAGTAGGTCCTTTCGACTCGACGCCTGGGATGTGGGGTCGACAATTCCTTGACAAGTTTGGATCTAGGGGCTCGGGCGGAAATCGGGGCAACCTGCGCTAAAAGGCGGGACTGGAGAGAAGACGAGTAAAAACCTCATATCTACCTTCGGCAAATTGAAGTGGGTGCGACGCCGTTAATCAGCATATTCACCCTATTCCTATTTTGCCTGTCAATGGCTTCCAGTCAACCCGATTAAATAAGAGTGCCGTACAACCGTATACCTTTAATACGCAGCACGCTCTTGGAAGTTCAGGGAATCTCGCCTGGAGTCGAGGGTCCCTGGCTTCGCAATTATCGGATAGCGGCTACATCTCTAGATGTCGGTTCCTAGAAATAAATGCCTATTGCCGGACTATTTTGCCACCCCTTGTCATTTTGCCGCGGTTTCAGTCTAGAGCGATTGAGCCATTCCCTTCGATAGCAGCGATAGCGCCGCGACCCTATGGCTCCCCTTTGGCTATACCGGAGGTCTTGGCATCGTTTGCCGGCGCAGCACCCGTTCTAATTCTAAGCGAGCCACTGACTCGCTCTGACTGCCTTCAGGTTGCGGTTGGTGGCCAGGATATTCCCCCAAGTTTTGTACGAAAGGGACAAGGTGCGATGGCAAGCCCCACACGACGAGTGGACGTTACCGGTTTAGAAGAGGCCTTCTATCGGCTCTACCGGGAATTCTTCGATCAGGCTGAGAGAAAACGGCGCTGGTCGATTCAGGACGATATCCCCTGGCATCAAGTGAACCCGGCCATGCCGCCTGCTGTGGCCAATGTGGTGGAGTCCTTTTGCGCGGTTGAACTATATCTGCCTGATTACATAAGTAAAGCATTGGCCTTGCCCTTGATCCGGGCCAGCCGCGGCCGGGCATGGTTCCACGCCAATTGGGGTTACGAGGAAGCTAAACATTCCCTCGCCTTGGGCGACTGGCTGCTTCGGTCCGGCCACCGCACCGAGGAGCAGATGGCCGACTTGGAAAGCCAAGTTTTCGACCACGAGTGGGGATTGCCGCGCGACAGCGGCCTGGGGATGATCCTCTATGGAATGATCCAAGAGCTGGCAACATGGCTTAACTATCGAAATCTACGAAATCGGGTAAACGATTTCGGGGATCCGGCGCTCTCGCAAGTTCTCGGCTACATCAGCGTGGACGAGCGCTGCCACCACGATTTCTACAAGCGCATCGCTCTGATGTATTTGGAGCGCGACCGGGACGGCACCCTTGAAGAGCTGCGGCGAGTCGTGCAAACATTCTCCATGCCGGCTTTGCACATGCTGGCCGACTGCCGGCAGCGCACCGCCGAGGTGAAGAGCCTGAACATTTACGGCGAAGAAATCTTCTTTCGCGACGTGCTAAGACCGCTCTTGGACACGTTGGGAATTGAATGGTCGGAATTCCGTCAGCGCAATCCGCAACGGAAGTCCTGGGCGGCGGCGGCATCCGCAGTCTGCTGAGCCAAAGCATACCAGCGGATGGGAACGCGTAGACCATTAAGGCTCTTTGCCCATTGTCCTCCTGCCGGTTCATCACCGTCCCACACAAGGGGAGTGGGAGTAGCGACTCCTCCGCAAGAGGTAGGGCGGTTTGTACCGATTTTTCCCATTGGATCATCGGCTCGAACCGGTCTGCCGGCTAGGAGGGCGCCACTTTGTATTGCATAAGAATCCGAGAATGGGTATTCATCACCGGTTAGAGCCGCAGTGGCTTGAGCTGCGACCGGCATCGGCTTGAAGTTTCCCACACTGCCTCTGCGAGCTTTTTTGTCTTCCATGCTGTAGAGGTGCTTTCCGTTCCTGCTTTCTGTAGGAAACGGGCCAGGCGATTCGAACAGTCTTATTCGCCGGCTGCGAAACCGCAGCCAGCATTTTCTATTGAATCAGAATCCGGCGCCCGGCCGTGAACATGACCGGGTCGATCAACGCCCATCTCGCCTATCAACGTAGGTTTTGCACATATTCGCCTTATCTTGCGCGCTGTAGCACGCCGAACAAGATCCGTAGTTGCCGGACTTGTCGGAAAAGCGAGCGAGCGCCCTTACCTCAGGAGCGCGCTCAGTCAGGTCGACAGGGCTGATGCCGATCAAGGAATTTGAGACGAAAGAGTGGTCTATGCGGTTTGTGCAGATTTTATGTTCGCGTCGGGAAAGAAAAATGCTCTCGCGTCCGGAATCTTTTGACAACCGATCGCCCGCATCCCATGGATCAGATGGTTCATCGGTGTGCGAGACTCGCGTGCTTGCCGCCTTGTTTTCTCCTTTCCGCGTCTTCGCGCTCCGCCGAATCATCCGATTGCGCCAGCACTTCCCGTCATTATTTCGTGAAGGAGTGTATCCGTGCGCCGAATTCATTGCCAAAACGCTAAGGCTCGGGGCGGTTTCACCTTAATCGAATTATTGGTCGTGATTGCTATCATCGCCGTATTGTTAGGCTTATTGCTGCCGGCTGTGCAGAAAGTGCGGGAGGCCGCCAACCGCATCAAGTGTTCGAACGCCCTCAAGCAGATGGGGCTGGCTTTACAAAACTGTAACGACACTCAGCGCCGAATACCGCCCCAGGCAGGCAACTTCGGCGGCGCCTACTACGCTCCCCTCTTCTTTCATCTCCTTCCCTATATCGAACAAGACAACACTTGGAAAATGGCCATCTGGGCGGATTACACGGCCATCATCGGCGCATCGGGACCCAATCCCGCCACAACGGTCAACATTGGGTATGTTTGGCCCACCTGGGATTCGGTGGACGTTAGCAATAAGACTTTCCTGCGCCAGACGCGCATTCCGCTCTATCAGTGCCCGAGCGATCCTAGCCTCAACCACGCCGGCGATTGGCAACCCGGCGATTCGTCCTACGCGGGCAACTTTCTCGTTTTTGCCGGATCCGACAACGTCAATGTCCCACCGACCTTTGGCGACAATGGCAACTTCGCCTACGTCTGGGATGGCCGTGCCCGGATACCCTTCACTTTTAGAGACGGCACCTCAAACACCATCGTCTTCGCAGAGAAGTACGCGCGCTGCGACGGGTCCGGCAGTCCAGGCGGAACCTGGTGGATGCGCGGCGTTTTCCAGGGCCATAAGGGCTTTCCCGGTGGCTTTGATGACAGCTTTCCTGGCGATAAGCTGTCCCCCGTCTTTGGCGGCGGGGTCGGCTACGACGGGGTCGTTTGGCGGCAAGGCCTGGATTCCATGTTCCAAGTAAGGCCCAGGAACCCGCTGAGCAAAGACGGGGAATGTGATCGGCGCTTAGCCTCAACGCCTCATGCCGTCATGAATGTTTGCTTGGGGGATGGCAGCGTCCGCAGTTTATCCGAGAGCCTTTCGGCTGAGACCTGGTACGCGGCCTTGACCCCTGACGGCGGTGAAATAAACGGCCCCGATTGGTAAGCCGGGTCCCCGAGTCGGCAGCGTTCAAGTTAGTTTTGTCTTTACGATTTTCTTTGAACCGACGCGGATGGTTAATCCATCCGAGACTTCAATCATTTCATTGGGGTCATTGATTTTGACCCTGTCCGGTCCGAGGTTTACGCCGCCCCCTTGAATCAATCGCCGAGCATCGTTGTTGCTCTTGGCCAATTCCAGCCGAACCAGCAGTTTGGTCGCGCTCATTTTGCCGTCGGGACACTCTGAAGCCGCGATAATCTTCTCGTTAATTTCCGTTGGATCTTGGCGCTGGGAAAAGCGCTTGCGCCACTCGGCGGCGGCCGCGACGGCGGCCGGTTCGCCGTAATAAAAGCTCACAATGTCTTTGCCGAGCGTTTCCTTGGCCTGCATCGGATGTGTTTGGCCGGCGTCAATCAGGGAGGCAATCTCGGAAGCCGATCGATCGGTGAGCAATTCAAACCAATCGCCCATCAATTCATCCGGAAGGCTCATAGTCTTGGCAAACATGTCGTAGGCGGGCTCGCCAACGCCGATGTAATTACCTTGGGTCTTGCCCATGCGACGGACGCCGTCGAGGCCGCGAAGGATGGGCAGGGTCAAGCAAACTTGAGGTTCCTGGCCCGCGTCGCTTTGCAAATGGCGGGCCACCATGAAACTGAAGAGTTGTTCGGTGCCGCCCAGCTCAATATCCGCGTGAACCTCCACGCTGTCGCGGCCTTGCATGAGCGGATAAAGACACTCGTGGAGGTAGATCGGTTTGCGGGCCTTGATGCGTTCGGTGAACTCGTCGCGCTCCAGCATGCGCTGAACGGTCATTTTACTTGTCAAAGTCACCATATCGAGAAATTGGAATCGACTGAACCAGTCGCCGTTATGGCGGACCTCGGTCCGACCGATGTCGATGACCTTGCTCACTTGCTTCAAATAATCGCGCGCGTTCGCCTCAACCAGCTCGGGCGTAAGCCGGGCACGCGTCTGATCACGACCGCTGGGATCGCCGACGAGCGCGGTGTAATTGCCGATGATAAGGACGGCTTGATGCCCCAGTTCCTGGAAGAGACGCAGTTTCCGCAGCGGCACCGTATGGCCCAAGTGAACGTCGATGCCGGTGGGATCGATCCCGTATTTGACGCGGAGCGGTTTGCCGGTGCTTACGCTGCGCTCGACCTTTTGTTTAAGGTCGCCTTCAGGCACGATTTGGTCGGCGCCGCGGCGGATGAGGGCCAATTGTTCATCGACTGACTTCATAATCACGAATCCATTTGCCACTTGCCGGCCGCCTCGAACGCGTTGAGATAATGGACAATGCGCGGCTCACGCTGGTCGGGCGGCCAACTAACAGCCAAGACATCGAAGCGGGCAGCGCTTTGCAGCAAGCGGCGGTTCTTGAGGAAGTGCAGAGCCAGGCGAGTCAGACGGCGTTGCTTAGCAGCATCAACCGAAATAGCTGCGCGATCCGTATCCTGCGCTTCCGTGGAGCGAACTTCGACAAAGACGACGCACCTTCCATCCACGGCGACCAGATCCAACTCTCCCAACGAACATACGTAGTTGCGAGCGACGACGCGATATCCCAGACGCTTCAAGAAGCGAGCGCCCGCGCGCTCGGACCGGTTGCCGAACCAGCGCCGCCACCAGGGCTTTGTCGGAGACGGTGGGGGCATGGCCATCTCATTGAAGACTATTCTGAACAAGCCCGGAGCGCGAGCAACCGGATGAAAGTTTCGTCCAGCGGCTCGCGCTCCGGGCTTGTCGATAGCGTATCCGGCGATTATGTCGTTGCCGCCTGCTCGGATGCAGGCGTCGCTCCTTTGGCCGCCTTGCCGTCGTGATGGGAAGGCGTTTCGGCCAAGCCCTTGCGGCGCTCGCGCAAACGCGTGGCTTTGCCGACGCGCTTGCGTAAGTAATACAGCTTCGCCCGGCGAACGCGACCGGTGCGTTTGACATCAATCTTGGCAATCTTCGGAGAATGCAGGGGGAAGACGCGCTCGACGCCTTCGCCCTGGACAATGCGCCGCACCGTGAACATCGACCGTAAGCCTTCGCCGCGTTTGGCAATGACTACGCCGCTGAAAACCTGAATGCGTTCCTTTTGCCCTTCCAGAATGCGCTGATGCACCTCGACCTGATCGCCAATCTCGAAGTCAAACGGGTCTTTGCGAGCGCCTTCTTCTTCCACCAGGGCCATGAGTTTATTCTTCATGGTCGTCACTCTCTTTCTTCACCAATGAAATCGGGTTTTCGCTGCTTGGTTCGCCGCGGCTGCGGGCCGCCGACTGCTCGTGTCGCCACTGGGCGATGGCTCGATGATCGCCGCTGAGCAAAATCTCCGGGACGCTCATGCCTCGGAATTCGCGCGGCCGGGTGTATTGCGGGTATTCGAGCCGGCCCTCTTCGCTATGCGATTCCTCCGTCACGCTTTCCGGGTCGCCCAGGACACCGGGCACATAACGAACCACGCTGTCAATCAACACCATCGCGGGGACTTCACCGCCGTTACAGACAAAATCGCCAATGGACACTTCACGCGGATGGAGGCCGAGCCGAATTCTCTCGTCGAAGCCCTCATAGCGGCCGCACAGGATCACCAAGCGCCGGCGCTCGGAAAGCCTCTTGACCAGGGCCTGCGTCAACCGCTCTCCTGCGGGAGTAAGCAGAATAAGCTCGCCCGGATCGGCAGCCCGCTGTCTGATGTCCTCGACAGCCGCGTAAACCGGCTCGGGCATGATAACCATGCCCGGCCCGCCGCCGAAAGGCCGATCGTCGACGCTTTTATGTTTGCCGGCCGCCCAATCGCGGATATTCCAGAGATGAATCTCCACCAGGCCTTTTTGCAAAGCGAGCTTGAGAAGGCTTTGCGTGAGGTAGCCCTCAAAGATCTCCGGAAACAAGGTCAACACGTCGAAGCGCATGCATCACGCGGTCCGGGCCGGCTCGGGAGCGGCCGCCGGCGCGGAAGCCGCCTCCGCCTCCAGCTTCTCGAATTTCTCCATGTATTTCTTGAATAGTGTGGCCACCCGCTCCGAGGGCAAAGCGCCCACGCTCATCCAGTATTTGCAGCGCGCAGCCCGCAGCTTCACGCGCTCGTCGGTATTCTTGACCATCGGATCATAAGAACCCAGTTCTTCAATGACCCGGCCGTCGCGCGGTTGCCGCGAATCAATGGCTACGATGCGAAAATAGGAACGGTGCTTGCGTCCCAGGCGTTTCATGCGAATCCGAACTGCCACAGTGTTACCTCTTTTGAATAGTGGCTAGTGGCTAGTGATCAGTGGCTAGAAAAATGCAAACCCAGCCAAGCGTCGCTAGCTAATCGCCACGTGTGAACTATAACTCGCCAGATCATCCTAAACATTTACCACTAACCACTAACCACTAGCCACTAACCACTGGCCACTAACCACTATCTCCCCTTTTTCCTTTTCTTTTTTCGTTCCTCCGCCCTTTCCTTGGCGCTTTTGCGATGGCCGGTGCCGATCTTGCTTTTTAACATATTAGCGCCGGGCTGGAATGCCCCCATCTTTCCCAGGCCGCTGACCATTTTGATGCGTTCCCACATGCTCATCTTCGCCATTTGCCGCATGAGCGTGCGCACTTGCTCGAACTGGTTGAGAAACTGCTTGACCTCATGCGGTTCGACCCCGCTGCCGGCCGCGATGCGGCGCCGGCGGCCGATGTCGATCACATCGGGGTTGCGGCGTTCGGCCCGTGTCATGGAATCGATCATGCCTTGGATGCGGCGCACGGCGACTTCCGGGTCTTCGCCGTCGGGAATCATGTCGCCCATGCCCGGCATGCTGGTCATGATGTCGCGCATGGAGCCCATCTTTTTGAGCTGGGCAAACTGATTCTTGAAGTCGTCGAGCGTGAAATCGCCCTGTTGAAGTTTCTTCTGCTGTTTTTCCAGCTCTTCCTGAGTCAGTTCCTGCTGCACCCGGCCCACTTTCTCGATCAGGCTCATCAAGTCGCCCTGACCGAGGATGCGCTGCGCCATGCGCTCGGGGTGAAACTCCTCCAGCCGATCGAGCTTTTCTCCGACGCCCAAGAACTTAATCGGGACCTTGGTGACTTCCTTGATCGATAGCGCAGCCCCGCCGCGGGCGTCGCCGTCGAGCTTGGTAAGAATAACGCCGTTGAGTTCTAGGGCCTCATTGAACGCCTTGGCACTATTGACGGCGTCTTGGCCGGTCATGGCGTCGCTGACCAGATACACCTGGTCGGGCCGGACCTGGCGATCGATCTGCCTAAGCTCGTCCATCGGCATTTCGTCGACGTGCAAGCGGCCGGCCGTATCGAGAATGACAGTATCCAAAAGGCCCTTGCGGGCGAACGCGACGGCGTTGCGGCAGACATCAATCGGATTGGCCGGACTTTCGCTATGAACCGGCACCTGCAATTGTTCGCCGAGGACTTTGAGTTGGTCGATGGCGGCAGGACGCTGCAAGTCGGCGGCAACGAGCAGCGGTTTTCGGCCCTTTTCTTTGAGCGTAAGGGCCAGCTTGCCGGCCGTGGTCGTTTTGCCGCTGCCCTGAAGACCGCAAAGCATGATGACGGTCGGCCGGTCCTTGGCGAAGTGGAAGCTATGGTCCACCGGGCCCATGAGCTTTACCAGCTCGTCGTAAACGATGCGGACAATTTGTTCACTGGGATCGAGGGTGCGCAGGACTTCCTGACCGACGGCGCGTTCCGTCACCCGTTCAATAAACTCGTTGGCCACGGTGAAGTTAACGTCGGCATCCAGAAGCGCCTTGCGAACTTCCTGTAAGCCGTCGCGAACGTTCGCTTCCGTAAGCCGACCGCGCCCCCGCAATTTGCGAAGCGCATCACTCAGGCCGCGTTGGAGCCCTTCAAACATAGAAACAATGTCCCTGCTGACTTCAACAAATCGGAAAAGCTGCCCTTATCAGTATCAGGCAGTGGACCGTGCATTACTTGATGCGTTCCCACATGCTTATCTTGGCCAGCTTCCGCAAAAGCGTGCGCACCTGCTCGAACTGGTTGACAAAATCGTTGACCTCCTGTGGCTCGGTGCCGCTGCCTGCGGCAATGCGGCGACAACGACCACTATCGATCACCTCGCGATTGCACCGCTCGTCCCTTGTCATCGAATCAATCATACTTTCGATGCGGCGCACGCTTACATCGGGATCCTCGCCGCTGGGGATCATCCGAGCCATGCCAGGCATGCTGGTCATTATGTCTCGCATTGATCCCATCTTTTTCATTTGAGCAATTTGACTCTTGTAGTCGTTGATTGTGAAATCCGGCATTCCGCTATCTCGGAAGTTAGGAAGCGCGGCGCTCGGGCCACGTTGCAGCCACTCGAACATAAAATCAATATTTCTGCTGACTTAGCCTATCCAGAATTACCGCCTTACCGTTTCTAGCGGTGAACCGTGCATTATAGGAATGGCCCGCAGCGCTTGCAACCTAACCCGCCACGCTGTTTACGGTACGGGCAAAGGCGTTAAGTTGACACGAGGTATTCCGCCTGAAGCGCCATCGATGAAGAGCGAGGGCTTGTACCATTTTGCCCGCCCTTCATAATGCAGACATGAGCAAAGTCTCCATTGCCACTCCTCAGGAAATTGTGCCGGTGGATCGCGGCCGGCTCCGAGACATTGTCCGAACCGTCCTACAAGGCGAAGAAGAGAACGACTATGAAATCAGCCTGGCGCTCGTTGACAATGCCATCATCCACCGCCTTAACAAGCGCTATCTCAATCACGATGAGCCAACAGACGTCTTAAGTTTTCCGCTGAGCGATCCCGGGGCCAAGAAGCTGGCTGGAGAACTGGTGATAGGGGTGGAAGTCGCCCAGGCCGAGGCAAGTCGCCGGGGCCACGACGTTCAAGCCGAATTGGCGCTCTACGTAATCCACGGCCTCTTGCACCTCTGCGGCTACGACGACCACAAAGAATCCGACGCCGAAAAAATGCGCGACCGCGAACGGCATTATCTTGCGCTATTGGGACTGCCGGATGTTGCTCCTTAGTTTGTCAGTAGTCAGTAGCCAGTGGTCAGTTGCAAAGACAAAACGACGCCCTTCCATGTAGTGAACATTTACTGACTACTGACTACTGACTACTGACTACTGACTACTGACTACTGACTACTGACTACTGACTACTGACTACTGACTACTGACTAATAAAAAATGTCCGAAAAAGCCACGGCCTTGGTCTTGCGAACGACTGACTGGAGCGAGACCAGTCGGATTGCTACGCTTTGGACCCGTGAACTAGGCAAGGTTCGTGTCCTGGCTAAAGGGGGTAGACGGCTTAAATCGAACTTCGAAAGTGCGCTTGACCTGCTTACCGTGTGCAGTATAGTCCTGCTCCGCAAATCCTCGGGAGGCCTCGATCTGTTGACGGAAGCGCAGGTCATGGAGCGTTTTCCGCACCTGCGTCAAGATTTGCAGGCCCTCTATGCGGGCTACTACGTGGCCGAACTCTTGGCGGACTGGACTGAGGATTACGATCCGCATCCCGTCCTCTTTGATGAAGCGCGGGAGACGTTGAGGACGCTGGGCGCGAACAAGCTGATGACCGGGTTGCGGCTGGCGCGGTTTGAATTAGTATTGCTGCGGGAACTGGGATACAGCCCCCAGTGGGATAATTGTGCCTCGTGCGGCGCCGAGCTCGATCAAAGCACCTTGGTATTTAGTCCGTCCGCCGGTGGTATGGTCTGTAGCGCGTGCCGGCAAAGGCAGAGGGAAAAGCGGCCGTTGTCAAAAGCCGGATGGCTGGCGCTCAGAGAGCTAAACGAAGACGAAGACGCCTGGCAAGTCGAGCGCAGCGCGGGGATAAGGGCCGAAATTCGTCAACTGCTGGGTCAATACGTGACTTACTTGATGGGTCGGCGGCCGAAGCTCTTGCCTTATCTGGGGAGTTAGACGTCATGATAGATCAAGGACGAAGAGCGAAAGGCGAAGGACCAAGGATGAAGGACAAAGGGAAAAGGACAAAGGACAAAGGACTAAGGACTAAGAATGAAGCAAAGGGCAAGGAATCATCCTTCGTCCATCATCCTTTGTCCTTTGTCCTTTGTCCTTTTCCCTTTGTCCTTTTTCCTTTGTCCTTCGTCCTTTGTACTTCCCTCTCAGGATGCGTGTGGGACAAGACCTGGGATCAATTGAACTTCATGAAGAGTCCACCGCCTCCGCCGCCGCCCGTGGAAAGCTTCGTGCTGCGCGGCGATAAGCTCGAGGAGCAAAAGCTGCCGGAACAGGGGACGCCTGAGGGCGACCTAGCCGGCGCCAAGGAGCTATTCCGCCAGAGCCAGTATGCCAAGGCGGAAAAAGTGTTCCATCACATTGCTGAAGACAAGCACAACGCCACCCAGTTGGCCGAGGAGGCGCGGTACTACGAAGCCGAATGCCTGCGGCTGCAAGGCAATTTGCCGCGCGCGGCGGACACGTACACGCGCATGCTCAATGATTTCCAGTCCGGGGCCTATCGTGAGCAAGCCGTGCAGCACATGTTCGAAATAGCCAACCTCTGGCTCGATGATACCCGGCAAGAGATGGTCGAGACCCGCGAGATGCGCGAAGGCAAGCGCTGGATCGTTTTGCCGCATTTCGTTCACATCGACAAGGGGAGCCCCTTTCTCGATAAGGAAGGCCGAGCCTTGGAAGTTTTGGAACAAGTGCGCTACAACGACATGACCGGTCCGCTGGCGGACAAAGCTCTCTTCTTGGGCGGCAGCGTCAAGTTCTTCAATGAAGAATACAAGGAATCGGATCTGACCTTCACGCAGCTTGTCGAGATGTATCCGAACAGCCCCTTCGCGGCTCAGGCCGTGGAGCTGGCCATTATCTCCAAACATATGAGCACGGGCGGCGCGGACTACGATGGCCGGAAGGTTGCCGAGGCCCGAGAACTGGTCAAAACCGCGCTGCGCAGTTACCCCCAGATAGCCAAGGATGATAAGAAGCGGGAATTCTTAGATCGCCAATTGCAGGGCATCACCTTGCAGCAAGCGGAAAAGGATTACAAGATGGCTGACTTCTGGGAGCGCACGGGCCATGAGCCCTCCGCCTATTTTTATTACCAGATCGTGCGTCAGCGCTATCCCGGCACCAAGTATTTCGAAATGGCTACCGAGCGGATGCACGCCATAAAAGCAAAGGCGGAGAAGTCCAATGCCAAGCTGGTCGATGCGCCGAAGGGCGTGCCGGAGGTTCCCGCGCCGGCTCGGCCCGACGTGCAAGCCGGCCAGCCGAGCAGCACCTGGGGCGCCCCGAACAACGTATCGGAACCCAAGAAACTTCCCGCCTCGGTAATCCGGAACTGATCGAAAGCGGATCGCGACTGGTCTGCGGAGGCAACAAAACCATGATCCCCACAGATCAAAGCAAGCCAAAGGATCAATCGGCCGAACCTGAGAGCCGGCGCGGCTGGCTGCGCCTCGGCATGCGTTGCCTCGTTCCTTCCCTTGTATTTCTGCTGCCGGCGTGCGAAGGCGATTCCAACTTCACGGTTCTTGGCTACACGACCAAACCCAATTACGATTGCAACATCAAGACGATTCGCGTGCCCATTTTTCAGAATTTCTCCACCTATCGCGATCTCGAGTTTGAACTAACAAGGACGGTCGTCCGGGAAATCGAGCAGGTGACACCCTATAAAGTCGTCGGTCTGGGAAGTCCGGCTGATACGGAATTGGATTGCAAGATCATATCGTTTGGCAAAACGATCCTAAACCGAAACCAGTTAAACGAAGTGCGTGAAGCCGACACGGTTTTGACGGTGGAAGTAACCTGGCGCGATCTTCGCACGGGGGAGATCCTCAGCAAACCGCTTACGCCCCGCAACGTGCGGCCGGTTCTGCCTCCGTTGGAAGGCGCTCCGGCGCCTCCGCCTACGCCGCCGGTGATCGTGCAATCGACGGCCTCGTTCATTCCCGAACTGGGAGAGTCCATCACGACAGCGCAAAAAACCGCCATGGATCGCCTGGCGAGAAACATAGTCTCCATGATGGAGGTTCCCTGGTAAGACCCTTCGACCATGCTCCCTCTCACCTGGAAACTGCCTGACCGCGTCTTGATCCTCGATCGGCAACCGCTCGTCATGGGGATCGTCAACGTTACTCCCGACAGTTTTTCCGACGGCGGGAGCTATCTAAATCCGGAGGAGGCAATCGCTCACGGCCACCGGTTGGTCGAGGAAGGGGCTGACATCCTCGACATTGGCGGCGAGTCTAGCCGGCCCGGATCCCAACCCATATCTGTCGCAGAGGAGTTGCAACGCGTCCTGCCGGTGATCGAGGGCTTGGCTTCCCGATGCGCCGTGCCGCTGTCGGTCGACACCTACAAAGCGGAAGTGGCCAGGCGTTCTTTAGAAACCGGTTGTGCGATTGTAAACGACATTACTGCCCTGCGCGGCGACGAAGCCATGGTTGAAGTCGTGCGGTCACACAAAGTTGGTGTTGTCTTGATGCACATGCAAGGCACCCCGGCGACCATGCAACAAAGTCCGCACTATGCAGACGTGGTAGCCGAGGTCGGTCAGTTTTTTGAAGAACGCCTTAAGACGCTGACCGGACAAGGCATCCCGGCGGAGCAAATCGTGCTCGACCCGGGAATCGGCTTCGGCAAGAGTTCATCGCACAACCGTGACTTACTCGCTCGATTGGGTGAATATCAACGACTGGGCCGGCCAATTCTGCTGGGCGTATCGCGCAAAGGATTCCTCGGCAAAATAACCGGCCGGGAGCCTCAGCAGAGGCTGGCGGCATCGCTTGCTATAGTGTGTTTGATCGCACTTCGGCAGACGGCCCAAATCGTTCGGGTCCATGACGTTGAAGAAACGCGTGATGTTCTCAAAGTTTTGGAGGCGATTGCTCCTATGAGATAGCGAGAAGCGGAGAGAGCCGATTGCAGGACCGCCTAAGAGAAATCTATCAATCCCTGGGTGTGCGGGAGATAGTGGAGATAGCCATCCTGGCTGTCTGCATCTATGGCGCCTTGCGCTTGTTGGGCAAGACGCGCGGATCGGGGCTGGTGCGCGGCCTGGGCCTAATCGCTATCGGATTTTTTCTGCTGGCCCAAGTCCTCATTGCTCTCTTCGACCTGACCGCTTTGGGTCGAGTCCTCAATTATCTGCACACTTCCATCCTGGTCGGCCTGTGCGTCATCTTTCAGCCGGAATTGCGGCGCGGACTTATCCTGCTGGGTCGGTATCGCGTGCTTCGTTACCTGATTCGCGACAGCCAGCCTATTGCCGATAAGCTGGCGGACGCGGCGGAGGCGTTGTCGCGCGAGTGCGTCGGCGCCCTGATCGCCATTCAGCGCGAAATGACGTTGGAATCGTATGTGGAGACCGGCGAACGCCTGGATAGCGACGTTTCGCCAGCATTGATTCGCACGGTCTTCAGTCCGCACAGCCCCTTGCACGACGGCGCGCTCATCATTGAAGACGGGCGTCTGGCCGCGGCAGCCTGCCAATTGCCTTTGGGCTTGCCGCCGGATCGGCGTCAAAGTCATTTCGGCATGCGCCACCGGGCGGCCTTGTGTTTAAGTGAGGAAACGGATGCCGTTTTGCTGGTTGTCAGCGAAGAGACCGGGAGAATATCGCTGGCTGTCGGCGGCCGGTTAGAGCCCGTGGCTCGTGAAAACTTATCTAGGAGGTTGGTTGAGCTTCTCAGTTCGACAACCAGGTCGCCCATGCGGCAGGCAGCCTAGATAAGAAACAGAAACAGGGGCAGAACTCTTTTCATCGCTTT
This sequence comes from Gemmataceae bacterium, assembly GCA_045802525.1. GTDB lineage: Bacteria > Planctomycetota > Planctomycetia > Gemmatales > Gemmataceae > JBJMQT01. The sequence continues at coordinate 25,047 of JBJMQT010000038.1, forward strand.
GGCCCGTTGGAATGAGCTACGCCATGTTTGATCGAATTACTTCTGTGGTCATCGCCCTCAGCCTGGCGATTCTTGTCTGGCTCTATGCGCGCAGCCGGCAATTGGAAAGCTTCGACCGCGGCTATCGAGATCAAGCGGTTACGCGACCTGAACCGCAGGCCGAGAGGGAGATCTATGACGTAGAATGTGCCGTCCATTTCCTCTGCCCCGACGGGTTTCCCATGCAACCGCGCGTCAATTCCGGCGCCAAGGCCATGGTATCTCTACGAATCGAGGGGCCGATAGGGGCGGGAGCACCAAAGGCAGCGACCTATGTTGACCTGACGCGCAGGCGGTATGATAAAGGGCAATACGCCGAGCCGGTTCACGTGGACCTGCCAGCCGGATATCAAATCCAGAGCGATGACCTTCCTGCCGTCGCTTTCGATTTAGTTCCAATCAAACCTGATGATCGCAGCAAACCAGCCGATGCACCCTGATCCAGTCAAAATCCAAGAGAAGAACGCAACGCCGGGCCATGATGAAAACCTGGCGGAATCTTGCAAGAGCATGGCGATTAAGGCTCGAGAAGCCTCCCGCGCCTTAGCAATGACAGCCACTGCTCAAAAAAACGCCTGGCTGCTCCAGACCGCTTCGCTTCTAGACCTCCGCGTGCAAGAAATCCTCGAAGCCAACGCTCTAGACCTTTCGCAGGCGGGTGCTTCGGGAGTTGGCAAAGCAGCCATGGATCGGCTAAAGCTCACTCCGGAACGGATAAGATCGGCCGCCGCAGGATTAAGAGAGGTGGCCACGCTGCCCGACCCTGTCGGCCGCATTTTGGAAAGCCGCAAGCGGCCCAACGGCTTGGAGATTCACAAGGTCGGCGTCCCCTTGGGTGTGATCTTCTTCATCTACGAATCTCGGCCTAACGTCACCCTCGACGCCGCGGGTCTGTGCGTAAAAAGCGGCAATGCCCTTATTCTGCGCGGCGGGAAGGAAGCGCTCTATTCCAATAAGGCATTGCACAGAATCGTTCAGGAAAGCCTTTTAGAGTGCGCTTTGCCCTTGGACGCCATCCAGCTAGTCACCACGCCGGACCGCGCCGCCGTCGGCCATCTTTTGCAAATGAAGGACTGGATCGATCTGGTAATCCCAAGGGGCGGAGCCGAGCTTATTAGCCGGGTGGCCCAGGAAGCGCGCATGCCCGTCTTAAAGCATTTTCAAGGCAACTGCCATTTATATGTCGATCGAAATGCGGATCTCAAAATGACAGAACGGCTGGTCATTAACGGGAAGTGTCAAAGGCCGGGCGTGTGCAACGCCCTGGAAAGCTTGCTCGTGCACCAGGAGATTGCCGCAGCGTTTCTGCCGACCGTGGCTGCCGCTCTAAGCGCCCAAGGGGTGGAAATACGGGGCTGCTCTACAACGCAAAAACTAGCCCCCGGAGTTGTGCCGGCTACCGAGGCGGATTACGCCGCCGAGTATCTGGACCTTATTCTTTCCATCAAAGTCGTAGCCGATTTGGACGAGGCGATCGATCACATTAATCGCTTCGGCTCGGCCCATACCGACGGCATTATCACGAATGATTTGCAAGCTGCCCGGCACTTCACCGCAGCCGTGGATTCAGCAGCGGTGATGGTCAACGCCAGCACGCGCTTCAACGACGGCCACGAGCTAGGTCTCGGAGCGGAGATCGGCATCAGCACTGACAAATTCCATGCCCGCGGCCCCTGCGGCTTGCAGGAGTTGTGCAGCTATAAATACGTCGTTTATGGAGAAGGCCAGGTAAGAGATGGTTAAGGGCCAATGAACCCGTCTTTGCTAATCATAAACACCCAGAGCCGTGGGCATCGCACGCAAAAACAAGTCCAGCAAGTTGAGCAGAAAGGTTCCTAAATTCAGGCCAGTCTCCGACTTTGCTGCTCATTGACATCAATGGACGCTCATCGGAACCATGGTGCCAGCGTGGGGGTGAATGCAATGCAACGTATTTTTCGGGCAAAGACTGCCGGCCCCTGGGGTTGAAGTGCCCGACCATCTGGCCCCCAAAATAAGTTCTGTTCAGCTTGAGCCGCAAAAAGGCTTTCTTACACCAGAGCAAGAGCAAATCGTGGAGGGGCAATGCGCCACCAGCGCAGCAAGCGTTTTTTGAACACATCCATCGCGATTTAGTATGATCTTGCTATCCTGCTGGAACGTGTTTTGAACCAGGTTCTTCTTCATGTCGCCAGGACAACTGAGCCCCGATCAAGAGCTGCCGGTGGCGCCTTACTTTCAGCGGACATGCCGACTCTGTGCGGCTGCGGTAGTATTCTTCGGCTGCGCCACCCTACTAGGGTGGATTAACTCGTGGCGTCTCGTAACGCAGTTTGGCATTTCGGGGTCCATCCCGATGGCGCCGAATAGCGCGGTCGGTTTCGTGCTTCTGGGAGCAGCCATTGGCTTGTTCACGCTGGCAGCCGTTCGGGCCTGGGTTGTCTGGCTTGCCAGGGTTTCCGCCGGCCTTTGCTTACTGCTCGCCGGCGTCCGAGTTTATGAATTGGCTTCGGGGACGAACTTGGAATCCGATCAGTGGATTCTCAAAACGCCTGGGGGAACATTTCAGAACTTCCCTCTAGGGCAAATGGCTTCTCAGACGGCACTAGGGCTTTGTACCGGTGGTCTGGCTTTTCTCTTGATCACGGCTTCGGGGCGTTCGTGGAAGTTGCGGCAAGCGGGCGGTTACCTGGCTGCGGCCATCGTGACCATGGGCTTTGTCTTTTTCCTCGGTTATCTCTACGGCTCTCCCTTCCTTGGGGATGAACTGAATATTCCTATGGCCGTCAATACGGCGACCGCCTTTTTGTTTTCGGGGGTAGGCCTGGTTGCGATGGTTGGGCCGGAGTTTGTACTTTTGCGGCCTTTTTATGGCCGCTCAATCCAGGCGCGCCTCTTGCGGGCGTTCTTGCCGTTTACGGCGCTGACGGTCTGCCTAGTTGCCTGGTTGATGCACATCGTTACCCAAGAAAGTTCGCCCAGCTCGGCGGCGCTCATCTCAGCAATGTTGGCCGTCGTTTCCCTCATCCTCGTCGGCAGCGTTTGCCTTCGAATCGCGCGATCGGTGGGTTGGCAACTCGATCTAGCCGATCAGGAGCTTCAGCAAGCGGAGCGGCAGGCACGCCGTCTCGCTCAGGAACTTTACGCCCTCAACGAATCACTAGAAAAGCGTGTTACGGAACGCAGTGCCGCGGCAGAGGAACGAACACGTGAGCTAGGTCGATCCGAGCAGGCGTTGCGTGAACAGACGCGCATCCTCCAGTCGCTGTTGGACAACATCAGCGACGGAGTTGTTGTCGCCGACCCGGCCGGCGACTTTTTGATCTTTAACCCGGCGGCTGAAGCCATTCTGGGCCTTGGCGCTACGGAAGGGGGACCCGAACGCTGGCCCGAGCACTACGGCCTTTTCCTAGCCGACAAAGTGAGCCCCTATCCATCTGAGGAATTGCCTCTCGCGCGCGCTCTTAGGGGCGAAGCCGTTGACGAGAATGAAATCTACGTGCGGCACAAGGGTAAACCCGAAGGACTCTATCTGAGTGTCAGCGCGCGGCCCCTTTACGATGAAAACGGGAAGCTGACGGGGGCCGTAGCTGTCTTTCGCGATGTCACCAAAAGGCGGCAGGCGGACGCGGCCTTGCGGACAAGCGAGGAACGGATTCGGATGTTGCTCGACTCCGCCGCCGAGGGCATTTATGGCATCGATTTACAGGGCCGCTGCACCTTCATCAATCCTGCGGCAGCGCACATGATGGGTTGCGAGGCTGACGACGTTTTGGGGCGAAACATGCACGATTTCACCCATCATAGCCGGCTCGACGGATCGCGTTATCCGGTCGAAGAATGCCCGGTTTTCCGGGCTTTCCAGACGGGCGAAGCGTGCCGCGTCGATAACGAAGTCTTTTGGCGATGCGACGGCTCTTCTTTTTCCGTCGAATACTCCTCGCATCCGTTAATTGTGGCCGGCAAAATCCAAGGCGCGGTGGTGACGTTCACTGACATTACGCAGCGCAAGCAGGCGGAAGAACAACTGCATTTGAAAAATGGCCTCTTACAGGAAATGGCGGAATCCGAGCGCGAGGCCCATGCCGCACTCAAGCAGGCCCAGACGCAAATGGTGCAGGCCGAGAAACTGGCCGCCCTGGGTCAACTGGTCGCCGGGGTCGCTCATGAGATCAATAATCCCCTTTCATTCGTAAGTAACAATGTCGCAGTCTTGCAGCGCGATGTTCGAGCTTTGCGTGACTTAATTCAGCTTTATGAGGAAACGGATGCCCTTCTAAAAAAAGAGAGCCCCGACTTGCACAGCCGGCTTCACGAATTAACCGAACGCATCGATCTGCCCTACACACTGGAGAATCTGGACGGTTTGATGGCCCGGTCGCGCGATGGGCTCAAGCGCATTCAACACATCGTTAAGGATTTGCGCGATTTCGCCCGGCTTGATGAAAGCGATCTCCATGAAGTGGATTTGAATGCCGGCATTGAATCCACGGTAAATATCATCCGAGGCCAGGCGAAAAAACAAGACGTGGAACTTCAGCTCGATCTCCAGCCTCTGCCCGGCGTCACTTGTTATCCGGCCAAGATAAACCAGGTGGTGCTCAACCTAGTCGCTAACGCCATTGATGCTTGTTCAGCAGGAGGCGCCGTGACCATCTCCACTAAATCCAACGGCGAAAGTGTTGCAGTTGAAGTAGCGGACACCGGCAGCGGCATCGATCCAGCCGTCGCGGCTAAGATTTTCGATCCGTTTTTCACCACCAAGCCGCAAGGCAAAGGAACGGGACTTGGTTTGAGCATAAGTTATGGTATTGTGCGAGCACACGGCGGAACGATCCAATTTGAGACCCAGTTAGGCAAAGGAACGCGCTTCCACATCGACTTGCCGCGGAAATACAGAGGTGAGCAGCAGGACGGCAAGACCGGATGAGCGTTGAACGGCCGCGCGAGTCCATAACGAAAGCGCTCAACGCCCTTCGGCATTTGAATGTTGCTCCGATAAAGCCAAGAACTATGACGCGACGGCATACCATTTTGGTGGTCGATGACGAGCCGGACGTGGTGCAAAGCATCCAAGACTTGCTTCGCCTCAATTACAAGGTCTTGGGAGCTACCCGAGCGACCGAAGCCATCAAAATCATGGAGTCCGTCGAAGTCCAGGTTGTCATGTCCGACCAGCGCATGCCGGAAATGACCGGAGTGGAATTCTTAAGACGCGTGCGCGACCATCACCCGGATGCGCTCCGCCTCTTAATAACCGGCTACGCCGACATAAAGGCCGTTATCGATGCGATTAACCAGGGAAGCGTTTACCGGTACATTACCAAACCGTGGGATCCCGACGAGCTGCAAACGATTATTCATCAAGCAACCGAGCAGTTCGATCTGCTTGCCGAAAGGAAAAAGTTGCTTGCTGAACTAAAAAGCAAAAACCAAGAACTGGAAGAAGCCAATACGGAGCTACAGCAGGCCAACCAGCTCAAGGAGGCCTTCATTCGCGTGGCCAGCCATGAACTGCGCACACCGCTGACCATCATCTCCGGGTTGACGGACCTGGCGCTCCGAACACCTGACGGCATGGCAGAAAGTGTTCGGCTTTGGCTCACAAGCGTTTCCCGGGGATGTGAGCGGCTTGATCGCCTGGTGGACCAATTGACCAAAATGTTAACCGCCGGGGACTTCAACCGCTGCCTTGATTGCAAGCCGACGGATTTGGCCACGCTCGTTCGCCAGGCGGCGCAGGAGGTCAAGCCGTTCATCGACCAGCGCCGGCAGGAACTCACGCTCGATTTCACGGGCGATCTTGGCTCTATCGACCTAGAACCGGAAAAAATCCGCGACAGCCTCGAAAACCTGTTGCTCAACGCCATCAAGTTCACGCCCGATGGCGGCAAGATCCGCCTGTGCGCCCGGCGGGCCGACGGCGGCAGCGCCGAAATTCGCGTCTGCGATTCCGGCGTCGGGATCGACCCCGCCTACCGTCCCCATCTTTTCAAGACGTTTTTTACGGGGTTTGATGTTTCGCGCCACTCCTCGGGCCGCTTCGAGTTCAACCGGCGCGGTTTGGGATTGGGCTTAAGCCTCGTCAAGTCGTTTGTGGAAATGCACGGCGGAACAGTTGAAGTGGCGAGTGAACCGGGCAAAGGTTCCACGTTTACGATGATTTTGCCCGCAAGGCCCGTCTAAACTGTAGCCCCGTTGGCTGGCTTACCGGCAAAGTATTTGATCAAGCGCACTTCGTTGCCGGCTTCGTTGTATTGCAAGTGATCCACCAAACCACGGGCCATCAGGATACCAAAGCCGCCTTCGCGCAGACCGAGCATTTCCCGCACCATCATATGGTTGACCGGATCCTCGTTTTGGGCCGCGTGGGGCAAGTTCTCGGGATCGAATCCCGGACCCGTGTCTCGGACGGTAATCGTGATCTTTTCCGGATCTATGCGGTAAGTGACGGTGACGATACGCTCCACTTGCTTCTGGTGACCCCATTCGATGGCGTTGGTGCCGATCTCACGGATAGCCGTCGTTAGCTGCCTGACTTGCGCCTGTGAAAGACCGCTGAAGAGGAACAACGAGGACAGGAGCTGATTCAATTCATCAAGGTACCGGGAATCGCTTTGCAGCTGAAAATGGATTTCACCCTCAGTCCCACTCCGTTCCAGACTATCCCGCCAAGAAAAAGCATGATTGATCGCATGATCGAGCTGTTCGACGGTGAACGGCTTGGTGAGGTAAAAATTAGCCCCTACTTGCAGGCCGTGCACTTTGTCTTGCGGTTGGTCGCGAGCGGTAACCATGACCACGGGGATCATATTCGTCGTGCGGTCGAGCTTGAGGTCTTCACAGATTGTGTAACCGTCAACGTCGGGAAGCATGAGGTCCAGAAGAATCAACTCGGGTTGGTGTTGATAGGTCCATGGAATGGCGGGCTTGCCTTCCATGAGTAGCGTGGCGTCGAATCCCCGGCGGCGGAGAATTTCGACCAGCAGTTCACCGGTGTCGCGTTCGTCTTCCACGATTAGCGCTTTGCGGGCCATAACATCCTCCCCTTTGGGGTAGGCATGATAAGAGATGTATTGCTGCTCGCTTATTGTTCCACGCCCGGGAAGCCCGGTCAAGCGCCTACTTAAACGCGTAGCGAGTCAAGTTCCGCCAGTCTGATTTCGATCAATCCCATGTCATTGCACTCTAACGCTTGCGCCAATGCCGATTCAAAAGCGGCATCTGTATCAGCGCGCCAATAGCCTACTCCGAACGCTTTGGCGAACAAGGCAAAGTCGGGATTTTGAAGATCTACGCCGATGAAGCGGCCGGCGTAGCGCCGTGCTTGCGTGGCTTTGATAAGCGTCAAGCAACTGTCATTGACCAGTATGACGACGATGGGCAACTTTTCTTGGACGGCGCTGGCTAGCTCCATGGCGCTCATTTGAAAGCAGCCGTCGCCCACAACGGCCACAACTTTGCGGTCGGGAAACGCCGCCTTGGCGCCCAAGGCGGCTGGGATGCCGTAGCCCATTGCCACCGACCCCGCCGGATGCAAGAAAGTGCGCGGTTCATAGACAGGGAACTCGGCCATGAGGATATAGGCGAGCCTGGTTATGTCTGCGACCACTATGCCGTCCGCTGGCAAAAGACGTCGCAGGCTATTGACAACGTCAATGCCGGGAAGGCGCCAAGGATCACGGGTTGCAGACGGCGTCGCCCACGGTCGACGGCGTTCACGCGGCAAGATTTGAAGCAGGCTTTTCAGGGCAGCACAAGCGTCTTTTTGGACACTACAAGCGACGGGATAATGCCGGCCGATTTCAGCCGGGTCGATGTCGATTTGTGCCAACGACGGCGGCAATGGCATGGTCCAGGATCCCGTCGTGAGCTGAGTGAACCGGCAGCCGATTGCTAACAAGCCATCCGCTTGGCTCAGTAGCGGTGAAAATAGGTTAGCCATTTCCGAGAGATCCGAAGTCACTTGATGCCACGGCATACCGGCGTGGAGAGGATGATCTGCCGAAATAGCCCCTTTGCCATTGGCGGTAGTCATTACCGGAGAGCCCAGGAGTTCAGCCAGGCGATGGAGAGGTTCCTCTGCCTTTGCGCGAACTACGCCTCCTCCTGCCAGGATCAGAGGCCGGCGCCACCTCTTCACGAGATCGGCCAGCATGGCAACATTAGCTTCAGGTGCTCTCGCTGCGAACATTCCCGGCCGCTCAGAAGTGGACGCCTTTGCCGCAGGCGGCGACACGGAAGCGCGCAGGACATCAATCGGAATTTCAAGGAGGACCGGACCCGGTCGGCCGGCAGTCAGCAAATGGAATGCTTCGTCTAGAGCCGAGATGACCAGGGCAGGGTCGAGAACGCGAATGCATCGCTTGCAAAGAGTTGAACAAACTCCGAGTTGGTCATTCTCGTGATAATATCCGGATCGCAGTCCTAGTCCCTTCGTGGGCACCTGGCCGCTGATTAGCAGCACGGGAATGGAATCGGTAAAGCTCGTTGCCAACGCGGTTGCGGCATTAAGCACACCGGGGCCACAGACCGCGAGGCAGACGGCCGGCTCTCCGGTAGCGCGCGCATAGCCATCCGCCATGAAGGCTGCCCCTTGCTCGCCCCGAGCCAAAATGTGCCGGATACTCGGTTCCCGATAAAGGGCGTCGTAAATCGGCGTCAATTGGCCGCCGGGGTAACCGAAAACATGGCGAATACCGTGATCCCGTAGACCCGCGATCAGGGCATTCGCAGCAGTAAAGACGTCGGTTTCCATAACGTTAAGCGATGAAAGGTTCTCCAAGTTTCAGCGGGTACGGTCTTGCATCGAGCTTAAGCGCCAAAGTGATTTACCATTCGGCCTCCATAAACCTGCTGCGAAGTAAACGCCTTCGATGAGGTTTATTGATAAAATATCTGCTCGACACTTTCCATTATCCGCAAATCAGAGGGAGCTATTCCTATTATGGAAAAAGCGACGTTTGGAGCTGGATGTTTCTGGGGCGTTGAGGCGACGTTCCGAAAGGTGAAGGGAGTCACGAGCACGGCAGTCGGGTACATGGGGGGAGCGCTCGCCAAACCGACGTATAAGGACGTTTGCACCGACAAAACGGGGCACGCGGAGGTGGTGCAGGTTGAGTATGATCCAACCAAGGTTTCGTACGAGCAGCTACTAGATATCTTCTGGGAAAACCACGATCCGACGACTCTCAATCGCCAGGGCCCTGATTACGGGACGCAATATCGATCGGTGGTTTTCTATCACACGCCGGAGCAGCAAGCTGCGGCCCAAGCGTCTAAGGATAAGCTGCAATCTAGCGGTCGATACAAGAGACCACTCGTCACGGAAATTGCACCGGCCGTGACCTTTTGGAAAGCCGAGGATTACCACCAGCAGTACTTGGAAAAACGCGGCATGGCAAGCTGTCCTATTTGATAATATGCCTTGAAGATGCCCTCTCATTTGGGGACGCGCTATGCCTCTGAAGGACCATTTCCATCCACCGCTGAGTCCTGGACGGGCATGGGAATCATTTCACTCAATGTGGGCGGGTAGTATCGCTAGCCTATTGAATACTAAGCTGCTGCCTAACGAATACTTCGCTGAAGTGCAAGTGCACGTCGGAAGTCGCGTCGAAGTGGACATTGGGACATTTGAAGGGGAGCTTGCGCCTTCGGTTATTGTTGGCGGAGCCGCCACGGCGGTAGCAGCAATACCCGCGCGGGCTTATGCCCCTCCGGCCGTCTCCTTCGAAATGCCCGCGATTTTTCCGGACAGCCTCGAAGTTCTGGTCTATAGCGGAGAAGCCGGACCAACGCTAGTCGCCGCCGTGGAGCTCGTCAGCACGGGGAATAAGGATAGAGAGGACTACCGTCAATCTTTTGCCGCCAAGTGCGCCACTTACTTGCAACAGGGAATTGGGCTGGTCATCGCCGATATCGTTACCAATCGCCAGGCCAATTTACACAACGAATTGGTTGATCTCCTAGGAGGCTCTGAAGATCATAGGTTGCCGCCGGGTGCGCTCTATGCGACGGGTTATCGACCCGTCCGCCGGCCTAACGTCGAAAAAATTCAAGTCTGGGCCGCTGAATTGCGACTGGGCCAACGCCTCCCCGAACTGCCCCTGGCCGCTTGACAAGAATTTGTGCATACCCCTTGACCTAGAAGCTCCTTATAACGAAGCTTGTCAACGCCTAAGACTCCAGTGATATTTACTGTAAGCACAGGCTGGCCGAACCAATCACCGCTATTTTGCGAAGTATTAGGGAAACCATGGCCTAACGTGTCGCTATGGTTCGTTCATTTTTCTTCAAGGAGTCGACGCATGCGCAGAAGCTTGCATTCCCAGTTGATGGCATTCTCTTTTTCGGCCCTTTTGGCCTTTGTGGCCGCTCCCGTACAAGCCGCCGACTATGCTGTGGATGATTCTCATTCCTCGGTGACCTTTAAGATTGGCCATCTTGGAATTAGCGAAGTCCATGGGCGTTTCGATGATATGGCGGGAAGCTTCGAAATCGATAAGGGCGAACCGGAGAAAAGCTCCTTCATGCTTACAATTAAGACTGAGAGCGTGGATACCAACAACAAAAAACGCGACGACCACCTGCGCAGCCCCGATTTCTTCAACGTCAAGCAGTTTCCGGCGATCACCTTCAAGAGCACCAAAGTTGCCTTAGCCAAGGACAAAACCTACGTCGTAACCGGCGATCTCACCATGCACGGCAAAACGAAGTCCATCAGCTTTAATCTCAAGGGCGGCAAAGAAGTGGAATTCCCCAAGGGCACAAAGCGCGTTGGCTTCACAACGGAACTAACTCTCAAGCGCTCGGAATTCGGCATGGAAAAAATGGCGCCGGCTATTGGCGACGAAGTTCAAATTGCCATCAGCATTGAAGGTGCGACCAAGTAACGATTCCGTAAATCGAGCGAGGGCGTATCCGCCCTCGCTCGGGTTATGCAGCCCTTCCCATTGATCCTCGCGCCGAGCCCCTATCATGTTCGACCAGAATTTGGCCCTTCAGGCTATGGCCGTTGCGGCTGGTGTAGCAGCCATTTTGTTGCTCGCCCTGGGTTGGCCCTGGCGCAATCCGTGGCGATCGCGATTAATCCTCGGTTGGACTCTGGGCGTGGGCCTGGGATTCTTTCTGGGCTGCCTGGTCCTTGATGTGAAACTGCATCCGCCTTTCGCCGAGAACGCCGAAGGCACGGATCGGCTTCTGCTCGTCATACTGCCGGCCGTAATGGTGATCGAGTGCTTTGTTGGCTTTTTTGGTCTGCCGGGGTGGGCGGCATGGCCGTTGCGGCTGTTAGCGGCGGCGGGCGTCGCTTGGATGGTGCTATATAATTCGACCTTCTTGGAAAAGCTTCCCGGGTTCGAGGCAGCTGAATGGACCGCCAAGCAACAGGCGCAGTACCTTTCTGTCCTGGGAGGTTCGTTATTGCTGGTTTGGGCGGCGCTCGACGTTCTTCTTCACAAGACGCCGGGCCGATCGCTGCCGCTGGCGCTAAGCGTGGTCAGTGCCGGATCGGCAGTGACCATCATGTATTCCGCCAATCTTTCAGGAGGTTTGTTGGCGCTTCCTCTGGCAGGCGCCCTGGCGGGTGGGTTCGTGGCCTCCTTTTTGTTGCCGGCGTCGCGTGAAGGCAGCGGCTTTCTGGCGGTCGGGCTCGTAATCCTATTCGGGCTTCTCGTTTACAACCGTTTCTTCGCGCAACTGACGACTCTGCACGGTTCGTTGTTGTTTTTTTCTTTACTCCTTTGCTGGTTGCCCGAAGCGCCGCCATTGCGAAAATTTCGCTCCGTTTTTCGCGAAACGGTTCGTGTCGCCTTGGTTGCCATTCCGGTGGTTCTTGTTGTTTACCAGGCACGAGCGAAATTTGAAGAAGAATCGCGCACATCTTCTTCACAACCCGGCGAGCCGACTAAAGACGACTATGAAAGCTTTGGAAAGTAGAGGAGGAATCGCCGGGGTGGGTCACGAAAACACTCGAAAACAGACCCGTGGAAAGCATTTGTGGCTTTTCGTACCTTTTCGTGGCCTTTGAGACTCTGGGCCAATTCGAAGGTGGCCAACGTCGGCTTCGAAGGTGGCCAACGTCGGCCCCGAAGGTGGCCAGCGTCGGGCTCGAAGGTGGCCAGCGTCGGACAAAGGTGGCCCCGGAGTTGGCCTGGCCCCCTTTGAATATGAGAAGCTTTGGGGACCCATGACTTTGAACGCGGTCCCGCCCGCCGAGGTGCTATTTGGAAGGCCTTAAGCGCCGGACCGCCTGAAACGGTTTTTTAGTTGCAACCAGGAGCCCACTCCCGTATGCTCCAATAAATGCCAAACGCCCCTTGGCCGACACCGGGTAATGCCTTTGCTTAACCTAAGCCGCCGGAATCTGAAGGCTGCGTTGCTGAGAGTGGGTTTGCCGCTCTTGGCCCTGGTTGCCTTTTGCACCTCTGCAACAGCTTCCTGCGGCGACTATGTGACTATGGGCGGACATGCCGGCGATAGCTCTTTCCTGCAAAAGGCAGGCAAGACGCGCCTTCCGAGCGGCCCCCAACGCCCTTGTTCGGGACCTCAGTGTTCGGGCGGCCCGATTCAACAGCCGATGACTCCCTCGCCGCCGTCAACCTCATCGCATCACGATTTGGGACTGCTCTGCGCCCAAACTGCGAAGCCGGCTTCTCCAATGGTTCAGCAATTACCGGCCAATGATTCCCATGCACCGGTTAGCCGACCGATCTCTATCTTCCACCCTCCTCGCCTCTCTTCATCTCTCGCCGACTAGTGGTACGTATTAATTCTGCCGGACCCGGTTGGTAGCGAGCGCATTCATTGCGGTCGCCGTTAGCTCGTGACCGCCTTGATGCGGTCCGGACGAGTTTGGCAGGGAACATACGTCAAACCACGAGTCGGATGCTTCCTTAATCCGTCCATTCCATCATCGGTTTCCAACTGACCCTTGTTCTTTTCTTTGCCTTTGGGCAGGAAAGGATGGCTTATATGCGTCGGCAACGTTCCGCTTCCAATGTTCTGGAGTTTCTGCTGGCCACTCTGGTATTGGGCGGCCTTTTGGGTATGCTCGTTCCTGTGGTCTACAAAGTCCACCAAGTGTGCGAAAACGCCAAATACGTGAAGGAACTAAAAGCAACATCAAATCTGCACGGGTTTGCAAGGTCTTCGACAGATCAAAAGTGACCAGTGTTCTCCATGAATCCCAATAAGGGCTACTTGTTTCCGTTCGCTTGTTTCTCTTGCCGCCATTGTTTCAAGCGCAAATACAGAAAGGATGTTGACAGTCTCCCATGTCCCAATTGCGGCAATATGGCGTTCCGCATGAGCCGGAAGTTTCGTCCGCCGCCCGCTGAGGACCGTCGCCAATGGCAAATGGTTGAATTTCTTTTCCGAAACGGCTTTCGATTTGAATCTATTTACAATAAAGACGGATCAACGATTCCTTATCCAAGGAAGCAGAAAGAGGCAAAGAAATTCGTCGAGTTGCATAAAGAGCGACAACGGTTTGGGCGGGCAGGACAGTAAGAATGCTATTTCATTGACGATTCATATGATTAGGAATCCTTATGCCTTCCTCTAATTCTCTTTATCTCTCCTTACTTTCGGTCTTCCTTTTCGCGCCGATTCACGCAGCATCAGCCCAGGAGCCGGGTACGGCCGCTCCCCGTAGTTGGCTTAACCCGTTGCGTTATCGCGACCAAGTGCTTGACAGCATCGATCGCGTCAAGCACATCGAGGGAGTCGAAATGGTGTTGGCCATTGCGGGAGGTTCAGAGATGGGCCCCGGCGAAGGCTGGTTTCATGCAGGCCAAGCGCGGCACGATTGGAAATGGCTCGCCGCCCGTTACGACGCCAATCACGACGGCAAAATCACGCGCAAAGAATTCACCGGCGAGCCGGCTCTATTCGAGAAACTCGATCGCAACCGCGACGGCGAATTGACCCCCGAAGATTTCGACTGGTCGGATCGGTCGCCGTTTCTTCGGCAAGCGGGGTTAGCCAGCCAATGGATTGCCCGGCTCGACGCGGATAGCAATGGCCGTGTCACGCGAGCTGAGTGGGAGACCTTCTTCCAAAAGGCGGCCAAGGGCAAAGACCATTTGACCGCCGAGGATCTGCGTGAAGCCTTGTTTCCGCCACCGCCTCCCAAGGACAAAAAGGGGCAAGACGGTCCGTCCCCGTTGGTGCTTGCCTCCGGTCTGTTTAACGGCGAATTGGGATCGTGGCATGAAGGACCCGCCATTAACCAGCCGGCGCCCGATTTCTTGCTCAAGACAATCGACGGCAAAGACGTTTACACGCTTTCCCAATTTCGCGGCAAAAAACCGGTCGTTTTAATCTTCGGCAGCTTCACCTGAGGCCCCTACCGATCCCAGTCTGGGGTCCTGGCCGAATTGCAACGCCGTTATGGCGACCGCTTCGAATTTCTGGCAATTTACGTCCGCGAGGCTCATCCAACCGACGGGTGGCGGATGGCGTCCAACGATCGGGCCGGCATCTCAGTGAAACAGCCCACGAGTCAAAACGAACGGACCGATGTCGCGAAGAAGTGCTGTAGTTCACTCGAGATCACCTGGCCCGTTTTGGTGGATGATCTCGATGACAAGGTCGGCCACGCTTACAGCGGCATGCCCGACCGCCTTTACGTGATCGATGCCGACGGCAAGGTGGCTTACAAAAGCGGGCGCGGGCCGTTTGGCTTCAAGCCGGGCGAGCTGGAACAAGCGATGGTCATGCTGCTCTTGGAGCAGGCGCCGGCCAAAGCCGAGCCCCGCGTACCCGTACTCGGCGGCGAGGAAGCCTGGAAACTTCTTCCGCCAGCGGAGCAAGGCGCCGGTCAAGCGCTCCCGATCTGGGCTCGCGCTTTGGCGCCATCGTTGCCATCTACTACCGCTGCCATGCTGGAGCTGGATTATTTGCAGCGCGCCCAGAATCCACTGCCGGCCAAATTGCGCGGGCGGATGCGCTGGGTGGCGGCTCATGCCAATCAGTGCGCTTATAGCGAGGCTTATGCGGCAACGGACCTTCGCCGCGCCGGGCTAACGGATGCGGAAATCGCGGCTCTCAAGGGCGACCATTCCGAGTTGCCCCAAGCGGATCGGATGGCTTTGGAATTTGCTCGCAAGATGACCGTGGCGGCCAACACTGTTACCGATGAAGAAGTAACACGGCTGCTCAAGCCTTTTGGCGAAAAGCAGGTCGTGGCCATGGTGTTGCTGCTGGCATACGCCAATTTTCAGGATCGGCTCTTGCTGGCGCTCGACCTGCCCGTGGAAGAAGGAGGGCCGTTGCCGCCTTTGGAATTTCGGTTTCCGCGCAAGCCGCCGCAACCGGCGCTGCGCCCGCCCGCGCAAACGGATTCACCTGTAGTAGGCGGGAAAGGGGCGTCGTCCGCGCTCAGCGCAGATTTGCCGGCGAGCGAATTTGCAACTCTGCAAGCGGCCATGGAAGGTCAGCGCGCCCGCCAGGCGCGGGTAAGCGTTCCGGACTGGGACGACGTCAAAAAGGGACTGCCCGGCTGGTATAACCGCGACAAACCGTCGCGCATTCGCTGGAGCCTGGTGTGCCTGGGCCACCAGCCTGACCTGGCCGTAGCCTGGTTCGCTTGTCTGCGCACCTTCGCTCAAGAAGCGAAGCAAGACCGCGTCCTGGAAGAGAGCCTCTTCTGGGTAATAACCCAGGCATCCCAGTGCTACTACTGAATGGGCCATTGCGAAATGCTGCTCGCGGTCGCGGGCCTGGATGCCGATGCCATTACCGAGCGCACGCGCCGCTTGGGGAATGGCGACTGGTCTAAGTTTTTCGCCGGCGGAACAAGCGGCTTTTGGCTTTGTCCGTAAGCAAACCAAGAAATGCATCTTCCATAACGAAGGACGATGTTGAAGAACTCATCCGCCATCTCGGCCGTGAGCGGGCGCTGGACGTGATCTGGTGGGCCTGCCGCTGCCACTACATGACCCGCGTCGCCGACGCCTTTCAAATCCCCCTCGAACGCGAAAACGTCTTTCAAGAGGTCCCCGCCGACAAGGCGTCAAAGCCATAGAGCCCACCGGACATGAGCCCGAAGCTCCAGGGCAGGACACCAACGCGAAGCGTGAGCGAGGATACGGATATACCTCGGTCACGCTCTTTGAAGTTGCGCTCTTTGCGATGAGCAAGCCGACTGTACAGGGCAGGCGTCTCTTACGCCGGAGGCATTACAGCGATTAGATTAACCGGTGGTCGAGGGCAACGACACCACCGGTGCACTTGGGCACCGGGACTCTTTACGCCGCAGGCGTTACACCAATTAGGTTAGCCGGCGGTTGACCCATAGGCATCAAGTTAAGGAAGAATTGGTCTATCAAGAAAAAGGAAGCCCTTCCACAATCGCTAGTTAGTGACAACAAGGGATTGGAAGAAGGAGCTTCCGATGGGCATGGTAGCCAAGGTGGACACGGCGCTGCAAGGGTTGTTTGGGGATTTGGCGGAGACTACCGCCCGGGAATGCCACCTGATCAAGCGAAACCGGAAGTTTTCAGCGGTGTCGTTGACCAAGACCTTTATTCTCGGATTCTTGCAGTGCCCTAAGTCCTCCGACGAGAAGTTGGCTCAGTTCGCCCTGGAGTGTGGGGTCGATGTCACCCCGCAAGCCATCGAGCAGCGCTATACGCCCGCCTTGGCCGATTACTTGCAAAAACTTTTCCAAAAAGCCACCCAGCTGATCGTCGGTTCGAGCAAGGCCTTGGCTGCGGTGCTGGAACGTTTCCCAAGCGTCACCTTGCTGGACAGTTCCACGATTGCCCTGCCCGACGAGGCCCAGGATCGTTATCGCGGGTGCGGGGCCAAAAACGGCGGCGGCCAAGCGGCTCTGAAGCTGCAGACCGAATGGGATCTCCGCCATGGCGCCCTCACCCAGATGGAGATTGAGCAGGGGCGGAGTTGCGACCAGAGCAGTAGTCGCCAAAAAGCTCGGCGCGGCCCCAATTCTTTACGGATCGCCGATTTGGGCTATTTCGATCTGGCGGTGTTCGCGGCTATGCAGGTCGCCGCCGAATACTTTTTGTCCCGTTTGCAGTTTGGCACCCATGTGTTCCTCCACGGCAAGACCGCAGCCGTCGACTTGCTCCAGTGGCTCGTTCAGCAGAGCCGGTCCGACGGGTTCGTCGATCAAGAGATTGTGCTGGGGCAAGGGCAGCGCCTGGGTTGTCGGCTGATCGCCTGGCGCTTGCCTCAAGAACAAGCGGATCGCCGTCGGGCCAAGTTGCGTCAGGAAATGCGGAGCCGAAAAGGGCGTGAGCCCAGCGCGGCCCGTCTGGCTTGGTGCGACTGGAGCATCTTGGTGACGAACCTTCCCCAGGACAAGCTGACCGCCAAAGAGGCGGTGGTGCTGTATCGAGCCCGTTGGCAAATCGAGTTGTTGTTCAAGCGGTGGAAATCCCAGGGGCTCATCGCTGACTTGAACGGCAGCACGGCGCTGCGGCAAATGATACGTGTGTGGGCCCGCTTGTTGGCCGCCTTGGTGCAACACTGGCTGGTCGTCAGCAGTGTTTGGGGCAATCTGGGGGCCAGTCTAAGCAAAGCTACCGAAGCGACGCGCGCCTTCGCCGGCCGCCTGGCCGCGGCCCTGGGTTGGGAAAACGCCCTGGAACCCATTCTGGCCCTCATGCGCATCGTCCTGACGAAAACCTGTCGGCGAAACAAGCGCTCTCGGCCGGGAACCATCGAATTACTTAACAACCCCGATCTCTTGGACTTCGGCTTAACTTGATGCCTATGGGTATCGCTGCGCTCAACCACCGGCTAATGGCTCCGACCCTTCCAGGGTCAATACCTGCGAAATCGTGGCGCCGATCAACAAACCTACGCCTAAGAGCCTCGCGCGCCTTTGTTGCTCTGCTGCCAAGCCGGTGACTTAAGTTTCCTATCCTTCCAGGCTTACGCGTCCGCGCCGTCACAAGTTGCTCTCCATTCCTATCGCCTCTTCTGGTAGAGTCCGCCTCGCCTGGGATGGTCTCAATTTCCCAAGGGGTCGTCCGACAGGCTAAACCATCCCTTCGCGTCCATGGGCAAGGAGGTCCGGACGTGGCCTGTGCTTGGCGGATACGCCACAAGTTGATACTTGGGCTCGGCCTCGTCGTGGCCATCATTGCCCTCTTGCTTGTCGGCACTTACAAAGGTCTCGCCTCGTACATGTCGACGACCAAGACGATGGACAGCAAGCTGTTGGAACTTCAAGCCGCCTATGAACTGAAACATGCTATTGCCGCTTTGGCCGGATCAACGAAGGCGGACGACCAAAGCGGCAAAGAAGGCGATGACAATCGCTCGGAAAGCATCAATCACAAAACGCCCCTGGAGCTTAAGAACGAGTTTTTGGCCAAGGCAAGTCCAGCAAAAGCGGCGCTGGAGGGTTATGAAAGACAGTTGCGCGACACGGTCGAGCGTCATCGCGATCCCGACAACGGCTATTTGCCCAGTCAAATCGTAAACAGCCTCCTGAATGATTTTAAGCAACTCGACCAAGGCATCGAAAACGCTTTTGCCGATGAGAAGCACCCCGATTATGTATTTAAAGCTGGAGTAGCCTCATCCAATGGCACTAAGCCCAGGCATTTTAGTGCCGCGATTGACACCGCCATTGACAATCTTGTACGTCGATCCGACGAGCTGCTTCAGGCCATATACGACAGCCTAACGGATCGCATAAAAACCGCCAAAGAAGAAAATAAACAGAGCATGTGGATTGTCGGAACCGCCAGTGTTGTCGGCATCCTGCTCATGACGGGTCTATTGCGTTTCTTCTACGGCTGGGTGTTTTATCCCGTCCGCGATCTCGAAAGAGGCGCCGGTCGCGTCGCTCAGGGAGACTTCGAACATCGGATCGAAGTCCATAGCGGCGATGAAATGGAAGACTTGGCGGCAGCCTTTAACAACATGACGAGCCGGCTCCGTGACATGTACCGGGATCTGGCCCGGCAAGTCAACGAACGGAGCCGCCAGCTCGTGCGGTCGGAGCGCCTCGCCGGCGTTGGTTTCTTGGCAGCCGGCGTGGCCCATGAGATCAATAATCCCTTGGCCAGCATCGCGTTTTGCAGCGAAGCCTTGGAGACCCGACTGGCTGAGCTAATTAAGCCTACCCCTTTGCTAACCGGTCTCCGGGTAAAGACGGAAGGCGCCGAAGATCGGCATCAAGACTGGGACGTTGTGATCAAATACTTGAAGATGATTCAAGACGAGGCTTTTCGTTGCAAAGAGATTACCGAGCGCCTGCTGGAATTTAGCCGGACTGGCGAGCGCCGCCGGGAACAGGTGGACTTAGGGGAGCTGGTGCAATCCGTGCTCGACATGGTCCAGCACTTGCAAAACCGCAAGGGCAAGGAGATCGTCTTCGAGCAGGCCGCCTCCATCCGCGTCTGGGTTAACACCCAGGAGATTAAGTCGGTCGTTCTCAACTTGATTGTTAATGCTTTAGACAGTATGGAAGAGGGCGGCACGCTCACCGTCGCTCTTCGCCAGCATCATGAACTAGCGGAACTGACATTCGCGGATTCCGGATGCGGCATGCCCGCGGAAGTCTTGGAGAACATTTTCGAGCCGTTCTTCACGCGCAGCCGCACCGGGAAAGGAACCGGGCTCGGATTAACCATCACGCACCGCATCATTACGCAGCATGGAGGCGAGATCGAAGCTGCCAGCCCAGGCATTAACGAAGGAAGCGTCTTTACCGTGCGTTTGCCAATGAAGCCTGTGGACGATCAAGAGCCTGCGAATCGCAGTCCGGAATCGGGAACAAAGAGTCTGGAAGACTTGCCAAGGGACACTCGTGCGGGAAAACGTCAGCGCGAGGCGGCATGAGGCATCGGACATCGGGAAGGCAGCGCGCGATTTCGCGGTGCCTCCCACACCGGGCATAGAGGAGGATCAGTTTGGCTACTGCGCCGCATAAGAGCCTGCGGATTCTGTTCGTAGACGACGAGCGGTCCTTGCAGGAATTCATGCGCTCCGAACTGCCGCGACTGGGGCATGAGGTCACGGTTTGCCCGGACGGGCGCGCCGGCCTCAAAGCTCTTGAGAAAAGCACGTTCGATGTAGCCATCCTCGACCTGCGCATGCCGGGAATGACCGGCATCGAGGTTCTCGAACAACTCAAGGCGCTGGCCCCGGACACCGAGGCCGTCATGATGACCGGCCACGCCAGCATGGAAACGGCGATTGACGCCATGCGGCTTGGAGCGTTTGACTACATTACCAAACCCTGCAAACTCACGGAGATCGAGGCGGTGCTCCGCAAAGTCGCGGAGAAGCGCGACCTCAAGCACAAGAACATTGCCCTGCAAAACCGTGTACAAGCTGCCGAAGGTCCTACCGTCTTGGTCGGCAAGTCGTCGCCGATGAACGGAGTTCATCGCCTGATTTCCACGGTTGCACCGACGGATTCGACGGTCCTCATACTGGGCGAAACGGGAACCGGCAAAGAACTCGCGGCGCGCACTCTCTGGCAACAAAGCAAGCGCGTTGAGATGCCTTTTGTCCCGGTCAATTGCGGCGCACTCTCGGAAAATCTGGTCGAAAGCGAATTGTTCGGCCATCGCAAGGGCGCTTTTACCGGCGCCGACCGCGATCACAAGGGCCTTTTTGAGGTCGCCAACGGCGGCACGTTGTTTCTTGACGAAGTCGGAGAGCTGAACAAGAACATCCAAGTGAAGCTGTTGCGCTTCTTAGAGTCGGGCGAGATCCGCCGAGTCGGTGAGACTGAGCCGTTTCGCACCGAAGTTCGCATCTTGTGCGCAACCAATCGCGACCTGCGAACCATGATCCGGGGCGACGACTTTCGCGAAGACCTCTATTTCCGCATTAATACGTTTGAGATTCGCTTGCCGGCTTTGCGCGAGCGCCGGGCCGACATCCCGGACCTGGCTCGCCATTTGCTTGCCCGCGCGGCCCGCAGACCTGTGGACCAGATCTCGGGTTTGATAAGTCCCGAAGCGATCGACGTATTGCTCGAACACGACTGGCCGGGCAATGTCCGCGAGCTGGCCAATGTCATGGAGCACGCCTTCATCATCTCCGGCGGCGAAACGATCACGCCGGAACATTTGCCCCATCACATCTGTGCCGCCCCCGGATCAGCCCCCACGCTCAAATTGCAGCCCGCCAGCCTCTCCGGGATTCCGGCGCCTGGGTCACGAACGCTCCACGAAATCGAAATAGAGCACGTCGTGCGCGTCGTGGAGAAACACAACAACAACAAGCCTGCCGCCGCAGCCGAACTGGGAATCAGCCTCAAGACGCTCTACAATAAGCTCAACCAATTGCAGGAGAAACGTAAGACGGCGGGATGACGCATGCGACCGGAGAAATTAGAAGAGCTTCTTAGGCGGCGCCCTTTTGTCCCCGTCCGAGTTTACCTATCTGACGGCACAACCTACGATATTCGCCATCCCGAAATGGCCCTGCTTACTCGGTCGACCATTGACATTGGTTTGACCGCGCAGCAAGGAAGTACGATTGCAGACAAAGTCGTATACTGTTCACTTATTCACATCGAAAAAGCAGATCAGGTGCAAGAAGAGAAAGACCGCCATTCTGGTATTGGGTGAGGATACTGCTTGCTTCAGCGGAATAAGGCTCGCCCACAAACCACTTGATCACAACGCTGCTGTCGATAACTATCTTGTCCATCAACGCTCACGGTCTTCGCGAACAAGGGGAGTACTGTCAGGCATTTGACCATACTTTTCAATTAGACTGGTTCTTAACCGGTTGATGTAATTGACTGCGCTTTTACCTTGCCCTTGATCGTCCTCGAGTCCACCCCACTCTTCAAGCAGTTGCTCGACATTTTCAAGGCCCCGCTTACGGGCGACTCTGTTAAGGCGAGAGTAAAGTTCGTCAGATACTTTGAGCATTTGACTCATGGCCAGAAACCAACTCTATCGGGGACGAAAGATCCAAGAAAATAATAATCGAGACCAATCAATTAAGCAATGACGCGTTCCAAAGGAGCATATTTTGCCACAATCGCCTTGGCAGAGCGTAACCCATCGACCGCCGCGCTTATGATTCCTCCGGCGTAGCCTGCTCCCTCTCCGACGGGATAGAGTCCTTCGATTCCGGGTGTCTCACGGTTGGCTTCATCACGCACTAAGCGAACGGGCGCACTGCCTCGGGCTTCCGGCCCGACCAAGGTTGCCTCAGGCAAGAATCGGCCTTGCCAACGTTTGTCCATGATAGGCAGGCCCTGATGAAGAGCCTCGACGATCGAAGGCGGCGCCAGTTCGCCAATGTCGGCGGAAACACAGCCGCGCGGATAGCTGTTAGATGGGATTCCGTCAGTTCGCTTCCTTGCCAGGAAATCGACGGCCCGTTGGATGGGACAGAGATAACCCCTGCCCCCAACTTCAAAGGCCTTGCTTTCATAGATTTGCTGGAGACGAACTCCGGCCAGCACATCGGAACTCCCGAACTGTTCCGTCGAAACGGTCACCACTAGACCGCTGTTGGCAAAGGGCGAGTCATGTTTCGATAGGCTCATGCCGTTAGTGCAGAAATAGCCCGGCTCTGAAACGCTGGGCATGATATAGCCGCCGGCACACATGCAGAATGTGAACAAGTCCTGCTTCCCGTGCGCGATGAGAGTATAGTCAGCAGCGCCTAGCCGATCCTCCAGGTGTTTCGGGCCATACTTGACGCGGTTAACCGTTTCCTGCAAGTGCTCGATGCGCACGCCCATTTGAAACGGCTTCTGCACCATTGGCACGCCACGGCGGACCAGCATAGCGTAGGTATCGCGCGCGCTATGGCCGATAGCGAGCATGACGACGGATGCCGCAATATAGCCCGAAGAAGTGAACAGCCCGCGCAATTTTCCGTCCGCAATATCAAGATCTTCCACCAAGCAAGAAAACCGAACCTCGCCCCCTAGGGCCTCGACCGCCCTCCGAATGGCCTTGACCACGGCAGGCAGGCGGTTGCTGCCGAGGTGGGGCCGGTGTTCATAAACCACAGATGGCTTGCCCTTGTGGCCGGCAAACCATTCAAGGACCTGCCGAACATCCGGCCCGGAACTGCGGCACGTGAGCTTGCCGTCGCTAAAGGTGCCTGCTCCGCCCTCTCCAAACAGGTAGTTGCTCTCCGGATCTAAGGGGCCGCCTCCATCAAAGGCGCGCACGTCGCGAATGCGATCGCGGACGGCCCGGCCTCGCTCCAGCACCAGCGGTTTGTACCCTTGGCCGGCTAGAAAGTAGGCAGCGATCAGCCCGGCCGGTCCCGAACCTACGATTACGGGACGGTGATCCAGACGGGCTGATCCCGTGACGGGAATTTCGAAGGGTGGTTCATGGAACGGTTCTATCTGGGCCGGCCCGTGGACATGGCGCCGAGCTCGACCTAGGACGCCTGTCTCGTCTTGGGGAAGACGAACCTCTGCATGATAAACGAATTGGAGGCAATCCTTATCGCGTGCGTCGAGACTTTTACGCAGGATGCGCCAAGCGAAAGCTTCCGGCGGCAAACCAATCAACTTGGACAACCGTCCGGAGAGCGCCGATTCCGGCTCATCCACGCCGAGGCGAATGTTGCTAACGCGGAGAGCCATGAAAAGCCGTATTGGTCCACAGCCGCCCGATTCCTTCCTGTTTCTTCGGAAGAATCAGCGCAGCCGAAAAGCATACACAAAATCCACGAAGGAAATTCTATGCGATTGTGCCGGCCTATGTCTCGACCGGCATGCCGATTGGGGACCGGTCTGAACTACCGTTTACTGGTAGCCAAGTCCGACACGCGCACCTTTTCAAGGTTGCGGCGGGTCTGGACCGCCATCTGCTTGCAGATGTTTTCCAGCTTGCGATTGAGACCGCCATTGCCATCATGCGCGGTGAAGGGGGCCTGGCCGCGAATCGGGCCGTCAACCGCTTCAATGATTTCTAGCATGGAAATTTCGCGTGGCGATTTAGCTAGACGGTACCCTCCGTTAGGTCCTTTGACGGAGTGCAGAATGCGCGCTGAAACCAAGGGCTTTAGAACCTTTAGAAGAAACCGCTCCGGAATGTCTTCCGATTGAGCAACGTTGTGAGAGGCCATGGGCCGTTCGTGCTTTTGCGCTGCCATAAAAGTGAGGGCATGTATTGCATAGCTCGACGCGCGCGTGAGTTTCATAAGTCTTCCTTGCCGCAAAAAACGGCTGCTCCTTCTTGGGTGGTTATAGGACCGAAATAAGTAATGAACCGAGGCAGGAATCGCCAACTAATGACAAAAGAGTTCGGTAGAGCACCAATTCACAGGTTGCAGAAACGTCAATGGTCCAAAAGCGCTAACACTGCGGATATCCCGCGCACCACCGTGCGCTAGGGCAGTTTAGCCTGGTAAAGAAAAAGGGTTTTCTACGATCCTTAGAATCGCAATCAAATATTGGCTGCCATCCCCCGACAGTCCAACAAGGCTCTTTCATTCGTTGAACGTATATGGATTTGCTTGTGGGAGCAAAAACATCCTTATATGTCTCTTTTATAAAAGTTGCTTCTAGCCGACGCAAGACTTTCTGTCGCTTTTTCATTCAATGCTTTGCCGCGAAAACTGCACTCCAATCACGGCCGTGGCAGAGACGTCGCGGTCGTTTACACGGACTAGGCCGCGGCGAACCTGCACCCGCCAGAGCAAGGGGTCGGAATCGCGGCACGCGTCGAGCGCCTTCTTGAGGGGATCGTCGGGGTCGGTGCAGATAAACGTGGTGAACTCTTCGCCGGGACGGAGCTGTTCGTCCAAATCCTGGCCAGCTACGCGAAGTTGGTGGTCGCGCACGTCGCTCATGCTAAGAGGGCCGCCATAAAACTGATGATCCCCCACATGGAGATAGGTGTAGGGCATCAGGCCCCCGTTCTTCGGTTTCCACTGCCGTGTGAAATACGGGTCCAGCGGTTTGAAAACAACGTCTTGAGAAATATTCTTTAGACGCAATACGAGAGCTAGAGCCTCGAAGTTTGTGGGGTCGGGAGAAATCCCCTGGCGCATGGATTCATAGCGGATATGTCTGCGTTCCACTTTTTCGGGAGTCACTTCAAGGTCGCCGATTGTTATGGAATTGCCGAGCCCCACCTTTAATCGATCCGGCAAAGGCTGAGCCGGATCGGGCAGTCTAACGGCGCCGGCCTTGCTCCGGGTCGCCCCTTTGTTTTCCCCTTGATCCGGAATCGCCTCGAGCGGATGAATTCGACGTTGTTTCTCTGTGTATAGAATCGCGGCCGCGATTGTGGCCAAGATTGAATAGGAGATTAGCGGAATGATCAGCATCGGAACCAGCCAGGGCCTCCTTGGCTTGGGAATCCGCACTCCGGAAATCGGCATGACCGGCGACGGGGCATCTATGCCATGCAAACCCGGTGTAGAAACCATTTCAGGCGTTGCATGCTGATCGGCGGAAGGAGCTTCGACTGGGATGGGCGCAAGCGGTCCCGGGTCTGCTTCACAGCCAGGCGGCGACGGCATTGCCGCCTCTTGAAGCGCGACGCCCAATTCCAGTGGCGGAGTTGGCGGAGTGACTTGATTGCTCGGCGGCATCCAACCTGACTCCAAAGGCATTTCGACCTGAGGCAGTGGATCGTCAAACAACCCGTCTCCGCTGGATTCGTTGGCGCTGAAAATACTATCTTGGTCCGTAGGTGGCGTAATTTCGAAATGGGCCACGCTGTCTGAAAGGCTCGGAAGAATTAATTCGTTAGCAACGGGGGAGGGAGGCGGGGCATCAATTTGTGGGGTTTCGGCAATCGAGGCGGCCTGCGGCGGGGCGTCCAGAGAATGGATGTCCGGGGGAGTGGAAGGTGCAGCGACGACTTCCTGGCAATGAGGACAACGGAGTTGCTGGCCCAGAAAGGCCGCCTCCACGCCCATCAGATTACCGCAATGCCCACACTGCAAATTCACTATTTCCATGCGGAAAGGTATTCCTCCGTCTTGGCTTTCAATGGGATTTGCGTCTGGATCACCAAGTTCCAATTGACGTCCGCTAAACCGCAAAGATCGTCCGTAGGCCAATCGGTTTGATAAGGCACGACTGCCAAAATTGGGACACCAATCCGTTTCCGTAATTCGTCCACATTTGTCTCTGCCGCCAATCCTGAATCCGGCGTCGATTGATTGACGATTAATCCGGCCACAGGAAGACCACGAGATGCCGCTGCTTCGAGAGTCAGCAAACTGTGATTCAACGTCCCCAGCGATCGTCGCGCGACGACAATAAGAGGCAGTTTTAATTCCTGAGCTAGATCGGCAACAGTCGCCTCTTCCGTCAAAGGGCACAACAATCCGCCGACACCCTCCACCAAGACGCGGGTTTGCGGCTCGCTCCTGCGCCGCACTGCCGCTGCTAATTCATCCAGCGATAAGCGAACCCCCTGGCGGCGGGCCGCGACAGGGGGGGCGACAGGATCCGGAAAGGACCAGGGCGTTATTTCTTGCAAGGCTTCAAGGTTGTTTTCGGCCTCCGCCAGACGAACCGTGTCGCCACTGAGCCAGCGTCCCTCCACCCAAGTTGCGCCAGTTGCCACGGGCTTAGAAACGCGAACCTTGTAACCTTGGCTGCGGAGAATACGGGCCACCGCTGCCGTGATGAGCGTCTTGCCGACCCCGGTATCTGTGCCTGTGAAGAAGAGACCTTGCATTAAAGCCTTTGCCAGCCCCCGGTGCTAATTAAGG
This sequence comes from Gemmataceae bacterium, assembly GCA_045802525.1. Taxonomy (GTDB): domain Bacteria; phylum Planctomycetota; class Planctomycetia; order Gemmatales; family Gemmataceae; genus JBJMQT01. The sequence continues at coordinate 51,723 of JBJMQT010000038.1, forward strand.
ATTGGGCTGCCGAAATAGCCCTCCTATCCGTAATGCTCAGAACTCTGCGGATCCATTCCTAAAGCTTCGTGGCTACAATCTCGATGCAATTGTAAAGCACCTGGCAAAGGCGGTTCAATAAAGAAATATCAATACTTAAGGGGGGGAAAATTACCAGAACATCGCCTAAGGGTCGCAAAAGTACGCCCCGCTCCCGGGCCAGACGGCAGACCCGCGCACCCACGCGCTGATCGCTCGGGAACCGCTGTTTAGCAGTCTTATTGCAAACGAGTTCGATCCCAGCGATTAAACCGCGTTGACGGACGTCGCCGACGATAGAAAGTTCTTGAAACCTTTGCAGGTTTGCTTTCAATGCCTCCACTTTATTAGGCAGTGCCCTCATTACACCTTTACTCTCGAACAAATCCAAGTTGGCCAAAGCAACAGAGGCGCCAAGGGGGTTGCCGGTATAAGTATGGCCGTGATAAAACGTCCGGCCATCTTCGGGCCGCCCTAGAAACGCTTGATAAATTGCGTCGTTTGTCAGTGTCGCCGCTAAAGGCATGTATCCCGCTGTCAGCCCTTTTGCCAAGCACAGAAAGTCTGGAGCCACCCGCTCTTGCTCACAAGCACACATCGTTCCAGTCCGCCCAAAGCCGACAGCCACTTCATCCGCAATGAGCAGGACATTGTGTTCGCGTGTGACCTCTCGAACCCGGCGGAGATAGCCGGCCGGGGCCGTGATGACGCCCGCCGCACATTGCACGACGGGCTCAATTATAACGGCGGCAAGCGTGTCGGCGTGCTCGCGAACCATCTCCGCCAACTCCTCCGCGCAGTCGACCTGACAGGTCTTCCGCTCGAGCCCCAGGGGGCACCGATAGCAGTAAGGGCTCGGGGCCCGCAAAGTCGGAAAGAGCAACGGGCGAAAGAGTTCATGAAATCGAGCCAAATCGCCTACGCTGACATCGCCCAGCGTGTCGCCATGATAGGCCCCTCCTAAGGAAAGAAACTTCGTCTTGACCGGCTTTGGGTCGGGGCATTGCCTCCAATACTGAAACGCCATTTTTAGCGCGACCTCGACGGCCGTCGCCCCGTCGTCGGAGAAGAAAACGTGATTCAGCCCCGGCGGCGCTAACTCGACGAGGCGGCGGGCCAGACGAATGGATGGCACATTGGCTATTCCCAAGAGCGTGGAATGAGCCACACGATCAAGCTGATCGCGGATTGCCGCGTCGAGTTCCGGGACGCGATGGCCGTGAACGTTGCACCAGAGGGAAGAAACGGCGTCGATATATTCCCTGCCGTCGAGATCGATCAACAGGCATCCCTCGGCCCGGTCGATGATGAGCGGCTTCTCTTTCGCGTAGACCTGCATCGGCGTGAACGGGTGCCAGACGTGATCGCGGTCCCATTGCTCTAACTGTTGGCGGGTAGGCTCCATGAAGTGAAATGTATATACGCTAATCCGGAAAGCCCACAACCACGCCCGTGCCAACGGCGGCGCCGAGCCGCTTGGCGGCATGGCCGCCGACAACCGCGACTTCGACATTGCCGAAACTGCTAATAAGCAGAGCTAAGTCGCTCTCTTTGGCTTCCCCATAGGTCCGGACCCATGAAAACCGGCGCTGCCGCCGCTTTCCGATAGTGAGACAGCTCGGAGGTTGGTGCATCAGATGGCCGGGAATATTGGTGATCAAATTGCCGAAGTGATCGATAAACAAAACCTCGCCCTGGATTCCATTTGATGTCCTAATTGGCTTTGGGGTGTCCAGGGCAATCCATTCCCTGGCCAGGGACCCAAGCTTGGCTGGTTTGAGACCCAGGCTTAGATGGCCGGCGACGGGCGCGAAGATATCCCTGCCATGAAAAGTGTCGCTCACTTGGTCGCGCCAATAGTCGCGGTCCTGAACTCTTCTCACGCTCTTGGGAGGTCCCTTGGCTTCGAGTAGCGCGGTCAAACAGCCATTGTCCGGCGCCAGCAGCCTTTGGCTGGCCAATTCAACATAAAGCACCGCACGGTCGGTGCCGACCCCCGGATCGACCACGATCACGTGAAGCGTCCCGGCCGGAAAATAAGGAACGCTGGCTGCCAAAAAATAGGAGGCAAAACGAATGTCCTGTGGAGGAATTTGATGGGACAGGTCGATAAGCCGAGCCGAGGGGTTGACGCTGAGAAGGGCGCCCTTCATCGCCGCGACATAGGGCGATTCCAGGCCGAAATCCGTTGTCAAAGTGACCAGTGAAGCAATCACCACAACCGTTTAGCGGCCAGCCCCATGCGAGCGCGTACGCGCTCGCATGGGGCTGGCCGCTAAACCCCTATTCATTTGGCCCGGCTCAAGTACTCACCGGAGCGCGTATCCACTTGGACCATTTCACCAGTCGCAATGAAGGGCGGGACCGTCACTTTGAGGCCCGTTTCAAGCGTAGCCGGTTTATATTGAGCGGCCGCAGTCGCGCCTTTGAGCGAGGGATCCGTCTCGATGACCTTTAGCTCGACCGTAGCGGGCAGCTCCAAGCTGATCGGCTTGCCTTCGTAAAAAACCACCTGGGCGTTGGTATTCTCCTTGATGTAGAGCATCTGGTCGCCGACCCAGTCTTTGCTGAGAGGAATTTGATCGTAAGTCTCGGTGTCCATGAAGATGTAGTCGTCGCCCTCGCGGTAGAGGTACTGCATTTCCCGCTTGTCGAGATACGCTTGCTCCACCTTGTCCTGCGGGCGCACCCGATTCATCGTGATGGAGCCGGTATTGAGATTTTTCAGCTTGAGTTGCAAGATTGCCCGCCAATTGCCGGGCGTGTTCAGGTCGCGTTCCACGACAGTATAGAGTTGGCCATCCTCGCCCTTGATGACCATGCCACGGCGCACCTGGCTGTATTCGATCGAAGCCACAAATTCCTCCGTCTGCGTGCCGCGCCGCTAAACGGCGCCAATTTGCATTCTTGTCAGAGGGTAAATTACCAAAAAGCCCTATTACTGAGAAGAGACATCGGCCGGCCTGGGCGCCCGGAATACGTTGCATTGCATTCACCGGTCGAGCGCACCACGGAGTCGGCGGGAACGTTTTTGAAGGAGCTACAAGAACAGGGAGTTCTCCTCGGCGCGGGCTCACGCTGGGCTGGGCCCGAAATCCTTGCGGCCATCCCTTCTTTCATTAGCTAAAAAGAGCGTGAAGGTGTGCCTGTTGATAGCGAGCGGGCCCGCTCTGTGCGCGGGTGCCAAGGTTGGGCAAAACGTGCAAGCGGGCCATTCATTGTTCCGTCACCAAGGAGAGATGCGACATGGCAGCGACGAAAAAACCTCATGCGACCGGCAAAACAAAGCCTGGAGATGTTAGCCAGCGCGTCGGCGTTGAGCAGATCCGGGCGCGCGGCGTCAACGTCGAGCAGCTTATCGAAAAGCTTATCGACGCCGCCGGCGCCGAGTTCACGACTTACTATTACTACACGATTTTGCGGATGTATCTGGCCGGTCAGGAAGATTACAAAGAAATCTGCGAAGACGCCCGATTGGAAGACCGGGCCCACTTCGAGCTTATTACGCCGCGCATTTATGAGTTGGGCGGCAGCATTCCCAAGGACATTCGCACTTTCGCCGATCGGGCCGGTTGCCCCGACGCCTATCTGCCCGATAGCCCCACGGCAACCAATATCCTTACGGTGCTTCTGGAGGCCGAGCGCTGCGCCATCCGCACTTGGAGCGAGATCTGCGATCTGACCTTTGGCAAGGACCCGCGCACCTACGACATGGCCGCCCGCATTCTTAACGAAGAAGTCGAGCACGAGGCCTGGTTTATCGAACTGCTCAGCATGGAGCGGGACAACACGGTGCGACCCTCCGGCCACTTCCGCCGCGGTTCGCCGGGCGACGCCCCCTACAGCAAGAATCGCGGGTTCTACAACCCGTAAGAAGCCGAAAAGTGGTTTGACGAAAAGTGGACGGCCAAGAAAGGGCGCCTATGCGTTCGCTGCGTCGGCGCGGGTGGCCGGCGTCCGGCGCGGGTGGCCGGGGTTGAGGTACTCCGAAACCCCGGGGCAGCGCCCCTCGTTCAGCCGATGACTGAAGATTCTTAATCCGCACGGCACGCCGGGGTTTCGGAGTACCTCAACCCCGGCCACCCAAATCAAGGAAGTACCTTCACCCGGCCAATTGAATTGGCGATACCCGCTAAAATAGGGATTATGGCCAACCACCAGGTCACTTTTGTCACGCCGGATCGGGAAGTCCAGGCCGAAGTCGCGGAGGATCAGTACCTTCTCGATGCCGCGGCCAACGCCGGGCTTGAACTCCCCTACATGTGCCTACAAGGCTGGTGCACGACCTGCGCGGGCAAGATCCTCGAAGGTCAAGTCGATCAATCGGAGGCGTTGCGCCTATTTCCCGAAGACGAGAAAGCCGGCTTCGTACTCCTGTGCAGTGCTTTTGCACGGTCCGATTTGAGAATCCGCACCCATCAACGAGACGCCTTGCGAACGCTTCGCCGCGAGCATGGCTTGCCTACGCCGCATGGTTAAGAGATCCCTATGCCTTCAGCGTGGGACAAATTGCTGTGGGGCCCGCTGGCGTCCGATGTCGGTTGCCTGCCGCTACTACTCGACGTAATCCTTTGCGACCTGCGCCCGCGCATGCTGGCCAAATGCCGCGTGGGAAAGGGCTATCGCGCGATTTCTCGGAATGGTCGTATTTTACTGGCTGCGCCTGCTCCGCTGGAGGATTGGGCCGGCCAGCCGACGCGGCTTCGGCTCCAAGTTTGGCACAAGGCGATATTGCCGGGCGATCGACTGGAGCCGTTTGGCCTGTTGATGAGTCTTAGAAAGCTGGAAACCATTCAGGGTTCGATGTTCAAAGCCAGCTTGCTGCCGCAGCCGGGGGAAAACTTCGCGCTCGCCCTCGACTTGGGCGGAAATACGGTAATGGAATTTCGGCGGACATGACGGATCAAAACTGAACCGAGCAGGTGATTTGCCAGTAATTGAAGTCGGGGCGTGGAGTGCCCTTGGGAAGAACGACGCCTCCGGAGAACCACCAGGATTCGTTGACGCGCCAGTGCATGCCCGGCAACAGTTCCCAGGGCGACTCCGGCTGGCGCGCGGAGTAATCGGTTTCGGTTCGATATCGGCCCAAGGCTTCTACGAAGAAATAGAGTCCGCGCGTTGGATCCGATTTTGGGCAGACGAGTGGTTGTTGAAACGCCATGCCGTAATGCACGCTGCCATATTGGAATCCTCGGTTGAGCCCTTCCGGCAATCGGCCAGCGGCTCGCATATGTGCGCCTACGAAGCCATGCAAGGCGGAACCTTCGCCCAGATCCTGGAACCATGCGACATTGGGACTGAAGAAAGTCGGCCCGTCCGCGACTCCGTCATTCTCTATTCCGGCCGGCGAAACCGCCTGGCAGCCAAAAGATAATCCGGTGCTCTCGGTGCCCACGAGCTGAATTTGCGAGTGGAGCCGATAATAGCCCACTCCGCCCGGATCGCCCGGCCTGCGAAAATCAAAAAAAGGGTTGTCGCTGCCCACATTAAACTGAACCCGATTAAGCAGCCCGTCTCCACTGTCTTTGTAGGGGCAGCTTGGGGCCCCAGTTTCGACGACATTCGGATCGTTGTCGGAATCAAATCCAACAGGATCACTTAAGAACCCGGTCGGCATGCGAAAAAGGCGCAACCGCGGTGTACGGTTCCCCAAACTGCCATCGCCCAAATTACCGGAAGAGGCGAAGCCCAGTTCAGGTAGCAAAAGAACGTCTTTTCGCGATTGGGGAGGAGTAAATTCGAAAGTCTGGGCCCGAACACTGGGCTGCAGTGATAGCAAACAAACCAAAGCGGCCCAGGGATGAATCCGTGAGTTCTGCATCGTAAAATTGGGCTGTCTTTTAATTAGCTGCCTGCAGGTCGCTTGCTGCTGGGTTAGTCACGATCGTTTCAGGTAACTGAGCGATTCGTAAAAGGGTTTCGCGCAGACGTGAGCAATATCGGCGACCCGAATTTGTTTCAAGAGAAGAAAGATGGGATCCTTAGCGGTGAATAAGCGGAGAGGTTCGCATTGGCGGGATTGCGCGAGAGAAATCGCTTCCAGCTTGCAGGCGCTCAATGGTCGGAAGAATTACGAGCACGCTGCTTTTCGATCCATCGTGACGGCTTCCACGGTCGCCAGCAATTCTTCCATGGCAATGGGCTTGCAGAAATAGCGATGCACTCCCAGTTTGAGAAGTTCCGCCGTTTCATCCGGGGCCGCTTCACCTGTACATACGACTACAGGCATGTTCGGGTGCATCTGACGAAGGCGGGCGCACAAATCTTTGCCGCTAACGTCCGGCAAATTCACATCGAGCAATACTACGTCGATTGGGGAGAGCGGAGTCTTCAAGAGCCCTATCGCGTCGTGGCCGGTGGACGCTGCCAATACTAGATATCCCTCCCGCACCAAAATGCGCGTCATGGCATCCCGGACGAGTTCGTCGTCTTCGACCAGGAGCACTGTAGACTGACGCTTCTTGGCAATCGGAGAGATCATTAATGCCTCTTTATCGAGAATCCTGCAAGGGAAGCCGTTTCGGCCACCGAGCCAGAAATCTCTTCCTGGGTAGCAAGGCGTTAGCTCAATATAACCCCTAGGCGTGTATTAGGTAAAGGGTTTACTTTGGACCAATGCCATTTTCTCTATAATCGGACCACTGGGTCTTCACATTCTTGCCACACAAGAAACGAATTTAATGGATGAACGTATTGGGTTTAGTACCGAGAGTCTCCCCCAGGCCTGTCGCCCGCCTGGCAAACGCAGAGAACAACTTTGTAGATTCGACCCCATGGCATCGCCGCAACAGGTTACCAAGCTTGCCGTTATATTCTGAATGGCCTTTCTATCCCTCTTGGAGGCCCTATGGCTGCAGCTCTTCTGGACGGCAAAGAATTAGCGGGCAAGATGCAAACCGAGACAGCGGCCGGGATCACCCGTCTGGTGGAAGAATCCGGCATCCGCCCGGGCCTGGCGGCAGTGCTGGTCGGCGATAATCCCGCCAGCCAGGTCTATGTGCGAAACAAGCGGAAGGCTTGCGCGAAGGTCGGCATGGAAAGCTGGCTACATCAACTGCCATCGAATAGCAGCCAACAAGAACTACTTGATCTGATTTTGCGGCTGAATGCGGATGCAGCGGTGGACGGTATCTTGGTTCAGCTACCGTTGCCGACGCAAATCGATGAAACCGCTGTCATCCGTGCCGTAACGCCGCTCAAAGACGTCGACGGTTTCCACCCGGAAAATTACGGGCTGCTCGCGGCCGGCCATCCCCGTTATGTTCCCTGTACCCCGCTTGGCATTCAACACCTCTTGCGCCGAAATGGCGTTAATTTAGACGGCGCTCACGTCGTCATCGTGGGCCGCAGCAACATTGTCGGTAAGCCGCTGGCTTTGCTGCTCATGCAAAAGGGACAACACGCCAATGCCACAGTGACCGTATGCCACAGCCGCAGCCGCCAACTCGCAGAATTGACCCGCCAAGGGGATGTGGTGGTGGTAGCCATCGGACAAGCTCAATTTCTTAAAGCAAACATGGTGCGCCGAGGCGCCGTCGTAGTAGACGTGGGAATGAACCGGCTTGCCGACGGAATCCTGGTGGGCGACGTGGACTTCTTGGCGGTTCGCGAAGTGGCGTCGGCAATCACGCCGGTTCCGGGCGGCGTAGGTCCCATGACGATTACTATGCTATTGCACAATACGCTGGCGTCGGCCCAGGCACGAGCCGATCGGGTCAGAGGATAAATGAAAACAGCGTGGCAGAACCGGCCGTTTCGCAGTAATCTAGAAGCGTAAATCCAAATAGGCAAATCGTACTAAATATGCGGGCCGGCTGCCACGCCCCGGCTGCCGCTAAAACGAGGCACTCTGCCGTGATCAATCTGAATCTGAGCGGTGCGACGCGCTGGGGGCTTAACGCTCTGCTTATTCTGAGCCTGGTCGTAGCCCTCTATCTTGGCCAAACAATTTTCATTCCCACGGTCATAGCGCTGCTGTTGGCCGCGATGGTGTGGCCCGCCGCCACCATGTTGCATCAAGGATGGGAGATTCGCGGTTTTGCCCTTCAGGGAAGATTCCCATTTGTTTACCGCAAGGGCATGGTTCAACTTCGGCTATCCTGGGATTTCACCTGCATGGCCATGGTCGGGCTTCTTGTGTGCTTGACGCTCGTGGTCCCTGTGATCTTGGGTCTGGCCATTCCCAAAATGCTGCAAGACTTTCCCACCGATCCCGAAGGCCAGCAGAACTTGTATGCCAACCTGCGCAGCCGCCTCCAGGATGTTAGCCCCGTTGAATTCAACGACGACTATTTCCCCGAGAAGGCGGAGCGATCGCGCGTCTTTCAGACCATTCGCACCGCTCTGGATCCGGACAAAGGCATCATCATTAACGTCCTTTGGACCGTCGCCCGCTATGGAGGCAGCTGGATCTGGCAGTGGATTCTGATCATGTTCATCCTCCTCTTCTTGCTGGTGGAGGGGCGGATGTTGAGCCGGCGGGTCGTCGGGATATTTGGCCCCAGTCCGCAGGTTCAGGCCAAGGCTCTAGAGGCCCTTTCGGATATGGCGAGCAAGGTGCGCACCTACCTGGTGTGGCGCACGATTGTTAATTTCAGCCTGGCGCTCATACTCGGCATCATTTACAGCTGGGCGGGGTTAAGGCAGCCGTGGACTTGGGCCGTCGTCACGGCGATTCTCTGTTACATCCCGTATTTGGGGCCGATCGTCGCAGGCATTCTGCCGGTCTTAGATGCTTTCATCAGCAGTCCGTCGCCCTGGATGGCCATTGGCATTTTGTTCTTTTATTTGTTGATCATCACTTTGGAAGGCTACGTCATCGTGCCCGTCGTCATGGGGCGGCCGATGCACCTAAATGCCACCACGGTTCTCATAGCCTGCATGTTTTGGGAACTGGTTTGGGGCACGCCCGGTTTATTTCTAGCCATGCCCCTTTTGGCCGTTCTAAAGTCTATTTGCATGCACATGCCGGGCTGGGAGCCTTGGGCCAACCTGATGAGCACCGAAGACGGCGAGATGCCGATTCCCAAGGAATCGTCTCTGGTTTTGGAAGATGGCCTGGGCGATGAGACGCAATTGCTTACAAGCCAAGAGGCCGCCGAGCTGTCCCGGCTTCCGCGACGCCCTCACGAAACGGAAGTGTCGTTATAATGGGTTTGCTGCTCCAGCAGCGAGGTTGTCATTCGGACGCGCCGCGCTTCACTAAGGGTCAATGAGTCTTGCGTCATTTGGCCGCATTTCTAGCCCGTACTTGAATCTCCTCCAAGCGAAGGCGCAATTGCGACGCCGGTTGCCCATTGCCGCTGGGGGCCAGGTCGAGCGCCTGAGTAGCCACGGTTTCGGCTTCAGTAAAGTGGCCGGCCTCGGCGTTCAATTCCGCTACAGTCAGTAAAATCTCCGGATCCTTAAAGTCGGTCAGCCGGGCGGCATGGCGAGCAAAGCGTAACGCCTCTGCCAATTTGCCTTGCTGAGAAAGCGCTGTTGATAAAGCGTGACAGGCGCCCGCGTGTTTCGGGTCGATCCTTAGCGCCCGCCGCAAACAGTCAATGGCTTCCTCCAAGCGGCCAAGATGGCTAAGGGCCATCCCCCGGTGGTAGTTTATTTTGGCGTTATACGGCTGAATGTCATCGGCCTGCCGGTAGGCTTCGGCCGCCTGCTCCCACTTGCCTTGTAGAAAGGCCAGCCAACCGATCATGGAGTATCCATAGTCGTCGTCGGGGTCGTATTGAACGACAGCCTTAAGGTGCTCGATCGCGCGATCGTTTTGGCCGAGGACGGCATACGCCGTTCCCAGCTTTCCATGCGCTCTGGCCCAGTCAGGCTTGATCTTGAGAATGTTGTTGAGCGTTTCAACCGCGTCTGCAAAGCGGCGCTCATCGATCTGGTGTTGTGCGGTAAAGAGATCTCCGTCAAGCTTCGCTCGAATCGCGATGGCCTCGCGCAACTTTTCCCGCGTTGCCGGCTTCGGATCCAAACGCCAAGCTTCGCGAATTGCCCCTATGGCCGCCAAAAAGCGGTAATCCTTGCTAAGCCTTTCTGCTTCCCCTTGCCAATGGTTGCCCAGCGCTTCCTTGAGGCGGCTCGCCTCTTCCCTGCTGGCCGGATCAGACTGTGATTGATGCCAACCCAAGAGCACCTCTTGGCGTGCCAGTGGGTAAACAGCTATTCGATGCTGGTGAGGCCGGATGGGGGGGACGTATTGGTCGTTTTCGGTATGAAAGTAGACTTGAATTCTCGTGAATTGCGGCATGTGGCAGCCGACGCAATTGCCTCGCACCGCCGCCGGCAGGCGCTCCTGCTCGGCACAATCGTGCGGCTGATGACACTTCTGGCACGATTTCTGGACCGCCAGGGTCGTGTCCGGACCTTTGGGACTGTGCGGGTCATGGCATGTTATACAGGTGAGCGTATCGCTCTTTTGGAAGCATTTACTCTGGCGCAGGTAGTGAACTTGGTTGGCGACGTGGTCTTCTTCGGGACGGTCGTTGAGATTTGTCCGGAAATAGTCTTCCAATGGTTCGCCCGGACGATAACTAAAGGCCGGACCGCGGCGCTTGACGGCATTACTATGGCACTGACCGCAAAGGTCGATCTGGCGGTCGCGCGATAACCGCCCCGGATGCACGATGCCTTGGGCGGAATCTACCCCTGGATTGGCTTGATGAAACACAACGTGTTCGCGTCCCGGTCCGTGGCACCGTTCGCATGTGACGCCGAGCACCATGGTATCGGGGTTGTACTGATTGTCGGTGCCGGCCACATGCTCGACCCAGGTATTGTGGCACTCCAGGCAGCGCGGCGTCGTGGTTCGAGTGTAATCCCCCGATCCATATGGACTGAAGGGTTGCTCCCCCCACCGCTTCAACGGATTGATCCAGGCCATCGGCAGTTCATACAGCCGATCGCCATGCCAAGTGAAATAGATTTCGTCGGCATTGCCGGTGCCATAGGCCAGAGCGATGCGGGCAGTTGTACGTTCTTCGCCATGGGCCGTTGGATGAATCGCCGTCTGGAGAAAGTCATCACCCGACTTCGTCATCTCAAAGCGGAGTCCCGGATTGCGCGTGGCGTACGATCCGTGTCCCGGAGCGAAACCAGAAGGCATGGTCGCCGCCTCGGGCAGGCGGCACGCTCGGTAATGCGGAGTCGTTTTGAAATCGGCGACGCGCTGAGCGTGACACGCCGCACAGGCTTGCGCTCCGACATAGCCGGGATTGGTCACTGCCGGTACAGCGAAGTCTTCATCTTCTTCCGCGCTGGCTGACGCCGAAACCGGCTTTTGCGCTGAGGGCCAGCACCAATACGCTAACGCTCCAGCGGCGGCGAGGAGCAGCCCCGAAATCGCCAAGAACGGCCATTTCTTCTTATGGGGAACGCCTGCCGGCGCAGCGTCGGTTGTGCGTTGGAGCGAACTGAATTTCACCATGGCGCCGCCCGCTCTGCCGTAGGGGCCAACAATCGATTACGGCTAAAATGAATGGCTTTCATCATACCGAATCAGCCGGACATTGCGGCAGTTTTTTGGAGTGGCAATGCGATGGGATTCGGATCGAGAGCTGACTCGGCAATCCGGACGTGCTCTTAGCCAGCCAAGGCTTTGGTTACTTGGAATGGATCTTCGGACAGGTGGCCTCGTGTTTCCGCAGTGCCGTGACGGTCTTTGGAAACTCGGCCATGATGGCGCTGGCCGTCTTGCGATGAAATCCATACAGGCTGTCGACAAAGCAGTCGACGCTTTGCCCGCAGCGATCGCATTCGATCACCCGCGGCGACTCATCGCAGACGATGACAGAACCCGGAGGGCCCGTGGAGTAAGTCAGCATGATCGGGTTTTTGGGGCTTGCGAACAAAGTCCAGCCTTTTGACGCCGTAGGAAAATATACGTCACCATTTTGGCGGAGGAGGGGTGCGGCGTCAATTTACGCCATTCTATGCGAATCTCCGTTTCGGTTTCGCTAATTTCGAAATGGCGGTCTTTGCTTTTCGCAGTTTGCGAAAATACAATTCAACTGTGGCAACCGGCACTCCGAAACGGGCGATATGCACGTGATTGCCAGAAAGAAATTGGCTGAATTCTGGGCCACGGAGCCCAAGGCGGAACAGCCCTTGTCCGCTTGGTTTCATGCGGTGGAAGCGGCTCTATGGAGCAACTTCGGAGACGTGCGCCAAACTTTCAACACGGCCGATCGCGTCAGGCATCTCACGATCTTTGACATTGGCGGAAATAAATATAGGCTCATCGCGTTTGTTGACTATCAGTTTTCCGCAGTTTTTGTTAGAGCCGTCCTCACGCACAAGGAATTCCAACGAGGCGCTTGGCAATCCGATGATTTCGGCTCCAAACCACATCCGAGTCGAAAGCGAGTGAAAGGAACGAGGAAATGGCAACCAAAACGCTAAGGACAACGCCTAGGAGTGCATACTTGCATCTGATTCGGAGATTTCCCCTTCGTCCGCTCCGCTCTCGGGCGGAATTGGATGAAGCAGTGGCTGTTTTGGATTCCCTCGTGGATCGCATGCCTTTACAGCCCCAAGAACAGGATTACTTGCGCGTTTTAGGGGAACTGGTCAGGAAATACGAAGAGGAGCATCTGCCCATTCCAAGGGGTACCGATTCCGAAATCCTGCGTTTCCTCATGGAAGCCAACGGCCTCAATCAAAGCCGGCTGGCTCGCGAAATTGGCTTACCGATCTCTGTCCTCTCTGACATGTTAAGGGGCAAGCGCAGGTTGACGCGTGCCCACATTGGTAAACTGGTAAAGCGGTTCAAATTACAGCCTCATGCCTTCGTTTTTTGACCAACTTGCAATTGATTGGAACGATAAGAACCCGGTCTCGCAAAAACGCTAGGCCTGTAGGGGTTAGTTCAGCACACGGAGACGGAGCTCGGTAACAGCGACAGCACCCAGAGGAAAACGGCGGCAGCGGCGCCCACTGCAATTCCGAGAAGCAGATATTGCCACGTTAACGCCGCACAGCACATGCACATGCCGGGCACCGCCAGCACATAGCGACGCTCGCGCCACCATGCCAGCGGCCCAAGCGATAATCCGATTAACGAGATAATGGCGACCGCAACAGCCGTCCATTTGGCGCTAGACATGCGGATTTCATCAGTTTTCGGCTCTTCCTTGACGGCCTTGCCGCCCCATGCAACCTTGACTCCTTTCCACTCAACCGTTTTTTGGCCCTCAACTCGCGGCTCGTTCAACTTTGGGTCATATAGCCTCCAGGGCGGCGGCACGTCAAACAAGATTGACGGGATAATCGCCCCCGCCAACGCGACAACGCCCAGCAAGAGAGTAGTCAGGCCGAGCGCAAATTTGTGCATCTAAGGAACTCTCTAACCTTAGGTCTAGTCCGCGATCGCATCGGCCAACTCGTGCCTGAGTGCAAGCAGATGCCGTTGGAAACCCCCTGGCCCGATCCATTTGAAAGACTTTAGCTTATTCTGGGAAAGTGTGCTCTGGTACCAGCGCCCTCCCGCCTTGTTCCGCCACGACATGAAAAATTCCTTCCGGACGGCGGAGGCGATCGGCTTGAGTTTCCGCGTCGGGGCCGAAATACCAGGTCGGCACTTTTCCCTTGGGATGGCCGTGGGTGTAGGCCACTTGCTCTAGATGCCCGTGGTCGCTGGTGACGATGACGACGGTTTCCGCAGGGTCTACTGACTGGAGAATGGAGTCGACAAAGGATTCAATCGTCTCAAATACGGCACGGGCCAGCTCGACCTTTCCGGTATGGCTGACCAGAT
>JBJMQT010000039.1:0-14188 GCA_045802525.1 Gemmataceae bacterium
TCGGGCGCCTTCTGACCCGCGCCACTCGACACAAAGAACAAAGCGACCGGGTTGTCATCCTGGGCATCGGCGGCTCGTATTTGGGAAGCCGGGCGCTCTTCGAAGCGCTTAAAAGCTCGTATCACAATGAACTGCCCGCCAAGAATCGCCTCGACGTGCCGCGAATTTATTTCGAAGGCAATAATTTTGACAACGATGTAATGCAGGACCTCTTGGACATGCTCCAAGAAAACTGCGTTGATCCCGAACGGCGCGAGGAGCGCTGGTCGGTCATAATCATCAGCAAATCGGGCGGCACGCTCGAGACCGCCGTGGCCTACCGGGTTTTGCACCGTGATGCCGTTGAGTATTACGGCAACCGCTCCGAACGGCTCAAGCAACTGTTCGTGCCCATCACCGGCCCTACGAGCAAACTCCGCGACGTTGTCAAAGCGCACGGCTACGCCGATGAGGACATCTTTACGATTCCCGACCGCATCGGCGGCCGTTATTCCGTATTCACGCCGGGCGGCCTTCTTCCTGCGGCCGTAATGGGACTCGATGTCCGTGCTCTCTTACAGGGAGCGGCCGCGATGACACGCCGTTTCCTGGAAGAGCCTTTCGAACGCAATCCGGTCCTGCAATACGCGGCGGTTAATTTCTGCATGGCCGAGGAAATGGCCAAGCCCATTCGCGTCCTCTCCATCTGGTCCAAAAAGCTGGAGGCTCTGGGCCTGTGGTATGACCAGTTGCTTGCGGAAAGCCTAAGTAAGCAGGGGCGCGGGCCGACTCCGCTGACCTTTGTGGCCACCCGCGATTTGCATTCACGCGGCCAACAGCACCAAGAAGGCGCCCGCGACAAGTTCATCAATAACCTGGTCGTGCGCACGCCGCGTACGCCGCCGATCATGGTGCAGATGGCCGATCGCAACGAAGATGAATTGAACGCCCTTTCTCGGAAGGGCCTCCCCGATCTGACCGAAGCCGCCCTCCGCGGCACAAACCAGGCTTACTCCGAAGCGGCCCGCCCCACCGCCGACCTCATCGTGCCCACGCTCTCCGAGCATACGATGGGCCAACTCATGCAGATGCTTATGCTCGCTACGGTTGTCGAAGGCCGCCTTATGGGCATTAACCCGTACGGCCAACCGGGTGTGGAAGCCTATAAGCGAAACATGAAGAGCTTGTTGAAAGGATCAGGGCCGGGCACCGGCCAGTTCACGGTTTCCGCGCCACTTTGAGACCACAGGCGACAAGAAGCCCATTGCGAACGGGCGGCCACCAGCCCGAATCCGTCGCCGGCGCGGCATGCGGAAAAAGGAAGCACCCGCAATCAGTCTCGCCGTGATGCCACAACGAATAAACCAAAAACAGAGCCAATAGCGCCGTAGCAATCGCTCCCGCCTCGCGCACGGCTACGCCCAGCGCCAAACATAATCCGCAGGTCAATTCCAGCCAGGGCAGCACCCCGGCGACTATCAGAGCCGGACGATAGGCCAACCCCGAATGCAAAAGCAGCCGATCCTCAAAGCTGTGGAGATCGGTTATTTTCGTAAGGGCCGCTATCAACAAAACGGCAGCCAGGATGTACCGGCAGGTCAATCCCGTCGCGGAGAAAAAGCCTGACCGGAGCCGGGCTTTATCTTCCGGATCCGGCGGTTGGCAGTTCACTAGTGACCCACTCATTCCATCCTGCCGGGTAAATCTGCACGTTTGTGAAGCCTTCATTCCGCAACCGAATCGCCGCCCACAGGCTCTTGCCGCAATCCAACGATTTACAATAAACGACAATCACCCTGGCCCGTTCGAGTCGCGGCTTCAAATCCGGAAAGCCTTTTTCGAAGTCTTCCTCCGGCAAGGAAATGGCGCCGGCAATGTGGCCGAAGTCATAATCAATGGATGAACGGACGTCGAGAAACAGCGTTGCCGGATCATGCCACAGTTCTTCGGCGGCATCTTTACGGATCAACGGGATGCTTGTTGAGGCGAATTCGCTAAAGGTCGGTGCAGTTTGATGGCGCTCCGCCTGCAACCAGGCTGCGTATCCCGACAGGGCGCCGGTTGCCGCGAATATCAGGAGGAAGTTGTGCCATTTCATATTAGTCGTGAAGGCATTGATTATGGCTGAAAGCTGAGAGCTTATAGCTGCCTAGCTATTCTTTTTCAAAAGTGCTATCAGTTCTTAGCTGTTAGCTATCAGCCAAACGACACCGGAGTTCGTCCCAACAGCCTCTTAAAACGCCAAATACGGCTTGATCGCTTCCCGGCCGACTTCGCGGGCGTCGCCATGCAGGGCGATGGAGCCTTTTTCCATCACGTAATAATAGTCCGCCAGCTTCGTCGCGAATTCGAAGTATTGCTCAACCAACAGGACGGAAACCTTGCCTTCCTTCTTGAGCGAGGCGAGCACGTTGCCGATCAGCGAGACGATGTTGGGCTGAATGCCCTCGGTCGGCTCATCGAGAATCAAGAGCTTAGGATTGGCGACGAGGGCGCGGGCGATGGACAGTTGCTGTTGCTGCCCGCCGCTAAGCACGCCGCCTTTGCGCTGGAGCATCGACTCCAGCATGGGGAAGTATTCGAATACATGGCGCGGGATTGCTTTGGGTTTTTCCGGATTGGCGAGCAGACCGATTTGGAGATTTTCCTGGACGGTAAGCCCGGGAAAGATCTCGCGACCCTGCGGCACATAGCCGATGCCGGCGCGAGCGCGAACATCCGGGCTGGTGCGGGTGAGGTCTTTGCCGTCGAAATGGATGGAGCCTGCGCGCGGCTTTAAGAGCCCCATGATGCTCTTGAGCAGCGTGGTTTTGCCCACGCCATTGCGGCCCATCAGACAAACGACCTGGCCGGGCTCGATTTCCAAATCCACGTCGCGCAGGATCAGCGACTCACCGTAAGAGACCGATAGCCGCTTGATCTTCAGCATGCTCTTCGTGGTCCTGTCCGAGATAAACCTCGATAACGCGAGGATCATTCTGCACTTCCTCGACCGTACCCTCGCACAACGTCTTGCCCTCGTCAAGGACGGTGACCGTCTGCGCGATCTGGCGGACAAAAGTCATATCGTGCTCAATGACCAAGAGAGCGTGCTTGCGCGCCATGGCCATGAGCAGCTCCCCCGTGCGTTCCGATTCGCGCGGCGTCATGCCGGCAACGGGCTCATCAATGAGGAGAAGCTCCGGGTCTTGAGCCATGAGCATGCCCAGCTCAAGCCATTGCTTTTCGCCGTGTGCCAGGATGCCGGCTGGGCGGGATGCTTTGGCGGTCAGTCCGATGGTGTCGAGAATTTCGTAAACGCGCCCTTTGCCGTTGCGCGAGAAAGAGGCCGCCAGCGTCCCCATGACGCCCCGATTCGCCTTCACCGCCAGCATCAGGTTTTGCAAAACGCTCAAGCTTCTAAAGACGTTCGGGGTCTGAAACTTTCGTCCTATGCCCAGGCGTGCGATCTGATGATCGGGCATGCGCGTCAAGTCATGGCCATGAAACTCGACGCGGCCGGATCGAGGCCGGGTCTTGCCGGTGATGACGTCCAAGAGCGTCGTCTTCCCGGCCCCATTGGGACCGATCACCACGCGCAGTTCGCCGCGCTGCATGGAGAAATTGAGACAGTTGAGCGCCGTGAATCCGCTGAACTTGACCGTCAGGTCTTCAACCGCAAGAATCGTCTCGGATTGGATCGAAGAATCTGGATGGCCCATGGTTCACCTTGAGGAAACGGCCAAGTCTTGGTTGCGAAACAGCAGTTTCTGAACACGAAGCGGCGTTTGGCGGAGCCAGCCGATGATTCCTTCGGGCAGGAACAACACGACCACGACAAACAGCCCACCTAGGATCAAAGGCCAACCCTGCTTGTATTCGTTGTTGACATAGGTCTTGCCCATGAGCACCAGCAGGGTGCCCAAGACGGCGCCGATTAAGGTTCCCCGCCCGCCGACTGCCACCAGAATCACGATTTCGATGGAAAAACCGATGTCCAGGACTTCGGTTGGTCCGACGGTTCGCTGGGTGGTGGTGTAAAGGGCCCCGGCAAAACCCGACATGGCGCCGGCCATCGCGAAAACGAAGGTCTTATACATGGCCGTGTTGTAGCCCAGCGCCAACGTGCGGGTTTCACTGTCGCGAATAGCCGTCAGCACCTTGCCAAATTTGCTGTGCACCAGCCACAGGCATAACAAGAAGCAAACGGCCAGCGAACCGGTTACCAGCCAATAAATCTGCTTGATATCGCGAAAGGTATGGCCAAAAAGTTCGAGTTGCGCGAGGCCGGGCATGCCTACACGACCGCCGGTATAGGGCTGCTGGTTGTCAACGAGCGTGAAAATTGCCAGGAGGAGTGCCTGCGTGACCAGCGAAAAATAGACGCCGCCTATGCGAGCCCCCGAGATCATCAATCCGCCGAGCAGCATTCCGGGAAGCAGCAGCCCAATGCACAAGGCCGCCATGGGATGGGCCATCAAGGGCTCTCTCCACATGTAAGCCACCGGCGCCAAGGCGATCAAAAAAACTGCCAGTGTGCTCAGAATTGACTCTCTAGTTCGCAGGCGAGGCCGAAAAGTGTACAGGCCAAACAGCATAGCCACCAACGTCGGGGCCAAGATCGCCACGGCCAGCGCCGTCCAGATATTGGTGAGCGGAACAATCCAATCCGGAACTCTTTCCAGCCGGCACCACAGCATGAAGTCAGGCATGGCCGGCGATCCTGGCGGCAAATCCGCATCCACTGCGGCCTGCTTCATCTTCAAGCTGTAGGCGACGGCATAAGCGCCCAAACCAAAATAGAGGCCCTGGCCGAGGCTGAGCAGTCCGGTGTAGCCCCAAACGAGATCGGTTGCCAAAGCGAAGATCGCCAGTGCCATTACCCGCGTGAAGATCGGCAGCCAATACCGGCTATCCCCAAAGATGAGAATCGGGGTGATCAGCAGAGCGGCGAAGAGCAATAGCTCAAAGCCAAGATTTATCTTGCCGCCCATGACCAACCCGGCGACCGATGTTCGACGCGGAACTCCGGGTAACACTGGGCTGATGGATGGGGACCGCACCTGCTTTTCTGCTTCCAAAGGAGCGCTCGACTTAGTCATAGGACCGCTCCTTCGGCGCGAAGATGCCGGACGGCCGAATGAGGATGAAAGCAATCACCAGCAGCAAGACAAGCATCTTAGACATGGTGGCATTGACGAGGATTTTTTCGACGACGCTTTCCCCCGTGCCGATCATCAGACCGCTCGCCACGCTTCCGAAGGGACTGCCCATCCCGCCGGTGATGACGGTCATAAACGCTTCGACGACATAATCGGGCCCCATGTTGTATTTGGCGGTAAAGAGATGGCCGAAAATGCAGCCTGCCACCCCCGCAAGTCCTGAAGCAAAAGCAAAGGTTAACGAGTCAACGCGACGAGTCGAAATGCCCAGAGCCGACGCCATGGGCCGATTCTGAACAACCGCGCGAATTTGCAGACCCAAATTTGTGCGGTAAAACCACAGATAAACCGCGAATAGACAAAGTGCCGCCACCGCGACAACGAACATGCGCAGCTTGGGAATGGCCACGCCGACCACCTCCCAATTGCCGTCCACCACTTCCGGCAAGTGAAGCGCTTTCAGATCGGCTTCAAAAAAAAGCAAAACGATCTGCTGAATGATGAGGCTCACGCCCCAGGTGGCCAGAAGCGTATCCAGCGGCCTGCCATAAAGAAACCGGATCAGGCCTACCTCCAAGAGGTAGCCGACGAATCCGACGAACAGAAACGCGGCCGGGATAGCGACGAAGAGGTTGAGATGAAAGCCAAATTCGGTTTGCCACTGGGCTCCGAATAGCTTGCCGAAATTACGAACCATAACCGGCACGGCTTGCGGATTTTCCAGCAGGTAAGCGGTATAGGCCCCCAGCATCAGCATCTCGCCGTGGGCCATGTTGATGACCCGCATGACGCCGAAGGTAATGGCCAGACCAAGAGCGGTGAGGATGAGAATGGAGCTAAAGCTCAAGGCATTGAACAGGATTTCTGATAGCTCCAACGCATTCATGAGGGCAGCTGTCTCCTTGGCATCCAAACAAGCCGAAGCGCGGACTGGGCTGAAGCCCGTACCGCGCTTCCAAGTAGGTGTCACACTTAGAAAAACTTAGTCCTTGTCAGGCATGACCTTGACTTCCTTGCCCTTGGTGACGCCGCCAGCAGTTTTGGTCCAATCGCAGCTCCAGCCAGGGAAGGCCACCGGCGGGTATGGGACCGGTTCGATCAGATCGGACTTGTAGACCACGTCAAATTGCTTGTCGTCGCGGGTCTTACCCATGTAGAACCGCTTATAGGTATGCTGTGTCTTGGGATCGAGCTTAACCTTGCCTCCCGGAGCGTCGAACTCGATGTTGCTCTTGAAAGCTTCACGCACCTTATCGACGCCAGTGTCGCCGGCCTTTTCGACAGCCATCTTCCAGAAATAGACGCCCATGTAAGCGGCTTCGATGGGGTCGTCCGTGACGCGATCCTTGCCGTATTTGTCCTGGAATTTCTTGATGAATTCCTTGTTTTTGGGGGTATCAATGCTCTCGAAATAGTTCCAGGCAGCAAGATGGCCCTTGACCTTGGAGGGATCCAGACCGCGAAGCTCGTCCTCACCGACGCTGACGGCGACGACGGGAATCTTGTCAGCCGTGATGCCGGCCGAGGCCAACTCGTTGTAGAAGTTGACATTGCTGTCGCCATTGATCGTGCTGAAGATAACGTCCGGCTCTTCTTTCTTGATGTCCTGGATATACGTCGCATAGTCCTTGTGGCCGAAAGGCGTGTACTTTTCCGCCACAACTTTGAGCCCTTTGGATTCGAGATACTTAACAATGATCAAATTGGCCGTTCGCGGGAAAACGTAGTCGGTTCCCAGCAGGTAGAACTTCTTCTTGGAACCGCCTTCTTTGCTCAAAAGCCAATCGACAGCTGGCAGGATTTGCTGGTTTGGCGCGGCGCCCGTGTAAACCACGTTTTTGGAGCACTCGTTCCCTTCATACTGAACGGGATAGAAGAGCAAGCCGTTGTTTTCCTCGAAGACCGGTAGAACGTTTTTGCGGCTGACAGAGGTCCAGCATCCGAAAACGGCCACGACTTCATCCTTGAGCAACAGCTTCTTAGCTTTTTCCGGGAAGCCGACTGTAAAATCCGAAGCCGGGTCTTCACTGATGGCCTCGATTTGTTTGCCGAGGACGCCGCCGGCATTGTTGATTTCCTCGATCGCCATCAGCTCCACGTCCTTGAGGGAGGATTCGCTGATAGCCATGGTTCCGGTTAGTGAATGCAGGATGCCGACTTTGATGGTATTGCCTTTTCCACTGCCTCCACAGCCGGACAAAATAAACGGCGAGAGGGCCTGGGCGGCCGCGAGAGTGAGGCCGGTCTTGCCCGCCTTCCTTAAAAGGTCGCGGCGAGTCATGGTGCCGGGCTTGGTCTCGGACCTGGTGATTTTCAACGAAGTTTCCTCCATCTATGTGCGCAGAGATACCCTGGAGAGGGTGAGAAGTAAAGTGCCTGGCTTACTTGGCAAACGAAGTGCCGAGGGCGATTCCTCGGCCTCACGAAACGGTCAATGAGAAGCCGGGCCGTGGCGCAAGTCAACTGTAAGTAACCGATTAAGGGGAATGGTCACTGCTGGCATCATTATGCATTTCATGGGGCCTGCACACAGGCGTTTGCACGGATCGCTAGCAGGTATGCCTGACATGACGGCAAGGTAAGTCAGGCTTTCCGACTTGACATGAACCGCCCATCTTTAGAAATCAGCGGCTGATCGAGTCAGCCTGGTCTAGCTGACTAGCCAGAACGGGGCGTCAGGAAATCTCTTTTGTCCTAGTTGCTACCGTCGGGTTGAAGTTGGAGAATGGACCTTTCTTTTATTACAGCGGCTTACGCCGCTGGCTGTTAACTGGTGCCGGTTGCGGCTGAGAAATCAACCAACTGTTGCCGCGGTTTTCTTCCGTGAAAGCCTTTGACCCTAATAGGCCAGATTGATACCATAACCTTCTTCACCCTTTTCCAGGGGGATTGCAGTCATGAGCTTTTCCATTAAGCTGGGTGGCCTTACCTACCGAACTAAACAACCCAAGAGGGCACAGGAGGGCAGTGCGTGGCGATTGTTCAGGTAAAGGATTTGATCGAGGCCGGCGTCCACTTTGGACATCGGGCCAGCCGTTGGAACCCTAAAATGCGGCCGTATATCTACGGCAAACGCAATCTCATCCACATCATCGATCTTCGCGAAACCGTTCGCGGCATGCTGCGCGCTTACCGCTATCTCGCCAAGGTGGCCAGCAACGGCAGCCTCGTACTGTTTGTCGGCACCAAGCGCCAAGCGAAGGAAACCATGGTGCAGCAAGCCGCCCGGTGCGGCATGCCCTACGTCAGCGAACGCTGGCTGGGCGGCACCCTGACCAATTACCGGACCATTCGCGATCGGCTCAAGCGCTTGCAAGAACTCGAAGGTTTGTGGCTGGCGGAGAACGAGAACCCGGCCAAAGTCGACCTCCAAGCGCACATGCGCAACATGCTCAACGAATCGGGCAAGCTGGAACTGACTAAGGCCCCCGAAACGGCCCCCATACGCAAATACAGCAAGAAGATGGTCGCGACGCTCAATCGCGAATTGACCAAGATCCATCGCAACCTCGAAGGCATCCGGCATATGAATCGACTGCCCGACGCCCTCGTGGTGGTAGGCCCTAATCGGGAACATATTGCCGTCAAAGAAGCCCAGCGCATGGGCGTCATGACCGTCGCGCTCATCGACACCGACAGCGATCCGGATACGGTCGATTTGGCCATCCCCGGCAACGACGACAGCCTACGCTCGATCGAGTTGATCGTCTCCAAGTTGGCCGACGCGGTCCTCGAAGGCAAGGCAGCGCTCCCGGCCGACCAGGCGAACCTCGCCAAGCCGCGACCCCCGGTCACCGGCAATGGAGCCAACACCCAGGCCGCGAACCCGAAACCGGCCGCAGCCGTCTTACAATAAAGACAAACGAATCACAGAGGGACTTGTTGAGGATGGAGGATCGAGGATGGGGGATCGAATTTTCCATCCTCCGTCCTCGATCCTCCATCCTCAACTGCTTTGACCGGTGGTTCGTTTACAACTCACGAGAGGACTAACGAGACTATGAGCATTTCCGCCACCGCGGTCAAAACTCTGCGCGACCGCACCAATCAACCGATGATGGATTGCAAAGCGGCACTTACTGAAGCCAACGGAGATATGGAGAAGGCTGTAGAGTTGCTTCGCAAGAAGAGTAAGGACGTCGTGGATAAGAAGACCGGCCGCGAGACTGCCGAAGGACGTATTGCCGTTTTTGTCGATGAAGCCAAGAAGGCCGGCGCTATCCTGGAAATGCGCTGCGAGAGCCCGCCGGTGGTCAAAAGCGAGCACTTCGTGGCCTTGGCCAATGACATCGCCAAGCAAGTAGCCTTGCAAGGCGCCACAACGGTGGAAGCTCTCCTAGCCCAGCCGTTTGTCGGCGACGCCAAACATACGGTCAGTGACCGCATCATCGAGACGGCTGGCCTGATTCGCGAGAACATGAAGCCGGCGCGCTGGACGCACTTGACCGGATTGCTTGGCAGCTACGTTCATCACGATGGTTCCGTGGGAGTGCTCCTTCAGGTGGAAGGAGACAAAGCGGACTCGCAGATGCTGCGCGATATTTGCATGCACATCACGGCGCGGAATCCGAGCTTCGGCCGCCGCGAGGAAGTCCCCGCCGCTACAGTGGCCAAGGAACAAGAAATCGCCCGCTCGCAGATCGCTGCCGACCCGAAAAACGCCAGCAAGCCAGCGCAAATTGTCGAAAAGATTGCCGAGGGCAAGCTGAAGACTTGGTTTGTCGAGAACGTACTGCTCGAACAGCCGTTCGTCAAAGACGACAGCAAATCGGTCGGCGACCTGCTCAAATCGGCAGGGCTCAAATTTGTAAGATTCATCCGTTATAAAGTGGGTGAAATTAGCGGCGAAAGCGGGACAACCGGCAAAGCCTAAGGCGTCGCCATCCCCGTTAGTCTTAGGGTCGTTCGCCCTTCACAGTACGTATCAGCCTCCTCGATTAGATTCGCATTATCTCGATCATGCTGATCATCAAAATAAGGTATTCGTTTCGTAACACGGGTGCCTTTTCGCGTTTCGTAACAATACGGTCTACACGTGCTGTGGCAAGGGGTTACGTCAAACACGGTTGGTGTGTGTTATGAATGTTATGAAATGAATGCTTTGCCTGATGGGTCGGACTAGCGGCATTGGGAGCCTTCTGGCATCATGCCCACCAGCGAATCAACGGTCTTGTATCGCCTCACCTGCCGAGGAAGCATGGCGGAATGTCCGTCCAACACGTCACCCGCCGCTGATCCTTCCATCCGTCGGAAACCGGTTAAAGTGTTACTCCACGGGTTCATCCTAGGCGTCTTCTTGGCCGGAGCGGTGGAAGCCGGCACCGTGTTGGTGGGCAGCAACTTTCACGTCGTCGTTCCCGGCGCCGTTTATCGCTGTTCGCAGCCGACGGCCGAGGCACTGGACCAGCTAATTGATAAGTATCAAATCCGCACCGTCGTAAATTTGCGCGGCTGCTGTGCTCCCTTCCCATGGTACATGAACGAATGCCGAGTAACGCAGCAGCATGGCGTTTCGCAAGAGGACATTTGCTTTTCCGCCGGGCGTCTGCCGCCCAGGCAGGAGGTACAGCGGCTAGTTGAAGTTCTGGAATACACGGACTATCCTGTTCTATTTCATTGTTATCACGGCGCCGACCGGACGGGGCTAGCCTCAGGAGTGGCTCTTTTGTTGAAGACGGACACGCGGCTTGAAGACGCACGCCGCCAGCTCAGCTTGCGTTTTGGCCATGTACCCTACGGCCGGACAGGCAACCTGGACCGCTTCTTTGACCTATATTCTCAATGGCTGGCCAAGGGAGGCTTCGAGCATTCGCGCGCGCTGTTTCGCCAATGGGTCGCAAGCGATTATTGCGCCGGCGAGTGCCGGGCTTCCATTGAAATTCTGGGCGAGCGATCAGGTCCCATTCTTGTCGCGCGCGGTGAGCCGTTCGCTTTCAAGGTGCGTTGTTACAATACCTCGGTCGCGACGTGGCACCTGCGGGCGGGCAACAACGCGGGGATTCATAGTGTTGCCATTATCAGTGACCTTAGCGGCCAATGCGCCGTATGTGGCAAAGCGGGACTCTTTGATGCCGAAGTCCCCGTCGGCGGCCATGTGGATCTGACGTTTGCCTTGGAACCGATTTGGAAAACGGGGACTTACCATTTGCTAGTCGATATGATCGACGAGCGGCAAGGATGCTTTTATCAAGAAGGATCGGAACCGCTGGAAAGAGAGCTGATCGTTCGTGAGTAAATTGATCTTGAGGCTGACCGTAACCCTGGGTTTGCTAGGTTTCCTGGCCTATCAAATGGATTGGCCCCGCCTGGGTCATGAGCTGGGCCACATGCGAATTCAGTTCTGGCTGCTGGCCATTGTCGTCTATCTTCTCGCGCAAGTAGCGAGCACGCTTCGCTGGCGTTGGCTGGCTCAGCCCTTGGGATTTGATCAGCCGTCGAGCCATTTCTTGCGTTATTACTTTATCGGCATGTTTGCAAATATGTTTCTGCCCACCGCCGTGGGCGGCGATGTGGTTCGAGCTTTTTATTTGGACGCTCGATCCGGCCGTAGGCTGGCAGCTTTTTTAAGCGTGTTGGCCGATCGGGGCAGCGGTTTGCTGGTCCTGCTGGCTTTAGCGTGCGTGGGCGTATTGGCTTATCAATATCCGCTGGATCCGAAGGTTTTGGCGGCCGTGTGGATGGCCGCCGGATTGGCAGCTTTTAGCGTGAGTTTGGTCGCCCTCATTGCCTTTTGGAAACCCAAAAGCGTGCGAAACTGGGATGAGCAATACACGCCCGACAAGCGGAAAAGAGGGTGGCGTGCCAAAGCGAAACACGCGCGAGCGCGGCTTCGCGCCCTAACTCTTTCACTCGCCCATGCCTTTACGCTTTACGTTCACCGCCCCGCTTTATTGATCGGCACAACGCTGCTTTCAATAGTCGTTCAGGCGGCCAGCGTATTGCTGGTCTGGCTCATCGGTCAAGCTTTGGAAGTTCCCGTTCCGGCAAGCTATTACTGGATCTTCGTGCCGATGGTCTCCTTGTTGACCATGTTGCCCAGCATCGCCGGCGGCGGAGTGCGCGAATACAGCACGTTCTTGCTTTTGGCGCCACTGGGCGTTTCTCAGGAAAAGGCGTTCGCCTTGGCCTTCATGTGGTTCGCCGCCATGTTTCTGGCAAGCATGACCGGCATTCCCTTTTATCTCTTCGGCCGGTATCCTCGCTTTTTTCGCAGCGCTGAAGGAACGCTAGGTCAGGAAGCCCAGGCGCCCAGCGTCTCGGCCCGTGCACCGAACAGGGAGGTTCGATTCAATGATGGATCTTTCCGTCGTGATCCCGATCAAAGACGAGCGGGAGAACCTTCGCCCGCTTGATGACCGCCTTCGGCAGGCCCTCCAACCGCTCGGACTTAACTACGAAATAGTGATCGTCGATGACGGCAGCATTGACGGTTCCTTTGCCATTCTCGAAGAGCTCGCGGCTCGCGATGCGCGTGTTCGCGTCGTACGTCTACGCCGAAACTTCGGTCAAACACCCGCCCTCCAAGCCGGCATAGACTGGTCCAGCGGCGCCGTCATTGTCACCATGGACGGCGACCTGCAAAATGATCCGGCGGACATCCCCATGATGCTGACCAAACTAGGTGAAGGGTATGACGCGGTTCTCGGCCTGCGCGCCAAACGCCAAGATGACTTGTTCATCCGCAAAATCCCTAGCCTTTTAGGCAATTGGCTTATCCGCAAAGTGACCGGCGTACACATCAAAGACATGGGTTGCACGTTGCGAGCTATGCGCCGCGACTTGGCGGAGTCGCTGCCCCTCTATGGGGAGATGCATCGATTCATTCCCGTCCTGGCGCAACAATACGGCGGTCGGCTCATCCAAGTTCCCGTCCGCCATCATCCACGCACCGCCGGCTACACGAAGTACAACCTCACCCGCAGCTTCCGCGTTGTGCTGGACCTTATGACGATCAAGTTTTTGTCGAGCTACCTGACCCGGCCCATGCACGTTATGGGCCTGGCGGGCTTGGTGGCGATGGGCCTCGGCTTGGCTGCGTTGGCCACGACAATTTGGATGAAAGCTCACTCAGGCATTTGGATGACAGGCAACCCGCTATTGCTGCTCAGCGGAATACTTGAACTGATTGGCGTGCAGTTTCTATCCATGGGATTGTTGGGTGAACTGATGACGCGGACTTATTTCGAAAGCCAGGGAAAGAGCGCGTATACCGTATTGAATACGCTAAACCTTGAGCAACCGACACGCCGGCGCGCCGCCTGAATAATTCTCATTGATTGGTAATCAAGACCACTTCGCAATTACGATAAAGGTCCCAATGCTTTCCCAACACAGCATACGACAGCTTGAACTGGTTCTGCAAATCGTCCCAGACGGCCGCCGGCACAAATAAGTACACCGGAAGCGGGCTGCGCAGGAAGCACAGCACTTGTAATTCGTCGGGAAACTGCGTGACTTCCCGGCCGCAATAGAACACTAAGCTGGGATGAAAAAAGCGGTAAGTGGCGATGCGGAATTCCGGGTCGGTCTGTTGCTGGCGCACGATGGCCGCAAGCGGGCGTGGCGCTTTGTATAAATCGACCGCGCCAACGGGCCCAATGGATAGCAAGCCGGCGAACGAGAAGGCTGTTCCAGCGACAAGTCCAATCGCCAAGTTGCGGCGTCGGAGATCGGTGTACCAAATAAGCAGGATCCCGCTTACAAAAGGTATCAGGCCCAGAAACGCCCACAACTCCAGGCCGGGTAGATGGCGCCCGTGCAGCAGCGCTTCTCCGCCCAGCCGGCCGCCTGCCAAACTAAGACCCAGTACGATTAAAACGCCAATCATAGCAATTAATAAGAAGCTGACTCGCATGAACCAATCGGGGACTCTGACTTCACCGCGCCGCCATCGATCAAGGTATTGTCCCAAGAACAATGCGACGGCCGGATAGGCAGGCAGGATGTAATTCGGCAACTTCGTCCTGCTGCAGGAAAAAAAGACCAGGTAGACGGCAATCCAGCAAACCAGAAACCGGGAGGAGGGACTAAGGTGGCCCAGTCGATATGCCCACCAGGTGCGCCACGAA
>JBJMQT010000040.1:0-5399 GCA_045802525.1 Gemmataceae bacterium
GCTGGGGTACGAGGTGGATAGCTGCCTCGTCGACCTCGGTGAAACCGCCGAGGCCGTCATCCTACAGGCGCTCGCGTCTAGGCCCTTCGACTGCGTGATGATCGGGGCCGGGCTTCGCGCTCCGCCGAACCTGCTGCTGTTCGAGCGGCTGCTCAACCTCGTCCACGCCCATGCCCCCGGCGCGAAGATCTGCTTCAACACCACGCCCGCGGACACCGCCGAAGCGGTGCAGCGCTGGATCTGACTTTCAGGCGGTGATCGCGGCCCGTCCTCACCTGGGGCGCAGTTAACAAACCGAGTATTTCTAATTCCTTCGATTACGTAAGGCGGCAATAATCGCGTCAGCTCCGAAAGCAAAACTAGGAGCGTCGGCTATGGGGCTCCGCGAATACAAAGCCAAGCGACATTTCCAACGCACGCCAGAGCCACCGGCTAAGATTGCCGCGAAGGGCGGCAAATCCTTTGTGGTGCAGAAGCACCGCGCGCGTAACCTCCATTATGATTTTCGGCTGGAACTCGACGGCGTTCTCAAAAGCTGGGCCGTGCCCAAGGGTCCTAGTCTCGACCCAGCGGTGAAGCGGCTAGCCGTACAAGTAGAAGATCACCCCGTAGACTATGGTTCCTTCGAAGGTGTCATTCCCGAGGGCGAGTACGGCGGTGGCACCGTGATGCTCTGGGACCAGGGGACTTGGGAGCCTGTCGGCGACCCAGACGAAGGGTATCGTACGGGCAGATTCAAATTCATTTTGCACGGCGAAAAACTCCGTGGGGCCTGGATGCTGGTGCGGACCAATCGGGAAACGCAATACGTTGAAAAGCGTCAGTGGCTCCTTTTCAAGGAGAGAGATTACGAAGCACGACCGGCTTCTGAAGGCGACATATTAGACGAGATGCCGCTGAGCGTTCAATCTGGTCGTAGCTTGGAAGGGATTGCTGCTGACCGCGACCGGGTATGGAAATCGCGGCCGGTATCGCATGGCAAGTCCAAACGCCCTTTGGCACCGCCTAAAGTGCCTCCTGGAAGTAAAGGCAAATCGATACTGGCAAAGGTGGCGGGCAAGAAAAAGGCCCCAATTCCGGTTCGCGTTGATGTGCAACTCGCTTCGCTCGCGAAGAAGGCTCCGGAAGGAGATTTGTGGTTCCATGAGATTAAGTTCGACGGCTATCGCATGATCTGCAAGATCGACAAGGGACGTGTCAGCCTCGTATCGCGCAACCACAAGGACTGGACGGAGCGGTTGCCGTCGCTGGTTGCAGCAGCTCGGAAACTGCGCGTGCGACGAGCCATCCTCGACGGTGAAATTGTTGCCATGCGAGCGGACGGCACGACGAATTTCCAGGATCTCCAAAATGCATTTCGCGACCGTGGCGCTGGTCTGCTTAACTACTTTGTCTTTGATCTGCTCTATCTGGACGGGTACGACCTTACAAAGTTGCCTTTAGAGCAACGCAAGCGAATCTTGACCGAGATTCTGGGCGGTCACGGCGTCCCGGCCAGTATTCACCTTTCAGAACATATTCAAGGAAATGGTCCCGCTTTTCTCCAGCAAGCTAGCAAGATGCATTTGGAAGGCATCGTTTCCAAGCGTAGGGACAGTCCTTATCGGCGTGGCCGGACTTTGAATTGGTTGAAGATAAAGTGCGTGAAGAAAGCGGAGTTCGTAATCGGTGGCTACACCGAGCCAACCGGGTCGCGAACCGGGTTTGGCG
This sequence comes from Gemmataceae bacterium, assembly GCA_045802525.1. Taxonomy (GTDB): domain Bacteria; phylum Planctomycetota; class Planctomycetia; order Gemmatales; family Gemmataceae; genus JBJMQT01. The sequence continues at coordinate 1,711 of JBJMQT010000040.1, forward strand.
CCTTGCTTGTCGGCTACCACAACCACGCAGGCGACCTCGTTTACGCCGGAAAAGTAGGAACCGGATTTGATGACCGAACCCTGCGATCGCTCTTCGAGCGCCTAGTAAAGCTCAAGCACGACAAATCTCCCTTTGAGGACTTCAAAAGCGCAGGGCGCGCAGTGCATTGGGTCAAGCCGCAGCTTGTTGCCCAGGTGGCGTACGGCGACTGGACGCGCGACGGTCACTTGCGCCATCCATCCTTCCAAGGGCTGAGTGAAGGCGCCTCTGCTGCTGAAGTAACCCGCGATACGCCGGCTTCGCCTTCCAGTGTCGATCACACAGGTAACAAGGATGGGAGGAAGGACCGCGCCACAAGCGATTATGACCCGCGTTCGCAGAAGTTTGGCGGCGTCCGCCTCACGAGTCCCGACAAGGTGCTTTATCCCGAAAGTGGCATCACCAAGCTGGAACTGGCGAACTATTACAAAATGGTAGCCGCGTGGATGTTGCCTCATGTCGCCAACAGACCTCTGGTACTCGTGCGCTGTCCGGAAGGGCACCAAAATCAGTGCTTCTATCAAAAGCACCCGCCGGCAGGGACGCCCGATACTTTTCGCCGCATCAAGGTAAGGGAAAAATCCAAGGACGAAGAATACCTAGTCGTTGATGATGAGGCCGGCTTGGTGTCCATCGCCCAGATTGCCGGCTTGGAAGTCCATGTCTGGGGCTCGCAGGCTGACACGCTCGAAGAGCCGGACCGGCTTATCTTCGACCTCGATCCCGATCCAGCGGTTCCTTGGAAGAGAGTCGTTGACAGCGCCCAGCAGGTCCGGCAATTCCTTGAGGAATTGGGCCTGCAGGGCTTCGTGAAGACAACCGGCGGCAAGGGGCTCCATTTGGTCGTACCGATTGAGCGCCGTCACGATTGGGATGAAGCCAAAGCATTTTGCAAGCGAGTAGCCGACTTGATCGTACTGGCCGATGCAAAGAACTACACATCAAACATGACCAAAGCCGCGCGTGTTGGCAAAATCTACATTGATTACCTACGCAACGCTCGCGGATCAACCGCCATTGCCGCCTACTCCACACGAGCCCGGTCCGGCGCCCCGGTCTCCGTCCCCCTAAGCTGGAAGGAACTTAGTGACCGCGTCTTCGCAGATCATTACACTGTGCGGAACCTAGGCCGGCGTTTGGCGTCGCTCAAACATGATCCGTGGGAAGGGATCGGGTCGCTGCGACAGAACCTTGTTAACCCCGCTAAAAAAATGGCAGAGCTGATTCACAGGTTAGGTCCGCACCTGCTTACTCGAAGAGGTCAGTAAACGGTCCAAGGCAGACAGCCGGAGATGGTGAAGAGATTGAAAGCGCAGGAAAACGCAAGGAAGTGGGGGTGTTCTGTCAGTTAACTTGAAAAGCCCGATTTGGCATAGATCAGTAGCCGCGGGGTGAGCCAAGCCAGTGGCGGGACTAACTGAGGACTTCGCATGCCCTTTTTGTTGCAGCCGACCGCCGCGCTTGTCCTTGCTATAGCGGCCGGCCCCGCGCACGCCGCGCCTCCCTTGACCAACGCCGACTTCGAATCCGGGCAACTTGGCAAGGTGCCGCCCGGCTGGGCGCTGCGCGCCATTTCGGCACGCCAGGGGTTTACGGCTCGGCTGACGGACCAGAACCCCGCCGGGGGCAAGCAAAGCCTGGAACTGGCCTGCAAGGAGTTCCTCACCTTCGGCCCGTATGGCGCCGTGTCGCAATCGGTGCCGGCCGATACGCTGCGCGGCAAACGCGTCCGCTTCCGCGCGAAAGTTCGCACTAGCGGGCTGGCCAACTTCGCCGCCGCCGGCCTATTCGCTCGGGTACACCGACCCGATTTCCGCCCCGGCCACTGTGCTGAGATGAACGATCACCCGGAGCGCGGCAAGGAGTGGGTCGAGCGCTCCGTGGTGGTGGACGTGGCGGCGGATGCCGAGCGCCTTGAGGTCGGATTCGTACTGCACATGGCCGGCACAGCCTGGTTCGATGATGCAGCCCTGGAGGTCCTCGGCCCCGCCGGCGTCGGCAACGTCCCGCCGGGCCCGCTGAGCGACCGCGGCCGAGCCAACCTCACTGCCTTTGCCCGGCTGCTTGCCTACGTTCGTTTCTTCCACCCCAGCGACGCCTCCGCCGCGACCGACTGGGGCCGCTTTGCTGTCGGCCACGTCGAGGCCGTAGAGGCCGCCCGGTCGCCCGACGAGCTGGCCACATGCCTGACCGAACTCTTCGCCCCGCTGGCACCGACGCTACGCACGTACGTGACCGGCAAGGCACCACCTGCCGTGGCTGAGCCGGCCGCGCCATCCGAGGGCGCCGCGGTACGCCTACTCGCCTGGCGCCACCTCGGCTCCAATCCCAACGGGCTGCACGGCCACTACCGCAGTGACCGCGTCGCCGACCGTGACCTTCCGGGCGCCACGCCGCTGAAGCTTAGTCCTGCACCGCTGCCCCCGCCCCGCCGACGTGGTTGAGGCGGACCTCGGCGGCGGCGTGTCGTGCCGCCTGCCGCTGGCACTTTACGCGGACAAGGAGGGCACGCTGCCCCGCCCGGACGCCAAGCTGAAGCCGTCCGCCAAGCCCGCGGACTTCCCGCCGACCGGCGACGACCGCGCTACGCGGCTGGCTTGCGTCTGCCTGGCGTGGGGCGTCTTGCAGCACTTCTACCCCTACTTCGAGGAAACCAAGGCCGACTGGCCTGACGGGCTGCGTGAGGCCCTGACTGCCGCCGCAACCGACCCCGACGCGGCCAAATTTCATCGCACACTTTGTCGGCTGATCGCTCGCCTGGAGGACAGCCACGGCTCCGTGCGGCCCGGCAGCGGCGCACCACGCTACGATGGCGCCTTGCCGCTGGCCTGGGACGTTGTCGAGGGCAAGCTTGCAGTCACCTGGGTGGACCCCGCCGCCAAGCTGCGCATCGAGGTCGGCGATGTGGTCGAGTCAATCGACGGCACGCCGGCGGCCGACTGTGTCAAAGCGGCCGAGCGTCTGGCCAGCGGCGCGACGCCCGGCCACCGCCGCTACCGCACCTGCGCCGGCCTGCGCATCGGCCCCGCTGGCCAATCCGTGACTTTAGCCCTGCGCACCCCGTCGGGCACCGCGTATGAGGTGAAACTGCTCCGCGCCCTCACAGACGACTCGCCGCTACGCGGCCCATCGATGCGCGAGCCGCGCCTGGAGCGCTTCGCCCGCCCGGCTCCTGGCGTGGTTTACCTGGATTTGGACCGGTACCGCGATGAAGATTTCGACAAGGACTTGGCCGAGGTGCAAAAAGCCGAGGGGGTGATTTTCGACGTGCGCGGCTATCCGCAGATCGGCATGTATGTCTTGCGGCTTTTCGCCCCCAAGCCGTGGATCCAGGACCAGTATAGCGACGTGATCACCCTCCGCCCCGACCGGCGAGGCGTGACGCTGGAGACCTACAAACCGCCGGTGACCAAGCCGGTGGCGCCGCCCTGGAAGGCGAAGGTTGCCTTTCTGACAGACAGCCGGGCGGTCAGCTATGCGGAGACGTTTCTGGCCATAGCGGACAACACGAAGATCGGCACAATTGTCGGCGAGCCGACCGCCGGCAGCAACGGCGGCATCGGCATTGGCTCGACTCACCGGTAAAAGAAAGAGGAGGCCAAGGCAGACGAGATGTACGGTCTCATGGTACACGGAAGTGGTCAAGCAGA
>JBJMQT010000041.1:0-16903 GCA_045802525.1 Gemmataceae bacterium
ATAAAAACTATGCTTGCCCATATCGATGCCCACGCTCACCGGTTCGCCGGCTTTATCCGCCGTCAACCGCGCTACCTCCACATCCTTGACACGCGTCGCTCGGTAGGCTTTTCTTCTCATGGGGATGACCTCCTACATCGCGGCTTCGGCAAATACCACATTTGCCCCTAATCCGCCTATTGAGGCATCCCCCTCTACACTCGTCTATAGCCAACTGTGGTGCACCGCCCGCGCGCCAGAGGGTGATCAATAATCGAACACCTGATGCCGACGTGCGCACTTTCGTTGTCTTGGGCGTCTTTCCTTAGAAGGTGGCCAATGTCGGACCAAGGCGGCCGCATTTCACCTGGCTAAGGCGCCGTCTTCGCTCCTTACTCCTTGCTTCCCGCTTCCTCCCCCCAGCGCTCAAACAATCGGTGTTCAATCCCTAGTTGGTCGCATATGCGCCCGACAATAAAGTCGATGCAATCCTCTATATTCTTTGGACGCGTGTAAAAGGGCGGCATGGCGGGAAGAATGATGGCGCCGGCTTCGGCGCAAGTTGTCAAGTTGCGAAGCTGAATGACATTGAGCGGCGTCTCGCGCGGAACCAAAATTAGCCGGCGATGTTCTTTCAAATGAATATCAGCCGCCCGGTGGATCAAGTTCTGCGATAGCCCATGGGCAATAGCGCCAACGGTGCCCATGCTGCACGGGCAGATGACCATGCCGCCCGTCAAGAAAGAGCCGCTGGCGATGCCGGCCTGGAAATTCTGGTGGTGATGGTAGTGAATCAACGCCCTCTTATCGGCAGCGAGAGGCGATCCCAGCACATCCGCCGGTTCAAATCGGTCCAAGTTAATGGACCGTTCCACCTCGCGCTTGAACACCAAGGCTGCGGCAGGGCTGATGACAAGATGCACCGCGCGTCCGGCCTCAATTAACACTTGCAATAGGCGAACGCCATAAGGGGCGCCGCTGGCGCCGGTAAAGGCAAGAACGAGGTCGCTGGCAGCCATAATGCTTTATTGTAGGAAAATCGCTTCGTTATCGAGATCGTCGGCGCCCGGTGACTTGACCTGCGCGCTGGCCCTCGGCAACCGGGCAAGTTATATTTAAGTTCACCTCCCCGATGCCATTGGAGACTTGCTTTAAAAGCAAGCGAATTTCCTGTGAACCGATGGACAATTAGATCCCTGACTTTGTTGGGATTTGTTCTAGCAATCCACGCGCAGCCCGCCGCCGGGGACGAGGATTGGAAATACGATTTCGTCTACCTCAAGAAGGGCGGTCTGATCAAAGGGCTTGTGGTTCGCGACGAGCCGAGCGAAATACTAATGTGGAGAGTCAGCCGTAAGCCAGGCGAGCGCGCTTATGCCTGGCTGGAAACGGTACCCCGCCAGGACATCGAAAGCATAGAGAAGCTCGAAGGTATCGACAGGACAGCCTTGGCGGCCCGCGTAAAGGCTCTCGATTCATCGGCGAAGATTCAAGCGGAGCGAATGCAGAGCTTGCAGCTAAAGCCGGTTGCCTGGGCTAAAGAGAGCAACATCAAGGCGTTGCGCTATTCCTCGCTTTATTTCATTCTCGAATCCAACGCCGGGGAGGATCTAGTCCGCCGCGCCGCGGTGGGCCTCGATCAAATCTATAACGCTTATGCACACTACTTGCCTCCCCGCCGTGATTCGGGAGAACCGACGACTATCTTGCTGGCAGGCTCGCTGGAGGAATATCAAGCATTACTCAACAGCCGGAGCCGCAACCTTCTTAATCCCGCCTTTTACAATGCCGCGACCAATCGAATCGCTTGCGGATCGGAGCTGCAAAAACTGGGCGATGAGATCCGACAAGTGCGGCAACGGAACCAGCAACTTCTGGCGGACTTAGAAGAGCAAAAGGCGGAGCTTGGCCGGGTATACAAGAAAAAGATTCCCGCCGAACTTTTGCAAAGCTTCGAAGAAAAGCGCAAGCAAATCTTGACCGCCAAAAAGGACAATGAGACGGCGTTCGAAATTTCCTTTCGCAAGGGCACGGAGCGCCTCATGCAGCGACTGTACCATGAGTCCTTTCATGCTTACTTGGCAAACTTCGTGTACCCGGCCGCCGAAGCCAACGTGCCGGTTTGGCTCAACGAAGGGCTGGCGGAGATCTTTGATAGTGCGTTTCTCGATGGCGACGAATTGCGCATTGGCCATTGCGACCGGGAAAGGCTGAAGCGAGCCAAAACCTTATTGAATAGCGGTGAGTTGGTTTCTCTCTCAGATCTTCTACAGTCGAGTTCTAAACATTTTTTGGTGCACCATGCGACCGAGAAGGAGGCTTCGGATCGCTTTTATCTTACGTCGTGGACTTTGGCTCATTTCCTAACCTTCGAACGCCGGCTCCTAGGCGCCAAGGCCTTGGATGAGTATGTGCATGCTCTCCATCGCCGGGCCGATCCTTTGGAGGCGTTCCGCACCCTGGTTGACGAGCCGCTCCCGCAATTCGAAAAACAGTTTCACCACTATGTAGAACAATTAACGCCGGAAGGGACAGCCGCGAAGCGCCCTGACAAAAAAGCACCAAGCTCAAATCGGTAGAAGTTCTGGATGCAACGGCAGCCAGGGAGAGAAGACTCCCTGGCCGCCTCATCGGACTCTAGGTCTGAGGTGATGAACCGCCGATCACGTTAACCGCCCCATTTCTGATCACCGAGATTCCGGCGAGCTTTGCGGAACATTGACCGGATTGGCGGGAACGGCGGGAGCAGGGCTTGCCGGCCGGCCATTTGCAGCCGACTCGTTTGGAGAGTTGCATGGATCCTCGGGCGGGAATCCACTGATATCCGGATGGCTGATCTTGGCGGCCACCTGTTCACCGATAATCGGTATTTCCTTGGGATCGCCCGTAGACACCGGTCGGCGCAAAAAGTGGTAAAGGAAAAAGCCGCCCACAGCAAGCAGCCCGGCGAGAATCAAATACGGCTGCCATTCGTGCACTTTATCATGCACCTTAGCATCGGCGTTTTGGACTAGTTGAATAACTTGACTGCCGAACCAATAAGCGCAAAAGAACAAAAAACTGATGCCTGGGATGGCATAAACAATGTCGGCCAAGAAGAAGCGCATAAACTGCACGCGCATCGTGCCGGCGGTGAGGGAAACCAAACTGGGCAGGCTGGGGAGCAGGCGGGCGAATAAGAGCACCTTCATGCCGTATTTGTGGAAGTTTAGTTCGATTCTTTCGCGCTTATTCGCCGGCATAATCCGCGCGAAAATCCGGTAGTTCAATAAGCGCGCGCCAAACAAACGGCCAATGCTGTAAAGCAAGCAATCCGCGACGACCACGCCGACAATACAGGCCGGAAGCAAAAGCCAACCAAGCAGGCCAACGCCCGGATGAGACCCCAACCAGCCGCCGGCGCCCATTACCGGTAGAAATTCAGGAATCGGAACACCAGGGATGCCCGCCGCCACCAGCGAGCCGAAAGTGCCAATCAGTACAAAATAGAGATCACGGATATCTTCCACCGTGTTACTCTCCCTCGGAGATCAGCGCTAGTACGCCCGTCACCCGTCGCCTCCGACTTTGTCCTTGGCCGCTCCGGTGAAATTAGCAAAGGGAGTGCCAAGACCATGTCTTAACCGCCTGCGGCCCATTTGGCGGGCCGTTAGGCGTATAGAGATAGCAGACCATTATCGGTAATGCGTTGCAAGAGGGGAAGAGGGAAGCGACGTGGCGGATAAATTCCGCTGCGAAATATTCAGGAAGTGAAGGCGCTAGAGCCTGAAGGGCCAGCGAGGGAGTGGGATTTGGCTGGCCCTTCAGGCTCTAGTTAATGGTGCAAGACCGGCGTTTCAGTTTTTCGGAGCAGGCAACGGTCTGGCCGAATCCACTTCCACGGCGCCGGGCGTGGCTGGCGAACCGCCTTCGGCCTTGTTAATTGGCGCCGGTATCAATTCGGCCTGCGCTGCCATGATCATTTGGCAGTTCGCCGTTCCGGGTTTATAACCGGCCTTTTTGAGGTCCTTAATCAATTTGTCGCCGTTGTCAAAGATGGTCTTGAAGCACGCTCTCTTGCCGCCAACCAAGAGAATGTCGAGAGCCTCGGCGGCCCTGTCGCGGACCACATAATGAGGATCGAGCCGGGAGGCGACAAAGAGCGCCATGACGCCCTGTTCCGTACGAGCGCCTTGGCTAAGGATGCTCCAGGCGGCTTCGCGGCGAACTTCCCAGCAGGGGTCGCATTGCAGGGCGTTGATGAGCGCGGCCAGGACTTCCGGGTTCGCACAGAAATCCGCATGCAGCCGATGGCCCAATTTCTTGACCGCTTTGATGCGGTCACAACAGGTGCAGGCATGCAAATCCTCGATCAGCTTGTTCGCATGCTCGCAACCGAATACGGCACCGATGCGATGTTCGTCGCAAGGGCATGCGCAATCCGGGCAAACCGGCGGCGGAATCGGCTTGCAACGTCCTTCGCAGCCGCACAGCCCGCCAGCCCGGGCAGATGCGGCCAGACCGATCAACACGGTAACCGACAGAAATAGCAAGCGCTTCATGCGTGTTTTCTCCTGGGCTCACGTTTATGCGGGCCGGACCCTTGGCTCACTTCCTCCCATACCGTCGGCCACACCATCCTTAATCGGGCCGAACTCCGGTCGTAATCCGCGCATTAAACCCTATCCGCCTAATATGAAGAATCCTCGGTTCCTTACGGCCCGTAGCGCCGGAACAATCGTTAAAGTCTTAGCACCTCGGCGGGCCGGCCGCGTTCAAGGTTCTAGGCCCCCAAAGCTTCTCAAAATCAAGGGGGGCCAGGCCAACTGCGGGGCCACCTTTGTCCGACGCTGGCCACCTTCGAGCCCGACGCTGGCCACCTTCGAGCCCGACGCTGGCCACCTTCGAGCCCGACGTTGGCCACCTTCAAAGGAGAGACGCCCAAGACAACGAAAGGGCGCAAGTCGGCATCAGGTGTTCAATTATTGATCACCCTCTGGCGCAGTGTTGGGGGACCAGAGGGTGGGTCACTTGGGCCAGAGGGTCACGTGCCGAGACCTTCAAAAGCCATGAAAAGGCACAAAAACTCACAAATGCTTTCCACGGGTCTGTTTTTTGACCGTTTTCGATCCTCGATCCTCCATCCTCCATCCTCGATCCTCCACCCTCGATCCCCGATCCTCATGTAAACAAGCTCTTCAACTTCCGTCTGGAAAAGAACTCACGTACAATGCGAAGTAAGTATAAACCTAGTCGCCTTACCAGATTTCTCTGGGAACACTCGTGCATATCCCTGTTGTCTGCCCTCGTTGCCAAACCCGCTGGTTCCTCGAGCCTTCCTTGCGCGGGCAACGGATCCGCTGCCCTAATACCAGTTGCCGCGAGATTTTCGAGGTCAAAGAAGAAATCGAACCGGCGGACTCCGTAGCTGATAGTACGCGACCGGACGCTCCAGCACCGCTTCCAGGACCAGGCAGTGGATCGGATGAATACACTTTGGGCGACGTGATCCCGCTCCTGCCGGCCGAACGGGTGGAACGACCCGATTCGCCGCATCCAGGCAAGCGTGCCGAGCGGAAAGAAGCGCCCGCGGACGTATGGCCTTCGTCGGTTGAAGATCGCCCGCGCCGCACGAGCCCGCGCCCGCCACCCTCCTACACGCCGGGTCCTGTAGAGGAATCCGGGCCACGAGAGATTCTTGACTGGCGTCAGGAAGCTCCTCCACCGCGTGCGCCGGGCCAGCGCCGGAGCGGAACGTCGGGCAATTCGGCGGGAATGCCTGCTACGCTAATGACGCAGACGGATTACCCGTTTTCTGGCGAAACCTTCAATGAAGGGCAGGATTCGTTTGCGCGGAACTCCGAAGGCGTTCTGGAGACAGATGGAGAAGCGGCTCAAAGTGAATCTGGCGCGGTGGCAACAGTCGAAGAACCCATCGAGCCCCACCGGCGACGAAAGATGCCGCTTATCATAGCCGTCCTATGCACCTTGACCTTTGCCGTCCTGGGCGCCGGTGGCTATCTGGTTTGGAATATTTATCGTTTCAATGAAGAAGACCGCTTCGAAAAAGCCAAGGAACTTTTTAACAAGAGCAACTGGAAGGGTGCGAAAGAAGAGTTCCAGAAGTTGCTGGTCGACTTCAAAGAGAGCGAGCACAACCAAGACTATCAATTCTATTTAGACTTGAGCTCTTTACACGATTCTCTTTCCGGTGTCCGATCAGAGTCCGCCAAGCAATCGGTTGACCAAGTAGCCAATTTCATGGCCGATTACGGAACCAATCCCCTATTGGGCGAAGATCAGAAACGCGCTCTTTCCAAGGAGCTGGTGGAAGTCCTGAGCAATTTCGCCAAGGACGCGCAGCAGGCGGCCAAGCCCGAGTCACTTGGCGAAATTGCCCTAGTCGAAGACGTACTTTTCAAGAAAGATCTGGCACGCCGCATTTTGCTCACCGCCGACCAACGAGCTGATTTGACGAAAAGCTTCGAGGACGTTCGTGTGGCTGTGGCAAAAGTACAGCAGCGCGATCAAGCCCTTGACGACTTGCGTCAGCTAGTTGCCAAGCCTTCGATCGGTTCGATCAAAGAAGCGAACCGGCTGATCCGGCGTCAACCGGCCGATTTTGCCAAGCTCGAGGAAGTGTCGACTCTGCTGGGCCAGCTTTTCGAAGGACACCGGCAGCAAATCGTTTATTCTGCGGGCGACCCTGCGTCGGGCAATAACCCGTTAATTAATCAGGAAGAAGAGCCCGGCCTAATCATGGATCCGCTCCTGGTCCGGGCGGAGGAGGCTGCCACAACGGAAGAGCGGGTTTTCCCAGCCCTGGCACGGGGCGTCTTGTATGCTTTGGGCCAGCAAACGGGCAAGGTCCGCTGGGCTCGCCGCGTTGGCATTGACGTAACCACTTTGCCTTTGCGAATGCCGGCCGCGGGCGGCAAACCGGAACGGCTTCTGCTGCCGGCAACGGACAGCTCCGTCTTAATGGCCTTAGACATCCGCGACGGCACTCTGCTGTGGCAAGCGCGGCTCAGCAGCCCCATCCAGGGAAAGCCCGTGATCGTCGGTCCCAATGCTTACGTCGCGACCGCCGACGGCCACGTTTTCGAAGTAAATCATTTTGATGGGCAAACGCTCGGCAGTTTTCAACTGGGACAGCGGCTGACCCAACCAGGCACGCGCTTGGAAGATACAAACCTGGTGTTCTTCCCCGCCGAAGATTATTGCGTCTACGTCCTGGATATAGCCAGCCATAGCTTGCATACGTTGCTTTACACCGAACATGCCGCGGGATCGCTGCTCGGACAAGTCATCACCCTTCGCACAGACAAACAACATGAGGCGGCCACGGATCCTTCGGGTTTCCTGATCGTGCCTTTGGCTCTGGGTCTCGATGCGGTCCAACTACGGACTTACTCCTTGCCGCTGACCAGCCCAACGGCCCAGCCCCAGGTAGAACCACGCTTGCGCGGTTGGCCTTGGTTTCCCGCTCACCAAGATGCCGAGAAACTGGTCCAAGTCACCGATGCCGGCCAGTTAGGGCTCTTTGGCATCCCACAGCCGTTTAATGCCGATCCTCCGCTATTCCCCTTGGTGGCCAACGGGGTATTCGATCTCGCTTCGCTGCGCGGGGCTGCGGCCGGCTCTCTTGGGAGCGAACCGGGCCGCGGCCGCGCCCAGGTCGCCTATGCTCAGGAAAGGTATTTTTGGACGCTTGCTCAAGGGCAATTGGATTGTTTTCGTTTAACGCTTCAACGCGACATCGGCCCGCGCGTCGTCCCCGGATGGACGGAGTCGCGGACCGTCGGCACGCCCTTACATGCTACGCAGGTCGATGAGGCGGGCTCGACCCTGTTTGTTGTGACCCAATCTCCTGGCGGGCGCACCTGCCTCGCTACGGCCGTCGAAGCGGACACCGGCCGGATCAAGTGGCAAAGACAACTCGGCTTCATCGGTCAGGGTGGGTTGATGCCTCTGGCCGGCCGGCTTCTCGGGCTCGATCAGGGGGGCGGGCTCTGTGAGCTCGATTCGGCCAAGATTCCTCCTCAACAAGATCTTGCCTGGCAAACCCTGGCTAATAACTGGTTGATCCGGCCCGACTTGGCTCATGTACCCCGTAAAGCTCATCTGGTTTCGGCAGGCGAAGGTTCTGCTTTAGTAATTTACAGCACCATCAAAGGCGATGATCTTGTCGTTCGCCGTTACAGGGCCGGGGCGGAGGGTAAACCAGGAACCATTGAAGAATTCCCTGTTAACTGGATGGAAAGAAAGGGCGTGTCCTTGGCCGGAGCGCCTGCCGTCCGGGGCGACATGGTTCTAGTGCCGCTCGACGACGGCGTCTTGCTTCGTCTGTCGCTAGCCGGCGATAAGGTTGCCATGCAAGAAGGGCCGACTTGGCGGGCCAGCAATGCCTCGCCCACGGCGCGGGCCTTTGTTGCGTGGATCAGTGATGAGGAATTTGTTACGAGCAATGGCAGCGCCGGACTCACTCGTTGGCGCTGGCCCGTCGGTGCCGCCGGCTACACGGCCGTGCCGCCCGAAGGAGAAGCCAACAATGCTAGCCTGACGTTGGAAGCGCCCTTGGCTGCCGCACCGCTCGCTCTCAATTTGGCGACCACCCAAAACAAAGACGCCCTGGCGCTTTGCCTTGCCGATGAAAACGGCAAGGTGATGCTGTATCAGACTCAACCGGACGGTTTCGTGCTGCTCCGCACTTGGACGCTGGGCGCGAAGATCACCGCCGGGCCGTTCCTGCGCGGGTCATCGATCGGTTGTGTCGTGGATCAGAATGTCCTGGTCTGGCTTGACCCGACCAGTAATAAGCCGCTGTGGACCTACGCAACGTCACGGGCGCCGCTTATCGGTGAGCCGCAAGTAGTCGATAACTCTTTACTAGTCGCCGACCAAACCGGGATGATCCAAGCGCTCGATCCCAAGACCGGCAAACCGCGCAACGCCGGCTACCGAATAAAGACTATCGCCGGCCCAGCCGCCAGCCCCGCGCCATTCGGATCGGGCCGCGCTTTGGTGCCGCTCACCGACGGCACTCTCTTTTTGCTGCCGCTTGAACGATTGGGCCAGGCGCCGGCAAAGGATTCCGGCAACTTACGCTAATAGTCCGTTGACGACATTGCCATGCACGTCCGTCAGGCGGAAATCCCGACCCTGGAAGCGATAGATCAACTTGGTGTGATCGATGCCCAAGCGATTGAGGATGGTCGCATTGTAATCGTGGATGTGGACCGGATCCTTGACGATGTTGTAACAGAAATCATCAGTTTCGCCATAGCTGATGCCCGGCTTGATGCCGCCGCCGGCCATCCACATCGTGAAGCAACGGCCATGATGGTCGCGACCGTAATTGTCCTTGGTTAGCGCACCCTGGCTGTAGACCGTTCGCCCGAATTCGCCGCCCCAGACGACTAACGTTTCATCAAGCAAGCCGCGCTGCTTGAGGTCCTCCACGAGAGCGGCGGATGGCTTGTCCACATCTTGACACTGCCCGCGAATCTGCCGGGGCAAGTCGCCATGCTGGTCCCAACCGCGATGCATCAGTTGGATAAAGCGGACGCCGCGCTCGGCCATGCGCCTTGCCAAGAGACAATTGCGTGCGTATCCGCCATCCACGCCCTTATCGTCAATGCCGTACATATCGCGAACTTTCTTGGGCTCGCTCGAAAGGTCCGTCAACTTAGGGACAGACGTCTGCATGCGGAATGCCATTTCATACTGCGCGATGCGCGTGTTGATTTCCGGGTCGCCAAACGATTGGACGGCCATTTGATTGAGTTGCCCTACGCCATCAAGCATGCGGCGGCGCGTGGCGGCGTCGATACCCGGCGGATTGGCAAGGTAGAGCACCGGATTGGCCCCCGAATGCAGGCGAACGCCTTGATGCTGGGTGGGCAAGAAACCGCTGCCCCACAGCCGGCTGAAAATGGGCTGATCCGTCTTATTGCCGCTGCCCTGTGAAATCAAAACGAGAAACGCCGGCAAGTCCTTGTTTTCACTTCCAAGGCCGTAACTGAGCCAGGCGCCCAAGCTGGGCCGGCCGGGTTGCTGGCTGCCCGTTTGAATAAATGTGATGGCGGGATCGTGGTTGATCGCCTCGGTATTGAGCGATTTGACAATGGCGATGTCATCGACGATTCGGGCGGTATGCGGCAACAATTCGCTGACCCAGGCGCCGCATTGGCCGTGCTGAGCGAACTTGAACATTGGCGCGACGCAGGGAAAGGATTTCTGCCCCGACGTCATGCCCGTGATGCGTTGCCCCATGCGGATGGATGCCGGCAATTCCTCGCCATGGTGATCCTTGAGCTTCGGCTTGTAATCGAAGAGGTCGATGTGCGACGGCCCACCGGACATGAAGAGGTAAATGACGCGTTTGGCTTTCGGCGCAAAATGCAGGGCCGAGAGCTCGCCCCGCGTCTTCAATGCCGGATCGATGTCGGCGGCAAACAGCCGTTCATTGAGCAAGGAAGCCAACGCCGCCACGCCGATTCCGGTTGCGGAGCGCCCGAAGAAATGCCGGCGGGTCATTAAGGAGCGGTATTCGTGAAGTGGATTCATGGCTTTACCTTTTCGGTTTCTGAGCAATTCCCGACCTTCAGCTTTGGATAGCCGCTAAATTATGGCATCTTTGTTCTTCCTACCCTTTGTTCACCGTCTCGTCCAAATTCAGGATTACGCTCGCCACAATGCTCCAGGCGGCCAGTTCGCTCGGTTTGAGCTTTTCATTCTGCTCCGATTCGCCGACGCTCAGAAGCTTGACGGCCGCCTTCTCATCCTTCTGATAGACGCCTAACTGGTCTTCGAAGATTTTCTTGAGAATCGTGATCTCCCGGTCTTTGGGATGCCGAGCCGTGGCAAGGCGGAAAGCCAGCGCGATGCGGTCTTCCGTGGACTGTGCCTGGGTCATTATCTTTTCGGCGAGCTTGCGTGACGCTTCAACGTAAGTCGGATCGTTCATCAACACCAGTGCCTGAAGAGGCGTGTTGGTGCGCGCCCGGCGGACCGTGCAAGTTTCCCGGTCCGGTGCATCGAAGGTGACCAATGTCGGCGGCGGCGAGGTTCGCTTCCAAAACGTGTACATGGTCCGGCGATATAAATCCTTGCCGTGGCTTTGCACATAGACTTGGGCACTAAAATTATCATTGTCCTGGCGGAAGGCCAATTCTTCCCATAAACCCGCCGGCTGATAAGGGGACACGCTGCGCCCGCCAATTTCATCATTGAGAAGGCCGCTGATGACCAGGGCCTGGTCGCGAATGAATTCGGCTTGAAGCCGCAGCCGAGGTCCTCGCGCCAGCAAACGATCCTCCGGGTCCTTTTCATGGAGCGCCTGCGTCACCTTGGAGGCTTGCCGATAGGTGGAGGAGGTAACAATAAGGCGAAGGATTGCCTTGATGTCCCAATTGTTCTTGCTTCCTGATCCCACTGGAGCCTCGGAAGGAGTCATGAATTCCACTGCCAGCCAATCGAGCAATTCGGGATGGCTGGGCAGTTCCCCTTGCGACCCGAAGTCCTCCGCTGTCTTGACAATGCCGGTTCCAAAGAACATCTGCCAAAAGCGATTGACCGTTACCCGAGCGGTGAGAGGGTTGGAACGGTCTGCCACCCACTTGGCAAGGCCGAGGCGATTGGGCGGCGTATCCTTAGGGAGAGTTCCGAGGCTGGCGGGCAAGCCCGCGGGCACCTTTTCGCCGTGCTTGTCATACTGCCCGCGGATCAGCATAAAGGTGTCGCGCGGCTTGGGCATTTCTTGCATGACCATCGTGGTCGGCACTTTTTTGTCCACGCCTTCCAATTCTTTGCGAAGCTTGGCCAGTTCCTGGTTGAGCTTCTTGATGACCGGCGACACATTGCTGCGGTAATAAGTGCGCAGATCAGCCTTTTGGGCGTCCGTTCTCTTCTCCGGCGGAAGTCCCAAGACTTCGCGAATCTCGTCCGGCAGTTTAGTTGCTTGATGCGGATCCTTGGCATTGGTTACCGCCAAACGGAACTTGCCGATTTGGTGTTGGGCAAAGACTGATTGGAAATCAAGCGTAACGTCCAAGTCAACACCGCCGGCGACCTGTACGGGTTGCTCGAATTCGAAAATCGCGCTATGGGCCTTGCCTACCTGCGGCAAGATGGCCCAACCCGTGCTCGGATTGTCGTCGATTGCCAAAGTAATGGGGAAATTATCTTGGCTGAAATCCGCTGTCGCGTTCTTGAGCTTGATGGGCTGGCCCGCCGCGGTGACGCGGAAGTCCGTCATGACCAAGTTGCCGTTGGGGGATCGACCCGGTCCCTTTGCCGGGAAGCTATCGTCCGGCAACGCTTCCAAGCGAATCCCGGTGATCTCGGGCAAATCAGCTCGGGCTACAACTGTGTAGGTTTCCTTGTCGGGATTCGTCCCGGTCGCAAAAACGGCAAGGTCCTTAAGCTTAGTAAGCGTAGCGCCGCCCTTGGACTTGAATTCACGCGGATCGAGGACCGTCCATTCGACCTTTTTCTCGTCTGCCGCACTCTTCTCCCAGGCTAGTTGAGCGGCGTCAACATCCGGATTAGGCTCATTGGTTTTTTGCTCAATATCCTTGATTTTGGCCGCCAGTTCATCAAGCTTTTTTCGTTGATCCGGCGAGGGCATCTTCAAGACGGGCACGGCATTGCCTTTTTGCCCGTCGAGGCCGTTCTCCGGGATGTTGTTATAGAAGGCGTAAAGCTGGTAGTACTCTTTCTGCTTAATGGGATCGTATTTGTGATCGTGGCATTGGGCACAGCCGACAGTGAGGCCGAGCCATACTGTTCCTGTCGTGTTGACGCGATCAACGATGTACGCAGTCTGGTATTCTTCGGGGATCGCTCCGCCTTCAAAGTTGATCATGTTGTTGCGATTGAAGCCGCTGGCAATTTTTTGCTCAACCGTTGCATTGGGGAGCAGGTCGCCGGCCAATTGTTCGATGGTGAACTCATCAAACGGCTTATTGTCGTTAAACGCCTTGATCACCCAGTCGCGCCAAGCAGTCATGTCGCGAGCGCTATCGATGTGATAGCCGTGCGTGTCAGCGAAACGGGCCGCATCGAGCCAATCCAAAGCCAGGCGCTCACCGAAATGGGGCGAAGCCAAAAGACGATCCACCACTTTTTCATAGGCGTCGGGGCTCTTATCCGCCAAGAAGTCGTCGACCTCCGCTGGTGAAGGCGGCAAACCCGTGAGGTCGAAGGTCAAGCGACGGATGAGCGTTTCCTTATTGGCTTCGGGCGAGGGCTGGAGCCCTTCCTTCTCAAGGCGGGCGAGAATAAAGGCATCGAGGCCGTTACGCCCCCAAGAAGATTTGTTAACCAGGGGCAGAGCCGGCCGTTGCGGCGGAATAAAGGACCAATGCTTCGACCACTCGGCCCCTTGCTTGATCCAGCGACGCATCAGTTCTATTTGATCGGCCGTGAGGCGCTTGCCGGTTTTCAGCGGCGGCATCCGCTCTTCCTCTTCTTCAGCGGCGATGCGTAGGAAAAGTTCGCTCTCTTCGGGTTTGCCCGGCACGAGAACATGGCCGCCGCCTTTGCGCTTGCTGAAGGCGCCTTCTCTGTTGTCCAGCCGCAGTTTGGCTTTGCGAGCTTTTTCATCGGGGCCGTGGCAAGCGAAGCAATTCTCCGAAAGAAGAGGGCGAATCTGACGGTTGAAATCGACGGGCGCTTCTGTAGTGCCTTTGTCTTCACCTGCGCGGGCGAATCGGCCCGGCGCCAAGGGCATCGGGACAAAAAAACAAGCTAACCCTGCAAACCAAAGCAGCAAGGTTCGTTTCGGCAAAGCCATGGCGCGCCTCAAGGATACGAAGTTTGAGTCCGCTACTTTGGGCAAATAAGTGAAGGCGGCTACAAGCCAAGTTGGGCCACTGACCATCCGGCCCAGGTGGGAATATTAATTCTATCTCGTTTTCTAATGCAACGAAAGAGTGCTAGTAAACAGCTTTGAATTGACATGCCCTACCGATCAATCCAGGCGGAAATGTGATGCCCTAGGGCGTCCGTGGCAGCGATTTTTACGATGACCTTTTCTTGGCCTGTGCCTAACTTCGGCAACGATAGAATTCCGCTTCGACGTGTCTGATCCGCCTCAAGATGAGGGTCGCCTAACCAGGCTCGCACCGTCTTTTCCATGGAGCTGTCGGCCCGAAAGCTCGTATCCGCTGAACTATTTATCAGCGGCGGCACTCTTTCCCAGGCCATAGCATCAATGTTCATAGCACTGTCGCGGGCCGTCAAAAGCAAACGCGGTTCCTTGCTGCGGTCCCATTTGAGGTCTAGACGCCCTGTGGAAGCGGGCAAGCGAATTAGGCTGACCTGAAGATTCATTCCGTCTTCGGCGTCCACGGCCAGGCGCGTCCTTTCCCCTTTAGGAGAGTGAAGGAGAAAAAATGCCACACTCGTGCCGGCCAGGGCAATCGTCCTCTCCTCTTTGTCCATTTGCAAACCTTCGAAACGCGGGCCGGTCAGCAGCCGTCCTGCCAATGGCTGGTGCAAATCGGGTCTTTGAGAAGGCACGCCTTCCAGGGACAGCTTACTGCCGCTGATCAGCATGGATGCCGCCCACTGGCGAAACAGATCGCCAAAGCGCTCCCCGGTGGCTACTTCGAGGTTGGTTACTCCCGACAAATTGGTTTGGACCAGGCGGTGCAGCAAATCCGGTCCCGAACGCTCGACGCACCAGCGGAGAAAGAGATACGTGGCGCCGCGGTGGCCGTGACTGCGCCAAAGTTTGGAGCCAAAATAATCGGGAACAACAACGCTGTAGCGAGCTGGCTCGGCCAAATATGCACTGATGCGATAATCTAGGTTTTCCCAACTGTAACCGTGGATGTCTTCATTGACATGGGCTATGGCCTCGTTGAGCCAAGCCTCTTCATCGTTGCCTGGTTGGTCCGGCTGATAATTCCCGAAAACGTGCTCACTAAATACGACGGCATGCGTGTATTCATGAGCCAGCAAAGTCCGCAAATAGGCGCCCGGCTTTAAATCGGCCGCCAGGTACATCATGTCACATTGATTGCCGAGGGGTGGATCAAGATCACGGTAGAAATCGCTGCCTCGGACAAAACCGTCGAGCTTGGCCTTCCCGCCGGACAACTTGCCAAGCCTGTTAGTAAATAGAATGGCGAATCGGCCGTCCCGATCGACATCGAGCGCCTGGCCGAGCCGGGCGCGCGCCTGGGGATAGATTTCGCCGTCAAATGTCGCCACGGCATCCTGAGCGGTGGCTTTGATGCCTTTTTGGTCGCCAATATCGTGCTCAACATAGGCTAGGCAGTGCCGTCCCACTGCGATCAAATCGGCGGTAATCTCCTGATAATTGCCGGGGTCTTGAAGGTCGCCTTCCTTGGCCAAGAGGTGAAACGTCTTACGGTGGGGCGGGTCGGCAACGGCTTGGTATTCGTGGGGCAGGGGATGGTTTTGCCGCGCCTTTTCCAGGCGACTTTTCATGTCTTCCATGCGCTTGATCCACTCCGGCGGCTTGGAATCGTTTTCCAGAGGAATGGAAAGTGGTGCGGACGTGGCCGAAGTTCGGAGCGTAACTCGCCGATTAGTAAGGTCTTGGTTTAGCGATCCCACGATCACGAAAAACTTCTCATCAAAGCGAGCCGTGGGCAAAACGCATTCGCAGTGACCTTCTCTTGTCGACACCGGCAGAAGGCGTCCGACCGCTGGCGATTCAGCAAGGCCCCAGTGAGCGGACAACCAAAGAAAACTGATCCAAAGACTAAACGGCGTAACGAGTCGCGCCTTGAAAGGCCTGGATTCCATCACGTCTTACCCAGGTGTCATTAAATTGTGAATAGTGCGGAAGGTCTCCTTCCTTTGCATTCGGTGTTGTTTGCCTATCCCTTTATCAAATCATTCAACTCGAAGCAGCCGACAGGCTGTCCATCCGCGCCAAAGCTTCCTACTTGCGCAGCCTCTGTAAATAAGGTTTTCCAAGCCCACCGGAGATGCCTACTTTTTGGAAACGCTGATTTAATTGGGTCGAGCTGGAAACCCTGACCTGCGCAACGCGAAGCCTGCTTGACGGGGCCGTGCCCATTAAGGTATTCGCGCTGCAAAGGCTAAACTCCGGCAGTGGTTTGGCCGAGGAAGCGTGCATGCTGCGTACCAGAAAAGTCGGCTCGAATAAGCACCAGGCCAAACGCGCGTTGCGATGGGCGGCGCTCGGTTTCTGCTTCATTCAATTAGCCGTGGACTATGCGGTAGACGTCTATTGGCCTCGGATCCATTCATCCTACTTGGCCGTCATGGAGGATAAGGTCGATCAACTCCTGCCGTCGCCGGATGTCGTCGTCTTAGGAAGCTCACGTCTTCAAACCGCCGTCTATGACGTAGAGTTGCAAGCCCGGCTCCGCGAGTTTACCGGCAATACTTCTTTACGAGCCTTCAACGCCTGCATTCCCGCCCAGGACTTTAGCACGGCGGAGCATGTGCTCGGCGAATTGGCAGAAAAGGAGATCCGACCTGGGATCCTGGTAATGGAAGTAACTCCGGAAATGATTGCCCGGCGAAATCGGTGGCTGGGAGCACACGTATTGCCCCCTTTGAAAGGTTGCACCTTCCTCAATTATTTGGGCGACATTTATCGGTCCGAAAACGTGGCTCGTCTTATACGCGAGCGAATCACCCCCGTCTATCGTTATCGCCAGGAAATCCAACGCGAGCTGGGATTAGTTTCTTGTCCCGTCCCGCAAGCTACGGAAGAAAGCGCTCAACAACAGGCGCCGGTGTCCAACCCGGCATCTGTCTTTACAACGCCGATGCCACCGGCGGAGCCAATGAGATCCGTGCTGGCGTCTCCCGCTGGCGAAAACATTTTGGCGCGCGGCCGCTCCAAAGAAGCCGAGGAGCGCAGAAAGCTAGGAGTTGATCGCTTCGCCGGTTGGTTGAAAGATTATCAAATCGGCGGGACGTCGGCGTTGGC
>JBJMQT010000042.1:0-68296 GCA_045802525.1 Gemmataceae bacterium
AGGCGCCCGAGAATGCTTTCTTCATTTTTGCGGCGCTGCTGGTCGAGGAGCTTTTGGGGGAAATCCATGAACGCTGCATCGAGCGGCTGCATTTCCGGCGGCACTTGCTGCAAATCCCTCTCGGCGGCTACCTGACTGCGAATCTGGATGAGCCGCCCGCCCAAGTCGCGCACGCGGGCGGGATTCAGGAAATGGCGCCAGCGCAGTTCAGCCGTCGGCGTCCATTCCTCGCTGGCCGGAATCAAGGCCGCTTGATACTCATACGAGATCGATTCATCGGGTAATTGCATGATTATTCCAACGCTCCGACAGCGGGGCTGACGGGAAGATTTCCTTTAACGACGTGCCGCGACGCCACCCGCACGTTAAACCCATTGGCGAAACTATACTTCCGACTTTCGTTTCGGTAAACTCTACGCCATGAAACTGCATGAACTAATTAAGGAATTGCGCGAATCCGCAGACACTAAAATCGTTTTAGTCGTTGCAGACGGACTGGGCGGCCTTCCTTTGGAGCCTGGCGGCAAGACCGAACTGGAGACCGCCAAGACGCCCAACCTCGATGCCTTGGTTCGTGAGGGGGTCTGCGGGCTCAGCTTGCCCGTTCTCCCGGGCATCACGCCGGGCAGCGGTCCGGGCCATCTGGGCCTTTTCGGCTACGATCCCTTGGAATATCGCATCGGGCGGGGCATCCTCGAAGCGCTGGGCATCAATTTCAAGGTGGGCCCGCGCGACGTCGCCGTCCGGGGCAACTTTTGCACGGTCGATAGGGACGGCGTCATCACCGACCGCCGGGCCGGACGCCCGACCACTGAGCGCTGCGTGGCCATGTGCCAAAAACTCCAGCAAATCCGCCTGCCTGCGGTGGAGATCTTTGTTGAGCCGGTGCGCGAACATCGCTTCGTCGTGGTCTTGCGTGGCGACAAGCTGGGCGACGCCGTTAACGATACCGACCCGCAACAAATCGGCCATAAGCCGCTGGAGGCCAAGGGGGCTGACGCGGAATCGCAGAATACCGCCTTGGTCATCACCCGCTTCGTGGCCGAGGCCGCCAAAGTGCTCCAAGGCGACGAGCCGACCAACATGGTCACCTTGCGCGGCTTCGCGCGCTATCCGAAAATTGCGACGATGCAGGAAGTCTATGGGGTCCGCGCCGCCGCCCTAGCCGTCTATCCCATGTACAAGGGACTAGCCCGGCTGGTCGGCATGGACGTGGTGGACGCCGGCGCCACTCTTTCCGATCAGGTCAAACGCCTGGAAAGGCTCTGGACCCGGTACGACTTCTTCTTCTTGCATTACAAATACACTGACAGCACGGGAGAAGACGGCAACTTTACCGCCAAGGTCGAGATGATCGAACGGCTCGATGCGGAGATTCCCAATATCCGGGAACTAAATCCCGATGTCTTGATCGTGACCGGCGACCATAGCACGCCGAGCAAGCTCCGCAGCCATAGCTGGCATCCGGTGCCCACGGTGCTGTGGTCGCAAACGTGCCGGCCCGATGCGGCCACGGAATTCGGCGAATCGTATTGCTTGCGCGGCGGATTAGGGCAATTTCAAGCAATGTACTTGATGCCCTTGGCTCTGGCGAACGCAGGGCGATTAGCAAAATACGGCGCATGAATCCATTTGCCTCGCACTGTAGCTCCATCGTTTCGCTTCGTAGCTGCATTCTCGGGTTTGCGTTACCCGGCGCCGAATGGAACCACCAATCTCAGGTTGAAGCTTGGGGCCACGGTGCAAATATAGAAAAAAGTCAAAATCGCAAATCGCTCGTTTCATCAACTCGGATCATTGCTCCCGGCCAATTGGCCGTATAGAATCACTCCTCTGAATCCTCTCTTAAAAACCTAGTTTCCCCTCTGGAGGTACCCCCCATGCGTAGGTTAGTGACCCCCTGGTTAGCGGTTTGCGTTGTTGTTTCGGCCGTTTCATTTGCGCGGGCCGACGCGCAAGCCGATATGAAGACCCTGATTGAAAAAGGCGTCAAGTCGCTAGGCGGCCAAGACAAGCTGACTAAGCTTCAGGCCACGGTGGTAAAGGTTAAAGGAAAATTCTACGGGTTCGGCGACGGTCTCGATTACACGGCCGAAACCTCCACTATGGGAATGGACAAGATCCGCAATCTAATCGAAGGCAACATGGATGGAAACAAGTTTTCCTTCACGCAAATCTACAACAATGGCAAAGGTTGGATGGCCATGGGCGGCGATGCCCAGGATCTGCCCGAAGATCAACTCGATGAGATCAAACAAAGTCTGTACACGAGCTATATTATGCGGCTCTATATGCTTCCTACCAAGGAATACACTTTGAAGTCGCTGGGCGATTCGAAGGCTGGCGACACGGAGGTTTACGGGATCAAGGTGTCGCGCAAAGGGTACAAGGACGTCACTTTGTTCCTGGATAAAAAGACCGGCTTAGTCGTCAAGAGTGAATCCACCGTCAAGAACACCATGGGCGGCGGCGAGGAACAAAAAGAAGAAAGGATGTTTGCCGACTACAAAGACCACGATGGCATCAAGTATCCCACCAAAGCGACCATCACCCGCGATGGCAAGAAATTCGTCGAATCGGAAGCAACCGATGTGAAGTTCTCCGAAAAGCTCGATGATAATACGTTCGCCAAGCCGGGGACGTAACACGTAATAGGTCATGATCCGGCGAGCGGCGCGTGTTAATACGCGCCGCTCGCCGCTCCGTTCGCCATTATTTCACAACTCGCATCTATTCCGCCCGCCGGAGCCAACGCGCATGTCCGCGCCAACCCTTACGCCGCCCACATCCCCGGCCACTGAAACTAACGGCATCGAGCACAAGCCTTACGTGCCTGATGCGGTGAAGATGCCGGAATTCACCTGGTCGGCCGTCATCCTCGGGGCCCTGCTCGGGATCGTGTTCGGGGCATCGTCGTTGTATTTGGTGCTCAAAGTCGGTCTGACCGTCTCAGCTTCCATTCCAGTCGCGGTCCTGTCCATCACGCTATTCCGAGCCTTTTCCCGCGTCCTGCCCATTCGCCGGGCCACCATTCTTGAAAACAATATCGTGCAGACGACCGGCTCGGCCGGCGAATCCATCGCCTTCGGCGTCGGGGTAACGATGCCGGCGCTTTTCCTTCTTGGGTTTGAAATGGACATCACCAGGGTCATGACGGTCGGCGTGCTGGGAGGACTTCTCGGCATCCTGATGATGATCCCGCTTCGCCGAGCCTTCGTAGTTAAACAGCACGGGAAGCTCAAATACCCTGAAGGGACCGCCTGCGCTGACGTGTTGATAGTAGGTGAGCAAGGCGGCGCCACGGCCAAGGCTGTCTTCACGGGCTTCGGGCTTTCGTTTGTTTATGCCTTTCTAATGAAAGCCTTCAAGTTATGGAAAGATACGCTTGACCAGCCGCTGTTCAACAAAGCCGGGCAAGGACTCAAGAAAGGCGTCTTAGGGGGAGAATTGGACCCGGCCCTTCTGGGAGTTGGCTACATCATTGGCCCGCGCATTGCGTCCATCATGGTTGCAGGCGGAGTGTTGGCATATCTCGTTATGGTGCCAACTATTGCCTATTTCGGCGAAGGTCTAACAAGT
Organism: Gemmataceae bacterium; assembly: GCA_045802525.1. Lineage (GTDB taxonomy): Bacteria > Planctomycetota > Planctomycetia > Gemmatales > Gemmataceae > JBJMQT01. The sequence continues at coordinate 3,580 of JBJMQT010000042.1, forward strand.
CCACTCGCTCCCGCCCCGGAAAACGGCAAGTTGATCAAAGATATGTCCGTTGGCGAACTGCGCGGAAACTACATCATTTATATTGGAGCCGGCGCCGTCGCAACGGGCGGAATCATTTCCATGCTGCAAGCCCTGCCCGTGATCTTTAGCTCTGTTGTCGCCGGGCTCCGTGATCTCCGTGGCGGCCAATCGTCCACAGGAACCAATGGAGCGCCGCGCACTGAACATGACATGCCTATGTGGGTGGTTCTTTTCGGCAGCCTGGCGTTGGTTTTAGTTATAGCTGTAGTTCCTTACCTCGGGCTCGGACTTTTCAAAATGACCGATTCAGGGACGCAAATTAACTGGTTTGCCCTTGTCGCTGCCGGACTAATCGTCCTTTTGGGTTTTCTCTTTGTTACCGTATCGTCTCGGCTCACTGGCGAAGTTGGTTCATCTTCCAATCCCATCTCAGGCATGACGGTGGCCGCGCTCTTAATTGCATGCTTGGTGTTTGTGCTGCTTGGGCACAATGACAAATCGGACATGCTGACTGCGCTCACAATCGCCGCCGTTGTCTGCATCGCTTCTTCCAACGGCGGCACCACATCGCAAGACCTAAAGACAGGCTTTCTTGTCGGCGCTACGCCAAGCAAGCAGCAATGGGCGATTGTGATCGGCGCATTGACGTCCGCATTGGTAATCGGTGGTACTCTCCTAGTGCTCAATAAGGCGGGTACTGTCTTTACCAAGAAAAAAGAGTTCGTGCCAAGTTATCAAATTCCGCAAGATCAACTCGCCTTACTGGCTAAGGAGCCGAAGCAGCGTGCTGGGGGCCAATACGCTGATGACCCCAAGAACTATGCGGTCTTCCACGTAGGCGAGGCAGAGGCGGTCGATTTAAAGATTCCAGCCGGCAAGTACCTAGCCGACGAAGAGACGGGCAAGCTCGTCTATTTCGTCGACCCTGCGATAAACGGCAAGTTAGAAAAATGGGACGACGGGCGGAGCGTCAAGGACAACAAATACTCGGCCCCCAAGACTCAGCTCATGGCTAAAATAATTACCGGTATTTTTAGCCAAAAGTTGCCTTGGGGCCTCGTCCTGTTGGGGGCTCTCATAGCAGTCACGTTAGAGTTGAGCGGCGTGCCTTCTCTTCCCTTTGCCGTGGGCGTCTATCTCCCGCTCGAATCCTCTATGCCAATCTTCCTAGGTGGAGCGATTCGTTTTGTAGTGGATCGATGGCAAAAACGAAGAGCAACGTCCGCTGCATCGGAGTCTGAAGCGGAGATGAGCCCCGGCTCTCTTCTATCAACGGGCTATATTGCAGGAGCAACAATAGCCGGGGTCATCTACGCCTTCATTGCATCGAGCGCCGGCCTTTCCGAATGGCTGGCCCAATGGCAGTATCGACAAACGACAATTACACAGGAAATGCCTATTCAGAAAGCGTATGAAGAGGCTGCGCGAAAGGAACTTGGGCTGGGCGAAGGAAGCATTCCGCCTAGTCGAACGGATTCGTTTGAAGACCTGGTCGGCGAGTTTAAGGAAATCAATGAGCCTTATCTTCCTAAGTACATTATGCTGTCGCCCGATTCCAAGCTCAAAATTCCTCAAGGGACCAAAATCTATGAGGATGGCGGCAAAACTCCTCGTCGACTGGAAAAGGAGGAAGAAATAGCCAGTTCTTCAAAACCGGAGTTGCTGGGCGAATTTGCCCAACGTCTGATGGGTTCGGAGGACAAAGCCGGCTCTATTTATGAGAACAACAAGGACACCCTTAAATTGCCCGAGACACTACCGGAAGGCGCCAGTATCAAAGTGCCCCAGCGTGATTCTACAGCGCTAATCGCCGCCGGTGCGATGGTGTTATTTCTACTCTTAGTCGGCCTAGGGGTTTTCCTCAAAGTGCCTAAATCAATCAACTCGAATAGCACTGTAGCAACCGAACGAAACGGATACTAGCGAATGGAAGGGAACCTGCCTATGTCTTACAAAATTCTGGCAATCGCATTTCTTTTGTGCGTTGTCTCAGCGATAGCCCACGCCGATGAAGGCATGTGGCTCTTCAACAACCCGCCGAGCAAGATTCTCAAGGAGAAGTACGGCTTCGATGCTTCCCCCGGTTGGCTGGAGCACGTGCAGAAGTCTTCGGTCCGCTTTAATAGCGGTGGTTCCGGGTCCTTTGTTTCTCCCAATGGTTTGGTGATGACGAATCACCATGTTGGCGCCGACGCCCTGCAAAAGGTCAGCAATGAAAAACGCAATTATCTCCGCGACGGGTTCCACGCCAAAACTAACGAAGAGGAGATCAAGTGTCCCGACCTGGAGTTAAATGTGCTGATGAGCATTGAGGACGTAACCGACCGCGTCAACGCGGCAGTCAAGCCGGATATGAAGCCGGCTGAAGCGTTCGCCGCACGGCGGAAGATCATTGCTGAGATCAGTAAGGTATCCACCGACAAGACCGGGTTGCGCAGCGATGTCGTGACGCTTTATCAGGGCGGCATGTATCATCTTTACCGCTTCAAAAAATACACGGATGTGCGCATCGTCTTCGCTCCGGAGCAGCAAATTGCGTTTTTCGGCGGTGATCCGGACAACTTTGAATATCCGCGCTATGACTTCGACATTTGCCTCATGCGCGTTTATGAAAAGGACAAACCAGCCAAGATCGAACATTATCTGAAATGGAGCAATCACGGGGCGGAAGATAATGAGTTGATCTTCGTGTCTGGACATCCGGGCCGCACGGACCGGCTCAATACGGTCAGCGAGCTGAAATATATTCGCGACCAGCAAATGCCGCGCACCTTGCAGATGCTCAATCGCCTCGAAGTCCTGTTGATGTCATACAGCGCGCGAACTGAGGAAAACGCCCGTAAGGCTAAGGAGTTATTGTTTGGCGTGCAGAACAGTCGCAAGGCCCGCATTGGCGGGCTCGAAGGCCTGATGGATCCGGCCCTCATGGCGCAGAAGGAAAAAGCCGAGGCGGCTCTCCGCGAGGCGGTGCTCAAAGACGAGAAATTGAAGGACGCCACGTATGCCTGGGATAAGATCGAAGGCGCCAACAAGGTTGCCAATACCAATGCCAAGGAGATCAACTTGCTCGAAGGCGGGCGCGCCTTCAATACGACGTTATTTGGCATTGCCCGCGAACTCGTCCGCGCTGCTGAGGAGAAACCCAAGCCCAACGGTGAACGGCTCCGGGAATACACGGACTCCAACCTCGCCTCGCTCGAATTTCAACTCTTTTCCGAAGAACCAATTTACGACGACTTCGAGGAACTCAAGCTGGCCAATTCGCTGATGTTTTTGGCCGAGCAATTTGGTGAAGACGCTCCGATCGTCCAGAAAATCCTCGCGGGCAAATCCCCCAAGGATCGCGCTGCTGAATTGATCAAGGGCACCAAGCTCAAGGATGTGGCCGTCCGCAAGAAGCTTTACGAGGGCGGCAAAGAGGCGATTGGCGCTTGCGATGATCGCATGATAGCCCTTGCCAAGCTAGTTGATCCCGAATCGCGCGCCATTCGCAAGGTCTTCGAGACCGAGGTGGAGGAGGTCAAGCGCCAGGCATACGCTCAGCTTGCCAAGGCGAAGTTTGCCGTCGAAGGAGCGAGCACGTATCCCGATGCCACGTTCACACTCCGGCTATCGTTTGGCAGGGTGAAGGGTTATACGGAAAACGGCAAGGCCATTCCCTTCGAAACGACTTTTGCCGGCATGTACGAATGGTCGGCCGAGCACAACAACAAGTCGCCCTTCGATCTGCCGCCGCGCTGGGAAAAGAAGAAGGACAAGCTCGACTTGAAAACGCCCATTAACTTCGTGTGTACGGCCGACATTATCGGCGGCAACTCCGGCAGTCCGGTCATCAATAAGGCTGCGGAGGTAGTCGGCTTAATCTTCGACGGCAACATTCAATCGCTGGTGCTCGATTACGCCTACACTGAAAAAGAAGCCCGTGCCGTGGCCGTGCATTCCCAGGGCATCGTCGAAGCGCTCCGCAAGGTCTACGACGCCGACGACATCGCCGATGAGCTGACCGGCAAGAAGCAGGCCAAGGCTAGATCGGGCAAGGTCCCAGCTAAGCCTGGCAAGAGCCGAAAATAATCTACGCACCTGTTTACGTTTCGCGTACGGTGGCCTATCGGCGTAGGAAGCTTGCCGACAAAAGCGACCGGGCGCGAAACGTAAACCGCTTCCACCCTTCTTGATCCCCGGCAGAGAATGGTTTAGAACACAGGGTTAGGTGCTCTCTTCGCTCCTTGCGAGGCCTTCCATGGTACGCCCTCGGCCGGGTTTGACCTTCTTAGTTTTGTGCTTAAGTCTTATAGCGGCGCCGGCCGCTGAACCCGTCAAGAAAGCGTCCGATGATCTTTCCTCTTACGACGCGCTGATTAAGTCTAAAGACCGCAAGCACTGGGCTTTTCAACCGCTACGCAAGCTCGAACTGCCCAGGGTGAAGAATACGGCATGGGTTCGCAATCCTATTGACCAATTCGTATTGGCTAAGCTCGAAGAAAAAAGCTGGAAACCCAACGAGCCGGCCCAACAGCGAGCGCTCCTGCGGCGGTTATATCTGGACCTAACCGGCCTGCCGCCGACGCCGGAAGAACAGGGGGCTTTTCTGAAGGCGCCGACGCCCGAAGCGGCCGATCGGCTGATAGATAATCTCCTGGCCCGGCCCGAATATGGCGAGCGTTGGGGGCGCCACTGGCTGGATTTGGTTCGCTATGCGGAGACCAACGGCTACGAACGTGATGCCCACAAACCCAACATCTGGCGTTACCGCGATTATGTCATTGGCGCGTTTAACGCCGATAAGCCGCATGACCGCTTTATCCTCGAACAGTTGGCCGGCGATGAGCTGCCGGATTCCAACGCGGAAACGGTCATTGCCACGAGCTATTACCGCCTAGGACCGTGGGACGATGAACCAGCCGACCCGCAGGAAGACCGGTATGATCAGCTTGAGGATATGATTAACACGACCTCGCAAGTCTACCTCGGGCTGACGCTGGCTTGCGCCCGCTGCCATAATCACAAGTTCGAACCGCTGACCATGCACGATTATTACCGGCTGGCGGCGGTTTTCAACACGCTTCAAAGGCCGCAGGACGGCCGGACGGAACTGGACCGGCCGGCCGGAACGTGCGCTCAGTTGAACGTCCAACGCGAGCGCGACGAGCGTATCCTGAAGCTTCGTCTAACTACGCTGGCCATGGCGGTCTCCGGCTCCGGCGGCATCCCGCTCGGCGCGCGCCACGCAGCCGTGGAGACGGAAGTCAACAAGCTGCGCAAAGCGACGCCCGATTTGCCTCGTGGCTATTTCCTCGTGGAAGCTTCTCCCAAACCGCCCGCGACGCACCTTCTCAAGCGCGGCAAGGCCGCCAACCCGGGACCCGAAGTCGGTCCCGGACTGCCCGCTGTATTGGTGGATCGGCAACCCGAATTCTTGACTCCCGACCTTCGGACAAGCCGGAGGCGTTTGACCTTGGCCCAGTGGATTGCTAGTCCGGACAATCCGTTGACCGCCCGGGTCATCGTCAATCGCGTCTGGCAATACCACTTTGGCGAAGGCTTGGTCCGGACATCGAGTGATTTTGGCGCGATGGGGGAAGCGCCCACGCATCCGGAATTGCTTGACTGGCTGGCCAACTGGTTCGTGAAGGAAGGCTGGTCGATCAAGAAACTGCACCGCTTGATTTTGACGAGCAATACCTACCGCATGAGCAAGAAATGGAACAAAGAATACGGCGAAGAGGACCCCGAAATTCGGCTGCTCTGGCGCGTGCCGAACCACCGCCTGGAGGTTGAGGCGATTCGTGATTCGATGTTGGCTGTGAGCGGTCAGCTAAACTCGAAAATAGGCGGCCCGAGCATGTTTCCGCCCATCCCTAAAGAAGCGCTTGAAGGAAGCAGCGATCCAGACAAGATCTGGAAAGCCTCCGATGAAAAGGAAGCCTCGCGCCGGACCGTATACGCTTGCGTGAAGCGTTCCATGGTCGTGCCCATGCTTGAGGTGCTCGATTTCTGCGACACCGCCCGCAGTGCCGCCAAACGTAATGTAACAAGCGTCGCTCCGCAGGCGCTGACCTTGTTCAACGGGGAGTTCGTCAATCGCCAGGCGAAACGCTTAGCCGAGCGACTTAGCAACGATGCCGGGAATGATCCGGAGAAACAAATTGAGCGAGCTTACACGCTAACTTTGTGCAGACCGCCGAGTAAAACCGAATCCGAGAGGCTATCGCGCTTTTTGCGAGAGGAAAGCGGCAGAATGCTCAAGGAAGCAGAAGATGCGAAAAAGCCGATTAACGAGAAAACAGCGCAAGAGGCAGCATTAGTGCAGATGTGCCGGGTGGTACTTAATCTCAGCGAGTTCGTGTATCCGGATTAGCCTGAAACGGTTTCAAAAAATCTGTAGCCGCAGGCTTCCGCCTCTGGCGCCTCTTTTAAAGCGTGCGGCGATAGAGAAAGGCCTTCGGAGAAAGCGGCCATGCCCGAAATCAGGCAGCGTTTCGCCCCGAACTTGACCCCATGTAATCGTACCCGCCGTGAATTCCTCTGGGAAGTCGCCGGCGGCTTCGCAGGCTTGGCGCTGATCGATCTCCTTTCGCGTGACGGCTTCTTTGCTTCCGCCCGTGCCGGGGATGAGGAAGCGACCAACCCCTTGGCGCCGAAGGAGCCGCACTTTGCGGCCAAGGCGAAACACGTCGTGTTTCTGTTCATGAACGGCGCGCCCAGCCAAGTCGATACGCTCGATCCGAAGCCGGCTTTGGCGAAATTCGACAATACGGCGTATAAGGGGGAGACGCCGGTTGGCTCCAACAACCGGCCCATCGGCCACCTCATGCAGTCGCCTTTTCCTTTCACCAAGCATGGCAAAAGCGGCCTGGAGATTAGCAGCCTTTTTCCTCATATCGCGCGCCATGCCGACGACTTGTGCGTTCTGCGTTCGTTATACACCGACACAGCGGCCCATGCGTCGGGCTGCCTGCAAATGAACACGGGGAGCGTATTGATAGGCAAGCCGAGCATGGGCGCCTGGCTCAGTTATGGCCTGGGCACGCTCAATGCCAACCTGCCCGCCTTTGTGGTGATGACCGATCCGCGCGGCGGTCCCATCAGCGGCGCCTCGAACTGGACGGCGGGATTCATGCCGGCCGCCTATCAAGGCACGCTGTTTCGCGGCAAAGGTTCGCCCTTGCTTGATCTGGCCACGCCGCCAGGCGCCAGCGACCGCACTCAGCGGGCTGCTTTGGATCTCCTCAAACAGTTAAACGAAGAACATAAGCTGATGCGGCCCGGGGATTCCGAGTTGGCCGCCCGCATCGAATCGTATGAGTTGGCTTACCGCATGCAGACGAGCGCGCCCGAGGTCGTCAATCTCGATAAGGAAAACGCCAAGACGCGCGAGCGATATGGTTTGAATGAAAAGCAGACCGCCGACTTTGGCCGTAAGTGCCTTATCACGCGTCGCCTGCTTGAAAAAGGCGTGCGCTTCATCCAGCTCTATTCGGGGGGCGGTCATCTGGAAGACACTTGGGACGGCCACACCGATTGCATCACCAACCACAAGACCCATGCCGGCGAAACCGATAAGCCGATAGGGGCGCTCATGGACGATCTAAAACAATCGGGAATGTGGAAGGATACGCTAATCGTTTGGGGCGGGGAGTTTGGCCGTACGCCGACCAGCGAGGGGCTGGGCAAACCGGGCCGCGACCATAACCCGCACGGCTTCTCGATGTGGCTAGCCGGAGCGGGAGTCAAGGGCGGGCAGGCCATTGGCGCGACCGATGAACTGGGCTTCAAAGCCGTCTTGGAACCGGCTCATGTTTCCGACTTGCACGCAACCATTCTGCATTTACTGGGGCTCGATCACAAGCGCTTGACGTACTTTTATCAGGGCCTAGATCAGCGCCTGACGGGCTTCCGTGGGAATGTGATAAAGAAAGTGCTTGCTTAGAATTGCGGCCTCATCACATTAATTAGCGCAGCCCAAAACTAGCGTTTATCTTTTTGCGCCCACAGACTCCATTCGGTGCGAGACAATAAACGGCAGCAGTGCTCCTTTTGCATAGATGTCTTGGGTAGGGTACGCTTGTTTGGCGAAACCGGGGCAGCCCTTAGAGGAAAACCATGTCAATTAATCGGATTCGTGCTTTGACGGTCTTAGGGGCGGCTCTTCTCGTTCACTTGGGGTCCGCACAAATGGCTTTGGCCGCTTGCTGAGGCAAGCCTCTCACCAAGGAACAGCGAGCAGTTGCTGCTGCGAACACCAAACGGAATCAGGAAGTTATTCTTGCCGGCGTCGGATTGGCCGGTGTAGTCGGCTTAGTCAAGCTGGGGCTGGATTATGCCAATAAGCAAAGCGGGTCTAGCCGAAGGCACCTTGACGTTTGCGACCAGGGATCGCCCAGTTCAGCGGAGCCGGCCGCTTTGCCCCAGAAGCAAGGGGATTGGAATTACGAGCCGCCAAAATGCGACTGACAGGACCAATTCAAATCCAATAGGTATTGGGCACTGAGGGTCTCGAACCCCCGACCCCCTCGGTGTAAGCGAGGTGCTCTGGCCGCTGAGCTAAGTGCCCCGAAACGTGTGTCTTTCACCGTTGCAGCAGAATCAGAACGCCGGCGGCAATGGCCAATATGCCCAAGATTACCCCTGTATGAGCAAAGTTAATTAGCACACCTAGCTGAATAATTCCCATCGCTATGAGCCAGATACAAAGCAAAATCATACCTAAGTTCTTCGGCATTCGGTCATGTCGGTTCTCTTTCAAATGCAGGCATCCGCTCTGCTCGTTCATCAATAAAGGTAGAGTGCGCAAAGCACACCCTACCTTTTTACCTCGTTGGACTTTCTGCATTACATCGAAAACGAGCTGCCGCAGCCGCAGGTGCTCTTGGCACTGGGATTGGTAATGCTGAAGCCGCGCTTGTTTAGATCATCGTGGAAATCCACCGTGGCGTTTTCAAGGTACATCAAGCTGCGCTTGTCAACGACCACGGGAACGCCGTGAAAGTCAAAGACCTCATCGAGCTTCTCGTTGATGAGGGGATCGAGATCAAGCTTGTGCTGAAAGCCGCTGCAACCGCCGCCTACCACCCGCATGCGCAGGTAGATCTTTTCCGGCATGGCGCCGGTGCCCTGCTGGTCGGAAATGATTCGTTTGACTTCCGAGGCGGCCTTCTCAGTTACGGTAATAGCCATTTTTTGAATTCTCCCTTGCTACCTGGTCAAATTAGCGCTTCCCTAGCGGATCGCCGCTAAATGGGGCCGTAAATTACATATCCAACTCTATTCTAGCGTGTCAACGGGCGTTGCGTCATGTCCGAATGGTTTTGTTGAGCCATTTCGTAGAGCGGACTCATGGTGCGCAGATGCATAACCGCTTTCACCACTTCTTCGATCACGTAGTCGATTTCTTCCTCAGTCGTGAACCGGCCGATCCCAAAGCGAATGCTGCTGCGGGCCAATTCATCGCTTACTCCAAGGGCTTTTAGCACATAGCTAGGTTCCAGGTTTGCCGAGGTGCACGCCGAGCCGGAGCTGACGGCGACGTTTTTGATGCCCATCATGAGGGCCTCGCCTTCGACATAGGCGAAACTCAAATTCAAATTGCCGGGCAGGCGTTCGGTCGCATGGCCATTTAGGTAAACTAGATCAAGCCGGCTGGTGAGGCCCGCTTGCAAGCGCTCACGCAACCTGGCTTCCCGCTTCGCCTCTTCCATCATTTCGTTTTGGCAAAGTTCACACGCTTTGCCCAGTCCGACGACTTGGCTGACGGCGAGCGTGCCGCTGCGCAGGCCCCGCTCCTGGCCGCCGCCGTCAATCTGCGGATCGAGTCGGACAACGGGATTGCGCCGCCGGACATAGACGGCGCCGACGCCTTTGGGCCCATAAATCTTGTGGCCCGATAGGCTCAGCAGATCCACACCCAATTTCTCGACATTGAGCGGAATCTTGCCCACAGCCTGGGCAGCATCCGTATGAAAGAGCACGCCGCGCTCTTTGCACAAATGACCGATGTCTCGAATGGGTTGCAAAGTACCGATTTCGTTATTGGCGGCCATCACGCTGACGAGAATCGTTTGAGCGCTAAGAGCGTCCGCCACCTGATCGACGGTAACCTGGCCATGCCGATCCACATCGAGATAAGTAACTTGAAAACCATTCCGTTCGAGCCGCTTGCAGGGATCGAGAACGGCTTTGTGCTCGGTTTTGACGGTGACGATGTGCCGGCCCTTCTTGCCGTACATCCCGGCCACGCCTTTGAGTGCCAGGTTGTTGCTCTCCGTGGCGCCGCTCGTAAAGACGATGTCTTTGGCGGCGGCCCCGATGAGGCTTGCAACTTGTTCGCGCGCTTGGTCCACGGCTTCGGCGGCCTTCCACCCAAAGACGTGATTGCGGCTGCCGGCGTTGCCAAAATGCTCGGTGAAAAACGGAAGCATCGCCTCGACAACACGCGGATCTACACGCGTGGTTGCATGGTTGTCCAGGTAGATGGGTAAGTGGAGCATCACCGTTTACTTTTCGAAATTAGGCCAACTATTGATACCTTGTAACTATGCGCTCATAATAACATCGCTGAAAAACAATTTCCAAAATCCGACGAGGGTTTATGAACTCGGAGCAGCTGTCCTCATTATTGAAGCAGCGACCCTTTCGTCCGTTCCGAATTCACATGCAGGGCGGCGCCTTCTACGACGTTCGATCCCATGAAATGGCTCTAATTTTACGCAACGCTGTCTTAGTTGGCGTCGGAGTATCCGACGACGAGCCTGATCCCATTCCCGATCATCATGAATGGCTGTACCTCCCCCACGTTGACAGTTTGGAAGAGCTGCCCCTGGAATTGGCCCTACCCAGGCGTTGAAAAGCCTTCACCATTCCGGAATCCGAGGGCCAATAAAATGCGTGCAGAATCTCTTTTGGTCAGACTTCGCAGGAACCCCTTTATCCCATTCAGAATCTGCATGAGCAATCAATCTTCATTTCTTGTGCGTCATCCCGACCAAGCTATCGTGTCCACCTCGACAGTAGCTCTGGCCAGCATGCCCGATCCGTCGGGCCAAGCGGAATCCGAAAGCGAGATCACCTTGTCTTTGATTCATATTACTCGACTTGAGCCAATATCGAATCCTGTTTCAGTCGCGGCTAATTAGGCAAAAAATTCAATTAGAGCTTTCCTCCTGAGCAATTCGAACCGCCATATCCATGGCCTGCTGGGGCGCCGCAATTGTCCCATCAAGCTGTGCTTCGCGGACGGCGTCGAGCAGCTTTTTGAAGAGGGGCCCGCGCGGAATACCTAGGCGCAGGAGGTCGTGTCCGGTCAAGAGAGGCGGCGGGTTCAAATCGGCTTCGGACCATTCTTGTAAGAGCTGCTCACAGTAATCAACATGGTCGGTGCTGTGGCCGCTGGCCAAGGCATCGGCGCGGTGCAGCGCCAAGAGTTCAAGAATTCCGGGATGCGCTAAGATCTGTTTGAGCTTACTGGGCCGCATGCGCCGGGCATCGCTCAAATACTGGTGCTTTTCAACGAGCCATTCGATGCGCTCCCGTTCACTGTTGGAAAGCTTGAGGCGCAGAGCGATTTCCGAGGCCAGGCGTCGACCTACGTGCTCATGCTGGTGAAAGGTGTAGCGATCCGGGGTGCGCGCCAGCGTGCGCGGTTTGCCGACGTCGTGCAAGAGCGCGGCAAAAGCAAGGGGAAAAGAAGCTTCCGGCCCTAGCTTGTCCAGAACAGTCAGCACGTGATCCCAAAGATCCCCCGTAGGAGCGCTGGGCAATCCTTGGGGCACGGCTTTCATCGATATGGCCTCGGGGACCAAGACTTTCGCCAAGCCCGTTTCATCAAGCAAGCGGACTCCGCGCGCCCGATGCGGGGAGACCAGCAGCTTACGCAGTTCCTCGGCAATTCGCTCGGCACTGATCGTTGCGATTTGGCCGGCCATCGCTCGGATCGCGTCCGCCGTGGCCCGGTCCAGTGCGAAATCGAAGCGGGTAGCAATGCGCACCGCCCGCAACATGCGCAGCTTGTCTTCGGCGAAGCGCACGGCCGGATCGCCGATGGCGCGGACCAGCCGTGCTTCGAGGTCCGCCTTGCCGCCGACATAGTCAATTAATTCCCCCGACAACGGATCGAAGAACATGCCGTTGATCGTGAAATCACGACGGAGCGCATCTTCTTTGGCGGAAGAGAAAACGACGGCATCAGGGTGCCGGCCATCGCTATAGGAGACATCGGATCGAAACGTGGCCACTTCAACGGTTACGAAGCCCGCCTCGTTGCGCGGTCCGATTACCTCGATTACGCCGAAGCTCGCACCAACGGCAATGCTGCGGTGAAAAAGCCGCTGAACCTGCTCGGGCCGGGCATTGGTCGCAACATCATAATCGTCAGGGGCTAAGCCCAGCAGTTCGTCGCGCACGCAGCCGCCCGCCCATAAGGCCTGGAATCCGGCCTCGCGTAGATGCCGCACGACTTCAATGGCGAATTCACGCTCGATCATGTCTGCCACTATAAAGGGTTCCTAACCTCCCGGAAAGCGCGACTGGTCTGCTGGCCTTGCGTGTTCTGAGCAAGTGCATGCGCGCGGAATGACACATCACGGTTGCGCTTGCAGCTCAATACGCTAAATAGCCGCGTGGCTAACGCTCGCCTAAGATGCGAAAACTTACTTGCTTAAGAGTTGTGAGGGCAATCTTCAGGATGCGCGAAATCTTCCGTGCTTCCGAAGCTATCGCTGCACGGTTGGAAGATAGTGATTGGAAAGGTCGGTCATTGCGGTTTCACCGGCGGCGTCTCGGTAAACTTTATGCCTCGGTAAATCTCTGTGAGGGGTATCTGTGCGGGTATAAATGCGAAGGCAAAGACCTGCGACAACTGATCGAAATAGGTTACCGACCAAGAGCCGTTGGCCTGACGCACATAACGCTCGACCAGGGGTCGATCCTGAGCTACGAGAACATATTCTTGGAGCGAGGGCAATTGGCGATAATGGCCAAACTTGGCGCCGCGATCATACTTCTCAGTCGAATCCGAAAGCACTTCCACTATGACGCGCGGGTTAAGAAGCGTGTCAAAAACGGCGTCTTCGAATTGAGGTTCATCGCAGACAATGGTAATGTCCGGGTACGTATATAGACCCGACAGATCGACCTTTACGCGCTGGTCGCTCGTTAAGACTCTACACGGACCGTTTTTCAAAAGGTTGCGTATTTCTCCTGCAAAATTGTCTTTAATAATTGTGTGTTCGAAGCTCGCGCCCGCCATAGCGAAAACTTCCTCGCGCAGATACTCACTGCGGAAATCCGCAAGACGCTCTTGAGCAAGGTATTCTTGGGGCGAAAGCCGGCGGGTTGGCGCGGTCGACATGGCAATACCTCCTGACTTTATTTTAGTCAACGTCCGGGTGACATGCATCGGTACGATTAGCGCGACTAAGTTCGGTCAGGTGAACCGACCCGGAACTCACGTGATCCGGTGGACTGGGGACCAGAAGGGTAGAAACAATGAAGCTGAGGAAGAAGGGAAAGGGTTAACGTCCCGCAAATTGCCGGCGCCTTTACAACCTATCACGGATTGATTTTGATCGTGATATTTCTCAACACCGGCACGTCGTAGCGCGTTCCAGTGCCAATCATCATTAATGTATCAAGGCGGCTGATGGTCCCGGTGACCGTGACAACCCCGGTGGAGCCCCACTGCTTCTTGCGTTGTTCTTTCATTTCCTTGGGACTTAAGATCGGTCCCATCGCTTTGGAGTCTTCCGCAATAAAAGGAAAATCGAAGGAGAACTCCCCTTTGGGTCCTTGCGTGTAGAAAATATGTTGCGTGCCCTCTTTCTTGTCTATTCTTGCCGATTGGGATAACCTGCGTTTGCCAGCCCAGGTGACCCGGCGTCCAATACATTCCCTCCCTTCGCGGTAAGCGTCCGCGCACGTGAAAGGACGGCTGGCAATCTTCTTTGCGGTTTCAGGGAGCCTCTTGGGCGGTTCGGGCGGCTTGGGCTCTTCTTCCGCCGGTTTCGTGACCGGCAACTCCACCTTCTTAAGCGCCGCTGGACTTGCGGCAGGCTCTTCTGCGCCGGCGCTCGGCTGCCACTGTAGGAAAAAATGTGCGATCGCAAAGGAACCTGCAAAGAAGGAAAGGACCACGCAAGTCGCTGCGAATTTCCCGAGCCCCATAAGGCCGTCTCCCTAGGCAATGGTACGCCTGAACTTTATGCTTGCGCGCAAGGTATCGGACATCGCCGACGAATTGTTACGCTCGCGCAAACATAGGTTTCGCCGCAAGTGTAGTCAAACCGCTGTTGCGCATTAAGAACCCAAGACGGATCGGCTATTAGGATAAAAAGGTTGGCTCTATCCCACAGCACGTCACTTACGAGGCATATTCGCCGCATCCCGGAGTGGTTTGTACGCCTCTTGGAATGTTTTTAGCGCCGCCTCGAGCCGTTCCGGATCCTTCGCGTGGGCGGCTTGGTGGACGTGATTGAAATGCTGCTGGGCCGCCTTCAGTTGGCCTCGCAGTTCCTCTACTTGAGGCTGCTCATGCAGCGCCGCTAGAGCCGGCCCCGCAGCACCCATCAAGGCAAGGCTGTGCATGGTCTGAGACGCGTTGTCGGCATGGAGCTGGATGGTTCCCCAGTCCCTGTTCGCAAGCGCTTGCTCCAGGTCGGCGACCGACCTATCAATGCTGGCTTCTTTGTCCATCACAACTTGCTCTGGTTTTCGCGCCTCCAGAGCCGGCAACTCCATTGCTACGGGCAATACGAGCGCCCATCCCATCAACATCACCACCACCATCAAACTCAAAGCCCCGGTTGCCAGCGCAGCCATTCGCATGAACGACTTGTTCTCGCTCCGCACGCGCCACTCGAATAATCCCCACAGGACCAGCCCTACCATCAAAAGCCAGGTTGTGTTCTGTGCCATCCAACCAAGGAAGCGAAAGAACGAGGGCACCCACGACACCATCGGCTCAGAGCTATCGGCGGCAATCCACCCCTCCCGCATAAACATTTGAAACCGGGGCACAATAAAAATCACAGCGAAGGTAATGAAGGACCGCTCCGCTGCAACCACGCCCGCCAGGGCAAGGTGCGCCCAAGACGCCCACAGCCATTTCGCTTTCATGGTCTTTTCCTTCCATTCTAGCGCCTTGTCGATCACTACCGCCATCAGCCGTTGTCCGTGTGTTGCCTCAAGGTCCGACCGCACTTCATCCGGTCTGCCGAAGTGCTCAAAGGCTCGGGTCAAGGCTGCTTCTTCGGACAACCCTGCCGCCCGGTGCTCGGCCACAGCATCCCGCAAATGCTCGCGCAATTCCTGGCGAATATGCTGCCGAAGCGACCGGGGCCCTCCGATGCCCCGGCAGACTTGATCGAGGTAACTCTCAAGCTTGTCCATTGGATTTCTCCAGGATGCGGTCAACGGCTTGGCACAATTCGGTCCATGAGCGCACCTTTTCCTTGAGCGCTGACTTTCCCTTTGCCGTGATGTGGTAATAGCGGCGTTTGCGGCCTGTTTGCTTCTCCTCCCACTCGCCGTCGATCAAACCCTCGGCCTGCATTTTGTGCAGGTTGGGATACAAGGACCCTTCACGCCAAGTGAACGTTCCATCGGTATCCCGATGCACCGTCGCCGCGATCTCATAACCGTACATGTCCTTCCGGCTTAGGAGCGAAAGAATCAAGAGAGACAGCGTGCCTTTAAGAAGTTCGGAGTCCATGGCGGCTTAGTAAAGGGGTTCGATGCATAGGATTCCTTTGTATTATCGCCCATAGAAGAAGCGTGTCAAGAACTTTTCCGTTGGAAGCCCACGCAGGCTATTGCAGCCCACGGGGAAATCTGTTTTGACAGAATTGAACTCTGTCTGCCTTATGCCATGAATTGGCCCACCGGCGATGATGACCTGCGAGTTTGTTTGGCGTAAGATGAGCGGGTAATTCACACCGGGCCAGGTATCAAAGATGAATGCCGAAACTCTTCGCGAGTTGCTTCGCCGCCAACCTTTTGAACCGTTTGAGATTCGAATGACCAACGGCGACGTTCACTTAATTCGCCACCCGGAGTCGGTTTTGATAATCGGCTCAAGAGCGGTGGTGGGATTTCCGGAAACGGAGGGCCTTGCGATCTTATCGCTTTTGCATATCACGGCAATCGAAATGCCCGAAGCGGTCTAATCAGGACCGCGACGAATGGCGCTATCGGGTTGTCGGCCTGCGATTCTCATACTCCTTACATTACAAAGCGCACGTTCGAAACCCCGCCCAGATATCTCGTCGATCCGGCTTGTAAAAATTGCGCCAGGTGTTCCGGAGTAGCCGGGACCGGGTCGCCCAAGCACCCCCGCGCAAGACCTTGTGATCTCCAAACCAGGGCTGCGAGTATTCCTTGTAAGGATCGATCACGAAACCGGGATAAGGCAGGAAGTCGGTGCTGGTCCACTCCCAGACATTGCCAATCATTTGCCGGCAGCCAAACGGGCTATCGCCTTCGCCGCAGGCGCCGACCTCCAGGCAGCCGCGGGCCCGCCAATCGAGATTGGCCCTTGCCGGCGTGGGTGACTCGTTGCCCCACGGAAACCGCCGTTTGCTAAGACCAGCTGCCGTGTACTCCCATTCGGCCTCGGTAGGCAAGCGCCGGCCGGCCCATACGCAGTAGGCGGCGGCTTCGTGCCAATTGACGTGCATCATCGGCCGATGCGGTTCCAGAGCAACCCAGCGATCGAAGTCGCGGCGCTGCCAGCCGTGAGCGGGATCCTGGCGCCAATAAACAGGGCAAACCGCTTTTGCCGCCTCCCGCCATTGCCAGCCGTCCGGAGTCCAATATTTCCTTTTGCCATAACCCTCGGCCTCGACGAAGTCGAGAAACTCCGCCTGAGTGACCGGAGCACGGGCCATACGGAAGGGGCGAATTTCGACGGCGTGGGCCCATTTTTCATTGTCGAAAACGAACGGTTCCTCCGGCGTCGCTCCTAACAGATAAGAGCCGCCCGGTAATTCCACATCGCCGGGAAGCAGCCCGCAATCGGTTTCTGGCGCCGGGCCCACGTCGAGATCCGGCAGCGGATAGCCGAGCGTCTGCCGAGTGTAAGTTAACGCCTCCGTGTGCATATCCTCATGGAAGACGGCCAATTTGACGAAATAACGGTCCTCTTCTGCAACCGGTTTCTCTAATCGTTCCAGGGCCTTGTCCAAGACCGCTTGCATGTAAGCGAGGGTTTTCTGCCGGGCCAAAAGAGGCAAATCCCAGCGCACGTCATGCGGCACGGCGGCCGAATCATAGAGCGCATCGGCATTCGCCCGGAGCGACGGCTGACCCTGGCGGCGCAAGACCCATTTCTCTTGAAACCAGGCGACATGGCCGATCTCCCAAAGGATTGGATTGGCGATGGCCAGGGGCTGCCCTAGCATTTGCTCGTCGCTCAAGTCGCCAATCAACGCCAACGTCTGCCGGCGGGCGTCGCGAAGCCAAGCAGCAAGGTCTTGGGAAGTCTTATCCGGATAAACCTCGGTATTCATGATTTTTCAGACTTAGCGAAAAGCGAGTATTGTCCCCACGATGTCTTTTTTATTCCAACAGCCGACAGCCGGCTTTTTCATTCGTACTCGTCAGTGAAGCGCATCCTTCTGTGCTGTAAGGCCCCACGAAAACGGTCCAAAACAAACCCGTGGAAAGCATTTGCGGGTTTTCGTGCCTTTTCGTGGCTTTTGATGGTCTCGGCACCTGACCCTCTGGCCCAAGTGACCCACCCTCTGGTCCCGCCAACACTGCGCCAGAGGGTGATCAATAATTGAACACTTGATGCCGACTTGCGCTCTTTCGTTGTCTTGGGCGTCTCTCCTTCGAAGGTGGCCAACGTCGGGCTCGAAGGTGGCCAGCGTCGGACAAAGGTGGCCCCGCAGTTGGCCTGGCCCCCTTTGATTTTGAGAAGCTTTGGGGGGCGGGTCCTAAAACCTTGAACGCGGTCCCGCCCGCCGAGGTGCTATTTGGGCCGCCTTAAATGATCTTAAGTGAATCAAAAAGGCTAAGCTTGAAAATCCGTCCACGGCCGATCCGTTAAAGTCACCCTCTCCTACCACCGATTAACAACTAAGCGCGGTCTCATCGGGGGGGACCTGCCGAGCGGAGAACGCCGGCAGGGTGGGGTGTTTTCATGAGCGAAACGGTTGCTTTGGTGGGCAAGATAGCGGCATTGCGGCAACGGTTGCAGCAGGCCCAAGGTCTCGCCACGGAAGCGGGCACCGCGGCCGCGGCCCTTTTCGCGGAGGAATCGGAACACGGCGACTTGGGCGAGTTTCTCCATAAACAGATCCACAGCGCGGCCGCCCAACAGACCTTGGTCGACGATTCCCTGCGCCAATTGAAAGAAACCGGCGATCACCCGTTGGAAGCGAAAACGCTGCCCGTGCGGCTAACGGCCCAGGCGCGCAGGCTCTTAGAACAGGGCCGGGAGTTCCTGGGACAGCTTCGGTCCCTAGGTGAACTCTTAGACGAACCCGAAGTCCTGGTCGCACCTCGACCGCCCGGCGATTCCTTGACAAGGCTCTACCGTGAAATTGCCGCGATGACCGACACGGCCCTCCGAATGATCCAGGCCTTTCCGAATGCCCCTAGCGCCCAACTCCACCTCTGCCAAGGATTGGAGCCTATCTTCGCTCTAATCGGCGAGCGCCTAGCCGGCCTGCAAGCCGCCGTTAGCCGGCGCCGCCACGAAAAAAACCAGTTACATATTCTTAAAGATTTTTTGACGGCGCTCGTGGAACGAAAGCCGGTCGATGTCAAAACCCTGGTTCGCCTGGGCGAAGCCATTCTGACAGAGGCCGTAGAACAGAATCCTCTGGCGTTTCATCACGGCGCCCCATGGGGGCCGGCCGACTGGATCCCCGCCCACTGCTTGAATGTCGCCCAGGTGATGGCCCGGGTTGTCCGGCACAATGCCGACCTGCGCGGCCGGCCGTTGGATGCTGTCCTGGCCGCGCTGGTTCACGATGTTGGCATGCTCGAAACGCCCACCGAGATTCTTACCCAAGTAGGGCCATTGACCGACGATTCCCGGAGATTGATCGAGGCGCACGCATTTGCGGGCACGCGCCTGGCGGGCCGCTTGTTCCCTGGCGGCGGCTGGCTTTTGGAGGCCATTGAAAGCCATCATGAGCGAAGCGATGGTACAGGCTATCCTGGGGGAAAACGGGATAATCAGATTTCGCCGCTCGGCCGCTTGCTTGCCGTTTGCGATGTCTATGCGGCTCAATGTGCGGGCCGGCCTCACCGTGGCGCGCGGGAGACCCGGACCGCTTTGACGGACACCCTGCTCATGGCCGACCGGGGCCAACTGGACCAGCAAGCCGCCGAGCACTTGTTATTGCTGGGATTCTATCCGGTAGGCTCGGTCGTTGAGTTAACGGACGGGGCCATAGGCATGGTCGTGGCCACGCCTGTCGCCCGCCATGATCTCCAGTCTCCAGCGCGGCCGGTTGTGGAACTCTGGACGGATGCGCAAGGAAAGGCGTTGGCGGTCTCTCGCTTTCTCGACCTGGGGCAATCAGATCACGGCGGAATCGTCCGCTCGGCGCCTTTGAGTCAGCGCATGGAGTTAACGAGGCGGATTTATCACGTGGCCGCCTAGGGGTTTACGGAGCCGGGAGCGTTGGCGAGGGATTAAGTCGGCCGCTCGCTAACGCTCGCGGCTACGTAAGGCGCAAGTGAGGTTTCTATGGGCAAGTCATCTAGCAGCTACCTCACCGCTACAAGACATCCCTTCTCCTGCTTATTGTTTTTACTGCCCTTGCTGGCCAGCTACGAATGGGGCGTCCTGCAAATGGGAGGAGCGCACCCGGATGATTTGCGAAACGGCGCCGATGCGTGGGTGCGTTGGGGCCTCGAAAAGGCAAATCTTAACGAATATGCTTGGGCGCCGCCCGCTCTGGTGGCCGGTCTGTTCTTGATCTGGTCTCTGTTTCGCTTCAAAGACATTCCCAGTGGCTGGCTGGGGTTGCTCAGCGGCATGGCCCTGGAAAGCATGGCCTTTGCTTTGGGCCTCTGGTTTCTGGGCCGCGCCCTTCTCCCCTTAATTGAATCCGCCAAGTTCTTGCAAATCAGAGCCGGGCCCTTTGAAGATTTGATGCGGCAAGTCGTCACGTATGTGGGAGCGGGAATCTACGAGGAGATCGTGTTTCGCTTGTTTTTGATGACGGCGATTAATTGGGTGTTGCTCGTGGTCTGGACGCCGGATGCTTGGGCGCGATTTCTCTCCATTGTGGCATCCGCAGTCTTGTTCTCGCTCGCCCATCACATCGGGCCGTACGGCGAGGATTTCGAAAAGCGTGTTTTCCTCTTTCGCGTCATGGCTGGGCTATACTTCGCGGTTCTATTTCAATGGCGCGGCTTTGGCATCAGCGCGGGAGCGCATGCCTGCTACGATGTGATGGTCGGCATTTCATTATCCTGAGCCCGAGTTCTAAGCCCCGAGCGGGGAGGCTCGGTATGGCGCTGAGGCGTGTTTAGACCTATAAACCTAATACGCTCCGTGGGCGCCTTTGGCGGCATTCCATCGTTGTGACATAGCAGCGAGCCTGGATTTTCGCCATAATACCGGCATCATGACCAAGAGGCTCTATATCGAGACCGTTGGCTGCCAAATGAATGTTTTGGACAGCGAACTGGTCGTCGGCAGCTTGCGCCGGCTCGGTTATCAGTTGACGCAAGTGGCGACCGACGCCGATGTGATTCTTTTCAATACGTGCAGCGTTCGTCAGCATGCCGAGGACAAGATTTATAGCGCGCTGGGCACTTTGCGGGCTCACAAGCGGGAGCACCCGGAAAAGATAGTGGGTGTTCTCGGCTGCATGGCGCAGAAAGATCAGCTCCTGGTCCGCCGCCGGGCGCCGCATGTCGATATCGTTTGCGGCACCGGCCAACTGGCTCGCCTGCCGGAGCTAATTGCCGAGGTAGAGCGCACACGGTCGCCGCAGGTCGCCCTTAGCCTGGACCGCAAAGAGGCGTCAAGGCCGGAGGTTGAGCACAGCTTCCAAAGCTATGATCCTCTGCGGGATCCTTCTATGCGGCCGTCGTCATTTCAGGCGTATGTTCGCATCATGATCGGCTGCGACAAGTTTTGCTCGTACTGCATCGTGCCCAAAGTGCGCGGACCCGAACAAAGCCGGCCTCCTGAACATATCTTCGCGGAAGTGAAACAACTGGTTAACGAGGGCTGTAAGGAAGTCACTCTCCTTGGCCAAACCGTCAATAGCTACCAATTCGTCGGCGGCCAAGGCCGCACGACGCGATTGAGCGACCTTCTGAACAAAATCCACGATGTCCCCGGGATAGAGCGCATCAAGTTCATCACAAATTTCCCTCGCGACATGAGCGATGAGTTGCTGGAAGCTGTTCGCGACCTGCCTAAGGTTTGTCCTTATCTGCATGTGCCGGCCCAATCCGGTTGCAACACCGTGCTCAAGCGCATGAAGCGGCTTTACACGGTCGAATATTATCGCGAGATGCTGCAGCGCTGCCGCGAAAAAGTCCCCGGCGCCGCCATTAGCAGCGATTTCATCGTTGGTTTTTGCGGCGAGACGGAAACATCATTTGAGCGGACTTGCGACTTGGTGCGTGAAGGCGGCTTCAAGAACAGCTTTATTTTCAAGTACAGCGCCCGCCCCGGCACCAAGGCGGACGATCTCTATCCGGATGACGTACCCGAAGATGTCAAGAAACGCCGCAATAATGAGCTTCTGGCGATCCAGAACAAAGTCAGCCTGGCCGACCATCGTAATAAAATCGGCGAGATCGTTGAAGTGTTAGTGGAGGGACCCAGCAAGAGCGCCCTGAAAAGCGATTCAGCGGGGCCCAAGCAGTTGACCGGCCGCGCCATGACGGACCACATTGTCGTATTCGAGGGCAATGAACGGTTGATTGGCCAAACGGTTTCGGTCATGATCGAGGAAGCCACGGCGTTTACGCTCTTCGGCGCCGTGGTCACCGGACAGCGAGTTAGCGTGGATCAAGCACGAATGATAGATTCCGTGCCGGCCTGGGGCCCACTCTCCCCTGGCGGCAAGCGCCTCAGCTTGCCCTTGGCCTAGGCCTCGGCTCATATTGAATCGATGAAACTTTATTGCCCGTGCCGGGGCCAGGGGTTGGCTGTCTCATGTCTTCCGATATTTCACCTATTCCGGTCGAAGCTTTCGATAAAACCCGGCGCATCCTGGAGCATTGCCATGCGCGCGAACCCGAGCGGGCGTTAGACAACCTTAACGGGATCGTGGAAGCATTGGGCCCGGAACTGACGCGTGAATTACTTACTCCTTTAGGCCGCATCATTGCCCGATCGCCTGATCCCGACATGGCCCTGAACAGTCTGGAGCGATTTCTGAGCCAGCCGGAAGGCGTTAGCCAAGCGCCCATGCTGTTGGAAAACCGAGGTCGCCTTTTAGAAACGCTCATCCAGTTATTCAGCACGAGCCAATCGTTCAGCGACTTGCTGACCGTCAATCCGAGTTTTCTGGATATGCTGCGTGTGCCGCTGCGCCGCAGCCCCAGTCCTAAAGAGCTGCAAGACCAATTGCAGGCCGAAGTGGACGCGGCTTTTGAGGATTCGGCGGTCCTACGCATTTTTCGCCGCTTTCGCCAAAGGCAGATTCTCCGCATAGGAACCAACGATATTATCCGCGACCGGCCTTTGGAGGAGATTACCAAGGACATTTCTGGAGTGGCGGATGCCGCGCTCGAAGTGGCTCTCGCGACGGCCCTACGGACAATCGGTAGACGTTTTGGCCAGCCGCACACCGGAGCGGGCAAACCGGCTCGCTGCGTTATCCTGGCCTTCGGCAAACACGGTGGCGAGGAGTTGAACTACAGCAGCGACATCGATCTGATGTTCGTCTACGACCAAGAAGGCATGACTCGCGGCCGGCGCAGCGCCTCCATCAGCAATCAAGAGTTCTTCGACCGCGTGGTGGGTGAAGCGGTGCGGCTCTTGTCCGCCCATACGGACCGCGGGCAGGCTTATCGCATCGATTTACGGCTGAGACCCGAAGGGCATCGAGGCCCCCTGGCTCGGTCCCTTACCAGCACGCTGTCCTATTACGACACCCTGGGCCGGACCTGGGAACGCCAGGCCCTAATCAAGGTTCGCCCCGTGGCCGGTGATTTGAAGCTTGGAGAAGAGTTCCTCCAGGCCGTCGAGCCGTTTGTTTATGGCAAATACCTGAGCTTCGCTGAGATTAATGAAATAAAGGCGCTCAAGCGCCGAATTGAGCAAAAAACAAGTCGGACCGGAGCGGGCAACACCGAGGTCAAAACCGGCCACGGCGGCATCCGCGATATTGAATTCACGATTCAATTCCTCCAGCTTCTAAACGGCGGCGACCTCCCCGATCTCCGCCAGCGGAATACCCTTTTAGCCATGCAGGCGTTGGAGAAAGCGGGCTGCTTGACCGATCAGGAATACCAAATTCTGGACGACGCTTACCGATTTCTGCGGAAAACCGAGCATCGGCTGCAATTGCTTTTCGATCTGCAAACGCATGAACTGCCCACCGGAGAAGAAGAGCTTCGCAAGTTGGCGCTGCGCATGGGTTATGTCAACGGCAAGAATGCCTCGGAAGGCGCGTCAGGTAGGGATGTATCCGAGGTTGGCTCAAAGCCGAGCGCCCTTACGGGTTCGGGGAATGCCTTGGAGGCCTTTCTTGCCGATTACCAGGAGAAGACCAACCTCGATCGCAAGATTCTCGATCACCTTCTGCATCAGACGTTCCAAGGGGAAGACGGGCAGGCCGAGCCTGAATCCGATCTAATCCTTGATCGCCAGCCCGATCCCGAAACGCTCCAGGCGGTCCTCGGCCGCTATGGGTTTCGCGATGTGCAGGGCGCTTATTTCAACCTCGTGCAACTCGCGCAGGAATCCGGCCCGTTTCTCTCCACTAGACGTTGTCGTCATTTCCTGGCCAGCATTGCACCGCACTTGTTGCGGTCCCTAGCGGAGACTCCGGATCCCGACATGGCGCTGGTGAACCTGGAAAAAGTCACCGCGTCTCTGGGCGCCAAAGCCATTCTTTGGGAGTTGTTCAGCTTTAATCCACCCAGCCTCAAACTCTACGTAGACCTCTGCGCCTGGAGCGAATTTCTTTCCGGCATCCTGATCAACAATCCGGGCATGATCGATGAATTGCTCGACAGTCTGGTCCTGAATCAGCCCAAAACGGCGGTCGAGTTGCGGGAGGAATTGGCCAATCTTTGCCGAGGCGCGACGGAGCTGGACACCATCCTTCACAGCTTTCAAGATGCGGAGCTTCTGCGCATCGGCGTCCGCGATATCCTTGCCAAAGACGATATCCGGGCTACGACCACTGCGCTAAGCGATCTGGCGGAAACGCTGCTGACGCAAATTGCCGGGGTTCAGTATCCGCCTCTGGTCAAGCGCTTCGGCGTCCCGTCGCTGGCTGATGGTCCACGGGCCAACCAGCCAAGCCGCTTTGCAATCCTAGGCCTGGGCAAGCTTGGCGGCCGAGAACTTAGCTATCACAGCGACCTGGATTTAATCCTTGTCTATGAAGGCGACGGCCGAACCAAGCCGCCTCCTGAAGCCACACGGTTCGACCATTTCGATTTAACGGACAACTTCCATTTCTTCACCGAATTGGCTCGGCGCATTATCAAAACGACTAGCCTTCTGGGACCGATGGGCCGTCTTTATCATGTCGATATGCGCCTGCGGCCCACGGGCAAATCCGGCAGCTTGGTCACTCCTTTAACGGAGTTTCGCCGCTATTACGAGGGCGATGGCCAAATCTGGGAGCGACAAGCCCTAACGCGGGCGCGGGTGGTATTTGGCGACAGCGAGTTTGCCCAAGAGGTCCTCGCCGCCGCTCAGCGCGGCGCTTATGGCGCTCCTTGGAGGCCGGAGACCGCCGACGAAATTCGCGACATGCGTGAAAGGCTCGAAGCTAGTCGCAATGGCCGCGACCTCAAACGCGGCTTTGGCGGGTTAGTCGATGTGGAGTTTCTCGTTCAGCTTTTTCAATTGAAATATGGCCTAGCACAACCAAAATTGCGAACGACGAATACCTGGGAGACCCTGGATACCTTGAAGGGGCTTGGATACCTCGATGGAGCCCAAGAAAAGGCGCTACGCGGCGGCTATGACTTCCTACGATTGGTCGAGAGCCGGCTGCGGATGGTTCATAATCGAGCGCTGGACGAATTGCCCGAAGCGCGCGAAGAGTTGGAAAAACTGGCTCGGCGGTTGGGGTTTGGGCCAAACGCGCAGTCAAGTGCGGCCGACCTGTTTCTGGAACGATTAGACGAGACTACAAATCGCATTCGCCATGCATTTGGGGAATTATTGAAGCGGGAACGAATCTCTCCGGTGACGTAAGTGCAAATATATTACTGCGCATGTCGGTGCCTTGGCATGTGCAAATCTTTGCGCGGCCTAGCATACGACATCGACCGTGAGGCCACGCTCGTGTCTTGTTGCTTTTAATCGATCCTGTCTACGAGGCTTCCTGGCTCCCTCCGACGGTTTACCTGCTGAATCTAGTGATCAGGCGTAAGCGTCTACTCCGAACTGAATTAAACACAACAACAGTCCACCCATCAGTTGCCGCAGCGCGGAATCACTGATTTCTTTTCCAATTGGCAAAGAAACTTGAAGCAAGTTTTGCGCCAGTCCCACGCTTGCATAATTGCTGCAATCTAACGTTGGCATTGAGATTGCATTCAGGGGGTCCTTACGCACTTGTGTACTCGTGCCGCTCAGTCTTCGAGTCGCTGCACGTCGCTTTGCGACTCCGGACTGGCCCACTTTTCTCGTCCGCGCAAGGACGCGTTGGAAGCCGTTACTGTGCCGATTATGATGGGACGTCCATATATGATCATGACTCCCATCCGGCCTGCCAATTCCCATCTCATAAGCGGTTTTGTATAACGATGGTGATCAATCATCTGTACTACCGTCGCAGGCGCAGGGAAGGAGACCGTTGCCTGAATTTTCTTGGTAGATTAATCATTCAAGTACTAGACTCGTTGCATTAGTCCATTGCCGCCGGAGTAATTCCCCATGCCGAAACTCGAAGAACGGTCCGCAAGCAGTCTGGATACGACCGCTTTATTAGCCGCCTTAACCGCCTTCAAGAAAGGCAATTTTTCGGTGCGCTTGCCTATTGAATGGACCGGGGTCGCCGGCAAAGTGGCTGATGCTTTTAACGAGGCTATCGAATTAAACGAGCGCTTGGCCAAAGAGCTGGAACGTTTGCGCCGCGTGGTTGGGAAGGACGGCAAGATCAACCAGCGCGCTTCCTTGGGCGACGTGGGCGGCTGCTGGACGGAGTCCATCACTTCCGTGAATTCGCTGATCGGCGATCTGGTGCATCCGACTAGTGAAACGGCCCGCGTGATCGGAGCGGTGGCTCAGGGAGACCTCTCCCAGACCATGGCTCTGGAAGTGGAAGGCCGGCCCCTGGCGGGCGAATTCCTAAGGACCGCGCGTATCGTCAACAAGATGGTCGATCAACTCGGCTCTTTCGCAGCGGAAGTGACCCGCGTTGTCCGGGAGGTGGGCACCGACGGCAAACTGGGCGGCCAGGCCCGGGTAAAAGGCGTGGCCGGCACCTGGAAAGACCTCACCGATAGCGTCAATTCCATGGCCGACAACCTGACCGCTCAGGTCCGCAACATCGCCGACGTAACCACGGCCGTCGCCAACGGCGACCTCTCCAAGAAAATCACCGTCGACATTAAGGGTGAATTTCTCGAACTGAAAAACACCATCAACACGATGGTCGATCAGCTCAGCTCGTTCGCGTCGGAAGTGACGCGCGTCGCCCGCGAGGTAGGCACGGAAGGCAAGCTCGGCGGCCAGGCCAAAGTTGAAGGCGTCTCCGGCACGTGGAAGGATCTGACCGACAGCGTCAATTTCATGGCCGGCAACTTGACCGACCAGGTGCGCAATATCGCCCAGGTGACCACCGCGGTCGCCAACGGCAACCTGTCCAAGAAAATCACCGTCGATGTCAAAGGCGAGATTCTGGAACTGAAGAACACCATCAATACGATGGTGGATCAGCTTAACACGTTTGCTTCCGAAGTCACTCGCGTGGCTCGTGAAGTAGGGACGGAAGGCAAGCTCGGCGGCCAAGCCGACGTCCGCGGCGTCGCCGGCACTTGGAAGGATTTGACCGACAGCGTCAACTCAATGGCCGGCAACCTGACGGCTCAAGTCCGCAACATCGCCGATGTAACAACTGCCGTCGCCAACGGCGACCTATCCAAGAAAATCACCGTCGATGTCAAGGGCGAAATCCTCGAACTGAAGAACACCATTAACACGATGGTGGATCAACTCAGCTCTTTTGCCTCGGAAGTCACGCGCATGGCTCGCGAAGTGGGCACCGAAGGGAAACTGGGCGGCCAAGCCGACGTGCGCGGCGTCGCCGGCACGTGGAAGGATTTGACCGATAGCGTCAATTCCATGGCCAACAACCTCACCGTTCAGCTCCGCGACGTTTCCAAAGTGGCGACCGCTATCGCCACCGGCGACCTTACGCAGAAGATTACGGTCGATGTGCGCGGCGAGATTTTGCAGATCAAGGACGTCATCAACACGATGGTGGATCAGCTCAGCTCGTTTGCCTCGGAAGTGACGCGCGTGGCTCGCGAGGTGGGCACTGAAGGCAAGCTCGGCGGTCAGGCCGACGTTCGCGGCGTCGCCGGCACCTGGAAAGACCTGACGGATAGCGTCAATTCAATGGCCGGCAACTTAACCGGCCAAGTTCGCAATATCGCCGACGTTACCACGGCGGTCGCCAACGGCGATCTCTCGAAGAAAATTACGGTCGATGTCAAAGGTGAAATCCTGGAACTCAAGAACACCGTTAATACGATGGTGGATCAACTCCGTTCATTCGCGGCTGAAGTGACGCGCGTGGCTCGCGAAGTCGGCACGGAAGGCAAGCTTGGCGGGCAAGCCGACGTCCAGGGCGTGGCAGGCACGTGGAAAGACTTGACCGATAGCGTCAATTTCATGGCCGGCAACCTCACGGCCCAGGTCCGCAATATCGCCGATGTAACGACCGCCGTCGCAAACGGCGATCTTTCCAAAAAGATCACGGTCGATGTGCGCGGCGAAATCTTGGAACTCAAGAACACCATTAACACGATGGTGGATCAACTTCGTTCATTTGCGGCTGAAGTGACCCGCGTGGCTCGCGAAGTCGGCACGGAAGGCAAGCTCGGCGGCCAGGCCGACGTGCAAGGCGTGGCAGGCACCTGGAAAGACTTGACCGACAGCGTCAATTTCATGGCCGGCAACTTGACCAGCCAAGTGCGCAATATCGCCGACGTGACCAAAGCCGTGGCCAACGGCGACCTCTCCCGCAAGATCACGGTGGACGTTAAAGGCGAAATCTTGGAACTGAAAGACACCATCAACACGATGGTGGACCAACTGAATTCATTCGCCTCGGAAGTGACACGCGTCGCCCGTGAGGTGGGCACCGAAGGCAAGCTCGGCGGCCAAGCCGATGTGAAAGGCGTGGCCGGCACTTGGAAGGACTTAACCGATAGCGTTAACTCCATGGCGAGCAACCTCACCGATCAGGTGCGCGGCATCGCCAAGGTTGTGACGGCGGTCGCCAATGGCGATTTGAAGCGCAAGCTGACCGTTGAAGCCAAGGGCGAAATCGCCGCCCTGGCTGACACCTTTAACAGCATGATTGATACGCTTGCCATCTTCGCCGATCAGGTCACTAGCGTGGCCCGCGAAGTGGGCGTCGAGGGCCAGCTAGGCGGTCAAGCCAAAGTGCCCGGCGCCGCCGGCACTTGGAAGATGCTCACCGAGAACGTCAACCAACTGGCCGCTAACTTAACGACTCAGGTCCGCGCGATCGCCGAAGTGGCCACCGCCGTCACCAAGGGCGACTTGACCCGGTCTATTACGGTCGAGGCCCAGGGCGAGGTGGCGGTGCTCAAAGACACCATCAACGAGATGATTCGCAATCTTAAGGACACCACCCAGAAAAACACCGAGCAAGATTGGCTCAAGACCAATTTGGCAAAGTTCAGCCGCATGCTTCAAGGGCAGAAGGACCTCGTCACCGTCGGCCGCCTCATTCTCTCCGAACTGGCGCCGGTGGTCAGCGCCCAGCAGGCGGTATTCTACTTCCTTGATTCGTCCAAGGAATCCCCTCAGTTGACCTTGCTGGCCAGCTACGCCGACAAAAGACAACTCACGGTCGGCAGACAGCTGGATCTCGGTGAGGGCCTTGTCGGTCAGTGTGCGCTCGAAAAGCACAAGATTCTGATCACGAATACGCCCCCGGATTATATTCGCATTTCCTCAGCCCTGGGCGAGGCTGCTCCGCGCGGCATAATCGTCCTGCCGGTGGTGTTCGAGGGGCAGGTCAAGGGCGTGCTAGAGCTGGCTTCATTCGAGAATTTCAATCCCACGCATCTGGCCTTTCTGGATCAATTGACGGAAAGCATCGGCATCGTTCTAAACACCATTGAAGCGAACATGCGTACGGAGGACTTGCTTAAGCAATCGCAGTCTCTCGCGCAGGAATTGCAAAGCCGCCAGGAGGAACTGGAAAACACCAACCAGGAATTGCAGGAAAAGGCCGGCTTGCTCGCCCATCAAAATCAAGAGGTCGAGCGCAAGAACCGAGAAGTGGAACAGGCCCGCCAAGCCCTGGAAGAAAAGGCCAAGCAATTGGCCCTTACCTCGAAATACAAATCCGAGTTTATGGCTAATATGTCGCATGAACTGCGTACTCCGCTAAATAGCTTGCTGATCCTTTCCGATCAACTCTCGAAAAACGCGGGCGGCAACTTGACGACGCGGCAAACGGAGTTCGCCAAGACGATCCATTCTTCCGGAAATGATTTGTTGACGCTCATCAACGATATCCTCGACCTTTCTAAGATCGAGTCGGGCACGGTGATTCTGGACATCGGCGAACTGAATCTGTCCGGGCTCCATACCTTCGTCGATCGGACCTTCCGGCACGTGGCCGAGGCCAAGGGCCTGGATTTCTCCATTCATTTTGATTCCAACTTGCCAAAGAACATCACCACCGACGCCAAACGTTTGCAGCAGGTCATCAAGAACCTCTTGTCCAACGCCTTCAAGTTCACGCAAAAAGGCCGCGTGTCCTTAACCGTGGCCCCGGTGACGGAAGGCTGGACTTCCGACAATGATGAACTCAATGGCGCCAAGAGCGTCTTGGCCTTTTCCGTATCGGATACGGGCATTGGCATCGTGCCGGAAAAGCAGCAAATCATTTTCGAAGCGTTCCAACAAGCCGACGGCAGCACCAGCCGCAAGTATGGCGGCACGGGGCTGGGCCTGGCTATCAGCCGCGAACTGTCGCGATTACTGGGAGGAGAGATCCGTCTGGTAAGCAGCCCCGGCAAGGGGAGCACATTTACTCTTTATGTGCCGTCATCCTACGTTGTCAAAAAAGCCGTGGCGAAACCGCCTGCACGGGAAGCTCGCCATTTCAATGGCGAATCCAAGGAAGGCACGGCAAGCAACGGCGCCCCTTTAACGTTGCTGTCTTCCGAACCGATCGACATGGCGGTGGATTCGAACGAACTGCAAAACATCGTCGGCGATGATCGCAACAACATAGAGCCGGGCGAGCCCGTCCTGTTAATTGTGGAAAACGACTTGCCTTTTGCTAAGTTTCTAATGGAGGCGGCTCATGATAAAGGATTTAAAGCCCTTGTAACCTCGTTCGGCGCTACCGCTCTGGCTATGACGCGCGATCATATGCCGTCGGCCATTACGCTCGATATATGCCTGCCCGACATCGATGGCTGGAGGATCCTGGAGCGCCTAAAAAGCGACATCCAGACGCGTCACATTCCCATTTCCGTGATCTCAACAGAGGACGCGCGCGATCGCGCCTTGCAGTTGGGGGCGCTCAGTTTCGTGGCCAAGCCGGTCCAGAACCGTGAAACCCTGGAACGCTTGTTGGACAACCTCAAGGACTTCATCACACGCCCGGTCAAGAACCTGCTCATGGTGGAACAGGATTCCGTCCGCCGCGACCAGATGCTGAAGATGGTAAATCGAAACGACACCGAAACGGTATCTGTGGCAAACGGTCAAGATGCCCTTGGCATTCTTCGTGAAAAGCGGATTGACTGCATGATCCTGAATCCACGCTTGCCCGATATGGCCCCGGATGCCTGGGCCGAAGAACTCAAACGCGACTCCCTAGCGGATCATTTCTCCGTCATCGTTTATGCCGAGCCGGAATTATCGGACCAGGAAGCGGGAGCTATTAGGAAGCTTTCGCAAGTCTTTCCAGTCCGGCAGATCCACTCCCCAGAACGACTTCTCGACCAGACCGCCTTATTCCTGCATTCGCCGATCAGCAAGCTGCCCAAGGGCAAGCGCGAAGTGGTGGAAAGGCTTTACCAGACGGATAAAGCGCTGGCGGGCAAGAAGGTGCTAATCGTTGACGACGACATCCGCAATATCTTCGCGCTATCCAGCATTTTGGAATGGCATAATATGGTTATCCTGTCCGCGGAGACCGGGCGCGACGCCATTGCACAGCTTCAGACCCAACCGGACATCAGCGTGGTGCTGATGGACATTATGATGCCGGAAATGGACGGTTATGAGACCATGCGAGCCATTCGGCAGATTCCCCAGTTTCAGGACCTGCCGATTATTGCGGTCACGGCCAAGGCCATGAAAGGCGACCGGGAAAAATGCATCCAGGCCGGCGCCTGGGACTACCTTTCCAAGCCCGTGGACGGCGAGCAATTGCTTTCGGTGCTGCGAACGTGGTTGCATCGGTAAGGGCGCGTTAGAATAACTTCCCGCTATTTTTTGAGCACTAGAGGTATAGTTTTTGACCGAATCGGGCACTTGTATTTCAATTACCGCTTTCCGCTAAGCTCATTGCTGGGCGGCGATAATCGGTAGCGAGTTGCCTCACGAGCGCCATTATCATGCCGAGCAAAGATGCCGTCAACATCCTGGTTGTGGACGATATGCCGGAAAAATTGATGGCCATGGAGTCGATCCTCGAAAGCCTTGACCAAAACGTCATTCAGGTAAACTCCGGTCGCGATGCTCTGCGGCATCTTTTGGAAAAAGACTTTGCCGTTATTCTCCTAGACGTGAATATGCCGGACATGGACGGTTTAGAAACCGCGGCCATGATTCGCCGGCATAAGCGCTGTTCCAACACGCCGATAATCTTCATCACCGCCTACCCGGACGAGATGCTCACGGCCCAAGGCTACTCGCTGGGCGCCGTGGACTACATCTTGTCGCCTGTCGTCCCGGAGATCCTGCGAACGAAAGTCAGCGTGTTCGTAGATTTGTTCAAAAAAACCGAGCAAGTCAAACAACATGCGGAAGAGCGGCTGGCCCTGCAGCGCGAGCAATTGGCTCGAGCAGCGGCCGAAGAGGCCAACCGGAAGAAAGATGAGTTTCTGGCGGTACTATCTCACGAACTTCGCAATCCGCTGGCGCCGATTCGCAACGCCCTGCACATTTTTCGCTTGTCCAAGCTTGAAAACCCGATGCTGGAGGAAGCCCGCAATGTCATGGAAAGGCAAGTCCAGCAACTGGGTATGATCGTCGATGATTTGCTGGACGTTTTCCGCATTGCGACTCGAAAAATCGAGCTGACCAGGGAGACCGTGGATTTGAGTGAACTGGTTCGCCTGGCCGTCGAAGATCACCGGGCTAGCCTGACCAGCGACCGCCGAAAGCTAGTCGTCCAGGTGGCCCAAGATCCGGTGTGGGCGTCGATCGACCGCCGCCGGATTTCCCAGGTCCTGAGCAACCTGTTGCATAACGCCGTCAAGTTCACGAACGCGGGCGACGAGATCACCATCAAGCTGGAAAGCGATTTGCTGGCACGGCAATGTTTGATTACGGTCCGTGACACGGGCATCGGCATTTCCGAAGAGTTGTTGCCCAAGATATTCGAGATTTTTACCCAAGGCGAGCAAGGGATCGATCGAAAAAGGGGCGGACTGGGCTTGGGATTGGCGCTCGTAAAAGGGTTGGTGGAACTCCAAGGCGGCAGCGTTCGGGTCGCCAGTCGGGGCGTGGGCCAGGGCGCTGAAGTAGGCATTATTCTACCGTTGGTGAACAAATCGAAAGACAAGGTGCGACCTATCTCGAATAACGTTTCGTCCGGCGTCCAGCAGCGCATTTTGATTATTGAAGATAATTGCGACTCGGCTTCGACCTTGCGCGCACTTTTGGAATGCTACGGCCATCATGTGGAAACGGCTCACTCCGGCCCGGCCGGAGTAAGAGCTGCCCGGGAATTTCGACCCGACGTGGTGCTGTGCGATCTGGGTCTACCGGAAATGGACGGCTTCCAAGTGGCCGGCGTCTTGCGACGCGACCCCATTACCGCGTCTTCCCGTCTCATTGCCGTCTCGGGCTACGGCCAGGAAGAAGATCGACGCCGCAGCAAAGACGCGGGTTTCGATCTGCATCTCACTAAGCCGGTGGACCCGGCAACCCTCCAGTCGCTTTTGGCCGTAGACTTCGCCAAGCCGGTTATGGCAGCGCCGCTTTAGCATTTGCGACGGGCCGGGGTCGAACTCGGCGGAAGCCTCTTCTTAAGGTTAGAGATAAGCGCATAACTCAGAAGCAGACAACTCGCGGCACGAATTGTGCCGCCTTAGGGTGTCCTCGAAGGACGGACCGGCTCACTGCGCCCATAGGGAAGACCATCATGAGAACCAAAATCGCGGAATGCGTGGAAGGTTATGAATCTCTGGAGCTGTTTATCGATCCGTCTGAAAACATTGTCATGCCGCAAGCGTCTATGCAGCCGAAGCTTAAAGAAATACATCAAGAGACTATCGAAGGCACTCCGACCTCAGATTCCGCAGAGCCTACCCCAGTTCCTTGTGAATGCTTCAAACCTCGCTGGTGGCCCGTGGAATTTCCCGAAGAAATTTAGGAATCCCGTTGCACAAGGAGGAGTACAAGTTAACTGCCTGATGTGCGGGCTAGTGCACATCGATAGGGCGGCTGGTTGCTTCACGTTGACACGCTCGCCGATTTTTATCACATGTAGGGAACCGTGTCATTGGGAGCCGGGGATAGGCCGCCAAGGGGATCAGGAGGAGTCCTACCATGTCGGGTTTCATGTTCGCCACCGGTATCGAGAACAGCAGCCCTACTATCGAAGGTGGCGTACGCATCGATGAGATGGAGAAATGCGGTCATTACAAACATTGGAAGGAAGACCTGGCTCTTGTCCGTGAACTGGATATTCACTACTTGCGGTGGGGTCCAGCCCTCTACCGAACCTTTCTGGGGCCCGGACAAATTGACTGGTCGTGGGTCGACGATGTATTAAGCGAGATGGCTCGCCTTGAGATCCAACCAATCTTGGATCTATGCCACTTCGGAGTTCCCAACTGGTTAGGCAATTTCCAAAATGAGGACTTCGCTTATTACTTTGCCGAGTACGCCGGGGCCTTCGCGCAACGCTATCCCCATCTAAAGTATTGGACCCCGGTCAACGAAATTCTTATCACGACGCTTTTCTCGGCCAAATACGGCTGGTGGAACGAGCGCTTGACTTCGGACAAAGCTTTTGTGCGGGCGACAATAAACGTCTGCCGGGCCAACCTCTTGGCCATGCAGGCAATTCTCAAGTCCGTGCCCGACGCGATCTTCATCCAAAGCGAATCGAGCGAATACACCCATCCCTCGCGACCCAATCTCATCAAACAAGCCGCGTTTTGCAATGAGCGCCGCTTCTTGCCGCTCGACCTGACGTATGGCCACTGCGTTTCCTCGGATATCTATCGCTATTTGTTTGCCAACGGCATGCACGAACGCGATTACGATTTCTTCATGAATCAAAACTACAAGTTCCGTTGCATCATGGGCACGGACTATTATGTGACCAACGAGCATTTGCTACGGTCGGATGGGACGACCATGGCTTCGGGAGAGTTCTTTGGCTATTACGTAATCGCCAAGCAATACTATGACCGCTATGGACTTCCCCTGATGCACACCGAGACGAATATCTCCGAGAAAGAGGGATCGGTCCAATGGCTGTGGAAAGAATGGAATTGTATGCTGCGCCTGCGCGAGGACGGCGTGCCGATTGTCGGCTTTACATGGTACAGTCTGACTGATCAAATGGATTGGGATACGGCCCTGCGCAAGGATGAACACCGAATCAGTAGCGTAGGTCTTTACGATCTGAATCGGGAAGTTCGCAAGGTCGGCAAGGAATACCGGCGTCTGATCCAGGAGTGGCGCGAGTTTTTGCCGGTGGGCAGTTCCGCGCTCATGCTCGTTTGAGGCAGCTTGCCATCGTTATTGGGGTACTCCTTGTAATTTGTGGCGCTCAGCCGGTCAGGGTCGTAAAGGTATGGTGCTTCCAAACCCACTTCACCCCCGTCCTCTTCTACAACGCGATCCTTGGTTTTCGCTGGACGGGCCTTGGGATTTCGCCTTCGACGCGGGAGGCCGCTGGACGGAGCCCGAGCAAATTGAATGGACTCATACCATTCAAGTTCCCTTCTCTCCGGAGACAGAAGCTAGCGGCATAGGCGACACGGGGTTTTACCGCGCCGTATGGTATCGCCGGACGTTCACTCCACCCAGGGGACGATCGGAGCGGCGGCTTATTCTGCATTTTGGCGCCGTAGACACCAATTCCAATGTGTGGGTCAACGGCCATCTTGTCATGCGCCATGAAGGCGGCTACACCCCGTTCCAAGCCGATATTACCGACTATCTCGACCGAAACGGCCCACAAACGATCATCGTTCAAGCAGAGGATGACCCGCTGTGCCTGGCCAAGCCCCGAGGCAAACAAGATTGGCAATTGGAGCCTCACTCAATTTGGTATCCCCGCACGACGGGCATATGGCAAACGGTTTGGCTCGAATCGGTGCCCGAGAGCTGGATCGGCTCGATACGCTGGCTGCCCTGCCTGGAGCGCTGGGAAATCGGTTTCGAGGCGTGGCTCCAGGGCAAGAGCGAAAACGATTTAAGACTTGAGCTGCGTATGGAAGCGGGCAATACGCTTCTTGCCAAAGACACCTACCAAGTTGTAGCCGGGGAAGTCCATCGCCGCATCGCATTATCGGATCCCGGCATCGACGACTACCGCAATGAATTGCTTTGGAGCCCGGCGACGCCCACATTGATTGATGTCACCCTTCGGCTGCTTGGTCCGGGCGACAAGGTTATCGACGAAGCCTATAGCTATACGGCGCTGCGTTCCATTGGAGTCCAAGGCGATCGTTTTCTCTTGAACGACCGGCCGTATACGTTGCGCATGGTTTTGGATCAGGGTTATTGGCCGGAAACCGGCTTGACGGCTCCGGACGTTGAGGCGTTGCGGCGCGATGTCGAACTAGCCAAGGCCATGGGCTTCAATGGAGTGCGCAAGCATCAAAAAATTGAAGACCCGCGTTACCTCTATTGGGCGGATAAACTGGGCTTGCTGGTCTGGGAGGAAATGCCCAGCGCCTATCGCTATACGCGCGAATCCATCGAGCGCCTTACCCAATCGTGGACCGAGGTTATCCGTCGCGACAGCAGCCACCCTTGCATCATAGCCTGGGTGCCGTTTAACGAATCATGGGGCGTGCCCAATCTGCCGGATAGTCCCGGACAACGGCATTACGTGCAGGCCCTCTATCATCTGACAAAATCGCTGGATGCCTCGCGCCCCGTTGTCGGCAACGATGGTTGGGAGAGCGTGGCGACCGACATTATCGGCATCCACGATTACGATGATCAACCGGAGCGCATTGCCCGCCGTTATGGAACGGAGCAAGATCTGTCGCGGCTCTTCCAACGGGAACGTCCGGCCGGCCGGCTATTGCTTTTGTCCGAAGAGCATACCAACCAGCCTATTATGCTGAGCGAGTTTGGGGGCATCGCTTATTCAGGGGATCCTGACAAAACTTGGGGGTACACACGGGTCGAGGATGCTGAGTCCTTTGCCGCCCAATACGGTAAATTGCTGGCGGCGGTGCGCCGATTATCCGTCCTGGCCGGGTTTTGTTACACCCAGTTCGCCGACACGTATCAGGAGACCAACGGCCTTCTCTATGCGGATCGAACTCCGAAATTTCCGCTGGAAGAAATGGCGCTGGCGACACGCGGCCCGCGCAGCAACCGAGACCAGCAAATCGAACGCGATTGGCGTGAGCGCATGATGAAATTGCAGCGAGCGCCCGCCCTGATGGCGCCCGACGACCCGCGCAATTCGGAGGCTCGTCGGCCCGCCGGACAGGCCATCTGAGGACTGAAGAAAATGGAGAATATGGCAACAGAGGGAGGCTCGCTTTTTCGTTCGTTTTGGTTGGGAGGATTCGAATCAGCCTGTCAAAAAAACAAAAGCGGCGAGCGCGTGGACATGATCTCGACAACTCAGCACGAGCAGCGTGCCGAGGAGGATTACGCCAACTTAAAAGAGGTTGGCATTTTGGCCGCGCGGGACGGGATACGCTGGCACCGTGTTGATCAACTCGACAGCTGGGATTTTTCCTCCTTTTTGCCCATGCTGGAAGCCGCCAACCGGCAGGAGATTCAAGTGATTTGGACCCTGTGCCATTACGGGTGGCCCGAAGGTCTAGATCTTTTGAGTGCCGCATTTGTGAAACGCTTTGCTCAATATTGCGAAGCGGTGGCGCGATCTGTAAGCGATGTAAATTCCGAGATCCCTTTTTATTCCCCAATCAACGAAATCGCGTTTTTGACCTATTCCATCGATAAAGGCTATATGCATCCGTATGTGCGCGGGCGAAGCGCTGAAGTAAAGCGCCAACTCGTCCGCGCTGCACTGGCCGGTTGTGAAGCCCTTTGGCGCGTGGATCCCCGAGCCCGCATCGTCCATGTGGACCCGCTCATCCATGTTGTGCCGCCGCGGGGCCGGCCGGATTTAGCCGAAGCCGCAGCGGCCCAAGACGCATCTCAGTTTGAAGTGTGGGACATGCTGGCCGGTCGGCGCCACCCGGAACTGGGAGGGGGACCGGAGTTTTTGGATATCATCGGCGTCAATTATTACCACGCCAATCAGTGGGAGCTTCCAGAAAATCGGTTGTGCTGGGAAGATACCCCGCGCGACGACAGATGGGTGCCCTTGCACCGTCTTCTGGCCAAGTTGTATGAGCGCTACAAAAGACCCCTATTTTTGGGCGAAACGAGTCACTTTGGTGTAGGGCGGGCGCCCTGGCTTAGAGAAATTGTCCAGGAGGTGGTTGCCGGCAGGAACCAAGGGGTGCCTATCGACGGCATTTGTCTTTACCCGATCATCGACCGCCATGATTGGGAGGACCTTCATCATTGGCACAACAGTGGTCTCTGGGACGTTATTCAAGACGATCAAGGCGGTCTCCAACGTGTTTTGAATGCGGAATATGCAGCGGAATTGCAGAAAGCACAGCAAATGGTTTCTAGTTCTACAAACGCTTAGCCCTTCATTTCCCGGCACGAAAGTTGCTTTTCCTGCGGCGGCATAGAAAGTGCTTTTCCAAGCAACGTGTCTCGCCGACTGCTGCTTCGAGGTGGCCAAGCAAAGGTCCACCGCCCATTGAACTGCGAGACTCGACATCAAAAGCCTCGATCCGAGGCTCCTAAATCTGTTTACCATCACGGAGTAAGCCAATGGCTGAGCCACCGGCGCTAGTAGTCTTTTCGCATCTTCGTTGGAATTTTGTCTACCAAAGACCCCAGCACCTCCTTTCCCGCCTAGCGGCCGACCGCCGGGTTTTGTTCGTAGAAGAGCCTTTGCATGATTCCGGCGTAAAGTTCTCCTGGGAGTGCACAACGCCCACCCCCAATATGACGGTCTGCCGTCCGCGCACGTCGATTCCAACCCCTGGTTTCAATGACGACGTATTGGCACTGCTTGATGGCCGGACCAATGAGCTAATCAATTCCCATGGCTTACGCGATTACGACTTATGGTTTTACACCCCAATGGCATTTCCACTTGCCGGCGCGTTAAAACCGCGAACGGTCGTTTATGACTGCATGGACGAGCTTTCCGCGTTTTTCAACGCTCCCGCCCAGCTCCTCCAGCGGGAATCAGACCTTCTAAAGCGCGCTGACGTGGTGTTTACGGGCGGCCCAAGCCTGTACCGGGCCAAAAAGGATCGCCATCCTAATGTTCATTGCTTCCCAAGCAGCGTCGATGCGCATCATTTCGGACAAGCGCGATCTGCTTTGAACGAACCGGCGGACCAGGCGTCGATCCCTCATCCACGGCTTGGTTTCTTTGGAGTAATCGACGAGCGCCTCGACCTTGGATTGCTCGACGCCCTTGCCGAAACGCATCCGGATTGGCAAATCGTTTTGGTGGGTCCGGTAGTAAAAATCGATCCCGCTGTATTGCCGCGGCGACCCAACTTGCACTATCTGGGTCAACGCGACTA
Organism: Gemmataceae bacterium; assembly: GCA_045802525.1. Taxonomy (GTDB): domain Bacteria; phylum Planctomycetota; class Planctomycetia; order Gemmatales; family Gemmataceae; genus JBJMQT01. The sequence continues at coordinate 42,991 of JBJMQT010000042.1, forward strand.
CGCGCAGTTGCCGGCCTATCTTTCAGGCTGGGATGTTTGCCTGCTGCCGTTTGCTCGAAACGATGCGACGCGATTTATCAGCCCGACCAAAACGTTGGAATACATGGCGGCCGAAAAACCCATTGTAAGCACGCCCATCACCGACGTGGCAGAGCCGTACGGTGACATTGTCCATTTGGGCGATACGCCTTCGGCCTTTGTTGCCGCCTGCGAGCGGGCCTGCGATGCCAGTGTGTCAGATTGGGAGAAACGCGTGGCAAAAATGCGCCAGGTCTTGGAAAAAACGTCCTGGGACATGACGGCGCGAGCTATTGCTGAGTTGATTGACAAGGCAGCGAATCAACGGTCCTTTATTTCGAAGGGCGGGTCATCCGAGAAGGCGACAGACGGCATTAATGAAGACAAGAGGGAATCCGGCGGCGCTTCGCAGAGCCGCTCTCTACCATCGGCAAAAAAACCGGTCGATGAGGAACCTACGCCGCCGGTCTTAGTGATCGGCGCAGGGCCGACAGGACTAAGTGCGGCCTATCATCTCGGCAAGCAGGCTTTACTGCTAGAACAAAACAGCACGGTGGGCGGATGGTGCCGATCGGTCGAGAGCAACGGCTTTACATTCGACTTCGCCGGCCACATCATGTTCTCGAATGATCCCTACGTGCATGAGCTCTACGAAATGCTGTTAGGAGACAACGTTCACTGGCAGGACCGCGAAGCCTGGATTTATAGCAAGAATGTTTACACGCGCTACCCTTTTCAGGGAGCCCTCTACGGTCTTCCTCCCTCGGTCATCAAGGAATGTATCGTCGGGGCCATCGAAGCGAGATTCGGCAGCCTCAAGAAAAAGGACACAGCAAGCTCGTCCAACGGATCTCATAGTAACGGCAACGGTCACAACGGAACAATAAGCGGGAAAGGCCATTCCAACGGCCATTCTTGCAAGCCGGCCGCTGTCTCCGATTGCTGTGCCGACGGGGTCCTCGAAAGCACGGCCCGCCTCGGCAACGTTCAAAACACGCCTGGGTCGCCCACCGAATCAAAAAACTTCGAAGACTTCATCTATAACGTCTGGGGCGCGGGCATCGCGAAGCATTTTGCGATTCCTTACAACAAGAAGCTATGGGCGGTGCCTCTGTCCGAAATGGAGACGTCGTGGCTGGGCGGCCGAGTGCCGATTCCCGATCTTCAAGAAATGATTGACGGCGCCCTGCAGCCGGTTCCCAAGCCGATGGGGCCAAATGCTCGGTTCGGTTATCCTCTCCATGGCGGCTTTCAATCCTTGATGAACGGGTTCTTGCCTCATCTGAGGAGCCAACTGCGCCTCAATTCACGCATTGCCGGAGTTTCTCCCAGCCGTCGAACCGTTTTTCTCCACGATGGAAGCGAGCTTTCCTACGAGCGCTTAATCAGCACGATGCCTTTGCCCGTGTTAATCCGCATGATGGGCGACGAGGCGCCTCGGGAAATAAAGGCGGCTGCCGCCGGCTTGCGGTTTGTATCGGTGCGCTGCGTGCATTTAGGAGTGGGCCGGCCTAACTTGACGGAGAAACATTGGATCTACTACCCCGAAGATACGGTCTTCCATCGTATCTTTGTGCAAGGCAATGCCAGTCCGCACTGCAATCCTCCGGGGGGTTTTGGGCTGACATGCGAAATAACTTATTCGCCCCACAAACCGCTTCCTTGTGATGGCGAGGACCTGATTCGGCGCTGTATTAGCGACTGCCACAAAGTTGGCATGTTTGCGCGGGAAGACCCTGTTTGGGCGGCCCTGCAAGTAGACCTGCCCCATGCTTATGTAGTTTACGACCATGCCCGGCCACGCCACGTTGCTTTGATTCGCGAATGGTTGCGAGAACAAGACATCTTCCTGGCCGGACGCTATAGCGAGTGGGAATACTACAACTCCGACCACGCGTTCCTGGCAGGAAAAAAAGCCGCCGATCAGGTCAAGCAAAGCCTGAATGAGCCAACGGCAGTTGCGACACTCGATCGGGAACGGAACGCAATAGCTGTAGCCGACAAGATAAATGGCTGAACGGATAATGGTCATTGCCCCACATCCCGATGATGAAGCGATCGGTTGCGGCGGCATGTTGTGTCGGCATGGCGACCGAGGAGACGATGTCCGGGTGGTGTTCTTGACTTCGGGGGAGCAGGCGTTGCCCCTATTGCCGAAGTCGGATGTCTGGCGGATGCGTGAAGAGGAAGCGAAAAACGCGGCGAGGGTATTGAACGTCCAAAATCTGGATTTTCTCCATTGGCCCGATGGGAGCGTAGAGAGCTCTCTAGACGGTGGCCTGGACGAGTTCGCAAGCTTAATGAGGCGGCACCGGCCAAGTACTCTCTATCTGCCGCATCCTCAGGATGCTCATGCTGACCACCGAGCGGCATTGCCCCTAGTGTTACAGACCCTCAAAAGGCTCTCGAGGAGTGATTGGCCCAGATTGAAGGCATTTGAGATTTGGAGCCCTCTGGCACGAGCGGACCGCCTTGAAGACATTACGGGAGTTATGGCACGGAAAATACGGGCTGTCCGCTGCTATACCTCGCAGTTGACCTTAGTTCCCTACGATCGAGCTATTAAAGGGCTCAATCAATATCGAGGCATCATGGCCGCCGGCAAGCGTTATGCGGAGGCATTTGAAGAGCTGGATCCGCAGGCGCTTCTTGAAGTCGCTGGGTAGTGGGGCCGCTAGGCAGGCGTCCCGTTTTTCTATTCACATTCATGCGCTCATGGACTCTTGGAGCGCGGGATGGTCCCGAGACCGAGGTTGTCATGGCGGGAATGAAGATCGCCCACTTGGCGCGGTGGTTGGAAGTCGGGGGCACTGAACGGATAATCCTCGACTTATGCCGTTTAGGAAGCGGTCGCCAATGGGTGGTCGGCTGCCAGGATGGGCCGATGCGAGCCATGCTAGAAAGGCAAGGCACAGAGGTTCGGCTGGCCGCAAAACCGGAGCAGTTGCCCGATCTGTTGGCTGACGCAGACGTCGTCAACGTTCACTGGCTTGAGTATCAAACAGGGTTATTCGCTGCTGCGGCAGCCAGCGGCAAGCCGGTAGTTTTCACATTGCACGGCTGTTCAGTCCTCCCGGAATTGCCCGGCCCCGTGCTATGCACTTCCCGACGCGTCTACGACATGCAGAAAGCCAATCTGGAACGGCGCCTATTAATTCCTAACGCCATCGATACCTCGCTATTTCGCCCTGCAAGGGCCCGCCGCGCCGGTCCAGTCAGGATCATCCGAGTGTGCCGGCCCATTCGCTGCGCGGAATATTTCTGGGCCGCGGTCTCGCGTGTGTTGGAATGTTGCCCCGACGTCGAAGTAAAACTTGTTGGCGGTCCGACTTTTCGCTCCGGCCGCATTGAGTCGCTGGGCGATTGTCATGACGTTCCCTGCCACCTTGCTGACTCCGACATCTTTGCTTATGCCCCTTGGCCGCACGAGGGGACGCTCGATTTGGTTGTCCTTGAAGCCATGGCAAGCGGACTGGCATGCGTCCTTTCCGACGTTCCCTGTATCCGCGAATCGGTCCAACACGGTGAAAACGGCTTACTGACTCCGTTTGGTGATGCGGAAGCGTTTGCCCAAAGCATCATAAGGCTGGTTCGCGACGGATCCCTCCGAAAATCCCTCGGCCAGCGCGCGGTACAGGTCGCTCGTGAGCGGTTTGACATGCGCAAGCGCGTAGCGCTCTATGAGGCAGCCTATGACCAAGCCCTAAGCGAAAGCTTGAGCTGGCAGGAGGCAGCCGTGCCGGCCTATGAAATGGCGGGATAATTCGGCGCCAAGCAGTCGGCTCCCTGAAGTGCGATTTCGGGGGAGTTCCTCATAACGCTCGCCGACCCTCAGGTTGCTGCCATTAGTTAATCACAAAAAGCTTAAGCTGCCGCCTGAACTCGGATCGATTCTCAGGCTGGTACATCATTTGCTTGACCTTACAGATTAGTCGAGTTCAATTCGGCACAAAACGGTGAATAAGGTGTCCATGGCGAAGCGAAATGGAATGCTAATGCTTGCCGCAGCCGGCGTCGGAGGCTGGTTGGCTCTGCGCACCTGGCGAACTGTGCGCGGGTACGATCTGCGTGGCAAAACGGTGGTGATAACCGGCGGAACGCGCGGCCTCGGGTTGGTGTTGGCAAGGCAGGTGGCCCAAGAGCAAGGCCATCTGGTGATATGCGCACGCGATCGCGAAGAAATTACCACAGCTTATGAAGAGCTAGCGGCTCGCGGCGCTCGGGTGCTGGCTATACCATGCGACGTTCGCGATCCCGGACAAGCGCGCGAAATGATTGCTCTGGCTCAGGAGCAATTTGGACAAATCGACGTCCTTATCAACAATGCCGGTACTATCGCGGTCGGCCCCCTCGAAACCATGACGGTGGCAGACTTCCAGGAGGCGATGGCAATCAATTTTTGGGCATGCGTCCATACCACCCTTGCCGTGCTTCCGGAAATGCGCCGCCGAGGCGAAGGCCGCATTGTTAATATCACGTCCATCGGCGGCAAGGTGAGTATGCCGCACCTGCTGCCCTACAGCGCGAGTAAATTCGCGTTAGTCGGTCTGTCGGAAGGGCTGCGTTCCGAACTAGCTAAAGACGGCATTACAGTCACGACCGTCTGTCCCGGCTTGATGCGGACGGGGAGCCCGCGCAATGCGTGGTTCAAGGGCCAGCATCGGGCGGAATATGCCTGGTTTGCCATCGGCGACTCGTTGTTCGTGTCGTCCATCAGCCCGGAACGGGCCGCGCGCGAAATCCTCAATGCCTGCAAACGCGGCGACGCCGAAGTGGTTCTTTCTCTGCCTGCCAAATGCCTGGCGACCTTCCACGGCTTGTTTCCAGGTTTGACTTCCGACATCCTCGGTTATGTAAACCGGATGCTGCCAGGCCCAGGCGGAATTGGGACCCGATCCGCCCGTGGGAGTGAGAGCGAATCACCCTTGGCGCCCTCTTGGCTGACAAAACCAAGCGACACGGCCGCACAAAGAAATAATGAGATGCCAGGACATCAGTTGGCAAATCAGCAGAGAGGTCCGCGAGTAAACACTTGAACCACCCCATGTAGACAGTAACTATTGATTCCCAAGCGGAGACGTTTATGGAAACTGCAATGATTGGCTCTGACAGCAATCGCCGTTATCGGAACATGAGCATGGTCAATCGTCCTATCAATGTGGCCGAGGCTGAGCGCGTGGCTTGCACAATTGGCGGGGCCGCGCTTGCAGTCTACGGCCTATCGCGCGGATCTCTAGGCGGCCTCATTCTGGCCGGATTGGGTTCAGGCCTTATTTGCCGGGGCGTTACGGGGCATTGCGCCGTCTATGAGTCCATGGGAATTTCGACGGCCGACCACCATGGCCCTGCGACCAGCGTGGAAGCGGGCGCCGGCGTTAAAGTCGAAAAGAGCTTCACGATTCAGCGGTCGCCCGAAGAACTGTATCGGTTTTGGAGGAATCTGGAAAACCTTCCACGATTCATGCATCATCTGCAGTCCGTCCAAACCCACGGTAATCGCTCCCACTGGGTGGCTAAGGCCCCAATGGGGGCGACCGTGGAATGGGACGCCGAGATCATCAATGAAAGACCGAATGAATTAATCGCCTGGCGCTCTCTGGAGGGGTCAGAGGTTGACACTGCCGGTTCGGTTCACTTCGAGCCCGCCCGTTCTGGCCGCGGGACTGAGGTAAAGATCGTTCTCAAATACGATCCTCCGGCGGGGAAAGCCGGCGTGGCCATAGCAAAGGTTCTCGGACGGGACGCCGAACAGGAAATTGAGGAAGACCTGCGTCGCTTCAAAGAAGTGGTTGAGAGCGGGCAAGCGACCGCATGGGCACGGCAGTTGGCAGGGCGGTAGGAATGAGCTGCCCTTCGGATAAGAAGGCGCCTGCCAATATTCTGCCTCAAAAGGGGCAGGAGTAAACCTCTGAGAATTTGGAACAGCGCCGTAAGCGACAAAAACTGATCCGATGCTTGGTCGTGTAAGACGGCGGTGGCACATTGATTAGCCCTTCACCATGTGGCCTCGCATTTGCATAGTTCGAAACTTGCCAGTAAGCGGTATACGGCCGGCTCATGCCAGCTCCAACAATTTAACGTTCTTGCAACCGGGGGTTCACCATGAAGATGACATCGCTTCAAGACTTGTTCATCGATTCCTTACGCGACCTGTACAACGCGGAAAATCAAATCATTAAAGCGCTGCCCAAAATGGCCAAGGCCGCGGATTCCGAGGAACTGCAAAACGCCTTCCAGGAACATCTCGAACAAACCAAGGAACATGTCGAACGCCTTGAAAAAGTCTTCGAAATCATGGGGACCAAGGCGCGGGGCAAGACTTGTCAGGCCATGGAAGGACTCATCGAAGAAGGCAAGGAACTAATGAAGGAAGATGCCGAGCCGGAAGTGCTGGATGCCGGACTCATAGCCGCGGCCCAAAAAGTGGAACATTATGAAATGGCCAGTTACGGCACCGTCCGCACCTGGGCTCAACAACTGGGGCAAGACGCCGCCGCCGAGCTCCTGCAACAAACGCTAGACGAAGAAATGGATACCGACCGCAAACTTAGCAATATAGCCGAAAGCATGGTCAACGCTTCCGCGGCTCAGGGACAGGCTCAAGAAAGCTAGGCGGCCTAAGGCGAACCATGCCTTTACTTATTGCAGGGTCCTGAAAAGTTCCAAATGCGAGAAAAGCAGCGGCTTCAATACCGCAGCCTTCTCGCATTTTTTGTTGTCTCTGCCCACGGAGGATGAGATGGCTCAATCGGGTGAACAAAGCGTATCGCTCTGGATGGCCAATACAAAAAGGCCCCGGCAAGCGGAACTCGAACATAACACTCGGGCGGACGTGTGCGTAGTCGGCGCTGGAATTGCCGGCTTGTCAACCGCGTATTTTCTCGCCAAAGAAGGCAAGTCGGCAGTTGTGCTCGACGACGGGCCGATCGGCGGCGGCCAGACTCAGCGCACTACCGCGCACCTATCCAACGCTATCGACGACCGCTACATCGAGATCGAGCGGCTCCACGGCGAGCAAGGCGCTCGCCTGGCTGCGGAAAGCCACACCGCGGCCATCAACCGGATCGAATTAGCCGTACGAGAAGAGGCTATTTCATGCGACTTCGAGCGGCTGGACGGCTATCTGTTTGTTCCCCCGGGTGAATCGACGGAGATCCTCGACCGCGAATGGGAGGCGGCGCGCCGAGCGAGCCTGACGGATGTGGAGCGTCTGACCCGGACGCCCATATCTTCTTTTAATTTGGGTGAATGCTTGCGGTTTCCCAACCAAGGCCAGTTTCATCCGCTCAAATATCTTTCCGGGCTTGCCACAGCTTTCACCAAAATGGGCGGCAGCATTTTCACGGGCTCCCATGTCGAATTTGTCGAGGGCGGTTCCTCGGCTCATGTCAAAACCGCAAAGGCGACAGTGAGTTGCTCGGCCATTGTCGTCGCAACTAACTCACCCATTAACGACAAATATGCGATTCACACCAAGCAGGCGCCCTATTTGACGTATGTTGTCGCCGCGCCGGTGCCGCGCGGTTCCGTTCACAAGGGACTCTACTGGGATACCCTTGACCCGTACCACTATGTCCGCCTGCAGTCCGGTGAAGGCGGTGACCGGTCTCAAGGGCACGCCGGCAGTCAGGAACTCTTAATTGTCGGCGGTGAGGACCACAAGACCGGACAGGCCGACGATCAAGCCGAGCGCCACGCGCGGCTGGAAGCCTGGGCCCGCGAACGCTTCCCCATGATGGGTCCGCTTGCCTTTCGCTGGTCCGGCCAGGTAATGGAAACCGTAGACGGGCTGGCGTTTATCGGACGCAACCCCTTGGACGAGCCCAATGTCTACATCGCGACCGGCGACTCGGGTATGGGTATGACGCACGGAACAATTGCCGGCTTGTTGTTAACCGATCTAATTCTCGGGCGCGACAACCCCTGGGCGAAAGTATATGACCCGTCCCGGAAAACGTTGCGAGCGGCCGGCGAGTTCACGCGTGAAAATCTTAATGTCGCCATGCAATATGCCGACTGGCTTACAGGAGGAGAAGTCTCTTCAGGGCAGGAAATCAAGCCGGGGACGGGAGCGCTTGTGCGGCAGGGCCTGAGCAAAGTTGCGGTTTATCGGGAACCGAACGGGACGATGCATCAATTCTCCGCCACCTGTCTTCATCTGGGTTGTATCGTGGATTGGAATGACTCGGAAAAGACGTGGGATTGCCCCTGCCACGGCTCCCGCTTCGACAAGACCGGCAAAGTTATCAATGGGCCTGCGAACAGCGACTTATCGGCTTTAGCAACTGGCCGGGCGGGACCGCGTTAAAGGTTGTAGGTGCCCAAAGCTTCTCAAAATCAAAGGGGGCCAGGCCAATGCGGGGCCACCTTTGTCCGACGCTGGCCACCTTCGAGCCCGACGTTGGCCACGTTCGAATTGGTCAAGAGCTTCAAAAGCCACGAAAAGGCGCGAAAACTCACAAATGCTTTCCACGGGGTCTATTTTTAAGTGTTTCCGTGGGGGCCTTACAGACCAGAAGGCCCTTGAGTTTGGATCGAGTGAAAGCAAATCACTGAGAACACGAGATTCGCTGTCGAAAGCATGCAAAAAGATATGAGGGATTCTTTCCATCCGTTTTTCATCGGGGGTAGAGAGGGTATGAAAAACGGAAACCAAGTGCGCATGAACTCCTTCACGCCGGCCGTACCGCCGCCGGGCTAGGCAGAGCTTTCTACTTCGTCGGCTTTGGTTATCTCTCGCAATAGGACAGTGGCGTAACTGCCGGTAGGCAGCGTAAAAGTGAGGCGTACACCTTCCGGTTCAAAGCTTGCGCCCAGATCATCAAAATAGACCACATTATGCCGTCTCGTTCCTTGTAAAAGTTTGCCAAAGCCGTTGAAAGAACAGATCGTTAAACCGGCTTGCTCTAAGACGGCCGCTTCTCGTGCTGCCGCTTCGCCGCTCGCTGCGAACGTCTTACGGCCGAACATCGGCCCGGCATGGACCGTCTCCCGATTGTCAAAGCGCTCCTGTTCGCGAACCAGGTCCTCCGTGATAAACATGCCGCCAGAGGGCCATTTCGCCATGACGTCTCCGGCCAAGACCTTTCTTAAAAGACCGTCAGCCAGGCGTTGGGCCAGGTAATAATTAAAAAGAGCGGATTGAGCGGCTGACAAAGCTAGTTTGCGCAAGAATGGACTACGCAAGTTTGCTCGCTGGCCCTGCGCTGTCCGAGGAGGCGGTTCTCCGCGTAGCAAAGCCAGGCCCGCAGTTACTGTCTCACCATCGCGTCCAAAACGCTGCAACCCATAATAATTGGGCAGACCGAACTCGCGGATTCGCTCCAAAATTGCCTGCAAGCGCTGTTGGGCTTCCACAGCGAGATCGCGCACCAAGACGCGGAATCGATTGCCGCGGAGGTGGCCCGACTTCAGCTTATTGGTGTGGCGATTCACCGAAATTAAACGGATGCCGTCGCCCTCAAGCTTTGAAAGCCGGCACTCCGCCTGGGCTGGTACGGAAACGATTTGCCGCGTGACGGCATGGCGGTCTTTTAGGCCTGCCATCCCGACTTCTGAGATGGGAATGCTCAGGCGATGGGAAATCTGGCGCTGGAAGTATTCCGCGCCCATGTCGCGTTTCTCGATCCGCAAAAAGAGGAATTCGCCCTGGCCGCTCGGCTCATAAGCGGGAATTTCATCAACCTCAAAGTCCTCCGGGAAAGTCTTCAGACGGCCGCCGATGCCTGGAAGGTCGGCGGTCAGCAAAGGCGGCAAGGCCAGCGGATCGAAAAGCATGCGATTTCTTTCGTGAACAAGCCAAGGCAGGCCGACAATGCTCTCTAGAATAAGCAATATGATCCCTTCAACCAATGACATTGCCACGCTCAGCGCCTTGACAGACAAATGCCGCTTTCAGCAACATCGTTGGTCCGTCTTGCCGGTGCGGCGCCGTTTAGAGCCCGTTCGAGCCTTCCGACGTTTGCTGGTGGAAAAATGCGACTCCCTTTGCGCCTCCACGGCGAACGATATCGGCAAGCCGGCTCAAGAAACGATTGGCGCGGAGATCCTCCCGTTGGCCGAAGCGTGCCGGTTTCTCGAGCGCCAGGCGTGCCGGCTGCTCAAACCACGCCGCGTGCCGATTTCGCAACGACCTCTCTGGCTTTGGGGCCAAAGTGATGTCGTCTACCGCCGCCCCCGCGGTCTGGTGGGCATTATCGGAACATGGAACTATCCGCTTCTCCTTAACGGCGTGCAAATCCTTCAAGCGCTCACCGCCGGGAATGCGGTCCTTTGGAAGCCTTCCGAGGTTGCTCCTTCGTGTGCCGATGTCCTTCAGGATCTCATTCACCAAGCCGGTTTCCCGGACGGCCTCTTCGGCGCCTTGCCGGCCACCCGGGAAGCGGGCAAGCAGTTAGCTGATGCAGATATTGACCACATGATTTTCACCGGCTCGGCCGTCGTGGGCCGCGCCCTGGCGGAACACTTGGGTAAGCGCCTTGTAAGTTCCACCCTGGAATTATCCGGCTGCGATGCCCAATTCGTTTTGGATGATGCAGACATCGACTTGGCCGCGCGAGCCGCCTGGTTCGGCGCCACGGTCAATCGCGGTCAGACTTGTCTGGCTGTTCGGCGTGCTTTCGTCCAACGTGGAGTGTACCAAGCTTTTTTGAGGGCCTTGCAGCCGCTGGTAAACTGCGGCCGGATAAATTGGCTGGCTCTGGCTGCCCAAGCGCGTTTAGCGGGGCGCTTGGTTCGACAGGCCCTGTCGGAGGGAGCGCGGTTGCTCAATAAGGATTCACAATTGCCCGCCGATGACGGCTCGGCAGCTTGCGCGCCTCTTGTGGTTGTCGACGCACGGCCCGAAATGGATCTTTGCCGGGAAGCGCCCTTTGCTCCGGTGTTGGCCGTTATTCCGTTCGACACGGAGCAAGAAGCCTTGGCAATGGACGGGCAATGCGATTATGCGCTGGGGGCGTCTGTTTTCACGCGAAGGCCGGCACGGGCGGAACGCTTGGCAAGACACTTGCGAGTTGGCATGGTCGCGGTCAATGATGTAATTGCCCCAACCGCTCATCCGGCCACGCCTTTTGGTGGTCGCGGCGCCAGTGGCTGGGGCGTCACGCAAGGCGCCGAGGGATTATTGGAAATGACGGTGCCTCAAGTCGTGAGCTTGCGGGAAGGACGATTTCGTCCTCATTTTGACATGGCGCTTGGCTCTCCAAGCGGTCAGGACGATTTAATGCGTGCTGTCCTAGAAAGCGGTCATGCCTCGTCACTTAGAAAACGCGCTAGCGGCTGGATGAGGTTGGTTCGGTGCCTGCTGCGGACCGACTGAATTGCTCTGCGCCAACAATAACTGTCCCTTCTCCCAAGTCCACCGTTCCCAGGGAACAAGCGGCAAATAGAGACACAGCATGTAAAAGGCGAATCCGCCAAGTTCCATGCTGAGCCCAATTCCCAGGTGAAAGAGAACGCCGATGCAAAGGGCTACTAGGCGCGTCGGCCTCCAACACACCAACAGCGGGAAACTAACCTCCCAGGACAACACAAGCCAGCTAGCCATGCGAAGCAGGACCGGCGGAATCGACAATTGAACATACGACCAGCGCGCCAGCGTCAAATCGCAGAGCACATAATAAAGGCTATCGCCTCGAATCCAGTCCCTCCCCGATGCCTTGTAGATTCCATTAAAGAAATAAATCAGCGTCATTTGCAGAAATAGAAGCCGCAAGGGCCAGGGATAGACAAAAACCGGCCCGTTAATAAGTCCTTGGCGCCGTTTCAACCAGGCGTCTATGGACCATGCCGCCCCAGAGGGGCAAAGCATCAGGTAGAAGAGGATAATGCCCCGGACTTGATCGCCCGCATTGTCAATCGCGCTATTGAGATTGGCAAAAGATGTCGATAGCAGCCAAACGATGATGGCGCTCGTGCGGGTCCAGAATCCGATTAGCAGCGTCACAATTGCAGCAGCCCAGAGGAGTAGGCTCCCCTGGATAATGCGAGAGTCTTCAACACCTTTTAAGAGAGACCAAAGCCAACTGGGCGACTTGTAGAGATAGGCAAAAATCGAAGGGCTGCCGAGGCTCTCGCCGCCGAACAACTCCGTGCCCATTGGCAAGTAGGTAAAAAGTACGTCAATGAGGAGTACAGTTGCAAGTCCCATGCGGAGGGCAGCCAGGCGCTCGGCCGGCGCGGGCTGGGTCCACCAGGTCCACCGCGACAATGGCCATGGGAACCACGGCTTTAAGCCTACGATTGTGAGGGGCGTGGCAGGTGCAGAGTTCATCACCGGGCAACCAATTCAAAACGGCAGGTCACCGGGTCATAAGCCTCAATCGGCAGGTATTCATCCGAAGGCGGGTCGGCCAACCGCCAGCGGGCGATCGGAACCTCCTCGGGCACTTCCCAGGAAAACGGCGCTTGGCTGGGCGGCGGGATGACATAGTGGCGTACGATCAGGACCAGTTGGCGGGGCGTTGGCAGATCCGGGCGCTGCTCGTGAAAACGCCGCAAGCGGTAATGCAGATACGCCTGCATGTTGTCCCAGTCTTTCCTCACTTTTTCACGGATTGTGTCGCGCCAGTCGGCCGCGCGGTCTTCAGGCAACTTGTCTGCCTCCTTATAGACATGGGCTTCGACCGTCATCTCGTAGCGCCTAATGCGGAAGCGACCCACGCGGAAAAAGCGGTTGGGATCCGGCGGTTCGTTTTCAGAAAAGCATGAAACCGGTTGAAGTGCACCGTCCGGGGCCGAAGAATCGCTGTCGCGCCAGTCCATCTCCACGCGCACAAACCAAATGTCATTGGACACGTTGGGGGCGAACAGCGACCAATTTTCGGGCTGGCCAGTCAGTTCCTGCCAGCGCTGGCATACGGCAGTAGCTTTTATCAGAACCTCATCGGCACGCCCTTTTTTATCGAGCCAATCCGGGGCAAGAGCCCGGGCCCACGCCGTGTCTTGGAGATTGTCGCGAAGAGTGGGAAGGAATCCGAGCAGGTTGGCCGCCAAAAAGAAAATCACCTGGCCCAACACGAATAAACCCAAGAGCACCGCAAAGAGGGGCCGCAACTTATTGGACCACCGAGCTAGAAGACCCAGGCAGCCGGCCGACTTGAGCATCCGTTATCCCCCTACTCGGATTGATACTCAAATCCGGCTATTACTTCCTTTTTGCGAAGTACGTACAGACAAACAGCACCCGCCGCCAAGACGGATAACCAATTTCCCGCATAGGGCACAATTAAGTATTCCTCCGGCGGCTTGTCGGCGATCAAGTAAGCCACTAAAGGCGGCACGCCGGCGGCCAGCGGGATAAACGCCAAAATGCAGGCCGCGATAGACCACCGGTAGGATTCCAAGGTCTGCATCTTGAATACGCCAAACACAATGACCGAATAATAGGCAAACGCGAAACCATGCAAGCCAAACGTCAAAAGAACGTAACTCGTCCGCGTTAGCCCCAGCGTTTCGGCGTCCTTTTCCTTTTGCTTCTTTTCCTTTTCAGCTTTGGCGGCTGCTGTTTGGCCGCCTTTGTTGGCCGCCGGATCGTCGTCTTCGACCGGAAGCAATTGCGGAATAAGCAAAAACAGGAGCAGGACGACGTTGGTCAAACAGCCGATAAGTGACAAGCGCATGAGCCAATTAGAAGAGCGCATGATAGTTGCGGTCGCCGGTCCGCGCGGGTCCTTGACTTTCAAGTCCGGTACGACGGAAATGTCCTCTTTCTCCTCAGCGTCCGGATCGTGGTCCTTTGATTCCTCGTTTGCAAAGCTATAAGTAGCGGGACCGTCCTCGTCTTCATCATCAAAGATCTTTTTCTTGGCGGGAGGAAGAGGCTTGGTTTTGCCTTTGTTTCCGGGGCCGGCCTTTGCTGGACCCGCTTTGGCGGCTGCCAAAGTGTCCGAATCGTCCGGCCTCACGGTGAACAGGTTGGCGCATTTGGGGCACCTTACCTTCTTGCCCACTGGGAGAGGCTTACTAGGCCTTAAAACCGCGCGACACTTGGGACAGCTTACCTTGGATGCCGGCATGAAGAGTTCTCTCGGAAGAAAGGATCATCGAAGAGGGCGAGCAATGATGAAACTCATTGATGGATGGGCCGTCCAGAATAGCAACGCACATCGCTCGCCTATAACATTCAATCATCAAGGTTCAATCCGCAGTCGTCAATCCTTTTCGCCAAACCGTGATGGCGGCCGGTTGGCCGAGGATCCGGGCGCGCAAATAGCGCTGCATTTGCCAGCCCACGTTGCGCGTAGCCGCTTTGAGAAGGCCCAATTCGCTCACCAGCAGGACTGCCCGGCCTTGCGGCTTGAGCACGCGATCATATTCGGCCACCATTTTGTCATAAAGCGGGCCAATCTCTTCTGGGCGGCTCAGTTGCTTTCCAAACGGCGGATTGGACACGATTCGATCGAGGCTATTGCCTTCTAACGGCAAATGTAGGGCGTTCCATTCCTTGATTTCCGGCGCGCCCAGACGGCTCAAGTTGGTAATGGATTTGCGCACGGCTGACCGATCTTGGTCGCCGCCCAGCACCGTCAATCCCGACACATTCGCGTGGCGGGCCCAACCTAAGCATTCCGCTAAGATCGTGCCTGCTCCACACATGGGATCGGCTATGCGATTGCCCGGCTTGATGTCTGCCAGCCGTACCATTGCGGCCGCCACCGTGGGCCGCAGAGAAGCCGGAACGTGCTCGAGTTTGTAAGTGCGATGCCGCATTGTCCGGTCGGACAGTCTCAAACCACAGACCGCCGTCGAACCGTTTATGGTTAACCACACTTCGACGGAAGCATTTTCTTCGGCATGTCGCCAGCTGGCCGGAAGCTTGCCCTCCATGCCGCGGGCCATCGCCTTCAGAGCGTCCACGCGGCGATAGACGTGTTTTCCGTTCATTTGGCTGACCAGATGATAGGTTGGTTTGCCCTTGGGCTTAGGGCGCACTGCATGGTGAATGCGCAACAACTGGTCCCAAGTCACCTCATGGGCGGTCCAGCGGCGAATGCGGTCGAGATCCTCGGCCCGGTGCGTAAGCTTGTCTGTGCCCCAGGCGAAAAGGAAGACGTCCTCTACGGTGCGGAGCTGCAAAAGCGACTTGTCGATCTCGGCTCGAAACACCACCAGTCCCGGTGCGGTGCGTTTCACTCTGCCGCCCAAATCGCGGGCAATCTCGTCAGCAGCCACGGGTTCCAGGCCTGGAATCATCTGGGCGTAACATGGCGGCGACTCGGGTGCGGGACGCTTAGAAGCCATGTTCTTGCCCAGGGGATCCCTCGACACAAGTTCGCGGATGCCTTATGCTTGAAGGAGTCCGGCGGGCGACCCGTCTTGCAGAGATGAAACGCTCCGCTATACTAGCAAATTCTTGAAATGTTCAAGATGCGGCAAGAAATATAGGCGACAAGCCCTGCGCGCCGGCGCGGGGAATGCAATTGGTCCGGGAGGCCGTCTTCAATGGTCGAACCGATGACGATCGATTTGAAAGCGTTGCTCGTCGAACGCGAAGATTGCGACGCGGGAACCGTTCAACAACTACGCAACGGCCTGGCCCAGGGCGGTACGCAATTTCGCGCGCTCCGGGAAGTGACTGAGGCCCTGAAGAAAAAACTCGAGACCGCCACGGGCCCCGCTGTCAAGAAGTGGGAACTCAAACTCGGCATCGCTCTGTTTTTCCTGGGCCATACCGGCGAAGCCGTCGAGCACCTCCGCCATGCGGAAGGGGCTCTGGCTAACTTCTATCTGGGCCGGGCCTTGGTTTCTCTCCAGGATTTCGACGAGGCCATGAAGGCCTTCGATAAAGCGGAAAAATCGGGCTACACCGCCAGCCAAGTGCAATTGCAAAAGGCCGGCATCTTCCGGCAGAAGGGCGAATTGGCACAGGCGCGCGCCCTTTTGAACAAACTGAGCGACGTTTCCAGCCATAGCGCCGAATACCATTTTCAGGTTGCTAGCTGCATGTTGGCCGACGGCGACCGCTCCGGTTCCGTCAGCCATTTCGAACGCACCGTCGATCTGGATCCCGGCCATACCGGCGCCCTGTTTCAGCTGGGCCATATGAACGACTTGTCTGGCAACGACGACGAAGCGATTTCCTATTACGAGCGCTGCCTCAACCATCCTCCCGTTCACATCGGCGTCCTCAATAACCTTGGCGTGCTGTACGAGGACAACGAAAAATACGACAAGGCTGTTGACTGCTATCGCCGCGTACTCGGTCCCAATCCCAATCATGATCGGGCCCGCCTTTTCATGAAGGATGCCCATGCCTCGTTGACGATGTATTACAGCCCTGAAGAGGAACACGCCCTCAGCAAGTTTAGCCAAGTGCTGGAAATACCCGTCACCGATTTCGAACTCTCCGTCCGCAGCCGTAATTGCCTCAAGAAGATGAACATCCGCACGCTGGGCGACCTCACCCGCATCGACGAGCAATCCCTTCTGAGCAGCAAAAACTTCGGCGAAACGTCGCTGATGGAAATCAAGGAAATGATGGCCACCAAGGGCTTGCGGCTCGGCCAATCCTTAGAAGAAGGCGGTCAGCATGACATGCGCTTCCGCTCGCAACAACCTTTGAGCGAACAGGAGCAGGCCGTATTGAACAAGCCGGTCAGCGAACTGAACCTTTCCGTACGCGCTCGCAAGTGCATGAATCGGCTCGGACTCAATACGCTGAGCGACGTCGTGCAGCGCAGCGCGGACGAGCTGCTTGAATCCAAGAACTTCGGAATGACTTCGCTAAACGAGGTCCGCGAAAAATTAGCGCTATTCGGCCTGACTCTGCGCGGTGACTAGATTCGTTTAGCCGCGAGCCTGCGGGGAGCGCGCTCGCCAGAGGTTCGCGGCTAAACTTCATGTTCTTGATGCCCCTTGAGCTTTTCCTTTTCACTTCTGCAAACCGACGGCTTGGCTCGGCTTGGTCGCCTGCAAACAACTCATGGACCTGTTGAGACGCCGGTCTTTATGCCGGTCGGCACACAAGCCACGGTTAAAGGCTTGACGCCAGAGCAGGTGCGTGATGCCGGGGCGACCATCCTCCTGGGCAACACCTACCACCTGACACTCCGCCCCGGCGACGAGGTGGTCGCGGCAATGGGCGGGCTGCACCGCTTCATGCACTGGGACGGCCCAATTGTGACTGACAGCGGCGGCTTCCAGGTCTACAGCTTGGCGAAAATCCGACGACTTGACGACCGGGGCGTCTCCTTCCGCTCCCACATCGACGGCAGTCTGCTCGATTTGACGCCGGAAAAAGCCGTGCAGATTCAAGAAAACCTGGGCTCTGACATTGCCATGTGCCTGGACGAATGCCCGCCCCACGAGGCATCGGCCGATGTCATGCGTGGCGCGGTGGAACGGACACTGCTCTGGGCCAAACGCTGCCATGACGCTCATCGCCGCGGTGACCAAGTTTTGTTTGCGATTGTGCAGGGGGGAACCGACCTCGGGTTGCGCACTTATTGCGCTGAGGGTTTGGTTGCTCTCGATTTCCCCGGCTATGCCCTTGGCGGGTTTAGCGTGGGGGAGTCGGCCAACCAGATGACGGCAGCGCTAGGGCCGTGCGCAGCCCTATTGCCCACCGGCAAACCGCGCTATTTGATGGGAGTAGGCCGGCCTCAAGACATTTTGGCTGGAATCGCCAGCGGCATTGACATGTTCGACTGCGTCTTGCCGACGCGCAATGGCCGCAACGCGTTCGCTTTTACTGCCGGCGGCCCGCTTCGGCTGCGTAACGCCTGTCACAAGCGAGATCCGGCCCGCTTGCAGTCCGATTGTCTATGTTACACCTGCCGCCATTTCAGCAGGGCCTATATCCACCATTTGTTCCAGGCGGATGAAATGTTAGGCCCCACGCTGCTGTCGCTGCACAACGTGGCGTTTTATTGCCGGATGATGGCCGAAGCGCGTCAGGCGATCGCGGCAGGCCGCTTTGCCGAGTTCCATGCGGTCTGCCTTGCTCGTTGGGGCACTTCACTTTATGATGACGCCCTTACCTGATAAGTTAAGGGCAGGAGCAATTTCAGTCATAGCCCGGTAGTGGCCGCGTTTGTGCACTCCTAGATGATTTCTGCGAAGGAATTCGCATGTTGAATACTATCGCTTTAATAGCAGTAGAAGACCCTCCCAAGCCGGATCCTCCAGGTCAACAGGGAACGAATCCGCTCCAATTTTGGCCGTTTTTGCTCATCCCTGTGGTCTTGTACTTCCTCATGATCAGGCCCGGTCGTCGCCAGGAGCAGCAGCAGAAATCCATGATTGCCGGCCTCAAGAAAAACGATAAAGTTCAGACAATCGGCGGCATCCTGGGCACAATTGTCTCGGTCAGTGAAAAAGAAGACGAAGTGGTTATCCGCGTGGACGACAATTCGCGGCTGCGCATGATCAAGTCCAGTATCGCCCGCAATCTAAGCAACGAAGAAGCCGCCCGCCAACCCAAGGACCAGAAGCCGGCCGGAGCCTAAGGCAGCGCTCCGCACAAAAAGGAATTTTCTTTTCTCCAAATACTTAAGCCTAGAACGATCATGAAAAAGCAAAACTATAGCGTTATCTTTTTTATCGGCATTATCCTGGCGGCCGCCGGAGTCGTCGGCATGGCCACCTGGAACTACGTCAAGGGCCAAAGCGGCGTAAATTACAAGCTCGGCGTCGACCTAGTCGGCGGTACGATCCTCGTCTACGAGATGGACCTGACGAAGTTCCCGGATGAGAAGGTTCCGCAGGGCACATCGCAACAGTTAGCCGCCACCTTAAAGCGGCGCATCGACCCGTCCGACCTTTACAACGTCACCGTGCGCCCCGTTAGTGAGACGCGTGTTGAGATTATCTTGCCGACGGGCGGCCAGCATGAAATGAAGCAAGAAGAAGCGGCCTGGAATAGCCTCAAGGAGGAAGTCGGCAAGAAATTCAAGGCCCCGGAGGGCGGTTTTAAGGCCGAACTGGGTCAACGCGGCAAGCTGGCCCAGGAAGTCATCGCCGCCAATCCCGATGCCGATCCCAAGGAAATTGAAAACTTCATCAAGGAACATTCCAAACAAGAAAAGGCTCGCAGCCTGACCACCGAAGAGGTCGAACGAGTCAAGGAACTGATCAAACAGGTCGGTAGTCTCGAATTCCGCATTCTAGCCGGTGATACCGATGACAAGGAGGCCATGGATGCGGCCAAAAAGTATGTCGACGAAGCCAAGACCAATGCGCAGCGAAAGACCGAACTGGAATCCCTGGCTGCCGTCGGGCGACCGCCCGCCACGCCCAAGGAGCGTTTTACCACGCGCAACGACAAGTTAGGCGCCGAAACGTTTACCTACTCGTGGGTGGAATTGAGCCGCAATTTCCGCTGGGAACATGGCTTAAATAATGCCATTGCCGATCCCAAGGAAACTCCCGCGAGCGAGCAACTGAACCGCGTGGTAGGAGGTAGGCAGCTCTCCAGCGATGACATCGAACGGGGCGCAAAGGAACTGCGTGATCAGTGGGAGAAGGTTGCTGATGCCCGGAAAAACGGCGAGGCGATCCTCCTCAAAGGCAACCTCTACTTCAGTCGAGAAGTTCCTTCCATTCGAGAAGCTTCCGACGGCGACAAGAAGTTCGAATATTTCATCCTCACTCGCGATCCGCAACCGGGCACGGAAGTGACCGGTCAGTACTTGATCCCCAGCCAGACTTATGCGGAAGGCCGGACGGTCCATTTTACTTTCAACAGCGATGGCGGCGATCTGTTTGGCGACCTAACCAAGAACAACGTCGGCCGCCAGCTAGCCATTGTCCTTGACGCACAGGTCGCCTCGGCCGCCAACATCAAAACCAGGATTACAACCCAGGGCATCATTGAAGGCCAAGCCAGCAAGGAGGATGCTGACCGACTTGTTTCCGTTCTCCGCAGCGGCGCACTGCCGGCCACTTTGAAGCCGCTGCCCGTCAGTGAAAACACCATGGGCGCTACACTGGGCGCGGACACGATCTACAAGGGCGCTTTCTCGGTTGTCCTTGCTTTCATCGCCATCCTCGCTTTTATGCTGGTCTACTATCGCTTTTCCGGCCTGGTGGCATGCATTGCTCTGTTGGCCAACTTGCTCCTGACCGTGGCCATCATGATTTTGGTCAATGCGACGTTTACCTTGCCCGGTTTGGCCGGTCTCGTGCTCATGCTCGGCATGGCGGTCGATGCGAACGTACTGATTTATGAGCGGCTCCGTGAAGAGCGGGAGCGCGGCGCGAGCATCGCCCTCGCTATTCGCAACGGCTATGACCGGGCTTTTCCCACGATTATCGACACACACTTAAGCAGTATTTTTACAGCCATTGTGCTCTATGCGGTTGGCAACGATCAGTTGAAGGGCTTCGGCATCAGCTTGACCCTCGGCCTGATCATCAGCCTTCTGACTTCTCTGGCCATGACGCGCGTGATCTTCAACATCTGCTTGGCCAAAGGTTGGATTCACGATCTAAGCATGCTGCATCTAAGAAATCTGCCCGGTTTCCGCATGATCTTGGGTCGCGACATCGACTTCATGCGCATCCGAAATTACTGGTTTACCGCGACGGTGTTGCTGACCATCCTGGGCATTACCGTATTCGTCATTCGCGGCGAACAGGGCCTTAACGTCGATTTCGTCGGCGGCACGGCGTACGGCGGATTGCTCAAGGACAAAGAGGATATTCAGCAACTGCGCGACAAACTGAGCGACGATGCCCAAGCCAATATGCTCAAAGTTGCCGACGGCAGTCTCAAGCAATTGGATGACAAG
Organism: Gemmataceae bacterium; assembly: GCA_045802525.1. Lineage (GTDB taxonomy): Bacteria > Planctomycetota > Planctomycetia > Gemmatales > Gemmataceae > JBJMQT01. The sequence continues at coordinate 63,738 of JBJMQT010000042.1, forward strand.
GGCCTGGCGTATCAGTTCACCTACCAGGGCTCAGACAAGCCCAGTCAAGTTTACTTGCATGACCCAGTCTCGCCGCGCCAGGTCCAAGAGCGCGTATCACGCTTGCCCGATCATTCGGTCGAACAGATCTTCATTGATTCGCCCGATTACAGCGTGGGCAACAAGAGCCGGCTCTTTACCGTCCGCACTTCCGAGCGCGAACGCGACATCGTGGAAGTCGTCATCAACCGACTACTAAGCGACGATTTGCAACGCATCGTCCTCCAAAGCTACAAGGTGCAAGCGGATCCGAAAAAGATTGTCCTGCAGTTCGGCGATCCGAGCGGACAAGACAACAAGGTTTACGCTTCACCCGCCCAGGTGGCCATGCTGCTCCAGCGGGAGTTCACCAACCAGGGACTGGAAAGCGTTGGCCGGCAAATCGGGCTCACTAAATACGGCGAGGACGAGGAAAAGGGCCGCTTCAAAGCCATGCTTCTCGAATTGCCTCAAGCTGTGCCTATGGACAAGTTGAACCATGTTTTGAAGGCCACCCAAGATGAATTTGCGAGTCGTCCGCAGCCCGAACGCCTGGAAAACTTCGACAGCCAATTGGCCGCCGACACGCAAACCCGGGCTTTTTATGCCATCTTGGCCAGTTGGGCGGCGATCTTGCTTTATCTTTGGTTCCGGTTTGGCAGTTGGACGTTCGGCGCCGCAGCCGTGCTGTGCTTGATCCACGACTTGTTCTTCACGCTGGGCATCATCGCGTTTTGTCATTACATTCACGAGTTCGCTCCCGCCTTCGCGACCATGCTGGGCTTGCAAGACTTCAAGATCGACTTGCCGACCGTGGCCGCTTTGCTGACGCTCGTGGGTTATTCCGTGAACGATACCATCGTTGTCTTTGATCGAATTCGCGAGGTGCGCGGCAAGAATCCGTTGCTCACTCCGCAGATGATCAACGACGGCGTCAACCAGACCCTGAGCCGAACGCTCTTGACGTCGTTCTCCGTCTGGCTGGTGGTCATCGTCCTCTACATCTTCGGCGGCGAGGGAGTGCACCTGTTCGCGTTCGTAATGGTGGTAGGCGTCGTGGTCGGCACGTATAGCTCGATCTACATCGCCAGTCCTCTGTTGCTCATCTTCGGCGAAGGCGCGCCCCGCACGCCTGTTCAGGAAAGGAAACAGGAGCCGGTTCGAGTAGGGGTCTAAACTCTTGGATTCGGCAATTTAAAAAACCAGAAATGGGCCGTTGCATCGGCCCGTTTCTGGTTTTTTTGTTTACTGCGGATGAATCCGACCGAGAAGGCGCCTAAGAGCCACCCATTCAAATCACCGTGCCGTCGGGAATTACCGAGCCGCGGGGAATGACGACGATGCCTTCGCGGATGACGTAGTTGCTTCCTTCGTCCTCGTGAACGCCGCGTTGGTTGATAATTCTTACATTCCGGCCGACTCGGCAATCTTTGTCCAGGATCGCATTTTGAATCACCGAGCCTTCACCGATTGTGAAGCTGGGAATGCCTCGGGAGCGGTTTCTGGCCCGCTCCTCGTCGGTTTCAAAGCGGTCGGCGCCGATGATAACGCATTGCTTGATAGTTGTATTACGGCCGATTTGGCTGCGAACGCCAATAATGCTCTGTTCGATGCGCGAACCCTGCTCGATGTGGCAGCCGTCGGCCACCAGCGTTGTTTGCAGGCTGGCGGCGTTGATGTGCGAGGGCGGTAAGAAGCGCATGCGCGTGAATATGACGCCTTCGGGCGAATAGAAGCTGAAGGGAGGAGCATCGCTGGCCAAGGCCATATTGGCTTCATGATAAGCCTTGATTGTGCCCAGGTCTTCCCAGTAGCCGTCAAACAGGTGGGCCTGGACGTTATGGGTGCGGATGCTGCGGGGAAAGATCTCCTTGCCGAAGTCGGTAGCCAGAGGAGGCGCTGTCAGCAATTCGAAGAGGACGTCCTTCTTGAAAAGATAAATGCCCATGCTGGCCAAGAAATGGCGGCCTTTGCACGGGATGTCGCGTTTCTCAAGCCAATCAGGCGAAGTGCGCAGCGTTTGGAGTTGCTCATCGGTCTGCGGTTTCTCGATGAAACCGGCGACGCGGCCGGCGTCGTTAAGCTGCACAATGCCGAATCCGCTGGCCTGTTGACGCGTTGTCGGCAGTACGGCAATGGTGACGTCCGCCTGGGTCTTGCGGTGCGTCGCAAGGAGATGCCCGAAATCCATGCGATAAAGCTGGTCGCCCGAAAGAATAAGAACGTCGCTGCTGGGGTCTTCCCGGACGGAGCGGATTTGCTGGCGAACGGCGTCAGCCGTGCCTTGATACCAGTCAGCCGTCTCGTTGGTCTGCTGCGCGGCGAGGACCTCGACGAAACCCCGGCTAAATGGGTCGAACTTGTAGGTATTGGCGATGTGCCTATGCAGGCTGACGCTCAGGAACTGCGTCAAAATGTAGATCCGGTTGAGGCCGCTATTAATACAGTTGCTGATCGGAATGTCGATAAGCCGATATTTTCCCGCGACGGGGACGGCGGGCTTGCTGCGCATCCGAGTAAGCGGATACAGCCGAGTGCCGCGGCCTCCGCCCAAAATCAAGCCCAGAAGGGAATGCATGAAGACGCTCCTCGCACAACGCAGGGAGAAACGACAACGCACACGTTAGTACCATTTCGCCAACAGACCGATTTGTCGCATTAGTATCACATCCTGCTAAGGCGCGGCAAACTCTTTTCCCGTTAGGGAAAGAAATTGCTTCTCTCGGGGTCAACGCCGCTAATTGCGGTTTAGCAAACTTGCTCCAAATCAATCCCCTACCCTGGTCGCCATCAAGTAGCCATGGACGCGCTTGGCCAGGTCCGCCTGCTCGGTACAATCATTAAGAGATACGCCGCGATAGGCGTTGCCTGAGACAAAAAGGCCCGGATATTTAGCCAAGCGCTCTTCGATGCGGACGACGCGATCCAGGTGGCCTAAGAAGTATTGCGGGATTGCCCGCGGCCAACGAATGATCCAGTGAAAAAGCGGTTTGGCTTCGATGCCCATGGCCTGGCCTAACTCATCGGCAACCGCCTGGAGAAGCCGGGCGTCATCCCAATCAACCATGTCCCCTCGATGCCATCCCCCGCACATTGCCCGCAGCAATACCATGCCGGGCGGCGCGCGATCCGGAAAAATCGAGGAACACCACTGGACGCCGAGCAAGTTGCGGCGCTCGGCCTGCGGCACTAGATAGCCGAAACCGTTCAGTGTTCCGGGCACGTCGGCCCGCCGGTAGCCAAGCGCCACGACAGCCACTCGATTGTAAGCGATCTTACCAATGTCCTCTGCAATGCCGGGATCGACTTCGGCCAAGAGAGAGGCTTGTTCATGGGACGGACAAGCCAGAACAACGGCATTTGCTTGCCACTGCTGCGAAGCATTTCCCCGAACTATCCAGGTAGAATTCGGCGAACTTGGCCGCTCTAATTGTTGAACCTCTACGCCCAAGGTTGGCGATTCGTCAAGTTTGCTGTCGAGCGAATCAACCAGTTGATTCAGCCCGCTGCGAAGAGACCACATTTGCACGCTTGCCCGCGCAGGCCGGCCCGCTGTCTTAGCTTCTTTGCGCCGCTTCCGGGCGTTGGCTGCCATTCCCTTGATCAGGCTGCCGTGCTCTTCCTCCATGGCCACCAACCGGGGGAAGCAAGCCCGCATACTCAAAAGCGACGGATCCCCTGCATAGATCCCCGTCACAAAGGCGTCGGCCAAACCACCTGCAATTTCGCGGCCCAAACGGCGCTCGAAAAAGCGCGAAATCGATTCATCGCCCGTATCGGCACTCCGGGATCGGAAACGCTCCATTACTACGTTGAATTTGCCACGCCAGCTTAGAACGCCGGTCGAAAGGAATTCCCCCGGTCCGGTAGGCAGTCGGCGAAGTTTCTTGTTGAGGAAGACAAAACGATTGCGGCCGGCGGCTTCGCTGGCCGGCAGCAAATGATCGGCCAGACCGAGGTCTTTGCATAGAGCAAGCGTGGAAGGCTTATTGTCGAGGAAGCCATTGGGACCGACTTCGATTTGATACCCGTCTTCGTGTAGAGTCCCGACTGTTCCGCCTAGCCGGTTAGTTCTTTCAAGAAGAGTGACATCGACGGAGGGGGTTGATTGCTGAAGTCGGTAGGCCAGGGCTAAACCCGAAATGCCGCCGCCAATAATTACAACTCGAGGCATAGTCTTAATTAGCCACAAGCCCAAGGAATCACTGCAGGGCTATCTCCACGCTGACACTCTTTGAATCTGAGCTTTGTCAGTAGACGCTTTGAAGTTTTTGGCCGGGACCTCCTTACGCCGGAGGCGTTACAGCGATTAGCCGGTGGTTGAGCGCAGCGACACCACCGGAAAACGATTGCACAAAGCCAACGGTAGAGTCGGGAGGTGGCGCGGTGGTTTAGGGAAGCCATGCGTGTTGCCGGCCCTTTCGGTGATGCCGGTGCCAGAGTATCTGCCCATGCTCCGTTTCCACACCCCCGCTCATCGAACCGGACGTGCGGATTTCCCGCATCCGGCTCTCGGACAAGAGCTCATGCGTTCGCCCACG
>JBJMQT010000043.1:0-46502 GCA_045802525.1 Gemmataceae bacterium
AAACGCGCACACTGGAGGCTCGCCGCTAAACGATCGCGATTTTCTCTGTCGGTTAGCGTACTTCAAAGGATCCGATATAGGCCCCGCGGCGGTCGTTCTCGCTCCAGGTGGCGTTGAATTCCTTGCCGGAGTATCCCGCCTTTGACGCCATGGCCGGGACAGCCTTAACCGACGTGATCAGCGGCGGATAGAAAGCCGATTCATTGCCGCAAACTTTATCGTGGTTCTCGGCCAGGCAGCGGGTTTCGATGTGTGCCGCGCCGGCTTCCAGGCGAGCACACCCGCCTTCTTTGCAATGGCATGTTTCGATTTCGACGGCTTCCGAAGAAACCGCAACGACGTTCTTGAGCAAATCGCCGCCCTGCTTTTGGGCGAACTTGACTAAAGCGTCCCTTTGAGACTTGGTCGCATTCTTGTCCACAATCAGCACGGCTTTCGCCGGACCCGTTTGATCGAGTCCTAGCGTGTCGCTGGCCGCCACGATAGCCACGACGCCCAGGCCGTCGAGTTTGACGTCATCGAAAGTTCCTTTATCGACCTTCCAGCCTATGACCGCGTGATTGCCGTTCTGATACATCTCAGCATTGGCGAAGCAGGGGCCGGTCCAAATATCGCAAGTGCGGGCTTCAAGATACTGGCCCGAAATGCCCTCGGCCCTGGCCGAGGCGGCAAGAAGCATAAGCGCACAAAAAGACAACGACAATAAACGGGTCATAAACAGGACCTCCTTGGGGTTTTCACTCGCTTAAAGAAAGGACGTCGAACTCGATGCGGTTGGCTGTAGTTATTGTCGAGGTCGAATGATGATCCGTCAAGGCATAAAGCAGTTTTGGCGACATCGCGCCATGGTCATTTGGTCGGGACGAACTTCAGACCTAGCGCGGTCAGCTTGTCGCGCTTGGCGAGAACCGCCCAAGGCGTTCCGGGATTGTTCTTGATGATCTTGTCGAGGATTTTATTGGCGTCTTTGGCGAGGGTCTGGCCTGTGCGGTCCCCTTCCAATTCCGGCTGCGAAGCCAGACGCCAGCCGTTGTGGATGGCCGGGTCGCGCGGTGGCAGCTCCTTTTTCAATTTGCCGAGCATGGAGGCATATTCGAAAAGGTAAGCAATCTCGGCTTCCACCCGGGCGACCATGTAGTCGTAATTCGCCTGCCAACGTTTAGGCTCTTTGGTCCGGAACTTCGCTATGGCAGGGCCTTTAAGATCATCAAGGACTCCTTGAAGCTTGCCGATCAGGTGGGCCACCGTTTTGCCTTTGTTGGTCATTTCGGTTTTGAAGGCCGTCTCGTTTGCCGGTACGCGAAACTCCTCCTGGAGGCGCATATCGTCGCTGGTATTGAGCTGTTGGAGCAAGTCGCGCGCGCCTTCAACGGCCTCACGCAAGGGCGACGTGCCGCGGACGGCGCCGTAATCCTCCATGGTTTTGCTGGAGAAAGGCGGCAAAGCCTCGAATTTCAAGACCATGTCTTCCTGGGCCGCCTTAATGGGGGGAACGGCAATTTCCTTCAAAATCGCCGCCACCTGGCTGCGCGGAGCGGCGCCTTCGGCAATGGAGCGGGGCACTTCTACCACCACCTCGGCGGGCTCGGACGCCTCACTTTCTCTCGCACCACTGCCGGTCTCGGCGTGGCCGCTTAGTCGCGAAGTTTGAGTCAGGCCATAGGCTTCTAGTTCATTCTTCAGGGTCCGATTGACATCGGCTACCAGCACATCCAAGGGCATGGGGTCTTCGGTCGTTTGAATCACGCCGCCCAGGCCGCGATTTAGGACCTGTTGAATGGAGTGCGCAAACAAGCCGTCGTTCATGCTGCCGTCTTCAAATTCATAGGAGTATTGCCCTTTTAGACACGCCGACCAGACTTGAACCCCCGACGGGGGATTTTGCAAGGCCGCATCCAACTTCTCACCCATGGGTCCCGAGCCGGGCCGCTCCAAGCCACGGGCCAAGTTCAGCCGGGCCACATCTACGACCAAGACCTTTTGCCGGGCGGGACATTTCGCCAACTGCTCGTAAAGCCAAGAGAGCGGAATAAGGGTTTCCTTATCGTCTGTCTCACCTTCGATAGGCATCAAGTAGGCCTGGTCGTCCTTTTCGACGGCGTGGCCAATGAAGAAGAGCAGGGCGCGATCCTGCGGCCGGCATTCGCTTAAGAATTTTGAAACGTTGCTTTCGATAACCGTTTTGAGCGGCGGTCTCGCGGTGGCTCCCGGAGCGGCGTCGCTCAATTCGGCAATTTGGTCGCTGGAGACGTGTAGGCCGGTACGGAGGCGTTCCAAGAGCGGGGATTTGCCTTTGCCGGTTGTGCCGTGATTCACCGGGTTGGCATACAGATAGTCATTAACGCTGATGATGAGGGCACGACGCGGGAACACCAGGTTCGAAGACGCAGGTGCGCCTTTGTTATCGGGATTCGTGGGCGACCCCTGGCCGGAGCCGCCGGATCCGTTTCTGTTCGCATTGCCATGCTTAATGGCCCAGGGTACGGCGACTCCGGTCGCCAGGAGCGCCAGCAAGCTCACAATAAGGGCGCCGGCTCGAAATCGGCGGTAGGGCCGACGCGGTTTGCGAGGCAAACCTGAAGCTGGACGATCGTCGAAATCATCCAGATCGGCGAAGTTAGGGTTGTCCGAACCGGCCGGCAAGGCCTCTAGGACGGGGACGTAGCTCTCGCGACCGGGCATCGGCGGAGCCTCGTTCAACGGCGCTGCGACGCGCTTCTTGGGTTCGGATTCCTGTACGCCAGCCGGTTTTACGTTCGCCCGAGAAACCGGCCCGGTCGGCGGAAGACTCGTCCGAGAAGCTTTGGCTCTGGCTTGAATCACCATGCCGCAGTGCTTGCAGCGCAGCGGCTGATTGATCCAATCGGCCGGCAGACGCAACAGCTTTTTGCACCCTGGACACGTTGCCTGGACGACCGCTGTCATTGGATCGAGACTCCCCCGAAAGTTCTCAAGCTGCGGGCGATGATCTTGGCGGGATGGAACCGTTTGCCGATCTTCTACGATACCTTATTGGACAGCGAGGAGATGGGTTTGTAAAGAAAAGTACCGCCGGGGAAAAATGAAGCGGCTGGCTCTGATCCGTCCGGAACCCTGCGCTCTCGACCGCTGTGAGCCCCTTGGCTGCGATTTCGTTCCACCTCGGTGGGGCCAACAACGCGCCAGGTTGTCCTGTTTCATTGCAGGCTTTGATGGTTTGGCGGTCAAAGACGCTCATGGACGCTCAACGGCGCGGCGCCGCGCGGGTGGGGGCGCATGCAATGCAACGAATCCGATCTCGGGTGGTCCAGGTCTGCATTGGTCACAAAATGAGCAGCCCCAGAGTAGATCGGGGAGCACTTTAGTATTCTTGAAAGCAGGTGCGTTCTTTATTAGAGCACATTTCTAAGGCCACGCGATCACCGTCCGGCCCGAGTCCCTTGGACGTTTTTGAGCACCAAAATTCGGCGACGCCAGCCTGGTAATCCGGATCATTTTCGAACGCCTCGCCGTAGACAAGCATGGACTTGCAGGAGAGGTTCATGCAGCGGGGGCGGTATTCGGCGGGCATGTCGGACATCGGAACTTCCCTAAACGGCAAGGGACGACGATAAACATGAAATCAGCCGCCGGCCTTCCCGGCGGCTGACATCGTATCTCACGCCTCCCAGTACTTCTTCCCTCCCGCTGCCGTCAGGAGGGCTCTCTTTACGGCTACTTCGATTAGCCGGATCTTGTAGCCGTTTTGAGCAAGCGGTTTGGCGCCCTCGGCGGCGGCTCGGCCGGCAGCGGCGGCGGATTCTTCGTTGACCGGCTTGCCTTCAATCGCCTTGGCCGCCGCCTCGGCGATGTGGGGCGTCGGTGCCACGTGGCCCAACACGATTTTCACGCCGCTTGCATTTCCACCGGTTTGCTTAAACGCGACAGCCGCCTGGACGAGCGGCCAATCGTAGGACTGTTTGTGGCGCACTTCGTAGCTGGCATTACGGATTGTTCCCTCCGGAATGGGAATCGTGACGGAAAGCACCATTTCATTAGGCGCCAGGATATGCTCACGCTCCTTATCCGACTTTGGGGCCTGAAAAAACTTGGCCAACTCAATGGTTCGCTTGCCGTTGGGGCCCAGGACATCGGCCGTGGCGCCCAAGGCGATCAATGCCGGGGCGAGCGTCGAAGGATTCACGATCACGCATTTTTGGCATTGCGTGAAGACCGCGTGATAGCGGTTTTCGCCTTCGAGCGCGAAGCATTTGGAGCCGCCTTTCAAGAGACAATTGACGTGCTCGTCGCGGAAGTACCAGCAGCGGTTGCGCTGGCATAAGTTGCCGCCAAGCGTCCCAATGTTGCGAATTTGCGGCCCGCCGACTTGCCCCGCGGCGCCCGTCAAGGCAGGAAACAATTCTTGGAGTCTGCCATGTGCAGCAATTTCCGCCAACGTCGTATCCGCGGAAATCGTCGCGGGCCGGCCGCCATTGCCGAAACTGATTGCAGATTTTTCTTGCCATCCTCCCAAGCTAACTACTTTGCTCGGCTGGGCAATGTACTCCTTCATCAGATCGAGCAAGTCCGTGCCGCCGGCCAAGAGCTCGGTCGTGCCCCATTTCGCATCGAGCAAGGCGACCGCTTGTTCCGGGGTGGTCGGCTTATAGTAAGTGAAATTGTTCATATTCTGATCCCTCCATTCTTGGCGACGAGGGCCTTGAGAGCTTCTTCGGGAGATTCGGAACTACGCGAGGTCACACGAATCGACGTCGGCCGTTTGGCCAGGCGTTCCAGGACCCGCTCGGGCGTGTACGGAGCAAACGGGACGCGGACGCCGATGGCGTTGAAGACGGCGTTGCCGATCGCAGCACAAGTTGAAATGGTGGGCGGTTCGCCGATGCCGATGACGCCGCGCTCGGGCATGTCGTGCATATGGACAATGATTTGCGGAATGTCCTGGATGCCGGCCAGCTTGTAGAACTCCATGTCCGGGTTAACTTGCCGGCCCGTGATGCGATCCATGATGCGTTCTTCAAAAAGGGCGTAGTTGACGCCCATGATGACCCCGCCGGACACCTGCGATTCGCAGCCTCGGAGGTTGACGACCAAGCCGCAATCCTGTACGGCCACAACGCGAGTGCACTTAACCACGCCGGTTTCCGTGTCGACCTTGACTTCGGCGATCTGAACGCCGCCGACGTTGACATTGGAGAGGCCCTTCGTCCAGTCGCCCTTGCCCTGGATAACGTCTCTGCCTAGACGGGCGCATGCTTCCTTCCAGGAATAGTTTTTGTTGTTTGCTTTATCGACAATCTTGCCCGCTGCGATCGCCAAGTCTTCCTTCTTGGCGTTGAGCTTAGGCGCCAACTTTTCGAACAAGGCATCGCGGGCGGCACAAGCGGCGTTGAGTACGGCAGGCGCCGTGCCGGGGCATGTGGTGCTGCCTCCCGATCCGCCGGAACGGCCGAAGGGGCTTTCCCCAATGCGGATATCAATATCGCCCGGCTGGAGGCCTAACGCCTCAGCGGTGATAATCGCCAAGACCGTACGCTCCCCGGTGCCGAGGTCTTGAGTCGAGGACTCCAGACGGACCGAGCCGTCGCTGTTAACGGTGATCGTGACGTCGTGGGATGGATAGCCGCCGCCGCCCCATGTGTGCATGGCCATGCCGATGCCGCGCTTGACGACGCCCTTGTCCGCACCGGGTGGGTGCCATTTCTTGTCCCATTCGGCCAAGCGTGCGGCCGTCTTGATTTCATCCTGATAAATCGTATTGCGCAGGAAGTTGAACGATTGCTTCGCCGCGGCGATCGCAGCGACGACCTCGGCATTATCGTCGGGCAAGTCCTTGAGCTTGCCTTGGCTCCTTGCCGTCTCGACTACTCGGGTTTCGCTTTCCGGCAGATTCTTGAGCCGGACTTGCAAAGGATCCATGCCGATCTGAGCGGCAAAATCGTCGATCGCGCCTTCGGTGAGAACGCAATTCTGCGGATGACCCGGGGCGCGCATGGCCCGCGCACTGCCCGCGTTGAGTCGGATTACCGTGTGTTTGCGGCGAACATTCGGAATCGGATAGACATACGGCAAGGCGGTAAAGTTGACGGTGCCGCCGAAGCCGACGCCCGGCGAACCTATGCAATCGATCTCATAAGCAGTGAGCTTGCCATCCTTCGTACCGCCGATTTTAACGCGGCCAAAGGCGGAAGGGCGATTGCCGGCGGTCGTGATTTCCTCGGCGCGGTCGAGCATGAGCTTGACCGGGGCCTTGGCTTTCTTGGCCAACTCGGCGGCGACGATGCCCTGGATGTCGGGCCCGAACTTGCTGCCGAAGCCGCCGCCCATGTAGTGCGTGATGCATTTGCACTTGGTCGCGGCGATGTTGAAATACTTGGCCAGTTCGCCTGCCGTTCCGGCCACCGCCTGAGTCGAAGCCCAGACGGTCAGTTTGCCGTCAGGATCCCACTCGGCGACAAGGCCGTGCGATTCGAGACATTGATGCGAGATGGTCGGGCAGCCATAGTCGCCCTCGACGACAACATCGGCAGCTCGAAAGGCGCTATCGGGATCGCCGATCGTGCCTTCGCCGCCGGGCTTGATGTTGGTTTCTAGGGCGGCGCCAGTTTTATCGTCGCGCTTGCCCGACACGGTCAACGCGGTAGTTGCCTTCAGGGCGTCTTCTTCAGTGACAAAATGGTCGAGCACTTCAAACTTGGCCTTCACGGCTCGTAATGCGTCATGGGCGTGTTCTTCGGTGTCGGCAGCCAAACCGAGTATCTCATCGCCGGCATAGAACAACTCCGGTCCCGGCGTCGTCCACGGGACAATGACGTGGATCGCCTTGACTCCTGGCAATTTCTCGGCCTCGGTAGTATCAAGTGCGATGAGCCTGGCGTGAGCGTGGGGACAACGAAGAATGAGGGCGTGCAACATGCTGGGGCGATTGATGTCGAAGCTATATTTGGCGCGTCCGGTGGATTTTTCAGGCCCATCTAAGCGCTGAATTCGCGTGCCCAAGAGGCGTCGTTCTTTCGGCCAGGTATTTGCCATGGTTTAGGCCTCCTTCTTGCCGTTGCCGCGGGCGACGCCGCACAGCGCGCCGACGGCATGCCGCATTTGTTCGTAAGTGCCGCACCGGCAAATGTTGCCGGACAGGCCCGCCTCGATCTCTTCGGGAGTGGCCTTGGGATTTTTGTCCAGAGCGGCCCGCATGGCCACGACAAAGCCTGGCGTGCAGAACCCGCACTGTTGAGCGTCGTGCTTCACGAAAGCGGCGGGCACGGCGTCGAGCTTCCCTTCCACGACCAGCGCCTCGGCGGTCTTAATCTTTTTCCCTTGCGCTTCTAAAGCCAGCATCGTGCACGAGTAGATCGGTTTACCGTCGGCCATGACGGTGCAGGCGCCGCAAGTGCCGCGGTCGCAGACGCGCTTGCAGCCTGTCACGTCAAGGTAATTGCGGAGCGCATCGAGCAACGTGACCCGTGGCTCAACGGACGTCTCCAGCGTCGATCCGTTGACGTCGAGCCGGATCTTAGCCGGCGCCGGACCGATGGCCACGGCACCCGATTTGGCCGGGGCATCGGCAGCGTCGGCCAAGGGCAGCGGCGCCAAGGCGGTTGCCGCTGCGGTCGCGCCCGTGCCTCTCAGGAAATCCCGGCGCGACAGGCCGGGTCGATTGCGGATATCAATTTCTGGGTCTTTCATCGCGCGGACCCTCCAAAGGAGATGGGTAGTTGCGACCCGAAGCGCTTCCCGTCGGGGATTATTGGATTTCTGCTGTCCGGGTGGTCAATCGTTACTTAGCGCTTCACGGCCTGCGATTGTAGGGGGGCCGCGCGGGGGTTAGCAAGTAATTTGTGACAAAGATTGGTAGGCAATTTGAAAGTGGAACCCCCGCCTCATTCGTGAAGCAGGGGTCTTGGGGTCTGGCGAAAAGCCAATCGAGGTGTTTAATGCGCCAGAGTCGCCGGGGCATTTAGCTCGCCCATTGAGGTCGTCTTGTAAAGAAGCCCATAAGACGGCGTCGTGGAATCAACGACTGTGGCGATTAACTGCTGGTAGCTCCAATAGGGGTGCACGTCGTGGAGCAACGCCAAAACTCCTGTGACATGCGGCGTCGCCATTGAGGTGCCGCTGTACCAGCCATAGCTGTTGTTGGGCGTCGTGCTCAAGATGTTGACTCCTGGAGCAGCTAGTTGCACGAGCCCGTACCCGTAATTAGAAGAACTGGCCAGGTTGCGCGACTGGTCGGTAGCGGCCACGCGAACCATGTTGCCAAAGGTCAGATCGGCGGGAAAAGCGCCATTGAGCCAGAGGCTTTGACCGGAGTTCCCCGCGGCGACGACAAAAATTTGGCCTGCCGATTGGGAATTGGCGATCGCCTGGGCCAAGGGAAGATAAAAGCCGGTCCCATCCCAACTGTTGTTGGAAATCTGCGCGCCATGCCGGATGGAATAATTGATAGCATCGGCGGCCTGCTGGTAGCTGCCGTTGCCGTTGGCATCCATGAACTTCAGTGCCATCATCTGGACGTGCCAGTCGATGCCGGCAACCCCCACACCACTGTCGCCCATGGCACCGATCGTGCCGGCAACGTGCGTGCCGTGGCCGTTGTCGTCAAACGGCCGATTGTTATTGGCGACGAAGTTCCAGCCGACAAGATCGTCGGGATGCTGGGTGTCGCCGTCTTGAGTGCTGCCCGATGCCCAGCCGCCCCAGCCGGAATCGCGACCCTGCGCATTTTTGCCCATGGGCGCCAGGATGTCCTGAGCGTCGATGTGGCCATCTCCGTTGATATCGGTGATTTTGCCGTAGCCTTGATTGATGGAGTAATTGAGATCGCGGAAGGTGATGAGGCCGTCGCCGTCCATGTCTTTGAAATAACCGCGGCGCGACCATGGGATTTCGGCCTGGTTGATCCAGATGTTCCCGTACAAGTCCCAGTGGTTGTAATCGATGCCGGTGTCGATAACGGCGACGGTGGTACGGTTGTTTCCCGTGTAATTGCTCCAGGCGTAGGGAGCTCCGATTTCGGACATGTCCCACTGGTAGCCATACATCGGGTTAGTCGGCGTTACCGGCGAGCCGGCAATCGACGCCTGCCCCGTTGCCATTTGGCTGGCAGACGCCTGGGTGGCGGACTGTGTGAGCGGGCGAATCAACGAGCCTAAAAAATGTGACACACTGGGCAGATCGCGTCTTTCGAGGGCTTCTACATCAAGATGGGCTTTGCGGGCGCGTACGGGCAGCGTGGCCAACCGTCGTTGGCTGAGCCGGGAAAAAATCATGATGTTGGTTCTCGAATGCCTGGGTGCTTAGTGAAAGATTCCCTGGCGATTACAAAAAGAAATGCAATAGATCGGCTTCCTACCGAATGTAGAGAACCGCTGGCCCGCTGTGGGAAGCTTGCGAGACGCCAATCGGCGTCCTCGCACTAAGCTCACGGGCAGCTCATCCTGGATTTCTTTCGACGCATTTAAATAGATTCATGCAAGCGTGTCAAAGCCTTTTGGCGAAAACGGCATCCATATGTGTGAACAAGCCTCCAAGACATAAGAGGCGAGTAGCGGAGCTTTTGCGTACAAGTGCCTTGGTGGCTTGCTGATAACGCTAATCCCATAGTAGGCGCGCTCGGTCGAAGACAGGGCCTTCCACGCACACGCGGCGATAATCCCAGCCGTCCTCCATCTTAACGCGCGTCACGCAGCTGAAGCAGACACCGATGCCGCAAGCCATGGGTGTCTCCAGCGAGACATGGCAGGGGACGTTCCACGATTCGCTGAGCCGGGATAGGGCTTTCAACATCGGCTCTGGTCCGCAACCAAAGATGTGATCGGGGCGCGGGTGTTGGTTGAGAAGTTGAGTGACGAAGCCGGGAAAGCCCAAGCTGCCGTCGTCGGTGGCCAGGTGGACCTCAGCTCCTGCAGCGCGGAAATCGGCGATGCCGGCCGCCAGGTCGGCGCTCCGTACGCCGTAGAAAAGGGACACGCGTTCAATCCTGCGCCGAGCCGGCTGGTTCCCGTAACCGCGAGTACCGAGCAGTTCGCGGACGTGAGCCAAAAAGGGCGTTTGACCGATGCCGCCCGCCACCAGGGACACATGCTTGGCACTAGCCGGCTCGGGGAAACCATTACCCAGCGGTCCCCAGACCTCGACAAGATCGCCCTCTGTAAGCTCAGCGAGCAAACGAGTTAGCTTGCCGATAACGAGGTACACAATGTCCACGCCCACCGGGTTTTGCTGGTCGTCTAGGGCGGTGTCATAGAGGGCAAAGGGGCGTCCCAGAAAAGGATCAGTGATTCCGGGCAAGCGCAGCATTACGAACTGTCCCGGCCGAATGAGGCGGGCAAGGGCAGGCGCCTGCAGGCGTAAGCGGTAAGTATCACGAGCGAGCTGGATGTTATTAACAACGGGCAGAGCGGCTTGAAGGATCGCGCTCATGCGTGATGCGGCTCCCCCGCGCGGTCGTGCTTTTGAATTTCTTGTTCCAGCAAATTGACCTCGTAGTCGCTAAGCCGGCGCGACTTCCCTTCGGCCAAAGCGCCGATTTGGACCGGGCCGATGGCCACTCGGCGTAGGCGCATGACCTTGTGCCCGAGCTTGGCCAGCATCCGGCGAATTTCCCGGTTCTTGCCCTCACTGAGGACAATTTCCAGCCAGAGGCTTTCGCCCTGGGGCTTGAGTCGTTTGACGCGCCGGGCCCGTACGCGGCCTTCGCTCAAGTACACGCCTTGGGTTAGTTTTTCGAGCTCTTCTCGTTTAGGAAATCCGGCGACCTGGACGTGATAGGTTTTTTCGATGCCGAAGCGCGGGTGCATGAGGCGGTTGGCCAATTCGCCGTCATTGGTGAGCAATAGCAGGCCCTCGCTCTCGGCGTCGAGGCGGCCCACCGTGTAGACGCGCTGCTCGACCTGAGGAACCAGATCGATCGCCCGCGGCCGCCGGGACGGGTCGTAATTGGTGCAAACGTAGCCGGGGGGTTTATTGACAAGCCAATAGACGAGGCGTTCACCGCGAATGGGTTGAGCGTCGACGCAGATTTGTTGATTGTCGGGGTCGACCTTGGTTCCCAGGTCGCGGACTTTTTTGCCGTTGACGCTGACGCGCCCCGCCGCGATCAGTTCGTCGCAATGACGGCGCGAACCGATGCCGGCGTGGGCCAGAACTTTGTTCAAACGCTCCATGCCGCTCATTGTAGGACTAGCCGATGGCCCATCAACCAAGGCTGTTAGGCATTTGCTGAAGTCCGAGGTCGAATTCGTTGCATTGCATGCGCCCCCACCCGCGCGGCGCTGCGCCGTTGAGGGTCGATGAGCGTCTTTGGCCCTGCCAAACCTTCAGGGCCCGCAATGAAAGACTCATTCGTCGTCGTCCTCGTCCTCCAAAAAGGCTTCCAGTTCACCAAATTCCATCTCGACTTCAACGCCGACGCAGCGCCGGCCCGACCGAAGCTCGCAAACCAGGGCGCCGCCGTCAAAGCCCGTTTTCCACATAGGCAATGGTAATGGGCTTGGCGAGTTTAAGTTTCGCCAGGCCGCAAGTCGCAAACGCCTTCTTGAGCACCCGTTCCATGTACAGATCGTTGTCGCCGGCAATCGCCTCCTGTGCGGCTTTCAAGTCGTAAAAGGCCAGTACGCCCAGATCGGTGCACGTTTCGCCGATTTTCTTGCCGCGTTTGAGCTCGCCAGAGCCTTCGAGGACTGCCCGCACCCGCTCCGTATACCATTCTCGACCGAGATCCCGCAGGCGGGCTTCGATCTGGTAAGTCCCGGGCGGCACAGTCGCCACGTAGGCATCCGCCGGGTCATAGTACGGGTCTCCGATAAAGAGAGACCCGCTGGCGATTGGAAGTGTCGCGGCGGGCAGCCATTCCTGCGGCGCTGGCCCCGGAGGTCTGTTGCGCTTCTTAAGAAGTTGGGCCAGGTCCATCCTTGGTGCGGGTCTTTTTGCACTCATACGCATACCTTTGTCAGAGTTTGCCGAGTAGGAAGCGTAGGGCCGCTTATGCTACACGGAGGCTTTTCTGAACTACTCCTAAGCGGCGTCTGCGGTCCGCGCTGTATCTTGCTGCTGTTATTGGCGCATTAAGCATATTGCTAAGACAGCGATGCAGGGCATGAGCAAGAGTATCCAGCCGCCGATCCGAAGCATGACAGCGGGTGTAGGTGCGGTTATGACCGGCGAGAACAGACCCAGCCGTCCGCGTGCAGCGCCCATAGGCTCGGAAAACCAGATGCACGCGATTGGCATCAATAGCGCTGAAAATATCCGCAATACGCCCTCGATTCCGCGGCCCCGATACGCGAGTATCAAATACGCGGACGCGACCCCGCCTGAAAGAATCCTATGAATGCGAATCCGTCGTTGCGCTCGGATTTGATGTTGAAATCGCTCACGAGTTTGATCTTCAATCGCTTTGTATACGGCAGCTCCGGCGGTACCTGAGTCAAATCCATGAGTAGCGAGCAACTTCTCAATTGCTGGAACGGTCATCCCAATGCGGAGTGCTGCCCGCGAAAGCTCAATTGGGTCAGCCATCGGCGCGCACTTTGACGGTTCGCTCATGGACAGGCCTGAAATGCTCGCGCTGCGTTCTCTTGCCAAAACCTGATATCAACAGCCTATTCTAATCTTCACGCTGTTGGCGCGACCTATCTGCTTCCAATTCAAAAGAAGCCCATTCTAAGCCAGCGACATAGCTCCGAGCGCCGGCACTGCCGCAGCTGAAGACCCCTTCAAAACCATCGCTACTTTCCGCTGTTAGTGAACCCAAAATAAACCAGCCACTTGCCAGTCGATATGCGAGGACCAAACAAGCATGCAATTGCTCCGCGGTTGATTCGCTTGGCACTGGTGTGGTCAAGGAACACTCCCACAGCTCCGGAACCTTCCAGTATGGTTTGTAGTCACCGATTTCGTATCCTTGATCAAAATGACTTAGCGTACGAGCAAGGCATCTATCAAACGCTGAACGATTTGCAACCCGGTACATCAAATGCCAATGAATGAATGAGGACAACCAGCACCTCTTGGTCGCCAGGTAAAAAGGCTAGGCGGCCGGCGTTTTTGGGCCTGTCGATTGCTCTCGCTGCCTTGATGCGGCGGCTAACCAGTACGACGCCACAAGGAACCCAACGCCAACTATCAGAAATCCAGCATCAACGAAATCTTCAGGGATTCCTCGCTTTCTGCCTGGGACAGCGGCAGATGTGCCCCCCGCAATCAGGGCGAACCAGCCCAGATACCTCAGTATCCGGGTTCCTGAACCGGGTCGGTGACCTCTCACTTGCTCCGACGCAGGCGTCTCGTCGGGCACCTCATCCAAGGCTTGGCGACATTCGGGGCAAAACGCATCTCGCGCTGCGGGCAGACTAGCGCCACAATGAGGGCAGCTCGTTTTCACAATTTCAGTCTCCCCAGAGCCGAACTACCAAGCTTGCCGTGGCCACCGGGCCAATCGTTGACGTCTAAAAACCCGACCTTAGAAATCTAATCAGACGCGACAGCGCGAATTCTGTTGGCGAATGGCAAATTTGCCCATGAAGGCAGAAGCCATAAGAGCGGTACGGGCGATTGATAGCAGCGTGTCTCGCACATTCATGAAGGAGTTTCTTCCAAAGGCTTGCCAATTTCCCAGTGGTGGCCGAA
Organism: Gemmataceae bacterium; assembly: GCA_045802525.1. Classification (GTDB taxonomy): domain Bacteria; phylum Planctomycetota; class Planctomycetia; order Gemmatales; family Gemmataceae; genus JBJMQT01. The sequence continues at coordinate 13,606 of JBJMQT010000043.1, forward strand.
GGGATCGACGATTCGCCCCAGGCGCCAGCCGTATTGGTTGCTGACAGCGCAAACCACTTGGGCGCCTGCCGCGATAGCTCGGTCGAAAGAGGCATCCGGGTTTTCTACGATCATCACCATCCGCACGGTGCCGCCGCCGAGAGTCTCCGGGCTGAAGTTGAAGTGGTCGGGAGATTCGTCGGCGACCCAGAATTCGGCACCGGCCACGGAAGGGCGAGCCACCACGTGTCCGCTTTCACTGTCGATCCTAAACACCACGTCGGCGCCGAAGGCCGCCTTGTAGAACTCGATCGCTTTAGCACCCTTTCGGACCGAGAGCATTGGGGCTATTGACGTGCTCTCAACCCTGGCTTTCGGCGCGACATCGCTCATCGGAATTAGTCCACGGTTGCGGGCGTAGGCGGACAAAGAACGTCTGCCCCACGATTAGAGAGCCTTTTGTGAAGATAAGCAAGTAAGTCTGACTCACAGTCGGTAAGGAGAGACTTTCTGATGGGCGCCTCTGACCGAGAGGTTTACTGTCCCTTATCCTCTTTCGGCGGGCCCGTGGCGGAGCGCCGTTGGCTGCCTTCTACGGCGGCGAGGCGTTCGCTTAGCTCGGCTACTTTGCGGGTGAGGTTGCGACGTTCTTCTTCGGCGGTTTTGAGTTGCTGCTCCAGCAGATGCGATCTTTCCTGCAAGGCGGAGACTTGGGTAGAGGCGGTGTGCATTTCTTTGAGGCTGTTCCAGATCAGGGTCGAGCGGGAATTGAACTCGTCCTTCTTGATGAAGTCCGCGTGGGTGGCGTTAATCTGGGTAATCTCGCCTCGGATTTCGTTGAGGTTGCTGTTAAATTGCTGGTAAACCGTGACGCCGACGAGTGCCGCGATGCTAATTAGGGTTCCGCCGAAAACCCGCCAAAAAAGTGTGAGCTTGTCTTCGCTTCTGCCGCCGGCGGACGGATAAATGCCCGAGTGACCTGCCCGCAGAGTCTCCGCTGAGAAGATCGCCAGGGCAGGGGCCTGAGGCGAATTAGGCAGTTGCTCGCGGCTGGGCTGGCGACTCTCGCTCATGAAAAGAACCTCCGTGTTCCGGACGAGGCAAGTTTTGGCAAACGGATTCTGCTTGAGGGCCCGACGATAACGAGGAGTCAATTCCGGAACAAGAGCAGGGGGTAATGGGATTCAAATGGCCCCTCGGCTAAAGGCATTTAAACGGTTGCGGTCTTTCGACGCCTTTGACGGATTTTGATTCCAAGTAGCGAACTGTCTTGGGCTAGTCATTCACCCAGGGAGCGCTTCATGTGGTGGAATTCGTCGGCTAGTTTTTGGATTTGATCCTTTAGACTGGCAACTTCGGAGCGCAATTCGTCCAACTCCGTTGGCCTTTCCGCCAGCGGCGTGCCCGGCTCGGAATGACCGGCATTCTGACGCGGCGGCGGGGATGCGGCAGGGGCAGTCTGGCTGTGCGGTTGAGAAGCTGCGAATTCGGTAGCGGTTGCGGCCGCGCCGTGAAGCTTTCGTAGGTGGGGGATTTCACTGGGCTCGTGAAATCCATGGGTCAGCACAGTGCCTCGCCGGCCTTCAGGAGTTAGATAAACAACCAACTTGCGTTCCGCCAACCGCTTGAGTATCGCTCTCAAGGTGTCCAGGTCCTCGATCGGCTCCATGCGACTCGCCCGTCCGCGCAGTTCGCCTTCGGTCTGCGGGCCGCGCAAGAGCAGTTCGCCGAGAATAGCCAATTCAACCTTGTCCGATTTCCAGGCTTCATAAAGCAAATGCCGCCAGCGCTCGACCCGGCCGCCGCTGATTCGGCTCACCAATAGTTGTTTTTGAAGGGTCGCCAAGGCGTCTTCCACCTCGATGTCGGAAAGATTGAGCGGCGGATCGCGGTTGGACTTTTGGTTGGAGCCGGTCACGAGTGCATTCAAACTGAGCGGATAGGCGTCAGGCGTCGTCTTGGCTTTTTCTACCAATACTCCCAAGACGCGCCTTTGAGCGAGGCTCAGGACCGGCCAAGAAGGGGGATCGCTGGCTGAGACATTTTGGGCATCCGGCAGCATGGCGGCTCCGTTAGATTTTCGGAGGGAAACAACAACTCGGCGATCCTCGGCATAGTACTCTGCGCAGGTTTTAGCGAAAAGCCTGATTGAATCCCGGGCGGGACGAACTTGACCCTGCTTCGATAAACGGTTAAACCAGAAACCCTTACTTCCTCGTTGTATTGCCAAACGTTATGGGCCATTCAAGCTCCGACTCTTCCAGCTTGCCCGCCGGCCGATTGATTTCGGTGGACGCTTATCGCGGTTTCACGATGTTGGCGATGGCGTCTGCCGGTTTAAGTTTGGCCGGTTTGCTCAACCAGCATAACCTTCATGGCCTGGCTCACCAGCTCGATCATGAGGAATGGCAAGGCTGCACGGCCTGGGACTTGATCCAGCCGTCCTTCATGTTCCTGGTGGGCGTTGCCATGCCTTTTTCATTTGCCCGCCGGCAACAGCAGGGGGCTACCTGGGGCAGCCAATTCCGGCATGCCTTAATTCGTTGCCTGCTGTTGGCGCTGATCGGCATGCTTATGGATACGTATTTTGAACACATTGTTTACATTCAGTTCATTCGAGTGCTCCAACAAATCGCACTGGCTTATATTCTGGTCTTTTTAGTCTTGCACCTGGGCCCGCGCATCCAGGGAGCCGTGCTGGTAGCCGTCTTGGCCGTCCATCCCGCGCTGTACCTCCTTTATGCACGGGCCCATGGTCTAGAGAACGCCTGGCAACCGGACGCCAACCTGGGCACGCGAATCGATGAATGGCTAAGCGTGCCGAGCTTGCTGTCTCAGCACATCAGCTTCATGCCGGTCAGCAAGGGGCACTATGTGACGTTCAATGCCTTTTCTTCTGCGGCGACCCTGTTGTCCGGCGTGCTGGTCGGTGAATTGCTGCGCAGCAGGCAGTCGGCCTTTATCAAGTTCCTTGTCATGTTATTGGCGGGAATCGGCTGTCTTTTCATGGGGGAGGCTTTGACGCCCATTGTCCCCATGATCAAACGGCTGTGGACTACTTCCTTTGCAGTTTATGCCGGCGGTTGGACGCTGATTTTGATGGCGGGGTTTTACTTGGTCATCGATGTCCTAGAGCTGCGAAGCTGGGCTTTTCCGCTGGTTGTTGTCGGCATGAATTCCATCGCCATGTACGTGTTTTCGTCGATGTTGCGGTCGGAAAACAATCATGTCGTTGAACCGTTTCTTCAATTGGCCAAGATGCCACAAGAAGTGTTTGTGTTCCTCGTTGCCGTGGCAGCCTTGGGCCTAAAGTGGCTGTTCTGTTATTGGCTTTACCGGCACAAAATCTTCGTTCGGGTTTAGCCTCGGAATCGAGCGATTTCATTTCTTTGTGGACAACCCATTGACAGCGCCGTTAATAATGTACATGCCGTCTTTGCCGGATATTGGCTGTGACCGGCACGGGATACGCATCGTCCATGGAGGGAAAAGCATGAAATGAGCCTTTGCAACCGGGCCAAGCGCTTCGGGAGAGGTAAGTCGCATGGACAATGGCAAGTCTGTGGACGTCGATGCCGCCGCCTTTCCCAACAAGGGGAACGTTCCTTCCGCAAGTGTCCTTGCAAAGGCTTATCGAGAAGTGCGAGAGACTTCGGAAAAGCTTTGTAGCCCTCTGGCTATCGAGGATTACGGCCTTCAGTCCATGCCCGATGCCAGTCCGCCAAAATGGCACTTGGCGCATACCACCTGGTTCTTTGAAACGTTTGTGCTGGCGCCTCATCGGCATGGCTATAAACCATTTCATCCTGAGTTCAACTTCCTTTTCAACTCTTACTACGAAGCCGTTGGCCAGCGCTGGCCTCGGCCCCAGCGCGGGCTGCTTTCCCGGCCAACCGTCAATGAAGTCTATCGCTACCGAGAGCAGGTAGACTCTTCTTTACTGGAATGGCTTGACCAAGCGAGCCCGGCCGAATTAGAGCGGGCTCGAACCACGTTGGTCTTGGGTCTCAATCACGAGCAACAACATCAGGAACTGCTCCTGACCGATCTCAAGCACGCCTTTGCACTAAATCCGTTGCGGCCCGCGTATAAGACACCCGGATACACGACATCGCAGGCGACAAGTTCAATTGAGTGGACCGACTATCCTGCTGGCCTGTACCTGGTTGGTCATTGTGGAGAAGGTTTTGCGTTCGATAATGAACTGCCCCGGCATCGCACGTACCTCAACGAATTCCGCTTAGCTTCCCGGCTGGTAACGAATTCGGAATATCGCGATTTCATGGATGCCGGCGGCTACGAGCGGCCGGAGTTTTGGCTATCCGATGGGTGGGCGGCTTGCCGGTCGCAGCAGTGGTCGGGGCCCCTTTATTGGGAAAAAGACACGGAACCTTGGCGCGCGATGACGCTAAATGGCATGCAGGATCTGCAGGATTATGAGCCGGTTTGCCACGTCAGTTTCTACGAGGCTGACGCTTATGCGCGCTGGGCCGGCGCTCGCCTTCCGACCGAAGCAGAATGGGAGGTTGCTGCGTCGCTTGAACCCCTTCACGGCAACTTCCTGGAAACCGGCGCTCTCCACCCGGAGCCGGCGCCTTCCAGCGGCACACGAGGGCCGCTCGCGCAAATCTTCGGTGATGCCTGGGAATGGACATGCAGCCCATATACTGCTTATCCAGGCTATCGACCGGCGGAGGGAGCGCTGGGCGAATATAACGGCAAGTTCATGTGCAATCAGATGGTCCTTCGCGGCGGTTCGTGCGTGACGCCCGCGAGCCATATCCGCGCCAGTTACCGCAACTTTTTTCCACCCGAAGCTCGTTGGCAATTCACCGGCATTCGCTTGGCACAAGACTCATGAGCGCAATACCCAAGACACCAGTTGATCGACCCGTGGACACCCTGCCAAGGCGCAGGTTCAAGGCGGACGTTCTAGCCGGGCTGCGGCAAGCGCCGAAAACGTTGCCGTGCAAATATTTCTACGACGAGCGCGGCTCCCGCGTCTTCGATCAGATCTGCGATTTGGATGAATATTATCTGACACGCACCGAACTGAAGATTTTGGAAAGCCACGTTCAGGAAATGGCTGATTGCCTGGGACGGCATTGCTTGATCATTGAGTTTGGGGCCGGCAGCGGCATCAAGACGCGGTTGCTTCTCGATAATGTCAAGGAGCCGGCAGGCTATATTCCTATCGACATTTCGGGCGAGCACTTGGAGCATGCGGCCCAGACGTTGCGTAAGCGTTATCCCGGCCTGGATGTTCTGCCGCTCGCTCAGGACTTTACTGCCCCGATCGTTTTACCGAAGACGCGTCAGCGCGTTGAAAAGAGAGTAGTCTATTTCCCCGGTTCAACAATCAGCAACTTTGGACCCCAGGACGCGACCGCTCTTCTAAGGCATATGGCGAGACTGGTAGGCCCTGGAGGCGGCTTGCTGATCGGCGTGGATCTCAAAAAAGCCCCGGCACTCATTGAGCCGGCTTACAATGACGCCAAGGGCGTGACCGCAGCGTTCAATCTCAATTTGCTCGTTCGCATTAACCGCGAGTTAGGCGCGGATTTCCAGCTTGAAGGATTTCGGCACCAGGCGGTCTACAATGAAGACGCAGGCCGCATCGAGATGTATCTCATCAGCCGGCACGATCAAATCGTCCACCTCGACGCCGCCGCCATCGTATTCCGCAAAGGTGAAGGGATTTGCACGGAATACTCGTACAAATTCGGCATGGACGAATTTCAAGACCTCGCAAGCCGTGCCGGTTTTCAGCTACGGCGCGCCTGGAATGACGACCGCGACTTTTTCAGCGTCCAATACTTGACGTTGCCTTAAGGAGGCCTTTTCCATGCCTCAAGCCGTTTGGAATGGTCAAATCTTTGCTGAGAGCCCAAACACGCTTGTCGTCGAAGGCAATCATTATTTTCCACCGGATAGTCTGCGCAATGAACATTTCAAGCCCAGCGCCACGCACACGGTTTGCTCATGGAAAGGCACAGCCAGCTACTACGACGTGGAAGTGGCAGGCAAGATCAACAAGGACGCCGCCTGGTATTATCCGACGCCCTTGCCCGCCGCCAAGGATATCGCGGGTTACGTTGCCTTTTGGAAAGGCGTGCAGGTGGAGCGCTGAGGATGGAGGATGGAGGATGGAGGATGGAGGATGGAGGATCGAAAAAACCTTGTGCCCATGCTCCGCTTGGGCACGCACCGCCGCGAAGCTCTGCTTCGCTCCGAACCGATAAACCGGGCCGCGCCACTCGATCCTCGATCCTCGATCCTCGATCCTCGATCCTCGATCCTCGATCCTCGATCCTCCATTCTCCATCCTCCATCTTCCGTCCTCTATCCCCTATAATGACCTCCTCTCCCATCCAGCTCATGGAGGTCTCCATTCATGGTTCCATCCGACTGCCAACAGTTGCTTGCCGACGTGAATGCCTTTTGCGAGGAGCTGCGGCCCATCGAGGAACTATGCTACGTTGAACATCGATTCAACGATCAGGTGCTCCCGCTCGCCAAGAAATACAACATTCTCGGCATGCCGGTTCCCGCCGAATATGGCGGTCGCAGCGCCGACACAGTGACTTATGCACGCGCTCTGGCTCGCATCGGCCGCGAGGGGACGGGGCCAAGAACTTTTTTCTCCGGCCACACCTCCATCGGCGAATATCCGATCATGACCTGGGGCAATGAGGAGCTAAAGCGCCGTTATCTTCCCGCTGCGGTGAAGGGCGAAAAAGTCCTGGCCTTTGGCTTGACGGAGCCCGAAGCCGGCAGCAATCCGCTTGAAATGCAATCAACCTATGAGCGCCAGGGCGATCGTTACCTCCTTAATGGCGTTAAATATCTCATCTCCAACGGCGGCATCGCTGATGCCGTGGTCGTATTCGCCTATCCCAAAGGCCGGCAAGGGCGGATCAGCGCCTTTGTGGTAGATACTAAAACGCCCGACTTTCAGAGTGAAGATTTGACGGCCAAGCTGGGCATGCCGACAGCCAACACGGCCATGTTTGAGATGAACGATTGCAACGTGCCCATCGCTAATTTGCTGGGAGAGGAGGGCAATGGCTTCCGCATCGCCATGGGTACGCTGGTCAGCGGCCGTATCAGCGTCGCTTCGGGGTGCCTGGGCGTGATCGAAGATTGTCTGACCGAAGCGGCTAACTACGCTAAAGAGCGCCATCAGCACGGCAAACCGCTCGCTAAGCACCAACTCATCCAGGAACACATCGCCGCCATCGAAATGCACCGGTTGGCCACCGAGGCGCTGGTCATGAAAGCCGCCGAAGCGAAGGACGCCAGCGCTGCCGCGCCTAATGACGTGGATCTCAAGTCCAAGGCCGACCTGCTCGCCGCCCAGGCCAAGCTGTTCGCCAGCAATGCCGCCTGGGACGCCGCCGATCGCGCGGTGCAAATCTACGGCGGCCGCGGCTGGTCTACGCTCTACCGTCCGGGCCGCCACCTAATGGACGTGCGGGTGTGCCGAATCTATGAAGGGGCCGACGAGATCCTGAAACTGAAAGTGGCAGCGGCCGTCTTAGGTAAAGAGTACGAAGCCTACAAATAGCTAAAAGATCCTAACTCATCCCGCCAACACTTCGCCGATGCTGCGATCCAAGATGGCAATCATTTCATCGATTTGTTCCTCCGTTACAATGAGCGCCGGCCCGAACGCAATCCAGTGCGGATCGAAACGGAACAGCAAACCATTTTGCAGCGCCCTCCTGCCTACTCTTACGCCAAATCCGGGGTTGGCCGGAAATCGTTCCTTTGTCTTCAAGTCGCGAACGAATTCGATTCCTTGCAATAAACCTTTGCCGCGGATATCTCCTATGATCCGATACTTGTCCGCCAGCCGCTGAAATCCTCCCCGAAGACGCTCGCCCTGGAGGCGCGCGTTGGCGCACAAATCGCCGTCTAGGATTTCACGCAGCACAGCAAGCCCGGCCGCGCAGGAGATCGGGTTGCCTTCAAAGGTGTGCCCTTCCACAAACCCCGGATTGTCCTCAATCGGGCCCCAGAAAGCCTCGGCAAGGTGTTGTCGACAAATCATGGCGGATAGAGGCGCATAGCCGCCGCTCAACCCTTTCGCCGTGCATAGGATGTCCGGTATTACGCCAAAGGTTTCCGCCGCGAAGAGATGACCTGTACGTCCCGCGCCCGTGATGATTTCATCGAAGATCAGCAAGACGTTATGCCGATCGCAGATTTCGCGCAGGATCGGCAAATACTCCGGGGGCGGATCGATGATGCCGCCGGTGTGGCCAATCGGTTCAACCATAATGGCCGCCACCGTGGCCGGATCTTCCATTTCAATCATGTCGCCAATAAGCGTGGCGCAAGTAATGTCGCAAGTCGGATGGCTTTTGCCGAAAGGGCAGCGGTAACAAGTTGGCGGAAAGACGTGCAAGAATCCCGGCGCGAGCGGTTCGTTCACCGTCTTGCGCGACTTGAGGCCCGAAGCCGACAGCGCTCCCAGGGTCGAGCCGTGCCAGGAAAGGTAGCGGCTAATGATTTTGTACTTGCCCGGGGATCCTGTGAGCTTGTGGTATTGTCGTGCCAGCTTGATTGCCGCTTCAGTGACCTCGGCACCGCCGCACTGAAACTTGACTGTGGAAAGATCGCCCGGCGCCAGTTCAGCCAGGAGATTCGCCAGTTGCACCGCAATCGGATTGGTGCCATGCATCGGCGGCGAAAAGTGCAGCGTATCGAGTTGCTTGTGAATCGCCTCGATTACCCGGCGATTGTTATGGCCCACCGAAACAACATAAATTCCGGATAACCCATCCAAATAGCGCTTGCCGTTCACATCCCAATAATGGACGCCGTCCGCCTTTTCCATGATCAGCGGCTGCTTGGACCACTCGGCCATCTGATCGCGGACGAAGATCTGCCGCAGGAATTGCTCTTCGCTGGTTTGAGCGGTGGAGATCAGGTCGGGCAGCTTAGACATGGGTTATGGACCTCATCTCAACAATAGCCTACGGCCGTAAGTGCGTAGACCAGGGCAATGCGAACCAAATCGTCGATGTCCACCCATTCGCTGACCGTATGCTGGCCACCCGCCTCGGGCCCGTGCGTGATCGCGGGAATGGCGGCTAGCGCATAAAAGCTGTTGCCGTCGTCTACGAAGGGCTTGGGGCCCAAGGGCAATGGCTGGCCGCCGATTGCCGTGTAGGCCGCTTGGAAGGCTTCCACAAGCGGATTCGCCGGATCAAGTGCAAAGGCGTCGCGTATGAACAGATAGTCAACGCTTATGCTCGTGTTGGTCGCCCACTCCAATTCAACCAACATTTCGCGAAACTCGGATTCGACTTCATCGCGCTTCGTTCCCGGCAGCCACCGACGCGTACCTTCGAGCCAACATTCCTGCGGATATTGATTGTATATCTCGCCGCTATGAATTTGGCCTATGAAAACGCTCGCGCTGCCCGCCACTGGATGAACGGGTTGTGCCAAGCCCGCATTGCGTTGGGTCAAGCGCGCCACCAGCCCAGCACCGGCGGCAATAACGTCGGGCTCGGCGGCCGGTCGCATCACTTCATGGACGGGCGGGCCGTCACGGCGGATAGTGACTTTCCAGGTAGCCGCGCCACGACCGGCAATCGGCAACCGATCGGTGAGAGGCTCCGGCAGCAACACGGCATCGCCTACAATGCCCTCCTTGATCATTTGATCGAGTTGCTGGCCCAGGCCCCACGGGGCTTCATGGAGATCATGGGCGGTGAGCAGAATGCTCCCGCGCTCCAGGGCGCCGGTCTCGCGCAAGGCTCTCAATGCTTCGACCGCCGCTGCGATCCCGCTTTTCATATCCGAAGCGCCGCTGCCGGTTAAGTTGTTGCCCTCTACGGCAGGCGGCACAAATGGCAAATGAACGGTATCAAGATGGCCATTGAATTGCAGGGTTTTGCCGGGGCGGCCCGTATCGAACCGCACAACCACGGCTGGCGCCGCCGCATGCCCCGCTGCCGGCCGATCAACCCTGAATCCCTCCTGGGCTAATATTTCCGCCAAGCAATCGGCAACAGCGCCTCCATCCCCGGTTGGGCTCGGCACGGCGATCAAACGGCGAGCCGTATCCACAAGGCGATCGGGCCGCACCGCTTGTTTGATTTTTTCAAAACCCGAAGCCGAAGCATTGCTCATGGTTGGAGGATTATAACGTAACGCTAGACCGTTCACTACTTTTGCCTGCTCACCAAAAACGAGGCTCGATCTTGGTGGATCTCGATTAGGCCTATCTTGAAGTGGTTTTATTATTGTTCGTGAACTCTTTTGATAAAGTCGTGTCCGTCCATTGTCGCTGCCCTAGAATTCCATTAGAGGTGCCTTAAACATCTGGATTGGAAAGGATCGGATGGAAGATCAACCACAGTCCTCGCTTCGCAAGGGATTGCTCTATGGAGTCGCCGCTTATGGCCTTTGGGGACTGGTCCCTCTCTATTTCCATGCGGTAGGCGCTGCGCGGCCGGAGCAGATACTCGCGCATCGGGTTGTTTGGTCAGTGGTGTTTCTGGCAGGCTTGGTCCAGTTCAAGCGCCGCTGGTCTGACCTGAGACAGTGCCTTTTGTCCCGGCAAACGGCTTGGGCGCTGTTGCTCAGTTCCATTTTGATTGCCGGCAATTGGTTCATTTATATTTACGGCATCTCGACGCACCAGGTGTTGCAGACCAGCCTGGGCTATTTCATCAATCCTTTGGTAAACGTCCTTCTTGGACTGATTTTTTTTCGCGAGCGTTTGCGGATCGGGCAATGGATCGCCGTTGCACTGGCCACGGCGGGGGTCATTTACTTGGCCTTGGGTTCAGAGCAGTTCCCGTGGATTTCCGTGGCTCTTGGATTTACTTTTGCTTTTTACGGGTTGGTCCGCAAATTGGTGCGCGTCGATTCGCTCATGGGTCTGAGCGTGGAGACGCTTTTTCTTTTGCCCCTGGCCCTGGGCGCCCAAATCTATTGGACCATTGAAGGGCAAGCCGCGCTTGGCACGGTTGACTGGAGACTAGATGTGCTGCTTATACTGAGCGGCATTGTCACGGCCATTCCGCTCTTGTTCTTTGGCGCGGCGGCGCGGCTCTTGCCGATGTCCACACTGGGTTTTCTTCAATACTTGGCGCCGACGCTGCAATTCATCTTGGCGATCACCTTTTTTGGCGAACCCTTTGAATCCACAAAGCTCGTTAGCTTCTTGTGCATTTGGATTGCCTTGGCAATTTACTCGGTGGATGCCGGGCTCGCGTTTCGCGCCCGCAGAAAAGAGGCGGCGATGGTTAATTCGGACGCGAAACGCCAAGCCGGAGAGGAAGGCTACTTCTTAAAGATCTCGCCAAAGAAATCTTTCATTGCTTGCCAAGAGCGGTGATCGGCTTTGGCGTTGTAGGCGGCGCCTTTGGAGTTATCGTCGCCGGCGCCGGGGTTGGTAAAGCTGTGAACGGCGTTTCCATACTTGACTAGCTCCCAATCGACGCCGCCTTTGCGCATTTCTTGTTCAAAAGCTTCAACGACCTTTTCAGGAACAAACGGGTCGTCGGCGCCGTGAAGCGCGAGGATCTTGCCCTTGATGTTCTTGGCGACTTCGGGCGTCGGGGTAGCGAGGTCGCCGTGAAAGCTAACGACACCGGCCAAATCGGCGCCTCCCCGGGCCAGTTCGAGCGCCGTTGTGCCGCCGAAGCAATAGCCGATAGCTGCGACCCGTTTGGGATCAACGTTTTTCTGGTCGAGCAACACGTTCAAGCCGGCGCCGGCGCGGGCTCTCATTAACTTGCGGTCGTTCTTATACACGCTTGCCATCTTGCCTGCTTCTTGAGCGTCCTTGGCATGGACGCCCTTGCCGTACATATCCAGAGCGAAGGCAACGTAACCGAGCTCGGCTAGTTGCCCGGCGCGCTGGCGGACGTAAGGATTATGGCCCATCCATTCATGGACGACGAGCACGCCGGGCTGTTTGCCGCTCAGGGAATCATCGTAAGCCAAGTAACCTTCTAGCACGACGTCGCCGTGCTTGTATTCGATCACCTGCGTATGGATCTTTGCCTGGACCATGGCAGAACCCGCCATAAGAAAAAAGGCCGCTAAAGTATATTTCATGGGCTAATCTCCAGGAGTTTGCAGGCATTCCCAGGAGCCCTATTCCTCCGAATCGGGCTCCCGAAAAGCTGCGCTAAACAACCTTTATTTGACCTTCAACAACTGCACTTCGAAAGTCAGTTGAGCCTTTGCCGGGATCTTGGGCGGTCGGCCCTGTTCGCCATAAGCCAGTTGATAAGGAATAATGAGCTTGCGCTTGCCGCCCTCCTTCATGCCGGCCACGCCTTCGTCCCAGCCTTTTATGACCTGGCCCTCGCCCAGACTAAAGGTAAAGGGCTTCTTGCGATCGACGCTGCTGTCGAACTTGGTGCCATCTTCGAGCCAGCCGGTATAGTGAACCTCGACCACGTCGCCCTTCTTGGCTTCTTTGCCGTCGCCTTCCTTAATCTCCACGTACTTTAGGCCGGAATCTTTTTTGATCACTTTCTCGTCCTTTTTGTCATCTTTCTTGTCATCGGCCTGTAAAAGAAAACAGGCCGCGCAAAAGAAAATACCAGTCACTCCCGCAAAACCAAACCACATTATAGGTTTCATTCATGTGTTCCTTTCTGGAAATAAAAGGTGTCTCATTCGCCTCTTAATTTAGCATGTACGCAATGAGAATGCATTTGCAATGGCGCGTTTTGGATAAATCATCGGGGCTCCGCCTGGTTGGCGATCATCGCGCGTAGGGCATTCCAGCCGTTTAGTTGCTTTTGCGAAATGCTAGTCTGGCGCCCCATAGCGAGACGATGCTCCACAGCGCGGAGCAAGCGCCGGGTTTCGCGCGGCAGGTTGACTTGTTTATTCACTACCAAGCCAGTGACCAGTTGACAGGTGTGCCGGCGACGAATGTGCAATTTGCGGCGTTGGTGAAGCCGGTAACCCATCTTCGCAACGATCGCTTTGGTAGCCCGGATCACGGCGTGGGCCGATGCCACCGCGTCGCTGGCGAAAGAAAAAGTCAGGTCATCCGCATAGCGCGTGTAGACCGCCCCATACTTCCCGCCAAGACCGTCCAATCGCGCATCGAGATGGAAGTTCACCAAATTGCTCAGCCGCGGGCTGGTCGGCGCTCCCTGAGGCAAGCCGTTATCATGCGTGCAAAGTCGAACGAGGAGTTGGCTGGCCTCCCTGTCCCAACCTATGGCCCCAAAGTAGCGGGCCACGCGCTCCGCCGAAGTCGATTCGAAAAACTCCTTTAGGTCCATGCGCAGGATAATGGCCTGGCCACAGTGGCAGTTGGCATTGGTAACTATGGACCGGCCGCGTTCAAAGCCGCACACCGCGCTATGGACTTTGAGTCGGCCCAGGAGGCGTTTCAAGATTCGCTTCTGGATGCTTTTCAGCTCGGGCTCGGGCGCCAGGATGCGCCGTGTGCCTCCGGAGCGTTTGGGGATGGAGAACTCGCGATAGGTTGGCCTAGCGGCTCGGAGTTCGTCGACCGATAAGCCCAGGCGCGTGGCAAATTCCTCGACCGTGCGGACGCCGCACGGGGCAGGGCGGGCCGCGAAGAGCTTCCTAATGACGTCAAAGACGCCCATGGTATCGAGATCTCGACTGAAACCGTTTTAACTAAAAAGAAGGCGGACATGAACTTGGCATCCACGTCCGCCCTGTCTTGCTCGTCGGGCGCCGACGACTGCCGGCTTTCGGAAAGTCCAAACGGACCCGGTTGACGAAACATCAACCTGTGCTCTGCATTTGAGCACCACCAAGACAGTACCCAAATGATCCGCGCCGGGCCGGCATTCGTCAATCGGAGACTCGAAAAAACCGCGATAAGACGCAGTCGGTCGCAATCGAGAAACATCGCAGAGCAAACGCAACAAAGGCCGTCGACCCATTCCGAATCAGTCCGCCGACTTAGTCAATGCCGCAGCGCTTAGAATCAAGACCGCCAATCCCCCTATGACTATCACCAACGCCACTTGGCCAAGCAAGGTGCCAAAGAATGCGCTCAGGTTGTCCCTTTCTTTGGCCATGCTCGAAGCAAAACGGCCGACCAGCGCCAACGATACAATAAGTGAGCCGATCAGTCCCCAGCGGTTGCCGTAATAGGTCGCGGCCGCACAGAGAATAAGCAGAATTCCCGCTATGCCGCCCGCTGCGATGGACGGAATGCTGCCCTTATTCACGTAACCAAGCGTTCCGCCGCCTATGGAGACGAGTCCATAAATCAACGCGGCAGCCGCGGCTATTTTCCACATCATGAGTTTCCTATTTTGGTTATCCGCCCGTCAAGGTGCACGATAGCGTTGCACCAACCCCTCAATATAGGCCACGTATCGCTCGGCGAGTTCTGGGTCACGGATCATGAGGATATTCTCGGCGTTTTCCGTGGCGCTGTGGCTCAGATTGTAGCTGCCGGTAATCACCGTGTCATCCGCGACGAGAACTTTGTTATGCATGAAATCGTGCACGCTGGTAGGCGTGTAGCGGGTCGAGCGCTTGCCCGCCAAACCGACCACGGCATTCTCGAAGGCGGGTATTTTCCACTGGCTTGGCTGGTCGCGCCATTGATCCAGGACGCTTTCCATTTGGGTTCGATCGTAAATGCCGCCGTAGTCGAGATTGCGGTGCTTAAGCGTATCGTTTAAGGCGCCGAGGATGGCGCCCGACGTGATCAGCATGGAACAGATGCGCAAGCGCCGCCGTGCCCGGCTTATTTGATCGGCAATTTCCTGATCGATGGCCATGCCGGCTCCTGGCGCAAAAGCCACTTTGATCGTTGTCGCGCCTAATTGCACCGTGCCGCTGTCGTGGGCCCCCGTGGTGGCAATGTCGCCGCGAGCCCAGAGTTCGGCAAAGTCATTTTCGTAGTAGCTGCAAAGGGTAGGAGAGTCGATCCGGACTATATTGTTTTCCTGGAGAGTCCAGGAGTCTTCCGTCCAATTGGCGGAGCCGGTCCAGAGCGTGGCCTCTGGAGTCTGGCCATCACGTATAATGTACTTGTGATGCATTAATTTCGGCTGGTGCGGATCGCCGCCGGTGATCGGTTTTACCGTGATGCCGGGGCCTAGACGTTTGACAAACGCGGCCGTGCCCGGAGGGGCGGGATCCGCGCCGTTGCGAAGCACGGGGCTGGCGGGCTTGCCGGCATCGTAGACCAAGCGAATTTCGACACCGGCCTTGGCTCGGTCACGTAAAACCTCGATGACTGGAATGGCTAGGTTTTCGCTAAGGCGAAAATCGTAGATGGCCAAATGCAAACTGGTCTTTGCCAAGGCCAGAAAGTCGATTAGCAAGGCGGCAATAGACTGCGGCTTTTGCTTACCCTGTTCGAGAAACGACGTCGCGATGGACATGTTTTACTCCGAAAACCTGTCATTTTTCGTGGCCGGCCCAAGATTGACTTGATCGATTCTATTCTTCGAGAGCAATTAGCCCATTGACAAACTCTACGTAGCTCCGTGAAAACAGGGGCAGATAAAGTACTGGCGCGTCTTGGCTTGAATCCCTGGCTAACGCATGCTAAGGTCGAAGAGATAAGGTCGGCAACGGCCTTGCAAAACCTCTGCGGTGTACGTGACCGGACGATTCTTTTGACGAACCGATGGAGTACCCGCGGGAGCCAATAATAGGCTCGGCACTCGCAAGCCCACCTTCATGAGAAGTAGTGGGATCCGAAACCCGGGCGTGAGGCGCCCACTGTACATTGCGGGTTCTCAAAAGCTCCGAAACGGCACAGGCGGAGGTTTCGTTTTTACGCATGTTAAACTGTTAATGTGATAGGTTTTTGACCTGGCTCATCCGGCATAAGCTTTTATCGGTCCTTGGCTTGTGTAAGCCCAACAGCGCCCAATTCACAAAATGTCAGCCAGCTACAGCTGATAATCAGCTGCCGAGAAAAATTATTCTCGGTCGCTGGCCGTTGTCCCGTAACGGCTTCGGATTTTCGGACACCACCAATCTGCTTTTAAACGGCTTTTCCGGTTGACTTGGCGAATGAACTCGTTACCCTTTGCCTTCATGCTTATATCGCACTTCGTCGCTGGGACGAATTGAGCTAAACGCGATTCAAAAGGATGGTAATGTATACGACATCCGAGCAGCCCAGACTTGCACTCGCGAGCGCCCAGGCCTTAACGGGCACCCATCAAAAAGTCGGAGAATCGCCGACCGGTCGGTAACAACGGGGTGCCGACCCAATCTTCCTCTAGCAAGCTTTCTCAAAATCCTTCGCCCGACGAATTCTTGATCTGGATTGGCATGGGCGTTTCCGCGCATGTCATTTCGGGGTGATTGCATGTTCGCGTCCAACACCGGATAAGGCCCGCCCGAGGTCATGATGACCTGAATTGATAGGCGCAGGAAGCGCAAGGGTTCAAAGAGGGCTGGGGCGAGTGCGGCTTACAGTCTCTTGAGCGGCCTTATCCGGCGTTGGCTTGACGGCTGTGCGGGTTGTGCGTCAGCCCCAGACAGCCGGACCTGCATGGATGCGTTCGGGCCTCGATTTGGAGCCGGTTGCACACGGATAGTGCGACCGGCCCTTTTCGTTTGAACCCTGCCGCTTTTTGATGGCTGCCATTTTTGCCACGAAAATCCTCGAAAATAGACCCTGTGGAAAGCATTTGCGGGTTTTTGTGGCTTTTCGTGGCTTTTGAAGGTCTCGGCACCTGACCCTCTGGCCCAAGTGAGGACCCTCTGGTGCACCGCCCGCGCGCCAGAGGGTGATCAATAATTGAACACCTGAGGCCGACTTGCGCCCTTTCGTTGTCTTGGGCGTCTTTCCTTCGAAGGTGGCCAACGTCGGCCTCGAAGGTAGCCAGCGTCGGACAAAGGTGGCCCCGGAGTTGGCCTGGCCCCCTTTGATTTTGAGAAGCTTTGGGCGCCTACAACCTTGAATGCGGTCGCGCCCCGCCGAGGAGCTGATCCGGCTCGGGCTAAGGCTGGGGCCCGGGCTCGTGTAAAGCACGTGTTGCCCCCGAACCCTGCCTGGATTCCCTTTCTCTGCTACTCTATCCTTAAGTAATTGTCTGGCCCCCGTTCCTCGCCGGTGATCGCATGGCAAACGACTTTCTCGCACTGCTCGACCAGCGCGTCATGATATTTGACGGCGCCATGGGCACTAGCATCCATCGCCACGAACCGACCGACGCCGACTGGGGCGGCAAAGATCTCGTCAATTGCACGGACTGGATGGTGATGACCCGGCCGGACATGGTGCGTTCCATCCATTGCGATTTCCTAGCAGTGGGCTGCGATGCCATCGAAACGAACACCTTCGGCGCCAATCGCGTGGCCCTGGGCGAATTCGACCTGCAAGATCATACGGTGGAGCTGAACCGCCGGGCCGCTGAGATCGCGCGCGAAGCGGTTGCCAAATTCACCAAACCGGATTGGCCGAGATTTGTCGTTGGCTCGATGGGACCCGGCACCAAGTCGGTAACTTTGGGCGCCGTTTCGTTTGATGAAGTCGTTCATTCGTACCAAGAGCAATCCCGAGGCCTTATCGAAGGAGGCGCCGACGTCCTTCTTGTAGAAACTTGCTTCGACATCCTGCAATCCAAGGCCGCTTTAGTTGCCTGCCTGGAAACGATGCAGAAGCTGGGTAAGAAGCTTCCTCTCATGGTGCAAGTGACCATTGAATTCCCTATGGGCACGATGCTGCTAGGCACGGAAATTGGCGCCGCTCTTACGACGCTGGAAACCTATCCCGTCGATGTCATCGGCATGAACTGCGCCACGGGACCGCAAGAAATGATCGAGCACGTCCGCTATCTGAGCCAGCATTGCACGCGCAAGCTTAGTTGCCTGCCGAATGCAGGCATCCCGGAAAATGTCGGCGGCCAGGCTCACTTTCACTTGACGCCGGACGCGCTGGCCACGCATCTGAGCCAATTTGTCAAGGAGTTTGGCTTCAATATCGTCGGCGGCTGTTGTGGCACGACCCCCGAGCATTTGGCTGCGGTGGTGAATGTCCTCAAAGGCGTCAAACCGCGGGCTCGAAAGGCCGTCTCCGAGCCGTCCGTCTCCAGCCTTTTTAACGCGGCTAGCTTACGTCAGGAGCCGCGGCCGCTGCTAGTCGGTGAGCGGACCAACACCAACGGCAGCCGCAAATTTAAGCAGCTTCTCGAAGCCGGGGATTGGGAAGGCATGGTGTCCATGGCTCGGGAACAGGAGCGCGAAGGCGCCCACGTTCTCGACGTGTGCACAGCCTACGTCGGCCGCGATGAAGTCAAGGACATGCACGAACTGATTCGCCGTTATAACCAAGCGGTCACCATTCCGCTCATGATCGATTCGACGGAATGGCAGGTTATCGAAGACGCTTTGAAGCTCATCAGCGGCAAAGCGATCATCAATTCCATCAATCTCGAAGAGGGAAGGAAGAAGATTGATCGTGTTGTACCAATGGCCAAACGCTACGGAGCGGCTCTCGTCGCCCTCACTATCGACGAAGAAGGCCAGGCGACGACCAGCGACTGGAAATTCCGCGTCGCCAAGCGAATTTACGACATTTGCACCCAAGAATACGGCATCCCACCGAGCGACCTGCTTTTCGACCCGCTTGTCTTTCCCATTACGACCGGCGACGAAACCCTGCGCCGGGCCGGCCGGGAAACGCTGGACGCCATTCGCCGCATAAAGGCCGAACTCCCGGGTGCGGGCACTCACCTGGGCCTGAGCAACGTCAGCTTCGGCCTTAATCCTTACACTCGGCAAGTCCTTAACAGCATGTACATGCACTACGCGCTGGAAGCCGGCCTGGATTCGGCCATCGTCCACGCGGCGAAGATCATGCCGCTTAATCAGATTGATGAAAGGGCTCGTGAACTGTGTCGCCGCCTGATTTTCGATGACCGCAGCGATGGCGATCCCTTGCAGGATTTGATTGCTCACTTTGATAAACAAGGGACAAGAGGGAAAGGCGAAAAGGGGAAAAAACACAGTCTTGGAGAAACCGTCGAGGAACGCCTCAAACAGGCCATCATTCAAGGCCGGCGCGATAGCCTAATCGCCGACCTCGACGCGGCACGACACTACACACCGCCGCTAGAGATCATCAACAAGGTTTTGCTCGACGGCATGCGCGTGGTTGGGGAACTATTCGGCTCGGGGCAGATGCAATTGCCATTTGTTCTCCAGTCAGCCGAGGTGATGAAGGCATCGGTAGCTCACTTGCAGCAGTTCATGGAAAAAGTGGAAGGCACCGAAAAGGGCAAAATTGTCTTGGCCACGGTTAAGGGAGATGTTCACGATATCGGCAAAAATCTCGTCGATATCATCCTTACCAATAACGGTTACAAGGTCTACAACCTCGGCATCAAGCAGCCTATCGAGAACATTCTACGCGCGGCCACCGAACACCAAGCCGACGCCATCGGCCTCAGCGGCTTGCTGGTGAAATCGACGGTGGTCATGAAAGAGGATTTGCAAACCCTCCGCGAACGCGGCGTCACTTTGCCGGTGATCTGTGGCGGGGCCGCCCTAAACCGCCGCTACGTCGAGCAAGATCTGCGCGCAGCTTATGGCGGTCACGTCTTTTACGGAGAAGACGCATTTACGGGCCTGCATATCATGGAAGAGCTGTGCGCCAAGGCCGCTCATTCCCCCAAGCCCAAGCCCGAATCTCTCCCCGTGCCCGTTGTCAGGATGGCGGACACAGGCTCGGGCCCAGCGAAAAAGCGCATCAACCAGAACGGCGCCAACGGCTTCCGCAGCAAGGTTTCACGCCTGGTCGTCATTCCCCAACCACCGTTCCTCGGCAGCCGCATTGTCACCGACATCGATATGCGGGACGTTTTCGGCTTCCTCAATGAGCGCACGCTCATTAGCACGCAATGGCAGTTCCGCAAAAATAACGTTCCGCCCAAGGAATACGAAAGGCAAATGCGCGAAGTCGCCTTGCCCGCTCTGGAGCGGATTAAGCGTTTGTGCTTGGAGGAAAACATTCTTCAGCCGGCTGTCGCCTACGGGTTTTTCCCCTGTGCCGCCTCGGGCGATGATTTGATAATCTTTGACGAGGACGGTCGAAAGGAGCGTCTACGCTTTCTGTTTCCGCGCCAGGAAACGGCCGATCATCTGTGCTTAAGTGATTACTTTGCTCCAAGAGACAGTCAGGCGACGGACTATGTGTCGTTCATGGCTGTGACGATGGGGGCGGAGGTCAGCCGCCGGGCCAAGGAGTATTTCGAAAACGCTCGCTACACCGATTATCTCTACTTGCACGGCCTGGGCGTGGAATCAGCCGAAGCCTTGGCGGAATACTGGCACAAACGCATTCGTGCCGAATGGGGTTTTGGTCACGAAGACGCCGATGACGTGCGCAAGCTTTTTAAATTGCACTATCGCGGCTGCCGCTATAGTTTTGGTTACCCCGCCTGCCCCGATCTCGAGGACCAGGTAAAGCTGTTTGCTTTGCTGGAGCCGGAGCGGATCGGCCTGGCGCTGAGCGAGCAATTCCAATTAGAACCCGAACAATCCACGACAGCGTTAATAGCGCATCATCCTGAGGCAAAGTATTTCAACGTGGGCGCCTGCGTGACCGGCGCATAGACCTTGTTTTGCGACGAGCCACCGGTGACGTTGCAACCTCGCCAGTGGCTCCTCGCCAGCCTTCACTTTCATTTCTCGGCCAAGGATACGCACACGATCTCTTTGTCGTTGCGCGCGTACATGCTCTTGTTGGCAAAGGCCGGATGAGACCAGAGGATGGGGCGGTTGCCACCGAAGCCCCCCGTATTTCCAGTGGGTTCCAGAATGTGGGCTCGGCTGATTTCCTCGTAACCCTTGGGGGTGAGCTTGGCGATGATCAAATCGCCCTTCTCATTGGGAATAAAGAAACGATCCCCATTGGGAATGAGGAACGCGTTGGCCCAGCGCTCCACCGGCTCGTCTTTGGCGCCGGTTGCCTTGAGCGTTTCCCAGACGCGCTCGCCCGTGTCGGCTTTTAGGCACCGGAGTTGGCCGTAGCTGCAAACGCCGTAGATATAGCCGTCCTTGAAGTAAGGCGTGGACATGACTGCATGAAGCGCCTTGGTGTCTTTGGGATACTCGCTTTTGCCCTTTTCCTTCCACATTAGTTGCTCGGTCGGCTGATCGGAGTCGAGCTTGAGCATCATCGACCCGCAGTAGAACCCAGTCATAAAGAGCTTGTTATCTTCCAGCCGCGGCATGGGGATGGTCATGCCGGCCTTTACCAGGAGCTTTTCCGACCAGTAGGGCTTGCCCGTTTCTGGATCCAAGCTGTTGACCGACTCGGGATGCCAGATAATGAGCTGGCGCTTGCCTCCTGCCTCAACGATTACAGGCGGGCAATAACCGATTTCGTTGGCGGAAAGAGCATGCCAAATCTCCTTGCCACTGTTTTTGTTAAAAGCCATGACAACATGATCGGGGCCGCCAACCAGCGTGATAAGCTTGTCGCCGTCGATCAGAGGGCTCGCAGAGAATCCCCACATCGGCACGCCCGAGTCGTATTCTCGGGGCAGGTTTTTTGACCAAACCGGCTTGCCGTCCTTGGCGTCAAGGCAAAGCAGGTCGCCCATGGCGCCTAAAGTGTAAACCTTGCCGTCCACGATGGAGGGAGCTGTGCGTGGTCCGGAGGCATAGCTGATTTCATATGAGCAGTCGTATTCGTGCTTCCAAATCTCGCTGCCGTCCTTTTCATTCAAACACAGGATGCGTTCCTTACCGGCAATCTTGTTTTTGCTGAAAGGATTGTCGGGATTCTTGGCATCCGGGCTCAGCACTCGGTCGAAGACGTAGACACGCCCCTCGGCGACGGCTGGACCGGCGTAACCCATGCCGATGGGCGTTCGCCAACGAACCTTCGGCCCCTCCTTGGGAAATTTTTCAAGAATGCCGGTTTCCCGCCACACCCCATCCCGCTTGGGCCCCAGCCACTGCGGCCAGTCGTCGGCCTTCGCCGAAACGGCAAGCCCGCTCACGGTAAATAGCGCAAGAGCGAACAGCCGGAATTTACACAAAAGCGGAGTCGTTCGCGGATATGAAATCCTGAGCATGATAATCCTTCCAGTTGAGAGTGGAATGCAGCGCTTGGACAAACTTATTAATATGGTTTTACGAAATGTGCGCGGCGAATGGTTCACGAAGGAACTGGTCGGAGCTCAGTCTCGAAGGAGCCGGTGCTTTTAATTTTCGAACAAGGGGGAATGAAAACCCCAGTGTGCCAATCCCGGTGGCACACTGGGGTAGTAGGCTGGCACACTGACGGGGGTAGCTTGGCACACAGGCCGGGGTAGGTTGGCACACTGGGCTTACACTTTTGATTTTGCCCGCAATCCAAGGCGGCCAACGTGTTGGCAGCCATGGTCCGACGTTGGCCGCCTTCAAATTCATGCCGCGGGCGCTTGAGTCTTATCCCGAACCGGGTCCAGGGAATCGCCCGTAAAGACAATCACATAGGCGTAGTCGGCGCCGGGCGGGTGCCAGACTTCCACCGTGAACCCGCCGCTGGAGATATTGGCGCCGGTCGGCAGATTCGCGAAGTTATATTCCTTGCTAGAGATGACAAACACGCGAGCGGTCACTTGTTCATGGACAAAAAGCAACATCGGCACGCGTTTGCCTTGAAATTCGCTAAGGTCATAGTCCACTAAGAAGGCATAGTTAAAGCCGGTGGGCGCCACGATGTTCGCGTGATAGGTCTCGCCAAACCACTGTTCCACATGTTCTTTGTCCGGAGAGTTAATCTTGGCGAACATGGCCTGGTGTATGTCGTCAAGATCGAGGTTGGGGGGCGGCTTCTGGAAAAGGCTCCAAATCAACCAGCTAATTAAGAAGAGGGCCGCCGTGGCAAGGACGGCGCGGGTGCTATGGCCGATCCAGCGCCGATAATAGTCGCCGCGTTCGGCCTTGAGCCGGGCCAGAATCCGTAACTGCAGTCCTTCCGGAATGGGCACCTGCCGCATGGCCTGGCTCATGCGTGCCTGGAAACTGCGCTCGCCCTGGGCGAAGGGGCCGCATTCCGGGCAGCCGGCCAGATGGCTTTCCAAAGCTTCCGCTTCGTCTCCTTTGATTTCACGAGCCGAAGGGCAAAAGCCGACAAGAAGGCGGGCGGTTTGGCAGTCCATCAAGCGCCCTCCGTTGAGCCATTAGACAGGGTCGCGGCGGGGCACAAAACCCGATTCCGAAGATACCCCTTGGCCCGGGCAAGCCGCGACATCACGGTGCCTAGAGGCAGGTCCATCTGTTCAGCTATGTCGCGATAACTGAAATCCTCGAAATAGTAAAGAATTATCACGGTGCGAAACACTTCAGGCAATTCGCTCAGCATCTGCTGAACCTGTTCGGGGTCGATTTCAGGCAAGGATTCATGGAGGGCTTCCGCCACTTCCCCGGCTTCGTCCAGGGCCACGCAAGGATGCTGCTTGTCGGCTCGAAGGCGATGCAAGTAAGCATTGCGAAGAATGCTGAACAACCAAGGCTTGGCGCGCTCGAAGTCGCGCAGCTGGGCCAGATTTGCCTGGGCTTTGCAAAATGCTTCTTGCGTCAGGTCTTCCGCGTCCGCCGCCGACCCCGAAAGCCGATAGGCATAACGGTATAACGAAACATAGTGGTCGGCGACCAGCTGCTCGACTACCTGCCGTTTGCCGGGCAAACCCATGGGCAATCACCCTGTTTATGAATACATGAGCCAAGAAGGGGTTCGATTATTCCCGGCTGCGACGGAAATGGCCCTGATGGCTGGCTCAATCTTTCTAGGCATGATATTTAGTCTACAGCCATGATTTGCGCAGGTCCACCGAAAGCCGTTGAAAGCAAGAGGCTTGCGGCAAAAACCCCGCCTTAGTCGTTGGGGATTATTCGGCGCATCACAAAAGGAGCTCTCGTAAAGCCAGAATTTTAGGGAATAATCGCGCCATTTTTGTATCATGTTTCTGAAGAACACCGACCATTGGGGTCGGGTTGGTGACACCCTAGACATGGCATCAATACGAAAGGACGGTCGCACCGTGAAGAAACTACTCGCTTTGCTCGTCGCCGCCGGCTTCCTTGTCGGCGTCACCGGCTGCCCAAACAGCAACACCAGCTCCTCTGGAACTAAAGGATCCAGCGGAACTACCAAGACTGACAAAGGCACTACCAAGGTACACGACGCTGACAAGACGGGCCTCGACAAGTCAGCCACTGACAAGCCTCTCACTGACAAGCCCGCCACTGACAAGCCTGCCACTGACAAGCCTGTCACTGACAAACCTGCCACAGACAAGCCTGCCACTGATAAACCTGCCGACCTCCCTGCCAAAGATAAAGGCGATAAGAAAGACAAATAGTGGCGAAGTGGCAATGAGAAACTGAGAAGTTTTGGAAACTCGCAACAAATTTCGTTTACTTTTTGAAATGAAGTTGCGATTATTGCGTGCTTATTCCTGGACTACTTGGAAGTCCAGGCACCTATGGTTTGCATTCAAGTCTGAAAGGATGGTTCTTGTGAAGAAGTTGATCACACTGTCGCTCGTCGCTTGCCTGTTTGCTGTAACCGCCATTGGCTGTGGCTCGGACACCAAGAGCGGCACCACCAAGAAGGATGCCGGTTCTTCCGAAACAACGAAGAAAGCAGACAAGTAACTGTAGCCTGAATAAGTTTTGTCTTTTCTAGGACAATCGACTTGGGAGCCGGTCATGATTTCGTGGCCGGCTCCTTTTTGCATTTCAATAAGTCATAGTTCTCCAAGCGCGAACCGATAAGGCCTGGGAATCTGCACCATGCGCACAAGTCTGATTGTTTGCCTGGGGGTTTCAGTATGCCCAGTCTTATTAGCGCTGGGTTGCCGCTCCGAAATGGCGGAATCCGGCAAAGATTCCGCCCCGGCCAAGAAGGTCTTCGAGTGCCGGTGGGCTGTGGGCAAAATCAAAATCGACGGCAAGATTGATGAAGTGGCCTGGGACAAAGCTCAAGTCATCGACGGTTTTCAAGTCTTCTGGCAAAGCCGTAAGCCGCGTACAGCAACGAAGGCCCGCCTGATTTGGGATGACAGCTATCTTTATTTCGCCGCTGACATGGAAGACACGGATCTGTATGCCGACATCACCGAACGCAACGGCATGACTTGGTACAACGACGTCTTCGAGCTGTTCTTTAAGCCATCCGCTGAAAAGCTCCCGTATTACGAGTTTCAAGTCAATGCCGCCAACACGCCGCTGGAAATCTACTTCCCTTCGCGCGGCTCGGGCGGCTATCGTCGTTTTGCTCCTCTTACACGCTTGGGCATGGAATCGGAAGTGAAGCTCCGGGGCACGCTCAATGACTTTCGCGATAAGGACGACGGCTGGACGGTTGAAGGCCGCATCCCCTGGACGGGATTCAAAGAGACGGGCGGAAAACCCAGCGCGGGCGATCTTTGGCTATTTTCGCTGTGCCGCTACGATTATTCCACGGCCTTTGAGCACCCGGAACTGTCTTCCACTTCCCCTGTGCTGGGGGGTGACTTTCATCGCTATGAAGACTACAACTCTCTGAAATTCATCGGCCCGGAAAAGTAACTGGAAGATTGCAGCCGCCTAGACCCCTCGGTTAAACTGCCTTCCACGTTTTCAGTACGAACCCGATAAGCCTGGCGGAAAGTTTTCTCCCTCGCTGGCCCATCGGGCTCCTGTTCAAATAACTCTCCTTAAGGAAAACGTCATGTACTCGGTTGTGCGGTTGGGCCTCGCGTGTTCTCTTGTCTGCGCTGTTGCTTTCTCGGAGGCTCGGGGCCAGGAGAAAGGCAAAAAGCCGCCTGTGGTCGCCCCGCGGGAAGGAAAGTCTGAAACGATCGAGCTGTTCAACGGCAAAAACCTTGACGGCTGGGAAGGCCACCAGGAGCTTTGGTCCGTCAAAGACGGCGTCATCGTCGCGAAGAATGACAAGCCGATCAAAGTCAGCACGTACCTGCTGACCAAGCGCAAGTTCTCGGATTTTCGCCTGACTGCCAACGTCAAGCTGGTGAAATCGGAAATGCACTCGGGAATTGCCTTTTGGGGCAGAAAGGCGCCGGACAAAGGAGACGAGTACACCTATGCCGGCCACCTTGTTATGTTCCCGTCCGGATGGGGCATGTACGATCTCTATGGCCGTGAAGGAAAACTCGGGGTCGACGGCGAACCGGCAAAAAAGGTCGGCAAACAGCACGATTGGAATGACCTGGAAATCTTAGCGCAAGGCAACCGCGTCCGTGTGGGGGTCAATGGGCATCTCGTGGTCGACTGGCGCGATCCGGAACCGGATCGAATTAAAGAAGCTCCTATCGGGCTCCAACTCCACTCCAACAATGACGCTCAGGAGGTGCACTTCAAGGACCTTAAGCTAACCACGTTTCCCGAAGATAAGATGACAACAATTAAAAAGGACTGAGGAGGTTAGGGGCGAGCCTTCGGAAGCCTTTGGAACGCGCCGGCCGAAGGCTTGCTGCTAAAACGATCTTGACAGTCCTTCAGGATTATCTAAACTACTTTGCAGTGCAAACCAATTTGCGGAGAATTAGATGGATGCTCGACAGGCGGCTCGCACGTTGGAAGTTATTCGCACGCTCATGGAGCGGACATGCCAATATCAGTTGCTGACCGCGCGGGCGAGTCTGGTGGCCGGCTGTTTAGCCGGGGCTGGAGCCCTATCGTTTTTGCTCTTGGATCCCGCTAATCCGTGGCACTTCGGCGCGGTGTGGGCTCTAGTTTTTGCCGGCGCCCTTCTGGCGACTTTCATTGGCACGGTTTTGCGCGGAAGGGAAAGCGGCGAGCACGTCTGGTCGCGCCAAGCTCGAACCGTCATCCTGGCTCTGACGCCTTCTCTCCTTGCCGCTACAGTCCTGACTACTTACTTCTTCAGCCGTGGCGACCATCTAACCCTACCGGGCATGTGGATGTTGTGCTATGGCCAGGGGGCTTTGGCGACCGCAGCCTACGCGCCTTGGCCGATTCGCTGGCTGGGAGCCGGCTTCTTAATTTTCGGCACGTTGACGCTTTGGTTGGGGCCGGCGTTGGCCGTGCTCATGATGGGGCTGGCATTCGGCGCCGGGCATATCGGCCTGGGCACCGCACTACTCATGATTGAGCGGCAGCAGTCGGCCATCCGGTTGCATCGCTCTGTGGCTTGACGGATGCCAATTTCCGCTGCCATCGGTTTTTCCTTGGGTTAATTCTTCACCTTGCGAGTGCATCCCGTGAACGCCTTCAAGCGCCTGGTCGAAGACCTCGATCCCTTGCTGCACGAGCGCGGACGATTGGCCATCGTTTCCGTCCTCGCGCCGGTCGAGAGCCTTTCCTTCACCGAACTGCGCAAAGCCCTGGAAATGACCGACGGCAACCTCAGCGTGCACCTGCAAAAACTCGAGGAGAAGGGCTATATCGCCATCGACAAAACGTTCGTGGATCGCCGTCCTCTGACCACTTGCCGGATCACCAAGTCGGGCCAGCAGGCATTTGCCCGCTATCTCAATCATCTAGAGGCCCTTATTCGCCAGAATCGAGGCCAGGCGCGAGCCTAATGGTCGTGACTCGGACATTAGACGGCGACGTTGCACGACGAATGTTGAAAGGAACAGAGCCATGGAAGTTCGCCTGGCCGATCATTTCGGAATGTGTTTCGGCGTCCGCGATGCGATTAAGCTGGCGCTGCGTTTGACGCGCCAGGGCCCGGTTACGATTTTGGGCGACCTTGTCCACAACCCCCAGGTTGTTTCAGAACTGGATGCCGCCGGGGCTTGCCGCGCTAGCGAGCCCGAACGCGTGGCTACCCGAGCCGTTTTATTGACCGCGCACGGCACGGCGGATCGCATCAAATCCCAATTGCGCGAGGAAGGCCATCAAGTCCATGACGCCGCCTGCCCGCTCGTCAAGCGCGTCCATCAAGCTCTCGACAAATTGATCGCCGAAGGCCGTCACCCCGTTGTCATCGGTCAACCCAATCACGTTGAGGTCCGGGGATTGGTAGGAGACCTAACGGATTATACGGTGGTGGAAAAACCAGAAGATTTGGAAAAGCTGGCCGGCCGGCCTCGACTGGGCGTCGTTTCGCAAACGACCCAGCCCCTCGACCGTGTGCTCGATCTCGTAAAGGCCCTGCGTTGCCGTTTTCCGGAAACGGACATTCGGTTTGTTGATACAGTGTGTCAGCCTACCAAAGATCGGCAGGAGTCCATGCATCGCCTGGCTCAAGAATGCGATACGATAGTCGTCGTGGGCGGTCCGGACAGCAACAATAGCCGCAAACTTTCCGATCTTGGCCGCGACTTAGGGCGAACCTGCTATCAAGTTGCCGGTCCGGGCGACTTGAAGCGGGAGTGGTTCATCACTTCCAAAATCGTCGGCCTTACAGCCGGCACGTCGACTCCGGATCACGTCGTCCAGCAGGTTCGAGCTTGGCTGGAAGTGCTCTAAGACGCGTAAAGCCATTTGCGTTCCTTTGCCCTTTCGCGCTCTCTCAGATTCTGCGGGGGCGCAATGCAAACCTGGCTTAATTGAGCTCATTTCTTGCCGGAATTCAGTCGTTCATGTTCCTTTGGCTTGGTTTTTGCCGATTATCGGAAACCGGAGCCAGATACACTATTTGAGTTCTGCTAGGCTGTCATTTCTGGGTAAGGAGCCAGGAAAGGAGGCCAAATTGAGAGTCTTGGTCGCCGAGGATAGCTATGCCTCTCGTTGTCGTTTGGAAGAAATGCTGGCGGATTGGGGATATCAAGTGCTTACGGCGGACAACGGCGCCGACGCTTGGTCCATTCTGGAAAACTCGCCGCCCCAAATGGCGCTGCTCGATTGGATGATGCCCGAGATTGACGGCGTGGAGATTTGCCGGCGGGTGCGCAACGATCCGCGTCTGCAATTCCTTTACATTCTTTTGCTCACCGCCCGCGTGGATCAAGAAGATGTGGTGGCCGGGCTGGAGGCTGGGGCCGACGACTATCTAACCAAGCCAGTAAATCCGAGTGAGCTCAAAGCACGGCTTAATGTCGGCCGTCGCATCATTGAGTTGCAACAAAGCCTCGGCGATCGTGTTCACGAATTAGAATTGGCCATGTCCAGCGTGCACCAGTTGCAAGGTCTTTTGCCGATCTGTTCCTATTGCAAGAAAATCCGTG
Organism: Gemmataceae bacterium; assembly: GCA_045802525.1. Lineage (GTDB taxonomy): Bacteria > Planctomycetota > Planctomycetia > Gemmatales > Gemmataceae > JBJMQT01. The sequence goes on from JBJMQT010000043.1 coordinate 42,672, forward strand.
ACGACAAAAACTATTGGCAACAAGTCGAATCCTACATTACGTCTCATTCCGGCGTGCAATTCAGCCACGGCATTTGCCCCGACTGCTATGAGCGCCTGGTGAAGAAAGAAGCCAATAAGACTGAAGAATCTGATCCGCGACCGTCGGATCCACGGCCGTAAAAGAGTGATTCCGTCAACGTTCCCTTATGATCGCGGCTCTGTCGGATTCTCTTGAGTTTTTGCGCTACACGCTTCTTTTCCACTTCCCCCGAATTCCTATCGTCAGCAACGCTTTGATTTGAGATAACTTCTCAACCTTTGGGGCAACCAACTACCTGAGACCGCCGTGGAACCGGTTTCCTTCAAAAAAATATGGGGCGACGCGTTTGCCCTTTTCTACCGCAAGCGCGAGACGACCTGGATCGATCTGCTCTTGCTTGTCGGCCTGGGCGGGATGCTGTTTGCCTTGATCAGCCTGGCGCGGAACGCTCGGGGGACTACTCCGGAAAACGTCGAGATCGATCTGGCGCCTTGGGCCCTGGCGCTTTACACCTTTTACTCGCTGATTCGGGGCCTCATCGCCTATGTCCTATCCCTGGCGTTCACGCTCGTCTATGGTTATTGGGCCGCCAAGGACCGGGCGGCCGAAAAAGTCTTGGTGCCCCTTCTGGATATTCTGCAAAGCATTCCCGTGTTGAGCTTCTTCCCGCCGGTACTTTTCGCCCTCATCGCACTTTTTCCGGACAGCAATATCGGCCTGGAACTGACTTGCATCCTCATGATTTTCACGGGCCAGGCCTGGAACATGACGTTCAGTTTTTATCATTCCCTGCGATCGATTCCAGACGATCAACGCGAAGTGGCGACGGTTTATCGGTTCAATTGGTGGCAGAGGTTTCGCTGGCTGGAATTGCCGTCGTCAACAATCGGCCTGGTATGGAACAGCATGATGAGCATGGCGGGAGGCTGGTTTTTCCTCATCATCTGCGAATCTCCCAAGATAGGCGAAACGAAATTTCGGTTGCCGGGAATCGGCTCTTACATGGAGGCGGCCCAGGAAAACGGAAGCGTGAGTCTGCAACTCCTGGCCATTGCTGCCATGATGGCCATGATCGTTCTCTTGGATCAGTTGCTCTGGCGCCCCGTGGTAGTGTGGTCGCAAAAGTTCCGGGTCGAAGAGGGTGGCAGTACGCAAAAGATAACGTCGTGGTTCCTCGATTTGCTGCACCGATCCCAAATTTTGACTTATCTGGGGCGAGCCTTTTCCCGGTTCCGTTGGCAGCGGACACCGGCTCCTATTCAGGAAGCGGAGCGTTTCGATCCGCTCAAACCATCTCCCTGGGCCGGTTATTTATCGACAGGAATCTTCGTTCTCCTTTTGGCTGCGCTGGCCTACGGCGCCTGGCAATTGGTCGAGTTAATCCGGCAGGTGAGAGGCTACCAGTGGGAGACCATGCTGGAGGCCGCTCTGCTAACGCTTGGCCGAGTGCTGCTGGCTACCGCCTTGGGCACGCTCTGGGCCTTGCCGGCGGGCCTCGCAATTGGACTGTCCCCACGGCTGGCCCGTATCTTTCAACCCATTGTGCAGGTATTGGCATCGTTTCCGGCGCCGATGCTTTATGCCTTTATCGTCGCCGGATTTGAGATGACCGGCGCTTCCCTCAATTGGTATAGCGTCGTGCTCATGCTGGCAGGGACGCAATGGTATATCCTGTTCAATATAATCGCGGGCAGCATGGCCATTCCGGCCGATCTCAAGGAGGCGGCCACCAGCTACCGGATCACCGGCTGGCAACGCTTTCGCGCGCTTTATTTCCCTTCGGTGTTTCCCTATTTAGTGACCGGCTGGGTCACCGCGGCGGGGGGCGCTTGGAATGCCAGCATTCTTGCCGAATATTGGGATTATCACGGCGAAAAGTTGAGTGCCTTCGGACTGGGGGCCATGATTTCCAAGGCCACGGACGAACGGAATTTTCCCGTTTTAGCCGCGAGCACAGTGGTGATGTCCACCGTTGTAGTCTTGTTTAACCGCACTGTCTGGAAGCGGCTCTATCGCCTCGCCGAGGAGCGCTACTCGTTGAACAAGTAAGTCCCGGTGGGTTTGAAAAAGTGCTCTTACCGGAAGGTGGGACAATGGATATGGCGACCAATGCAGAACGGTAATGGCAAGGCACTCTGTGAAGTGCGCGAGGTCTGGCATGATTTTCTGCTGCCTAACGGCAAGCCGTTGCGCGTTTTGGAAGACATCAATCTGGCCATCCGCACCAATGAAATCGTCGCGCTCTTGGGCCCGTCTGGTTGTGGTAAATCGACGATTCTGCGCATCCTGGCCGGGCTCATCCAACCGACTCGGGGAGAAGTGCTCGATCACGGCAAACCGTTAGCAGGACTTAATCCACACGTCGCGATCGTCTTTCAGAGCTTTGCACTCTACCCGTGGATGACAGTCCGGCAAAACGTGGAAACCGTTCTCAAGGCTGCGGCCGCGCCGCCGGCCGAGATACCCGACCGGGCCGAAGGCTCGATTCGCATGGTCGGCTTGGCGGGCTTCGAAGACGCGTATCCCCGTGAGCTTTCCGGCGGCATGAAGCAGCGTATCGGCATGGCCCGTGCCTTATCGGTCGGGCCGGAAATCCTGCTAATGGACGAGCCCTTCAGCCAAGTGGACGCTCTGACCGCGGAAAGCTTGAGAGCCGAAGTCGTCGACATCTGGGCGGCCAAAGAGCACAGCGTTTCAGCGATTTTGCTCGTGAGCCATGACATCAAGGAAGTCGCTTACATGGCCGACCGTATTGTGATCCTGGGCGCCAATCCCGGCAGGATCCGCACGATAGTCGAAAACAAGCTGCCCCGCCCGCGCGACTACCGGCATCCGCAGTTGCTCAGCCTGGTCGATCAATTACACGATATTATCGTCAAGGCGGAGCTGCCCGATCTCCCGGCCCCTACCGCGGCGCCAGGCCCGCTCGCATTTGAGCCGTTGCCTGACGCGGGCCCCGGTGAAATGGTTGGCTTGCTGGAATATCTTGACGCGCGTGGCGGCCGGGGCGACGTATTTCAGATTGCCGCCGACACCAACCGTGAATTCGGCCATTTGATTGCTATTGTCAAGGCGGCGGAAATGCTTGACTTCGTCGATACGCCGAAGCGCCAAGTGATCTTGGAGCCCGAAGGTCAACGATTTGTCCGGGCCGACCAAGAGGACCGAAAGCTGATCTGGCGTGAACATCTTCTGAAGATCCGCCTGTTTCGTGATCTCCTTGACTTGCTGGAACGCCAGCCGAACCACCAAGTGGAACGAGACTTTCTCCTGGAAACCATGGTGATGAATATGCCCCAGGAGAACTACGAAAAGATGTTTGTCACTTTTATCCGCTGGGCGCGTTTCTGCAACCTCTTCGACTATGAAGAAACGACGGAGACGATCAGCCTGCCGGATTGACGCACGATACCGGCAATGGCAGACTCTTGTTTCCGTTTTTGCACCTCGGCGGGCGCGACCGCGTTGAAGGTTGTAGGTGCCCAAAGCTTCTCAAAATCAAAGGGGGCCTGGCCAACTGCGGGGCCACCTTTGTCCGACGCTGGCCTCCTTCGAGGCCGACGTTGGCCACCTTTGAAGGAAAGACGCCCCAAGACAACGAAAGAGCGCAAGTCGGCATCATGTGTTCAATTATTGATCACCCTCTGGCGCGCGGGCGGTGCACCACAGTTGGCTATAGACGAGTGTAGAGGGGGATGCCTCAATAGGCGGATTAGGGGCAAATGTGGTATTTGCCGAAGCCGCGATGTAGGAGGTCATCCCCATGAGAAGAAAAGCCTACCGAGCGACGCGTGTCAAGGATGTGGAGGT
>JBJMQT010000044.1:0-201665 GCA_045802525.1 Gemmataceae bacterium
CCCCCCCCCCCCCCCCCCCCCCCCCCAGAATGGTTGCAACAACCGCACGTTTCAGCGAGGTCTGACTTCCCCCTCACCCAACGCCGTGAACGATATGGTCATGTCTCTTTCGGCTCGAACGACTGTTTCGCTCCTTCCTGGATTCTCGACCCGAAGTGCCGGCTTTATCAGCATTTTCGGCCTGAAGGGCCGATTCTAACAGCCCAGGTCGAAGACCTGGGGAACGGATTAACGCAAATGTTTCGGCCCTGAAAGGGCCGTTCACGAGAGGCCCTGGGCCGCGGGATGAGACGCAAAGGTGATGTCCGGGAGAACCGTTAGGGGCGGGACGAACGGCCCTTAAAGGGCCGAAACGGGATCGCCACGCCGTCCCCAGGCCTTCGACCTGGGCTGATAGAACCGGCCCTTCAGGCCGGAAAATCCTTCACGGCGTTCCCCCTCGCCCCAACTCGTCTCCCCCCATGTACGGACCGAGTACGGGGGAGAGGGCTTAAACCGGCCGCTCTGGTCGGTTAAGACGCGCCGAACCAAATTAGGCCCGCCTTTGGGGAAATAGCGGATTAAACGGAACGCATCGGTTAGGATAGATTGATAGCCGGCAGTCAGGCCGGTTCGGTGAGGGATGCTCAAGAGGGAAACGGAACTGTTCCGATTCCAGACATTGGGTCATTCCGTAAGAGAGGGCAATTGACATGCGCAGCAACAGCTGGGTCGCTTTGAGCGGGCTCTTCGGCATCCTCGTACTTGTCGCCGGTTGGACAAGTCCTGTCCAATCGCAAAAGCTTGCAGCCGATTTGACGCTTTCTCAAAGGGTCGCCAAAGCTTCCAAGGTGTCCGAAGAAGACGTTAATAAGGTGCTGCGGGCCATCGGGCCGGCGCTGTTGGAAGACATTCGCCGCGGCAAGACAGTCGACATTCCGGGGTTTGGCTCTTTTCGCGTCGTCCGTGTCGGAGGGCATCGCGATATGGTGGAAGGCCTGCCCATCAAGGTTCCCGCCCGGAACACGGTGGAATTCCTTCCTTCGGCGGGGCTCAGTGATGCGGCCAACGCTGCGGGCACCGACCCGGCCGTGACCGTTCCGCCCTTTGAATACATTGTTCTACCCGGCCAGACACCCAGCCAAAAAACCGACTACATTCGCACGAATCGGCGGCATTAAGACTAATACTCCACTATATTGATCATCATGGATGAATGGCGGCGTTTCTGTGCAATAATTGGCGTTTCTGTGCAACAAGCGTCATTTCTGTGCAACCAGAGGGGTGTCTGATTTGCACAGCATTTTGCACACAAACCAAGGTCAGTCCGTGCAATGAATTGGCCGACTCAAGCAGGGTCGGCAATTGACAGCACGACTTTTGCTGCCTACATTTGCTAAAGTGAACCGGACCTCCTGGAAATCGAAAATGTCCGCATTAAGCGTAACCTCAAGCGTCGTACGGATTATTACCGCAGCGCAGCGAGTGCGCAGCGCGGTAATCGTATCGGAGGAATAAGCCGGGTCTAACGATTCACTATTGGCAGCATCAGTCCCGGCCCTGAAGCACCTGCTTCAGGGCCTTTTTCATGCAGGTCTTTCATGGCGCGCATTCAGACTTACGATACGACGCTTCGCGACGGGAGCCAGGGCGAGGGCATCAATTTCTCGTTGCAGGACAAGCTTCTCATTACCCGGCGACTCGACGACCTGGGCATCGACTTTATCGAAGGCGGCTACCCGCTGTCCAACCCGAAGGATTTCGAATACTTTCAGGAAGTTCGCAAGCTGCCGCTTCGCCACGCCCGGATCGCCGCGTTCGGCATGACGCGCCGCAAGGGCGTCAAGCCGGCCGAAGACACCTGTTTGAAAGCCCTTCTTGAATCGGAAGCGCCGGTTGTTACGCTGGTCGGCAAGACGTGGGATTTGCATGTGCGCGAGATCTTGAACACTTCCCCGGACGAAAATCTCCAGATGATCGCCGACTCAGTGGCTTTTTGCCGAGCGGCGGGCCGGGAAGTGTTTTACGACGCCGAGCACTTTTTCGATGGGTATTTCCACAACCCCGAATACGCGCTAGAGACGCTTCGTGCCGCCCAAGATGCAGGCGCCAGCGTGATCATTTTATGCGACACCAACGGCGGTCGGCTGCCCGATGAAATCGGCAAAGCCGTTCAGCGCGCCCGGCAGTCGCTTCGGGTTGATATCGGCATCCATTGCCATAACGACTGCGATGTCGCGGTCGCGAACACGATGATGGCCGTCCAACACGGCGCCAACCAGGTGCAGGGCACCATCAACGGCATCGGCGAGCGCTGTGGCAATGTCGATTTAGTCAGTGTGATCGCCAACCTCGCACTCAAACGCGGCTATGAGGTCTTAAGGCCCGGCAGCCTCGCTCACTTGACGGAGGTCTCTCGGTACGTCTATGAGACCGCCAATATGAATTTTCGTCCGAGTCAGCCGTTCGTCGGCGCCAGCGCGTTCGCCCATAAGGGAGGCATGCACACCCATGCCGTTGCCAAGAATTCCGCCAGCTACGAGCACATCGACCCGGAAGCGGTCGGCAATGAGCGGCGCATTCTGGTTAGCGAGTTATCCGGTCAATCAACAATTTTGGCCAAAACGACGAAACACCATCTCACCCAAGATCGCCAGCTCATGGGCGAGATCCTCAACCGCGTGCAGAACCTGGAAAATGAAGGCTACGAATTCGAGGCCGCCGAGGCTTCGTTTGATTTGCTCGTCAAGAAAGCGGCAGGGCAGTATCAGCCGAAGTTCGAGCGCTTGGCGTATCGCGTCAACGTCGAGGCTGATGCGCATAACCTGCCGGTAACCGAAGCGACGATCAAAGTGCGCGTGGGCGACTGCCTGGCTCATACCGTCAGCGAGGGGGACGGCCCGGTAAACGCGCTTGATGGCGCTTTGCGGAAAGCACTCATTGAATCTTTCCCGCGCCTGGCGGAAGTGCAACTCGTCGATTACAAAGTGAGAGTCGTCAACGCTCGGGCGGGCACGGCCGCTCGGGTGCGCGTCGTCATCGAGTCCCGCGACAATGACTCCGTATGGGGAACGGTCGGCGTCAGTGAAAACATAATCGAGGCCAGTTGGCTGGCGCTGGTCGACAGCATCGAATACAAACTGTTCAAGGATGAGGAGGATGAAGAGTCCAAGAATGGCACGAATAAGGCTTGATTTCATTAATTGGCATCTATTCGTGGCCATTCATGGATGTCCGATTTCACCATGACGACCGAACTCCCCAAGCAATACGATCCCCACGAAGCCCAGAAGCGCTGGCTTGCATTCTGGGACGAGCGTGGCTACTTCCACAGCCGGCCCGACACCAATCGGCAGCCTTTCTGCATCGTCATCCCGCCTCCCAATGTCACCGGAGCGCTGCACCTGGGCCATGCCTTCAACAACACGCTTCAGGATGTGCTGATCCGCTGGCGGCGCATGCAGGGATTCAACGCGCTTTGGGTGCCGGGCACCGATCATGCCGGCATCGCCACACAGGCCGTTGTCGAACGGCGGGTGTTCCAGGAAGGAAAGAAAACGCGCCACGACTTGGGACGGCAGGAGTTAGTCCGGCGCATTTGGCAGTGGAAGGATCAGTATGAGGCACGCATCCTCAAGCAGTTACGCGAACTGGGCGCTAGTTGCGACTGGGACCGAACGCGCTTCACCCTGGATGAAGGGCTCTCGCGCGCCGTGCGGTTGACCTTTTTCAAGATGTTCCGCGACGGCCTCATTTTCCGAGGCAAGCGCCTTGTCAACTGGGACACGCAGCTTCAGACTTCCGTCGCCAACGACGAGACCTTCACCGAGACGATTAAAGGCGGCTTTTGGACGTTTCGCTACCCCATTAAGGCAGAGCCGGGAGCGTCGGCGACCGGAGAACCGCAATACATTCGCTTTTCAACGACCAGGCCCGAAACGATGCTCGGCGACACGGCCATTGCTGTGCATCCCAATGACGCACGCTACAAGCATCTAATCGGCAAGATGGTGACAATTCCGCTCGTGAATAGGGATATCCCCATCATCGCCGACGGCCTTTTAGTCGATCCGGCACTCGGCACAGGCGCCGTGAAGGTGACGCCTGCCCACGATCACAACGACTATGCCTGCGGCCAACGGCACAAGCTGCCGATCATCAACATCCTCTATCCCGACGGGACCATTAACGAAAACGGCGGTCCGTATGCGGGCCTCGATCGTTATATCGCACGGGAGCGCGTCACTCTAGATATGGAGAAGCTCGGCCTGTTCGACGGCCGGGAAGATCGTGAAATCGAATTGGCCCATAGCGACCGCAGCAAGTCGCCCATCGAGCCTTATCTTTCCGACCAATGGTTTGTGAAAATGGCCGACCTGGCCCAAACGGCTCTGGACGCGGTAAACGACGGCCGCGTCCAGTTTCATCCGGAGCGCTATGCCCGCACTTATCTCGACTGGTTGGGCGAAAAGCGCGATTGGTGCATTAGCCGCCAGCTTTGGTGGGGCCATCGCATTCCGATCTGGTACGCGCGCTGTCCCGAAGCGGAATTGAAGAGGGCCTTCGCCGGTCGTGAAGATGTTGCTTGGCGACTTGATGAGGAGAATAGCCAATATCTCGTTTGCGGTCTCGAAGACCTGCCGGCTGACGCCTTGGGCCCGAAGTATCCCCTCGAGCAAGATCCGGACGTTCTAGATACCTGGTTCAGTTCCGCACTGTGGCCGCATTCCACGCTGGGCTGGCCGGAGCGGACGCCCGAATTAGCCTACTACTATCCCACGAGCGTGTTAGTCACCAACCGAGACATCATCACGCTGTGGGTGGCCCGCATGGTGATGACCGGGTTATACAACACGGGCAAGGAACCATTTCACCATGTCTATATCCACCCAAAGATTCTCGACGGCTTCGGCGAGGGCATGAGCAAGTCCAAGGGCAACGGCGTCGATCCGCTCGACATTATCGACCGTTACGGCGCCGACGCCCTGCGCTTCGGCATGGTTGTCTTGGCGACGGAAACGCAGGACAGCCGGTTGCCGGTGGCCAATGTATGTCCTCACTGCGAAAGTTTGGTGCCGGTCAAGCAAGAGCACATGTATATGCGGACCCGCAAGGTGACGTGTCCGACTTGCAAAAAGCCGTTTCGCCCGGGCGGCCCCTGGCCCACGGATGACCCCGATTTGCCGACGGCGAAGCAAGCCTCCGAGCGCTTTGAGGTGGGACGCAACTTCGCCAACAAGCTTTGGAATGCCGCACGCTTCCTGCTGATGAATCTGGAGGGCTATAAGCCCGAAGCCATTCAGGTTGAGGAACTGCCTCTTGAAGATCAATGGATCATAAGTCGATTAGCGACGACCGCGGCGGCAGTAACCGGACAGCTTGACAACTATCGATTCAGCGAAGCAGCCCGCACGATTTACGACCTCACTTGGTCGGAATTCTGCGATTGGTATGTCGAGATGAGCAAAGGAAGGCTGCGCGAACCCGCCAACCGGGCCTTGGCTCAAAGAGTCTTGGTTGGCGTGTTGGACGGCATTTTGCGGCTCGTGCAGCCGATTATGCCCTTCGCAGCCGAGTCGATCTGGCAGGCCCTCGCTGAGGCGGCCTTCGAGCGCGGTTTGCCAAGTCCGGAACCCGCCGCCGAAAGCGTCGCAATCGCGCCTTGGCCGCAATACCCTGAGAAATGGCGCACTGCGGAAATCGAGAAGCGATTCGCGCGCATGCAAGAGCTTGTGCGAGCCGTGCGCGAAGTCCGCAACCGCTATACGATTGATGCCAAAAAACCGCTCGACGTGCTCGTGCGCGCCAACCAGGCAGTCTCCAAGGATTTCAACGAACTAAGGCAGTTCATCACAATGCTCGCCGGCGTCGGTCGTCTGGAAAGCGCCGAAACCGTTACAAAACCGGCCCAAGCCGCAACCTATGTCAACCCGGAATTTGAAGCCTATGTCTCGCTCCAAGGACTAATCGACGTGAGCGCGGAAATCAAGCGGCTGGAAAAGCAATTAGCGGAGAAGCAAAAGCTCTTGCAGGGCATCCAAGCAAAACTCGCCAATGCTAATTTCGTACAAAAGGCGCCGGCCGAAGTTGTTCAGCAACAGAGCGAAATGATGGCGGAATTGCAGAATCAAATCGAAGTGATAAAGTCCACCTTGGATGAATTACGGCGAAATTAAAACGCCCTTGGCAGCCGTCATTCGCCGCGGATTATGCTTCATCACTGAGGCCAAGACTGAAGCTCTCGGTTGGCAGGATCTCGCGCCACTCATTAATGAGTTCTTTATAGGAATGACCCACGGGGCGAATGCTTCTGTCCAAGTCATAGAGCCCCAGTTCGTTCACGTGACCTTGGTCTTCTCGCAATGCCGAATCCCAATCAATCTGGTCAATCAGGCTATACCAGGTAAAGCCAAGAACCGGGACGCCGTCTTGCTTTAGGCGATGGACGTTCGCCCATTCCTTGCGAAGCCAAGCGGGGGCGGCTCTCGGGTCCGAGAGGTTTGTTTCCGTGTGCATGACCGGCAGACGATAGCGGCTGAAATACTGGTGGGTTATTACGTAATACCCAAAAATTTCACCCGCGGGCGAGGTATTGCCGTCCTCGTGGACAAGGTGTTCATTGGTTACGTAATAATCGTTTCCCATAACGCAATGAGCCTTGACATGGTGTTCGGGAAACCAGTGGTATTCTTCCCGAGTCATACCGTTGTCTATGAGGAATTCGTACATCCGCACATTGGGCGGATGGCCGTAGGTCAGGTCGAGCGATAGGAAGCGTTTCTGGTTAAGGAAATCTGCCCGATCCAGGCAATGCGGTTTTTCCGGGTGGAAATATTCGGAGGACTCGCTCTGGATGAAGATAGCTTTGGGCTGGACTTCAAGGATGGCGCGCATGGCCAGCACGTTGGCCCGGCAAAGATTGTGCAGAGCGTTGACAAAAGCGCGGTCGCTGGTTAGGCATTCGTTCCACCAACCGTATTGAGCGGAAAACAAGGCGGCAATATAGATCTCATTGACCGGCGTGTAATAGGTCACCCAGGGGAAACGCTGAGCAAAGGCCTTGGCGTATTGGGCGAAGAGGGGCGGCCAATCCTTGTTCTGAAAGTTGCCGATCCAATCGGGGACGCCAAAATGGCACAGATCGGTTATCGGCGTGATCCCCAGCTCCTTTAGCGTGTTAAAAGTCTCATCCGCAAAGCTCCAGTCATAGCGGCCGGCCCCTGTGTGCGTTTTGTAAAGGGGCGGCCCATAGCGCAAATAATTGAGGCCAAGCTCTTTGACCAGCTGAAGGTCTTGTCGCCAATGCTGATAATGGCCACACTTCTGCATCTCATCGACGCGCGTCTTTTTTCCGCCCGGCAACGGAATCGTGGGATAGCTATTTTCGATCCCGGTGGCAAACAGGAAATGTGACACGGATTCGCTCCTTTTCTCCGCCTTGCCGGTTGCTCGAGCGGTTGGTCACAAGATGTCGAGCCGGCCTCCGTCTACAACAAGTGTCGTTCCGTTGATAAATCTCGCCTCGCTGGAGGCGAGAAAACAGATGGCAGCGGCCAAGTCCTCCGGTTTGCCGACCGCCCCGGCAATTCTTTCCGCGCCGCTCTTGATGTTGGGATTGTTCCATAGCATCGGCGTATCGACGGCGCCGGGGGCCACGCAATTGACCCGGATCTTTTTGTCTTCCAGTTCCTCGCTGAAGCCGCGGATGAAGGCCTCCATGCCCCCTTTGGACGTCGCGTACGGGACCACGTTTTTCGTCGTCTCGTGGGCGTGGACGGAGCTGATATTCACAATAGCGCCGACAGGCGGCATGTGCGGAACGCTATATTTGCACATGAGAAAGACGGAGCGTAGGTTCACGGCCATGACCTTATCCCATTGTTCCTCCGGAAGATCGACGATGGGAGTAAACGTCATCATGGCCGCGTCGTTGACAACGACGTCGATTTTGTGCCAGCGATTTACTGCCGATTGGATCGCCGCACGCACCTGGGCGGAGTTGGAAACGTCCGTTTTGGCGAATAAAGCCTGACCGCTGGCTTCGGAGATTTCTCTCACGGTTCGGTTGCCGTCATCATTGACGTCGAGAACTGCCACCATTCCACCCTCCTTGGCAAAGCGCAGGCAGGCAGCCTTGCCGATTCCCGAGCCGCCGCCTGTTAGGACGCAAACCTTATCCCTGAAGCGCATAGCCGGGCCTCTCTCCAAGATTTTCGATGGGTATTTCCGTCAAATGCCAAGAGAATGTTGTGCAACTTTTGGTCCATTGCACGATTGGCAGGTTGCAAATAGGCGTTGCACGTGGAAAATCGTAAGACCAACAGTGAGACGGGCAGAATTGAAGAATTGACAGCGGTTGGAATCGATGGGCTATTTTGTACTCGAGAGCATTCTGTTTGTTTTGGGTCTATTGGCTCTGATATTCGGCCGGGTCCCAGTGGCCCGCCGGCGCATGGCTAAGGGGTCGGCGGCGCGCCTGGTCGGATTGATCCTCATGGCGCCTTTGCCGCTCTATCTGTATGCCTGTAATCGATCTCATGTCGCCCCATTGGGAACAGAAAAGCCGTCTTTAGATCCCCTGATATCCGCGACGGAAGGATTCATCAAGTTAGTAGCCCTAGCGGGCGCGTTTGCAAGCGTCCTGGCGGCCACAGTTCTTGCCATCATCACGTCCGAAAAGCCGCGCCGGGATTAGAAAAGATTTCGCGTTCTGGGTAGAGTTGGAGGGGATTACCGGGGAAACCGCGCTTCATGGAAGCGGTCGCGGCCCTTAGCCGGCGGTTGAGCCGAGCGGGTTTTGACCGCGGAGGGGTCGCAGCCATTAGCAGGTGGTTGAGCGCGGCGACACCACCGGAAAAGCACCCCGTAATCGCGACGATCCCGGAAGGGGTCGCAGAAGGCCCTCCACCCAAACCGCCTTTTATCAACACCGGAAAACCGGTCTCTGCGATTCCCTACAAGGTCGGCTGCGAGAGGGGCTTCGGCTACTAAAGGATGAGTCATTCCGCCCGTCAATGAAGCCTATTGGATGCCGCCGTGGACTCGCTCTGGGCTAAGGTGGCTTGGTTTATCGTCCTTTCGTTTTTTGGTTGGACCTGATTGAGTCTCATTTCCCGGTGGACCAGATTGCTCGTTGTGATCGTTGACGAGTTCCTGCATCCTGGCATTGGCATCTGACCGTGTCGGATATCCTGACGGCCCGGTTAGGTCTGACATTCTTCTATTGGGATCTTTGTCCAGAATACTCAAAAGATCTCGAAAAGATTCGCCAATAAGATTAAACGGCCAAATGGTGTCAATCATCTCCGATTCCATCGCAGCGCTTCCAGATTGGTCTAGAAAGGGAAAAATGTCACTGATCGGAAATGACAGTTTTGAAGATGTCTCGCTCTTCTCTTTCCTGATTCCAGCTCGTATGAACACTCTCCAAGCTTTGGGATTTATTGATGTAAACGTATTTTGAGGCTTGTCGAACGTATTTTGAGGCCTGTCGCCCGTAAAGATGGTCCCAGTGAATGTGAAACTGTGAAAAGTTGGTTCCTCTTCTACAGAGCTAATGAAAGCGCTCCAGTCCACTGGCTCAAGAGCGCGGCGGCCAAACCACACGCCATATCCTGAGCAAAAGCGAAATCCTGATTGAATTAATTGGATTTCTGAGCCAGGCTGCCGAAAGCCACACTGATCTTCATTTACCACATTCGTAACGGCTTTTTCCTGATCTTCCAAATTCGGTTCCTTGGAAGGAGAAGCACCGGAGAGTCGCATCGCAAGATTTGTCATGTCTCTAAAATCAGGGCGGCCTGGCTCTAGGTCACTCCATTGATCATCGGTCTGTTTGATGTCCCTTCCTTTGGGTTCTGGGCGTTCGACCGGAAGTGGAGTTTTGGAATTGGCCTGGATTAGGGTCGATTGGTCCACCCTTGCCTTTTCATTCCATTTCGACTGGCACGGCACCACATTAAGCAAGAGCCCTGAAATCCATTGTCGGCGGTTATCCGACAGGCCTAATTGGCGAAAAGCGTTTAATTGGTTGTCATGTGGCTGGCTCAGGTAATATTCGTTTTCTAGCTCCTGTTCCCTGCGAATCGCGTCAGAGAAATCTATATCAGTATTGAGCTTGAAATCCTCCTCCACGTACGGCATCACCACCTTCGCATCTCCTTCATCAACGCAGTAACTCATGAATTGCGGGCCGCTGTCTTCCGTGGCTGGCGGCGGTATCATGCCCGGTTCAGGATTCGTTGGTGCAGATGGCATGAACTTTTGCGGGCAGGGCTCGCTGGAGACGCTGGGCGGTTCCTGCGTTTCTTCACTAATGAGAATCGTCCCCGGCAGCCTATTGTGGGGGCCCTTGGCGAAGAGACCGGCTTCTTCATCGTCATCGGCCTTGGTTTGCTCGGTCTGGTCGGCAGCGAAGACGCCCAACGGCAGTCTTTTGTGGAATTCCTGAGCGACGGCGGGTTCGCCAAGGAAGATCGCGGCGTCATTCCTATCCGGCTCCGGATCGATCTGGGCGACCTGCTCCACAAGGGGCGTTTGTTCCTTGCCGCACCATGCTCTCATGGCCAACCGGCCCGCGTAGGACTTCGGATGCGCGGACACGAACGCGGCCGTCAAGGCGACAAAGACGGCGCCTGTCGCGGTCAGCGAGGCGCACCAGCAGAACAACTTGCGCATGGTATTTTTCACATCGAGTAGAGAAAAGGGTCCGATCCGGCGCGAGCAAGGTTATAACGGAGGCCGCTTTTTGGAGCCAGACGAGTCCGCCAACGAGCGGAACGCAACTACGCAGCGAGCGGTGGGCATAAGCCCTCCGAGGACACGGTCGGTGGCTGACTGTGGCCAAGAACCGAACCCAAGCTCTATCCAAGTGTCCAAATAGCATGGAGCAAGTTGCCAAGGTCCTAAACTCTGCGGCTTATGGCGGAACTGCCGGGGCCCGAGAAAAGTTCGTGGGCCGCCCCGGTCCGCCAATTTAACTACTTACTTGACGTGCCCGGTCGCTTGGTGAAAAATAGGAGTAGAGGACTGTCTGGCCCGGCGCCAGACGCGAACCGTGAGCCCCCAATTTGCTGCCCAAACGTCAGGAGGTGACCAACGGCGACACTAACCCACGTCGCATACGACACGCGGACCTCCACCTTGGCAGCCCATTCCTTAAAGGAGGTCCTTTGAATATCGCAATGGCCAGGATAGAAGCGACCACTTCTCCGCAACGGGTCGCTTTGGAACGTGCTTGTCTCTGTGCCCGCACTGCCGTCGATCATAAGGGCCATGACATTGTGGTCCTCGACATGACGGGCATCACACCCCTTTATGACTATTTCGTTCTCGTCAACGGCACGAGCCGCCGGCAGGTCCACACCCTCGCCGAGGAGATCGACGCCGCCATGCATGCCGAGGGCGAGCGCCGGCTCACTATCGAAGGGTACGAAGCCAGTAAATGGGTCGTGCAAGACTACGGGGACGTCATGGTCCACGTGTTCGATCCGGCCACGCGCTCGTACTATGCCTTGGAAGACCTCTGGGCCGACGCACCGCGCGTTGACTGGGAACGATACTAACAGGCTTGCCGTTTCAGGTCGGGAGACCCGCTTCCCCCGGGCGGAGCGGCGCATTTTCCTCGCCAAACGACATGAACCTGCAAAAACATCTCCAAGAACTCTTCCGGCCTGTGCTCGCGGGCCTGGGCGTAGATCCTTCATCCTATGTCAGCATGATCAAGCCGGTGCAGGACCCGCGTTACGGGGACTACCAGGCCAACTTCGCCATGCCGCTGGCCAAGGAGATCAAGAAAAATCCAACCGTCATTGCCCAAACCATCGTGGCAGGGGTGAAATCGGCTTACAAAGCTTCCGGCGGACCGCCGGCCTCCGGCGAGACCGGCCAACCCTTAATGCTCGATCCCCCCGAAATTGCCGGGCCGGGATTCATAAACTTGCGCTTCAACCGGGAGTGGCTAGCCCAGCGGGTTCAGCAAATGGCTGCCGACGCCCGGCTTGGGGTGCCGCTCGCCGATCCTTCAAAAGCCCTTGTCATTGATTTCAGCTCCCCCAATGTCGCCAAGCCGATGCACGTCGGCCATCTGCGCAGCACGATCATCGGCGATGCCCTGGCCCGGCTGTTCGGCTTTCTAGGCCACCGCGTGGTCACAGACAACCATTTGGGCGACTGGGGCACGCAGTTCGGCATGCTGCTCTACGGCTACAAAAACTTCCGCGATGAAGAGGGACTGCGAACCGACCCGGTCCGGGAGATGGTCCGGCTCTATCTCCACGTCCGCAAACTGATGGACGAGAAAGACGACGCCGAGGACGCGCCGGCCAATCCCGTCGCCGACGCCGTCCGCCAGGAAACCGCCAAGCTCCACGCCGGCGACCCGGAGAATTTGCTGCTCTGGAAGACGTTCATGCCCTGGTGCTTGGCGGAGATCAACAAGATTTACAACCGCCTCGACATTCATTTCGACCATACGCATGGCGAGAGCTTTTACAACCCCATGCTGCCCGAAGTGGTTGAGAGTTTGCAAAAGAAAGGGCTCGCCCAAGACAGCCAAGGCGCCGTCGTCGTTTTCTTCGCGGAAAACGAACCCCCGGCCCTCGTTCGCAAGAAAGACGGCGCCTTTACATACACGACCACCGACCTCGCCACGATCAAATATCGCGTGGAAACCTACGACCCAACCACGGTTCTTTACGTGGTTGATTTTCGCCAAGGGCTCCACTTCAAGAACCTGTTCAACATCGCCCGACGCTGGGGCTACGACAAGGTAGAGCTAGAGCATATTTCGTTTGGCTCGGTTTTAGGGACCGACAACAAGCCGATCAAAACCCGCGAAGGCGGCGGTGTCGAACTCAATCACTTGCTGGACGAAGCCGTGCAGCGCGCGGCAACGGTATGCAAGGCCTTACAGGGAGGGGATACGGAGCTTACCGACAAACAAATCCAGGATATCGCCGAGGTCGTCGGCATCGGCGCCGTCAAGTATGCTGATCTCTCGCAAAACCGCACTTCGGACTATGTTTTCAGCTGGGATAAGATGCTGGCCATGGACGGCAACACGGCGACTTATATGCAATATGCCTACACGCGAATTCGCGGCATTTTCCGGAAAGCAGATATCCTGGAACACCTGTACCGCAACGCTCCGCCCTTGCCGAAATTGCAGCAGCCCCAAGAGGCGGGCCTTGCTCTGCAACTCTTGCGCTTCGAGGAGACATTGACCGCGGCGGCAGCCGACTACCGGCCCAGCGTCCTCACCGCCTATCTTTGGGATCTCGCCAAATGCTATAGCGGCTTCTACCAGAATTGCCCCGTTCTCAAGGCGGAAACGCCGGAAATCAAGCAAAGCCGCCTCCTGCTGTGCGATCTGACCGGCCGCGTCATCAGTAAGTGCCTCAGCCTGCTCGGCATCCGCACGCTGGAGCAAATGTAGCGTGGTAGCGCAGGGTGGGACGAGCCTTCGAGTCCCACCATGAACTCCGCAAGATAAAGGCGGGACTCGAAGGTTCGTCCCACCCTACCTGGCTGACATAACAGATTGCCAAGCCGACCTGCTGCCGCTACTCTTTCGACATGGTAAAGCCGCTCACTATCGCTGAAAAAATCGAGGCTAGATCGGCTCAGCGCGGACCATTCCGACGGTTCGTTGGCAAACGATTGGCCCGGTGGCTTACCCGCCATCGGCACCCCTTCAATTTGGCGATCCACGTGATCGGCATTCCCATGGCTGTCACGGGCGTCGTGCTTCTTTTCTTCCAGCCTTGGTACTGGGGCGTGGGCTGCCTAGTCGTCGGCTATCTTCTCCAATACATCGGCCATCAAGTCGAGGGCAACGATGTCGGCGAGTGGGCGGGGATCAAGAGGCTGCTCGGCTTACCGTGTGTTGCCGTATCCCCGCGCTGGGATAGGGAGAAAGTCGACAACATCTCATAATGCAGCATTAGCTATTCGACACGATTCTTGGTTCATTTCCGGCGCGCAGAGTAGGGAGTGTGATAGGGGTAAGAGAAACGATCTTTTCTAAGCCCTGAAGTCCCAGAGCATTTCGGCAAAAAAGATCGTTTCCTTAGTTTTGGAAACTAGTTCAAACGAATTGTTACGGAATGTAGCGGCGGCCTTTCCAAAATGTAGGGTGGGACGAGTCTTCGAGTCCCACCGCGCACCGATATTTTGCAAGGATGAGCGTAAGCCCTTAAAGGATGAAGAGAATGGCCAAGTCCAGGAGCCTTTGTGCTCCTGCGATTCTGACTTGTTAGAGCATTTCTGTGCAGAAAAGTGCTTTCTGTGCAAAAAGCGTCGTTTCTGTGCAACAAGCGTCATTTCTGTGCAACCAGAGGGGTGTGTGGTTTGCACAGCAATTTGCACACAAACGGTGCCTAAGAGGTCCTGTGCCCAGCGATGCACCAGGTGGGACTCGAAGACTCGTCCCTACCTGACTTTTCATTCCAAGGCGCCTCGCCCCCAGGCGGAGATTGGCTAAGCCGCACGCTACGGACAAACAGGAAAAGCTGGGTTCGGCAAAGATCGCTTCTTTCTTTTGTACTTTTTCCCCTCGCACTCGCTTCCTGCCCAGATTAAGCGGCATCCTCGGCGTAATCGGTAAGATATCCCTATTCTATCAGCCGCTGCTTGCCGATATAGGCTGTACCATCTCCGGTCCTGCGCTCCTGAAGCCAAATTGCTGGATCAGGAATCCCAGGGGCGGGCCGAATCCGCGTGGGGTGGCGGTACATCGGCTCGCCGGACGAGGTCCTGTCTCAACGGGGTGAAGAACATGCGTTGGAAAAGAATGATTGCAGGCTTTGCGTTGGCGGTCGCCGCGGCGAGCGGGTGCAAGCAGCAGGTCTTCATGACCGCCGACGACTTAGCGAACACTGAATCGGCCGTCATGCAGGAGGTGGAATGCAATCCGACGATCTCCTATACCCCCAATTTTGAGCAAATGGTTCCGAAGGTTGTGACTTCACTCGATCCCGAGCAGCCGCCGCGCTACGTCACCATTAGCGAGTGCATCGCCAGCGCCCTCGAACGCGGCACGGTCGGCGGGCAAAGCATCGTAGGGGCCGGCAATATCAATGATTCCCTCGTGCAATTCGGCGGCGGTCCGGTGAGCGGTTCAGACGCCATCCGCGTTTTGGCCCTGGATCCGGCCATCACCGGGGCCAATATTGAGGCCTCCGAAGCCAAGTTTGACGCGCGCTGGATCAGCAACTTTACTTGGACGACAACTGACCGGCCGGTCGGCACGGCACTGGAAACCTTCCAGGCAGGGCAACTTGGAGCCATTACTCAACAGCAGGCCAATTTTATCAGCACCATTGCCAAACCGCTGCCCACTGGCGGTGTCGCGGGCATTACGTTCGCAGTCCCCTATACCTTCACAAATCTGCCGTCGCGGGTTAATCCTGCCTATACGCCGTCGCTGCAATTCCAATTTGAGCAGCCTCTCTTGCAGGGCTTTGGAATCGAGATCAACGAACTGCGGACGGCACACCCGGGCAGCCTGCTCGTCAATGGCCTTAACAGCGGCTCGCGCGTTGAAGGCATCCTGATTACACGCATCCGCTTCGACCAAGAGCGGGCCCAGTTTGAAAACCAAGTTAACTTCATGTTGCTCAACGTGGAAACCGCCTACTGGAACCTGTATTCCTCCTACTGGCAGCTTTACACGCGTGATCAGGGTCTGTTGCAAGCCTTCGAGGCCTGGAAGATCAGCCAGATCAATCTAAGAGCAGGTCGAGGCAATATCAGTGGCGTAGCCACGGCTCGTGCCCAATATGAAGTGTTTCGCAGCCAGCGCCTGACGGCTCTAGGACAGGTGCTGGAAAATGAGCGTCGTCTCCGCGCCTTGATGGGCCTGAAGGTCAATGATGGTTTTCGTTTAGTGCCGGCCGACGCGCCGAATCTCGCCAACTATCAACCCGATTGGGAAACGGCCCAGCGCCAAGCGCTTACTTTGCGACCCGAACTGGTCATTGCCCGGCAAGATCTCAAGTTTCGCCAACTTGACCTGATCAATCAGAAAAACCTCCTGCTGCCTGACTTGCGTTTCTTGTCTACTTACGATGTCAACGCCCTCGGCAGCCGCATTGACGGCCCTGATCCCAACAATGCCTTTCGTAACCTGGCATCTGACCGCTTCAATAACTGGAGCGTCGGTTTGCAATTGAATGTGCCTCTGGGATTCCGCGATGCCAACTCGGCGGTTCGGGTGGCCCGATTGAATTTAATGCGAAGTTACAACACCTTGCGTGATCAGGAACTGAAAACCATCCAGATTCTCGAACTCCAGCGCCGCAACATTGCCGACTTCTACGCCCAAATCGGCATTCAGCGCGCCAATCGCGAGGCGAACGCTCTGCAACTCGAAACGCGCTATCTTCAGGTAAGGGTGGGGTCGGCGGTGCCAGGCAACGTCAGTCCTATC
Source organism: Gemmataceae bacterium (assembly GCA_045802525.1). Lineage (GTDB taxonomy): Bacteria > Planctomycetota > Planctomycetia > Gemmatales > Gemmataceae > JBJMQT01. Next base: position 16,409 of record JBJMQT010000044.1, read on the forward strand.
GAGTTCTTGCTGCAAGCTCAAAGCGCTTTTGCAGACGCCCTGGCCAACGAATATAACTTCATCGCCCAATACCAAAACGCCTTGGTCGCCTGGGAGTTCGCCAAGGGCACGCTTATGCAATATGACAATGTCGTCATCGGCGAAGGCGCCCTGCCGACCTGTGTACAGGTCCGGGCAGTCGAACATGCCGAGGAACGTGCCCGAGCTTTAGTCTTGCGTGAGCGAGCTAACCCGGTACCGTATCAGCCGGTCTGCAAAGAAGATCCGGCGCTCAAATTGCCGGTCTTGGGGGATACCGCTCCCTCGCTGCCGGCTTTGATGGAAAAGGCGCCTCCGCTGCCTAGAGACAAATCCGGCGCCGTGTTGCCGTTGCCTTCGGGATCTAAGGGCGTCAATCCGAGCGATTTGAAATTGACGGGCTACACGCCGGCTCCTGCATCCGCTTCGGGGACCATCTCCTTCGGCCCGGATGCGGCGAAACAAACCGCGCCAGAGACCGGCGCCTCGGCGGCAGATCCGCCGAAGCTCAGCTCAATTGGCGATCAGTAAAGGAAACGCCATTCCAATGACAAAGTATTTGCATGAAGGACGGATTGCCAATCCTTCCTTCATTCGTTTTCTTTCGGACCAGGCGATATAAATGACGGTATGCAGATTTTGGTTTATGAGGCCGTCAGCGCCGGGGCGTTGCCGAATTCCTTATCGGGCTCCCTGCGTGCCGAAGGCTTGGCCATGCTATCGGCCTTACTCGAAGACTTTGGCCGCATACCTCAAGTCAAAATGGTCACATCTTTACTAGCCCGGAGCGTAAGCGAGGGAAAACAGATTTCTCGCTTACGGTTCGGGTTACAAAAGCATGACTTTATGGAAGTGCACGGCGCCGAAGAACCTCATATCTTCCGCAGGCTCGCCAGCCAAGCCGACTTCACTTTGGTCGTCGCTCCCGAATGCGCCGGCCTGTTGCATCAGCGCTGTCGCTGGGTGGAAGAAGAGGGAGGGCGGTTGTTAGGCCCTACCTCGCAGGCGGTGCGACTGACAGCGGATAAGTTGGAGCTGGCCAATTTCCTTCGGGATCGTGGCATCCCCACGCCGCCATGCGCCATTGCTGAAACCGCTGCCCCAGTGTCTTTTCCCGCGGTAATGAAGCCTCGTGATGGCGCTGGTTCGCAATCTACAGTGCTGGTTCAAAACTCGGCGGATATTGAAGAAGCCGTGGCGTCGGCTCGGTCCGAAGGCTGGACCGGTGAGTTGTTATTGCAGCCTTACATGGCTGGTCAATCATGCAGCGTGTCGTTTTTGATCGGAAAGCGCTGCTTCGAAGCTTTGCTCCCGGCATCCCAGGATTTTTCCGACGACGATGGTTCATTCCACTATCGAGGCGGAAGCATTCCCTTGCCGGGGCCCCTCGCCGACCGTGCGACCCGACTGTCCACCCGTGCTGTTCAGGCTGTCCCCGGCTTGCATGGGTATGTAGGCGTCGATTTGATTCTTGGGTCGGCGGAGGACGGCTCGCAGGACTACGTAATCGAGATCAATCCTCGCTTAACGACGTCTTACGTAGGGCTGAGGCAGTTGGCGATAGGCAACCTGGCAGAAGCGATGATTCAAGCTGCGTGTCAAGAAAAGATTAGCCCTCTCCAATGGAAAAAGGGCCGTGTCCGATTCTGGCCGGATGGAAGCTTCGAGCAAGGGCCGTTTAACGCGGCGACCATGGAGCCGGTTGTTTATTGAAGAATGCTTCAAGCCCTTGCTTGCATTCTTCGGTCAAACGCGGCGCCGCACTCGCCTGGGCAGCGTCTTCAATCGAAATAGCCTGGCGCGAGAATTGTTGAAGTAGGCTCTTGGTTGCCTTTAAGGCCTGGGGGCCGCCCTCGGCAACCGAACGGGCCCACTCGACGGCTTTTTCGCTGAGGTTTTCTTTAGACACCACTACATTAATAAGGCCGGCTCGCTGCGCTTCAGCCGCATCGATGAGTTCACCGGTTAGAAGAAGATAGCGTGCCATTCGCTCACCGACATGGCGAAGCAAATGCGGCATCACCATGGCGGCCACCAGACCACGGCGCACTTCCGGATAACCGAATTTCGCTTCGGGAACCGACAGTGCCAGATCGCAGACGGTGACCAGGCCGGCGCCGCCTGCCACCGCCGCGCCATTAATGGCGGCGATGGTCGGTTTCGGCAGCGTGTAAATGAGGTCGTAAAGCGCGGCCAAATTCAAAGCATCTTGCCAAACCAACTCGCTCCGTACTTCACCCGATTGTGGCGGCTTTTCTCCCCTCTCCCCTGTACTCGTGAGAGAGGGGCCGGGGGTGAGGGGGACCGGGGGATTGGCGAGGCTGGCCCCCTCACCCCAACCCCTCTCCCCCGAGTACAGGGGAGAGGGGCTTGAAGCGGCCAAATCCGCCAAGTCCATGCCGGCGCAGAAAACCGATCCCGCTCCCGTCAGGATGACGGCACGCGCACCAGCATCGTCCCGCGCCTTTTGAAAGCCGGCCGTCAAATCGGCGATGAGCTGCCGGCTCAAGGCATTGCGCTTATCCGCGCGGTTGATCGTCAGAACCACAGCGGGGGGCTTGGCTTCGTACAGCACCAACGAGGAAGTCATTCCTGCTCCTTTTTTTCTTCCCGAAGCATCTCCTCGTAATCGGGCGGACGATCGATGGTCATGCTTAGCAATGCCAATGCCATCGTCTTCCCTTGCGAATCGACGCGCAGTGATTGGCTGGCGCCGCCTCCGAGAACGTCATAGAGCAAAAAGTTCAATCCCAGCAGATTAGGCGCTTCAAAACGCACCACTTTGCTTGGTCCAAACGATGCAAAATATGCTGCAACTCTTTCCACGGTAAGGTGCTCCCGGAGCCAATCGTAACCCTTAGGGGTATAAGCAAGGACGGCGACATTCGCATGATTTCCCTTATCGCCGCTTCGGCCGTGGGCGATATCGCTTAAGGTGGCCGAATTCTGGGAAGTTGGTTGCGATTGCATCGCTCATCCGATCATTTGCACAGCGGGATTGACGGCTTTCTTTTCGATCAGGGCGGGCCAATAAGCGAAAACTTCCCGAACAGGCGGTCTGCCCGAGGTGTAACCGGTTACGCCGGGCGGCCCCGAGGTGACGAGCGGGGCTAACTCACGGGTAAAACGCTCAATGGCCGATCTCCGCTCATCTCTTGCCGAGAGACGCAGCACCACGGCCGGCGGTTCGGCACACTTGGGATTTCTAAAATCTTCACCGGCACGGCCACCGACGATTTCGGAGTACGCTTGTTCGTATATAAACCCCGCTTGGGCGAGCCGAAGCCAAACCAGCTCGCCGCATCCCCAGGCCTTGGCTTGGGCATTCGGCCCGGCGATCACCAGTGTCCCACTGGCAGAGAAGCCATCCCGGTAGGCCATCGAAACCTTGTAAGAGTCCGTCGCCGGTTTGCCTTTGGCTCCGGTAATGGCCACACGATCCGGGCCGACCTGCTCAAGACGAACGCTAGTGAAATCCGCGGTCACATCAGGCGTCAAATAGGCCGCGGGATCGCCAACCTCGTAAAGCAGTTGCTCGCTGACCGTCTCGCGATTGACGGCCCCGCCGGTGTCCTCGGGCTTGGTGATGACAACTGTGCCATCGTCTTCGATCTCCGCAATAGGATAGCCCACGTTAGCCAGAATTTTGCCATCTCCGACATTGCTCCAGAGGCCCCCGGTGACTTGGGCTCCGCACTCGATGAGGTGCCCGGCCACTGTAGCCGCGGAAAGACGGTCCCAATCATTCCAGTCCCAGCCGAATTCGTGAACGGCGGGGGCGACGGTCAAGGAAGCATCGGCGACACGTCCCGTGATGACAATGGACGCTCCTTGCTTCAGGGCCTGCACAATGGGTTGCGCGCCGAGATAGGCGTTGGCGCTCACCAGTCGGTTGCGAATTGAGGCGACGGCCGCCCCCGAGTCGAGATGGGTTAAGTCGTGACCGCTTACCGAAAGCCGATCCAGATCCGGCATCAAGTCATCGCCGGTGACGACCGCGAGCCTGCAATCGCCAAGGCGGGCGTCATTGAGGATTTTGCGGGCTTGGTTGGCACAAGCCAGCGGATTCATGCCCCCCGCGTTGGTGATGATTTTGAGGCGCGCTTGTTCTTTCAGAATGGGACACAAACGCCGCAAGACATCCAGGAAATCGGTCGCAAATCCTGCTTCTGGATTCTTTTGCTTCTGAAGGGCCAGAATGGACATGGTCAGTTCGGCCAGGTACTCCAGGGTCAAATAATCCAGCCGGCCTGCTTCCGCGAGGCGAATGGGGGCATCGAGACTGTCGCCCCAGAAACCGCAGCCGTTGCCGACTCTAATGGAGCCCATGTCCGAGTTCTCTTGCCCCACTTGACGCCATTGGGTTTAGAGTACACCCCCAAGGCTGCTGGTTGCAACCCCTCCACTTCAAGAGCAGGTGGGGCCCGGGCTGTGATGCGTCGGGCCACAGCGGCAACGGGAAGGGTACTTTCTTTAGCTGCGGCTCTCGGGTTTTTCGTTTCATTTTTGGGATAATCCCTGCGCTCTTTTGGGAAATGGTCAATTTCTGAGTTCAAAAGCAGCGAAAGAGAGACTCTCTCGAAGCGGGGTGTCCCGGTCCGTGAAATGAAATGAAATTGGCTAAGCTGGTGAAAATTATGGGGCGGGCTGGGAGTAGATAGCTAACGAAAACAAGAGGTAGGCAAGTTCTTCCGATTTTGACGAAAGTTCCCAAAGCTCCCATGCCGAAATATGCACGGGCGACCGATAGCTCAAAGCGAACAAGCAAAAGCGGCAAACGGCGATCGGCTGCGGCCTTGGGGCCCATCGGTCGAGAACATTGGCCCCCGGAGCGAACCGCACTGTTTTCCGGATGGCGCCGAAGGCCGACAGCCTATAACCGCGACTAGGGGGATCACATGAAACGGACGGCAAGTGCCTTGGTGCTGCTCGCCGCGGCCAGCGGCTGCGTTACTTCTGGCAGCGATTCGTACATGTCACATGCGTTTAAAGGCGGCAGCGAAAGTCCCCTGTGCGGCGGCTGTAAGCCTACCGCTGTGACCGGGGTTGATGGTCCCTGGGGGCAACCGGTGGTGGTGAACGCCTCCTACAACGGCGGCGGCGCGGCGGGCGTTGCGACGGCAAGCGATGGCAAAGCCCCGGCAAAGGGACCCGTGAAACCGACGCCGCTGATTGAGCGCGCTTCGCACTGGGGCAATGGACCCGAATCCGGCATGCAGGCCAATGGCCAGCTTGCCATGGGGCCGCATGGCGCGGGCATCAATGCTGGGGGCTTGGGCGGTGGCTTGCCTCCCGGAGCGGGCGGATTTCCCCCCGGCGCTGTTGCCGCGGTCGGGGCCTTGGGAACCGGGACCGGCTTAGGAATGGGCGCAGCGGGCGCGCCTGGCCCGTTCATGGCTCAGCGCACCGAAATCCGCTTCGTCGACCAAAAGGGCATGAAGGTGTCCTGGTTTACGGCTAGCCCGGACGGCAAAGCCGGCTTCAGCGCCAACACGCTTGATGTTCCTGGAAAATACAACTTCGTCCAGGGCGCTGTCTATCGCCTCAAGCTGACCGACGTGCCTCTTTATCCCGGCGTTCCGTACTTCCCCACGCTGGAGGTTGTACCGGCTAACCACAAGACAGCGGCGTTCTTGGCTCACAGCGCGGTGCCCATCAGCTTCACACAGGAAGACTTCGAGCAGGTCCGGGCCGGCAACTATGTGGTCAAAGTCATCTACCTGCCCGATCCGCAGTACCAAGATCTGGCCGCAACGGGACCGGATGAAGTGGTCTCCTCACGGCTCGATCCAGGCGTCGATCCGATCGCCGAGGCTTGCCGCCGCGGCAGCATCCTGGCCATTGTCCGGCTCGGCAACATCGACTTAGAGTTGGAAAACTCGCCGCCCATGTACGCTCCGGGCGCGTTTCCGAGAGCCGGAATGGAACAACGGCCGGGTAGAATGCCGGCCCCGCAAGCACCCAATTTACTGCCAAACCTGCCTCCGGTATTACCGAGCACCCCGTTGCCCGGCGGGGATAGCAGCCCCATGGGCAAGCTCAGCGTGAGCCCGTCAAATAGCGCCGCTGCTCAATCGACCTATTCGACGGTTCCCACTCAGGCGGAATTGGCTGGCCAAAGCAACACCACAATGCCGGTCAGGAAATCATTCCGCGACCGGACTTCTAGCCAGTACGGCAACTAAAACAATCCCATTTGACTCGCAGAGCCGGGGACAGTGTCCTCGGCTCTTTTTACAAAGGGTCGATTACGGCTGATCCTCAGGTGGTCTAATAATGGGGCCGTATTCCACGAGAGGGCGATCCATGAAACGTCGCAACGAAATTGCCGTTGCCCTCCTATTCGGCTTGTGGGCTAGCACGGCGCCCGCTCAGAATGGCCCGCCGCCTGGTCTGCCCATCAAAGGACCGGGCCCTCTCCTTTACGTGCAATTCTTTGGACCTCCGGGATCGCGGATCACTTTTTATCAGGGTCAAGGGCCCGGCCAAGAATTTGAAACCCCAGTCCGAGTTGGCATGCGACCGGGGTACATGTACCGAGTCAAGATGACCGGTTTCGTGGAGGGATTAAAGAACGCTGCCTTTTACCCTACCTTGGAGGTGCGCAACACGCTGGCCTTGCCGCCCACCATGCCCGTTTCGCGCTTCCCGGCGCCCGTTGTCCTTCATGCTGAGGAAGTCGAGCGGATCCTTAATGGCGCGTATCTCACCAAAGTCGTTTACCTTGAGAACCCGGATACGGCCATTCCGCGTAGCTCGCCTAGAGAGGAGCCCATCGAAAGTTTCGCCGCCGGCGTCGGCGACCCAGTAGAGGAGGCGCGTTTGCTAGGAAGGCCTGTCTTAGTTGTTCGCGCGGGCGCCAAAGAAATTGACACGAGAGATTTACAGCGCCAGTCGATTCCCGGCACCATTCTGTTTCCCGGAGAGAAAGCACTGGCATGGCCCAGCCAGCCGCCGTGCTTTCCCTGGAAAGGACTGCCGATGTTCGACCCGGCCCATGGCCCCAAACTTCCCGAAGAAGAGTGCCTTCACGATGGCGGAGATTTAGGCAGACCGGCCGGGTTCGATAACGAAGGCAAGCTTCACGGCCTGGATCCCTCCGATTCCGTGGCCGTGTACAAGGACAGTGTTGGCCGCAAGCGCTTGACGATATCGAACAAGGTCTGCGTGTGCGTGCCTCGTTTTGCGGTGCTCAATAGTGAATCACGCCTCGAAGGCAACCAAGTGGCCCTGGTCTTAACCGGCGCCGAAGCCGTTCGCGGTCAAGCGCTGCTGGCAGCTAAAGCGCTCTACAGCCAAACACAGCAGCAAGAAAAGCTTGCGGGGCTCAAAAGCCGGCGCAGTCTCAGCGGAACGGTCGGCACTGAAGTGCTCGGCAAGTTAATCAACGTCCAAGTATTGAATGCGATTCACATCTATGAAGGCCCGTTCGCGCTAATCGGCGCAAACAAGCCCTATGAGCTTGACCAAGGCCTAAGAGCCAAGCTCCTGCGCCAAATCGAGTTCGCTCGCAGCATAACCAGGAAGTACGGGACGAATATCGTCTACCAAGTAGAAAATGCCCAGGTTCTCGGCCGGGTCGAGGGATTGGCTACGATCATTTCAGTTTCCGAGACGCGCGACATAACCGTCCCGTGCGATCACGTTCCGGAAATTCCCGAGCAGCCCCTTTACCTTTATAAATGGGCGGATAAGGGCGCCGCCGAGGTGGGCGACATCATCACCTTTACGTTGAAATACTCCAATATTGGCGGCAAACCTATCACCGAAGTGGCTGTCAACGACAGTTTGGCCGGTCGCCTGGAATACGTTCCGGATTCCGCCCAATCGAGCCGCGACGCGGTATTCACGACCGAGAAAAATGAAGCGGGGTCACTTATTTTGCGGTGGGAAGTGAGCGGCAAACTGTTGCCTGGACAATCGGGTGTTGTCCGCTTCCAGGCCAAGGTCAGATAACAAAACTACCGTCTTGGGTTACTAGCTGCCCATCAAATAGGCCCGCAAATCGCAATAGATGGAATTGCTGCGCGTCCGCCAACTCCGGTCGGGTCGATCGCGGTCCGCAGGCCGAAAGACGCAGGTGATATGTAACTGGCTGTCATTTCCGCCGCTGGAGCGTTGTAGACGCAGTTCCAATTCAATGCTGTCGGGCCGCCCTAATCCGAGCCAAGAAAGCGAATTGCGATTGGGCGCTTCGTATTTGGTGCCCCGCCCCCCTATGCGAACGCGAATTTTACCGGGCACGCTTTCCACCACTTCACCGCCAACATCATGGACGAAGCCACGAAGCTTATGCTTGGCGATTTTCTCCGGCATCCAGGCCTCCAGGCAGTGCACGAGGCTGCTTTCGTCCTCAACAGCTAGAGCAGTGGGTTTGATTTCGAGATCGGCTGAGGTGTCGCAGGCGGGCTGGCCTGCCGAAGGAGTGCGATAGTTCGGGGGGACTTCCCTCTCCAGTTGCGCCTGCTCTTTGGCTAAGGCGGTATCGTAGCGTTCGGAAAGGTCGCGCGCGCTGCTGGGCCGGTGCTCCGGGTTCTTGGCCAAACAAGCCTGCACAACTTCTTCAATGGCCGGGGGCACCCATAGATTTGTGTCGATCGACGTAAAAGGCGGGGGCGTCTCGGTGGCATGGGCCAGCAGAACATCCATAGTCGATCGGCCGGCAAAGGGCAGACGCCCGGTTAGTAACTCATAGAGGATGACGCCGACGCTGTAGAGGTCGCCGCGGTGGTCCATTTCATCGCCGCGAGCCTGTTCCGGGCACATATAGCCCGGCGTGCCGACCGCAAATTCGACGTTGGTCACCGTGATGGTGCGGACATTTTCGCCGGCTACAAGCTTAGCCAGGCCGAAATCCATCACTTTGATGCGTTCGTAAGGAGTGTCCGGATCGACGACCATCAAGTTGGCCGGCTTCAAGTCGCGATGGATGATTCCTTCCGAATGGGCGGCCTGCAATACTTCGCAAATTTGGCCGAGAAGCCGGCCGACCCGAACCGAACTCAGGCGCGTATTTCGCTGAAGAAGGACATCCAGGGTCATGCCCTTGATGTACTCCATTACAATGCAAGGTCCTTGGGGATCGTTTAGAGAAGCGTCATAGAGAGTGACGGCATAAGGATGTTGAAAGCGGGCCATCAGCAACGTTTCGCGCTGGAAGCGCTCGCAAAACTTGGGATCTCCGGCAATCTGGTCGTGCATGACCTTGACGACAACTTGCCGGCCCAAATCCAGTTGCCGAGCCAAATAAACGCGCCCCATTCCGCCTTCTCCCAGAAGGCGGATGGTTTCATATCGGCCAAGAAAAACACGGCCTACCATGCAGACCATCCATAAAGCAGGAAATGAATTGCAGGCTACCAGCAAGTGTAGATCGTAAACTGAATGGCTGCGGGCTAGGGCGGTTGATTTTTCGTGCCTTTGCTAGGATTCGGTCAATATTTTACGAGAGTGCGACGAATTGAGCCCCCGCCAAAAAATAATAGAAGCAGAATTTATCATATCTCAGATGTAATCAATACCCGCATTCCCTGAATCTTGAGCCTGCCCTGGGCGAAAAGCCGAATCGCCTCGGGATAGGCCTCACATTCTTGTTCGAAGACCCTAGCCGCTAAGGTTGCTGGCGTATCGTCGTCCTGAACGGGCACGGCGCGTTGAATGATGATTGGCCCATGATCGTACTGATTATCCGCAAAATGGACGGTGCAGCCGGTCAGTTTCACGCCGCTAGCCAAAACGGCTTCATGGACGCGATGCCCGTAGAAACCCTTGCCGCAAAAGGCGGGAATAAGGGCAGGGTGGATGTTCATGACCCGGCCCTGGAAATCCGCTGGAATATGAATGAGTTGCAGAAATCCCGCTAAACAAACCAGATCCGCGGTTGCTTCACGGCAAAGAGAGAAAATGCGAAGACTGAACTCTTCCGTGGACGAAAACTCCGACCTTTCCACTACCTCGGCCCGAATCCTCGCCTTGAGCGCTCGTTCAAGACCCGCTGCCTGGGGCTTGCTCGAAACCGCCAACACAACCTCAGCATCGAGCTTTCCATCGGCAATCCGATCCAAAAGGTTTTGGAGCGTAGTCCCACCGCCACTGACCAGAACAGCTATACGAACGGGTTTGCTCATGCTGTGAAAGTGACCTTCTTTATCAAACGGGTAGCAATTGCGTAATTACCGCTGCAAGTCGAATCGAAGCGCGAACATTGCCCTGTCGCAAAAACATCATTTGATAGGATAAAGACCAAACGAGCATCCCGCGAGGTTTAGGCTATGACTTTTGAGAAAGTAGAGACCCAAGTTGACTTCCCGGCGCAGGAACGGGCCATTTTGGAGCTTTGGAAACGCATCAGCGCCTTCGATCAGCTGTTGACCAAGAACCGCGGCAAACCGAAATGGTCGTTTCTCGATGGCCCCATCACAGCCAACAATCCGATGGGCGTTCACCATGCCTGGGGCCGCACCTACAAGGACGCCTACCAGCGTTTCTTCGCAATGACGGGCCATGAAGAGCGTTACCAAAATGGCTTCGATTGCCAAGGACTATGGGTGGAGGTCGAGGTTGAAAAAGAACTAGGACTCAAGACCAAGCGCGACATTGAGAACCTCGTGCCCGGCGACCGGTTTGCCAGCATCGACAAATTTGTGCAGCTCTGCAAGCAGCGCGTCGATAAGTTCGCCAAAGTCCAAACGGAGCAATCGATCCGTTTGGGATACTGGATGGACTGGGATCGCGAGGATGATTGGAATAAACCGGCGGACGAACGGCGCAGCTATTACACGATGTCGGCGGAGAACAACTACACGATCTGGAGCTTTTTGAAGAAGTGCCATGCTCGTAATCTCGTCTACGCTGATTACGATGCCATGCCCTGGTGCCCGCGCTGCGGCGTTGGCATCAGCCAGATGGAGATGCATGAGGGATACAAACTTGTCGCACACCGGGCGCCGTTTGTCGCTTTTCCGCTGAGAGGCCGGGCCAAGGAGAGCCTTCTCGTCTGGACCACGACTCCGTGGACTCTCACAAGCAACGTGGCGGCAGCCGTCAATCCAAACCTCATTTATCTGAAGGTTCGCCTTCGCGATCATATCTATTACGTCGCCAAGGGCGCTTTCACGGCCCGCCGCAAGGAAGAAGATTTCAAACGCAAGGAATGGCTCGAAGGGGTGCCCAAGCTGAAGCCCCTCGAACAGATCTTCAAGGAGAAGGCCGGCAAGGAAGGCTTTGAGATAGTTGGCGAGCTGCCCGGTTCGGCCATGATCGGCTGGGAATATGACGGGCCGTTTGATGAGCTCCCCGCACAGCGCCGGACCGGCGGTTATCCTTTCGAAATAGCCGAAGTAGCCCGAAAGCAGAAATGGGCAGTGCAAGAACCAAGTTTCAAAGTTCACCGCGTAATTGCATGGGACGCGGTCGGGGAGACAGAGGGGACCGGAATTGTTCACATTGCCCCTGGTTGCGGCAAAGAGGATTTTCTACTTGGCAAGAATGAACGTCTTGTAGCAATCGCACCATTGGATGAATCGGGAATATTCTTAGTGGGCTTTAATGAGCTTGAAGGACTCTCAGCTATCGACCCGGCCACTAGCGATTGGATCCTTGAATCTTTGCAACAAAAAGGCCGTTTGCTGGCCACGGAGAAATACCCGCACAGCTACCCACACTGCTGGCGCTGCAAGACTGAACTGCTCTTCAGGCTCATTGACGAGTGGTTCATCAACATGTCGTGGCGCGACGAGATCAAAGAAGTTGCCAGACAAGCCACTTGGCTTCCGGAATCAATCAACGGCCAAGCCCGCGAGCTGGATTGGCTCACGAACATGGGCGATTGGATGATCTCCAAGAAGCGCTATTGGGGTCTGGCTCTGCCGATCTGGGTGTGTGACCAGTGCAATCATTTCGACGTGATCGGCAGCCGCGATGAACTGAAGGAACGGGCCATATCCGGCTGGGAGCAATTCGAAGGGCACACGCCGCATCGCCCCTGGATCGATATCGTTAAGCTCGAGTGCGGTCGGTGCAAAGGCACCATGAGCCGTATTCCGGACGTTGGAAATCCCTGGCTCGACGCCGGCATCGTGCCGTATTCCACGATGAAGTACAACACCGACCGCGCTTACTGGGAGAAATGGTTCCCAGCCGACTTCGTGACCGAAGCTTTCCCAGGACAATTTCGCAACTGGTTCTACGCGATCCTTGCGATGAGCACGATGATGGAGCATCGAACGCCATTCAAAGTGCTCCTCGGTCACGCGATGGTGCGAGACGAAAAAGGCGAGGAGATGCACAAGACAAAGGGTAACGCCATCCCTTTCGACGATGCGGCGGAAAAAATGGGCGCCGACCTGTGCCGATGGATGTATTGCCGTCAGAATCCGGCCGCGAATATTAACTTTGGCTATGGCCCGGCAGATGAACTGCGCAGCAAATTCACGCTCAAGCTGTGGAACACTTATGCGTTTTTTGTGAACTACGCCCGACTCGACGGCTTTGATCCCAAGGCGCGCTTTGTATCTGCCAATGACCGGCCCGACATCGATCGCTGGATCCTGTCGGATTTGCAATTGCTGATCCGCAAAGCCCGTGAGTCCTTCGAAAGCTACAACGTGATGGCGTTCTGCCTGGAGGCAGAGAAGTTCGTCGATGATAAACTGAGCAACTGGTACATCCGCCGCAACCGCCGTCGCTTTTGGAAAAGCGAAGTCGGGGCCGATAAGGAGGCGGCGTATCAGACCCTTTACACGGTTCTCACTGCGCTGATCAAGCTGTTCGCTCCTATCATGCCGTTTCTTTCTGAGGCGATGCATCAAAACTTGGTCGGCAAAGATGCCAGCATTCATCTCGGTGACTTTCCAAAAGCGGACGAGACCTTGATCGACGAGCAATTGTCGGCAGACATGGAAGCTTTGTTGCGGCTCGTGTCCCTTGGATCCGCTGCACGAAATAGTGTAAAGATCAAGGTGCGCCAGCCCTTGGCTGAAATCCGCATTCAATGCAATGATGAGGCCGAACGACGAGCCGTTCTACGCTTTGGCGACCAAATAGCGGAAGAACTGAACATCAAAAAAGTGACCCTCCACGTATCCGAGCAACCATTGTTGCAAACTGAGATAAAGCCGAACATGAAGGCGCTTGGTCCCAAATTTGGAAGCCGTTTACAGGAAATAAAAAAGCTTATCGAGTCACAGGCCAGCGTGATTGCTGCCGCGCTTCCCAGCATGGTTGAGTTGACCACTAGCGAAGGACCCGTTCAGCTCGAAGCGACTGACTTCATTATCCAACACAAGGCCCCGGAAGGCTGGGCCGGCGTAGTGGATCGCGGAACGCAAGTAATGGTCGATGCCCGCATCACAGAGCTATTGGCTTTAGAAGGCATGGCCCGCGACATAACGCGCCAGGTGCAAGATCTGCGCAAAAAGGCAGGTCTCAATATGGAAGATCGCATCGAATTGTGGCTGCAAACCGATTCGGAACTGCTGAAGAAAGCCATCGAAGCGCACAAAGACTACATCGCAAACGAGGCGCTGACCAATTTCTGGCCCACGCGGATGGAAGCGGAGTTCGCAGAAGCCAAGGTCAAGATTGAGGGGCATGAACTGACGATTCGGCTGCGAAAGCTAGGAGATCAAATTGCGTGAGCGATTTGCTTGCATTTGGAAGCGGCAATAGCACCTCGGCGGGCGGGACCGTGTTGAAGGTTTCAGGCCCCCAAAGCTTCTCAAAATCAAAGGGGGCCAGGCCAATGCGGGGCCACCTTTGTCCGACGTTGGCCACCTTTGAGCCCGACGTTGGCCACCTTTGAAGGAGAGACGCCCAAGACAACGAAAGTGCGCAAGTCGGCATCAGGTGTTCAATTATTGATCACCCTCTGGCGCAGTGTTGGTGGGACCAGAGGGTGGGTCACTTGGGCCAGAGGGTCAGGGGCCGAGAGCTTCAAAAGCCAGGAAAAGGCACTAAAACTCCCAAATGCTTTCCACGGGTCTGTTTTTGAGCGTTTTCGTGTATCTTTGTGGCTAAGATGGCAGCCGTCAAACGCGCGGCAGTGTTCAACTGCCTCGCTTCTCGCAACTGGCCATTGTTGCCGATGAAGCAGGGGAAGGCCTCAAAACTGCTGGAACAGCGGCTTCCCTAAGATGGGGGCCTAACAGGATTGTTCTTTAGGAATATGGTCGTACATATGATCCGTGTCTCGCTCGGTTCTTACGCCGACGTGAACCCGGTTTCTTTTTGGCACTTTCAAACTCTTCGATGAATTGCTCTAGTGACTTCCTCCGACCGCCAATCATATCTTTTACACCAGGGGCGAGGATTCGGGAGAAATCTATGGTCTTGACCAGTCGTTCAAAGGTTTCCACATCCAGTAAAACGGCCGCAGATTTGCCATTTCGGGTGATATAGATTGGGCCGGCAGCTCTCGCGGAGCTGATTGAGGATCGCATCCGCATCCTTTCTTAACTCATCAACTGTTTTGAATTCCTGTGTAATGCTGGTAGCCATAAGATCTGCCTAGTGTTGTGGGGCCTCCAGGATCGCGGTAAGTATCTTAAGATGGTAATTCGTGGGATGTTGACCGTCTAGCCATAGCAGGACGCAACAGGAAGGGCGGTGGCTCCGTTCCCTTTTTCCGGTAAGATAGCAGAGAATCAAATAGCCTAAATGGGGATGAAACAACAAATGACGATGGACGTCTCCAACAGCCTCGCTGCAATCCGCGCGAAGGTTACTGCCAATCAGCGTCTCTCGTTCGACGATGGATTATTCCTCTATGAAGAGGCGGATCTTTTCACGCTCGGCGAATTGGCCAATCTCGTGCGCGAGCGCAAAAATGGCGACTTCGCCTACTACAACGTTAATGAACACCTAAACCCGACCAATGTCTGCGTCTACCGCTGTACGTTTTGCGCCTTCCGGGCCGACTTGAAGAGCCCAAAAGGCTATGTCATGACGGACGAACAAATTCTCGAGCGTGCCTCGGAAGCCGAACGCAAGGGGGCGACCGAGCTCCATATCGTTGGAGGTTTGCACCATCAGTTGCCTTATGATTGGTATCTAAACGTCGTCCGCATCATTCACAAAAACTATCCTCGCCTGCACCTGAAGGCCTACACATCGGTGGAGTGGGATTGGTTCGCTCAGCTCACCAAACGATCTACGCGCGACCTCCTAGCCGAGTTCAAGGAAGCCGGCCTGGGAAGCCTGCCCGGCGGCGGCGCCGAGATTTTCCATCCGGAAGTGCGCGACAAGATTTGCGAACACAAGGCCGATGCCGACGCCTGGATGCGCATTCACCGTGAGGCTCACGAATTGGGCCTGCGCACCAATGCCACCATGCTCTACGGCCACATCGAGGAAGCCCGCCATCGCATCGATCATCTTTGCCGGCTAAGGGAACTGCAGGATCAGACGGGAGGGTTTCAGACGTTTATCCCGCTGGCTTTTCATCCCGATAATACGGGCCTTTCGCATATCCCCAAGCCGAGCGGCCTGATGGATCTCAAGACGATGGCCATTAGCCGTCTCATGCTCGATAACTTTCCGCATATCAAAGCGTACT
The DNA here is from genome assembly GCA_045802525.1 of Gemmataceae bacterium. Lineage (GTDB taxonomy): Bacteria > Planctomycetota > Planctomycetia > Gemmatales > Gemmataceae > JBJMQT01. Next base: position 31,980 of record JBJMQT010000044.1, read on the forward strand.
GGATCATGCTCGGCATCCGCACGGCCCAAGTAGCCCTGAGCTTTGGGGCGGACGACCTGGATGGCACAGTGGTCCACGAGAAGATCTACCACGATGCCGGTTCGGACTCGCCGCAAGAATTAAGCACCAGCGAAATTCAACGCCTAATTCGAGAAGCAGGCCGCATTCCCGTGGAGCGGGATACCCTTTATCATGAAGTGGTCAGAGAAAACGGAAGTTGGCAGACAGGGAAACGAATTGCGCTAGCAACAGCCTAGTTAAGCGGCGAGGCGCCAACAGAACGGGTACGCTTCACTGGCGCCTGGCGGCTAGAATCATGGTTATTTGAATCGCAATAGAACGGAACTTCCGCCTTTTACCTTGTCCCCGACCTTAATGAGCACATCGACCGGATCGGTCGTTGGAATGAGAACGTCGGTTCGCGATCCAAACTTGATCATGCCAAAGCGGGCGCCTGCCCAAACCGGCTCTTCAAGCCTAAGCCAATTGACAATCCTGCGCGCGATGGCGCCGGAAATCTGCTTCACCCGGATTCGCCGGGGCGGGTTGCTCTCTTCTAGATCTACCCAGAATTGCTCGTTGACGACTCCTGCTTCGGGGTTGCGCGCGTCAAGGAACTTGCCGGGAAAATAGCGAAGACCGACCACCTGTGCCGTCCGCGGAATGCGATTTACGTGTACGTCAAATACCGACAAGAAAATGCTGACGCGCAGCGCCCGGCCTCCCGGAAAGTCGGGCTCCTCAACCTGGGCGATTCCCGTTACCGTGCCGTCGGCCGGGCTCACCAAGGCGCTCGTGTCGGCCGGGATTGAACGATCCGGATCGCGAAAGAAGTAGAGAATGAATGCACTAGGAACGACAACAAGTGGGACAAGAAACACAGTCCAATGAGCGAAGTTAACGGACACGGCTAAAACGAAAAGGAGAACCAGGGCTATCACACTCGTGCAGGCCACCTCCGCCAGACCATAGCGGGCAAAGCCAAGCTCATTGCGCCACCGAAAGGGATCATCCTCTTCCGCGAATGAATACCCGCATACGTTTCGCCAGTATTTCAGATCACGTGGGTCCAGAATACTATGCTTGCAGCCCGGGCACTGACCGCGGCGCAGGCCTTCCATGTGCCGCAAATAGCCGCGGCGGAAAAGGCGAAGCCGAGCACGCCGAAGGCGGCCCAAGAACAGCTCCAAGCTCATGAAGAAGCCGCCGCCCGGCTGGACGCAGGTCGGCTTGACCGCTGCTTGGGTCTCTTGCGGAGGCGTAAGAGTAGATGCATTCATAGTGATGAGGATAGCAAACGCATCAAGACTTGGCTATTCATCCGTCTCGGGGCGATTGCCAACCGCCTGATGCGAACGCGAGCGCAGCCTTTCGAGCAGTTCGGATTTTAGAGGAATGGGAGGCCGCGTAGGGGCGACGCGTGGTCTGCCGTCGGGAGTCACCGTGCCGCCGGACTGGGTGAGCCCCGTGGGCGAACTCGGGGGAGGAGTCGTTAAGGCCTCGGGCAAAGACGTTGACGCGTTTTTTTGAGCGGTCAAGGGCGCCGGGGCATTTTCTTTCCCCATGATGGCGTCGTATTCTTCTTCTTTCAGCGCTTTTTGGAAGCCGGCGAAATTGATTTGGCTATACGGCACATAGAAAACGCGGCCGGCGTCGGAACTGCCTGCTATGCGGCCCCGCAAGATTATCCATTCCTCTTCAATGCGGAGGATATTTTGGATCGCTATTTCGGTTCCGACGGTTGTGACCACCATGAAATTATGATGGTGTTCCGGCGGGAGACGACGAAAAAGGTTGAGCCACACGCCATACTGCATAGGTTTCTCGTAGGCCGCTGAGCTTTCCATGGACCTGGCGGGGGACGGAAAAGCAGAATAAACGCGAGGAACCGATAGGCTCCGGGGGTCATGAATCCTTCTGCCCAACAGGAAGCTTAGCTTACGGATTAAAAAAGAGAGAATAGGGTCGAAAAAAAGAACCTGTCCTGAAATGAGAAAACGAAAATGAACCGGTTGGCGTCCAGGCAATCTAATGGCAGAGCTTTGGGGAAAGAATTATTCTTCAAGCTCAATGTGCAGCTTTTTCGTGACACTCTGAGAGCCCGCCTCAAGCTTCACGGTATAGTCGCCTGGCGGGACGCTGGTTCGATCCGGGCCAAATTTCGCTTCCTTGGAGGGCTTTAAATCCCAGGTTATTTGATGAAAGCCCGGTTCAACGCTCGCTTCGAGACTGGCCACCTTATTTCCCCGCGCGTCTGCAACTGTCAGCCGAACGGGCAATTTGGACTTTTCCTTGAGGAAATAGCGAAGCGTCGCTCCATAGGAGGGATTGGGCGCTGCAAAGGTTTTCGTGCCCGCCAGCAAATGTGATCCCTGCGGCTCAAATACCATCGCGGGTTTGACATCGAAGAAGAACAGGCCGATCTGGCCGGTCCCCGATGACCAATCCTGGACGGGCGCTACGTCGACAACGTAAAGGCTGCGTCCGTGTGTGCCAACAATCAGCTCGCGCTCGCGCGGATGGACGATCAAGTCATGAACGGGCGCGGGAGGGAGATTTATGTTGAGTCGATTCCAACGGCCTCCGCCGTCCAGCGAGACAAAAGCCCCGAATTCCGTTCCAACATAAAGCAATTGGCGATTGCGCGGGTCTTCACGGATTACGTGTACGGGTCCGCTGATCGGCGGGTTGCCTACTGCCAGTTGCCAGGTAGCACCATAATCTAAGCTCTTGTAAACGTAAGGTCTGCAGTCGTCCTGGCGGTGGCGGTCAAGCGTGAGATAGATGACTCCATCGGTAAAGCGCGAACACTCGATGCTAGTGATCCACCGGTCCTGAGGAGCCCCCGGAATATTGTCGGAGATGTCGATCCACTCCTTGCCGGCGTTGCGCGTCATGCAAATGCGCCCATCGTCAGCGCCGGCGAAAAGCAGACCGGCCGTGATTGGCGATTCGGCAAGGACCGTAATCGTATGGCCCGCCGACTTATCGGGTCCGGGTTCCCCCCTGGTCAAATCTTTGCTGATGACTTCCCAATGATCTCCGCGGTCGGAAGACCGAAACACATGATTGCCGCCAACATAAATCGTTCGCGGGTCGTGTGGAGAAACAAGTACGGGTGTGTCCCAATTGAAGCGGTAGGCCGGGTCTCCTTTGGGAGGTTGAGGTCGAATGAACGTCGAAACTGCCGTACGAAGGTTGATTCGCCGCAGCATGCCGCATTGGCTTTCAGCATAGACGGTGTCCGGATCGCTTGGATCGACCTGGCATCGGAAACCATCAGACCCGAGGATTTTAACCCAGTCGGCGACGGTAATGCCTTCCGCGCTGTGCGTGGCGCTGGGTCCGCCCCAAGTTCCGTTATCTTGCAAGCCACCGTAGATGTGGTAGGGCCTGCGCGAGTCTACAGCGATTCCATAGAACTGCCCGATCGGTAAGTTCTTGAATGCCTCCCAATCACCACCGCGGTCGTAGGTGAGATAAAGTCCGCCGTCGGTCCCAAGCACCATATGGTCGGTGTCATTCGGATCGATCCACAGGGCATGAAGGTCATCGTGGGTGGCCCGGTCGCCGCCGGATTTGAAACTGAGGCCGCCGTCGGTAGAGATATGCAACGTTACGCCCAGCACATAGACGCGTTGATCGTCGGTCGGATCGACGCGGATTTGACCGAAATAAAACGGACGCGGGCACAGGTCGTTGACTTTCTTCCAGGTCGCTCCCGAATCCTCGGAACGAAAGATGCCGCCCGTCTCTACATCTTGCTTCGTTTTGGCGGGCTGGCCGAATTCCGTTTCCCGGGCGAAGCCGGTTTTTTCTGTCGGCAAGGTCGCATAAATAATACGCGGATCTTTGGGGAAAATGGCCAGGGCACAGCGGCCAACTTTGTTTTGGGGCAATCCCTTAGTTAAGCGTTCCCAGTTTTTTCCGCCGTCCGTGGTTTTGTATAAGCCCGCTTTGGCGCCGAATTGGAAGGCCGGGCTGCCGCCCGCGAATTGATCCCGCCGAACCTGATAGGCGCAGGCGTAGAGCGTATCGGATTCCTTGGGATCCATTGAAAGGTCGATACATCCGGTGTCTTCGTCCAACGACAAAACGGCTTCCCACGTGTGGCCGCCATCAAGCGTCTTGAAAATCCCCCGTTCCTTGTTCGGTCCCCAAGCGTGGCCGACCGCGGCAACATAGACGATTTCCGGATTCGATGGATGGATGACGATCCGCCCAATGTGCCGGGTGTCTTTGAGCCCCATGTCGGCCCAGGTCTTGCCGCCATCGGTGGATTTGTAAACGCCGTCCCCCCAGGAAACGCTGTTGCGCAAATTAGCTTCGCCCGTTCCCACCCAGACGATTTTGGGATTGGAAGGGGCTAGGGCAATATCCCCAATTGAGGCAACGGATTGCTGATCGAAGATGGGCTTCCAGGTGGCGCCGTTGTTCACCGTCTTCCAAACGCCCCCGGATGCGGCGCCAACATACATTGTGGATGTTTTGTTGGGAACTACTGCAATAGCCGTTATTCGCCCGCTCATGTTGGCCGGGCCGATAGACCGAGCCGGCAGAGAATCCAGCAGGCTCTCTTCCAGGGATCTTGTCTGTTCGGCCCGGCTCACCAAAGCCGTTAGAACAAGAACCCCGAATGCAGTAAGAACGTGTAGCGAACCAGACAAATTAGGCTTCATGGAAGTAAGGGTTAAGGTATTACCAGCGTTGGTAGCGTCCGTGACGGCTTGGGTTGCTAAAGTCAACTTCTCCGTTGTTCTTTGTGAAAATCCACGGCAAGGGGCGATCAAAAGTTTTTCAAAGCGGTCTGGCCACTCTTTCTATCGAGCAGACCAATTCTTTCTGCAATCGCATCCCAAGCGCAAACGGCTGTCTTAGATATAGATATAGCTCCTCTACCTAAATCTTAGTCAACCGGTCAAGGTCGACTTGGGAGCAGTCGGCTAGTGCCAGGCAGGTTCTTAGGGGAGAGGCGGAAATCGACAACTAAAGGACGGCTTGCATTGTTTCGTGGCTCGAATTTAACTGATCGCTAGGCTGCTCGCAACAGAAAAAGACGACGCCTCTTTTGACGCTGCACTGGGTTTAGTCCTTCACGTCGGAAAGAATTACGATCATCTTGATTTGGGGAAGGTCATCGCTGGAGTCCTTGTCCTTGCTCTTGGCCGTCGGTTTGGACTTAGGCGCGTCTCTCTTGCGGACAAGGTGAAGCTGCACGATTTGCTCGGCCTTCAGGCTGTCCAAGTCGGCGTTGTAGCCGGGCAGTTTGCCATCGCCCCGCATTTCCTTCAATTCTTTCGAAGAATAGCGTTTCACCTTGCCGTTTTCGAATTTGGCGGGAGGGTTCATCAAGCGGACCTTCATATCCTCGGCGGGCTGCAAATCGATGTCCTTCATCACCTTGGTGGGAGCTACTCGAAACCCATGAATCTGGAGTTCATAGGTTTCCACCCCGATCGTGATGCCTTTCTTCGAACTGCCCGTATTCCGGACAATGCCAACCAGTTCACCGGCCGGCACCATGCCGTCGCCGGTGTCCGCCTTTTTCTTTTTGTCCGGTTTGGAATCATCTTTTTTAGCGCCCGTTTTCGGGTCGTCTTTTTTCTCCTCAGGCTTCTTTTCTGAGGCCTTTTTGGGATCGGCTTTCTTATCCTCGGCTTTGTTGGCCTCAACCTTCTTGTCCGCCGGTTTGGGTTCATCGGGCTTCTTGTCATCCCCAGCGCAGGCAAGGCAAGGGAAGCTAACGAGGAGAAAACAACAAAAAATAGCTAAGCGCATAGCAGGAGAATCCGTTTTGGATAAACAGGGAGCAACATTTCCAATCGAGGTTTGCGCCTTTGTTCCCAACTCTGGGCGGCAAGCTCACATTGCTTTGACTGCGAAACTACTTGGTTGGTTCCTTCTGAATCAGAATCATTGTGATGACCGGCGGAGCTTGGCTTTTGTCTTTACTGGTGCCTTTCGCTTCTTTTTTCTTGGAAAGATAAGCCGTGATCAGTTGGCCGCTCTTCAATTCTTCCTCGTTAGCCGTGTATCCTGGAAGCTTCGAATTAGACCCCTTCAGCTCTTTCTTTTCCTTCTCGGTATACTTAACGACCTTGCCGCCTTCGGTTTTAGTAGGCAATTCCGCCCGTCGGACGGAAAAATTGTCGCCTAGGCGGAAATCCATTTTGAATTTCTCTTGTTTGACCAGATGTGGCTGGTTTTGAGCCATCTGCCGGTTGATGTCGGTCGTTTGCCGGATGCGGTCTGCGGCGTTTAAACTGCGATTGGCACTTACCTGGGCAAGCTGATTTTCCAAACGAGCCTGAGTCTGGAGGCCGGCCGGGTCTGCTATGTCTACGCTCACTTCGAGCGTGACTGTTTCTTTTTCTTTTTTGTCGGATCCCCAGTTCAGCAAGCGGCCGGTCACCATGCCCGAAGTGATCATCTTGTCGGTCGCTTCTTTGGTGTCTTTGGCGGGCTTAGAAGCCGGCTTGGCATCTTGGGCTACGGCCACTGAAAGCGACGGGCAGACCACCAAAAGGGTGATTAGGTAGCGCATCAGCAACCTCCTGTGGTTTTGACACCACTCTTCTCCCCGTGTCTAAATGTACCTATTCTGAGAGGCCGGCACAAACGGAAAAACCCCGCACTAGGCGGGGTTTCGCATATATCTACGGATAACCTTGCCGTTACTTATTCGGCTGGAAGTTGTTATATCCAAAAGCCTTGAGATAATTACGGCCAGGGAGCTGTCCATAGGTTGGGAAGACGCTGTGGCCGATCACTGGCTTGTTGCTAAAGAAGGCAAAATGAGGCAAGTAGTCGGTGAGTTTAAATGTGCGATTAAAGGTCTGGGGCGCGGCGACCGGCGTCCCTGCCATGCTCGTGTCTATGGGTTGGTTGACGATATGTGTTGGGTCGACTCCGGTAAAGCTGATCGTTCGCTGAGCCCAGGCCGGCTGAGAAAAAGCCAAGCCAAAAGCTATTGCGGCCAAACAAAAACGCATGCGCATTGACATCCTCCAATCGGAAAGCGGCGAACGAAGCTGCCAAAAGCCCCGGCCACCCAGAGGGTAGTATGGCGAAGTTTTTTCGCCCACCCCGCCGAATCGTTCGTTGAAACCTAATTGCGGTTGAGGCGGGGAGAATAGCAAGGCCCCGGATCCTGTCAATAGGTTTTTTGTGGTGAATTTATTACTTGGCCAAGGTCGGCCGTTAAGAAGCCGCAGGAAACGGGCCGCCCACATCATAGCAACGCGGTACAGACGTCGTGCCCGTACATCAAGTTGAAGTTCTGCACGGCCACACCGCTGGCCCCGCGCACTAAATTATCTTCGCATGCTAACACAATGATGCGATCACGCACGACCCGCGCGGTCAAGTGCAGGAAATTTGTCCCTAACGTGTCTTTTGTTGCCGGCAAATCTTCCCGTATCTGGATAAAAGGCGCTTTGGCGTAATAGGCGCGGAAAAGATCGAGAACCTGATCCTGAGAAATAGGGCCTCGGGGCTTCGCGTAAATTGTGCTGAATATCCCCCGGTCCATGGGCATTTGATGGGGCGTAAAAATGACTTGCATGTTTTCGCCGGCTATGTCAGCGAGAGCTTGTTCGATTTCCGGCGTATGACGGTGCTGCCCGACAGCATAGGCGGAGACGCTTTCGTTGCATTCGACGAAGTGGCTCGACAACTTTAGGGTCCGTCCCGCCCCGGAAACGCCGCTTTTGCTGTCTATTAAGATGTCGGCCAGTTGAATGTGGTTGCCGGCCACGAGGGGCGCCAACCCCAGAATTGCGGTCTGAGGATAACAGCCCGGGTTAGCGACCAACTGAGCGGTAACGATTTCCTCGCCATACAGTTCAGGCAATCCATAAACGGCTTGAGCCAGGTGCGCCAAATCTTCGTGGCTATGGCCATACCACTGGGCATAGACGTTCGGGTCGCGCAGACGGTAGTCGGCGCTAAGGTCGATTACCCGCATGGCGCGATGCAAAAGAACGGGTAGAGTCGCCATGCTGACGCCATGGGGCAGACATCCAAAGGCACATTCCACGCCGCGGCCCACGAGGCGGTCCGGGTCGAGCGGTTCACAACGAAGATTGATGCGCCCCGTGAGTCGAGGATGCAGTTCCGTGACCAGCGGAGTGCCTTCTTGACGAGTGGTTACAGCAACGATTTCGACAGCGGGATGGCGCAGGAGAATGTTGATCAGTTCGGCCGCTGTATAACCGGAACCGCCCAGGATGGCAATCTTCGTCATGGTTTGCTGATCGTAATGCGTTATTGTCTGCTGCTCGCCCAGAATCAATATATCGAACAACAAGACTTGTTCTTGGTTCGCGCTTGCTTTAAAACGCAGCCAAGCCCACGGAATTATGACGTTGACGATCATACACCAGGCCGCTCTCGGGATACGAGCCGGCAACACGACGCCTTTGCATCTCCTGGAGGAGTGCCTGCGGCAAGTCGACCGCTACGATGCGCGAATCCATGCCTGGGTTTTCATAGATCGCGAACTAGCTTTTACCGACGCGGCGGAGCGAACGGCGGAGCTTAAGCGCGGTTTTGATCGAGGACCCCTGCACGGGATCCCGTTGGGCATTAAGGACATCATCGACGTCTTTGATTGGCCAACGGCGGCGGGATCGAAGCTTTGGGCCCAAAGCATTGCCAGAGCGGACGCCATGGTTGTAGAGCGCCTACGTCAAGCGGGCGCTGTCTTTATGGGCAAGACCGTGACGACGCAGTATGCCAGCTTCGATCCCCCGCCCACGCGGAATCCCTGGAATCTTGCTAGAACGCCGGGCGGATCCAGCAGCGGGTCGGCCGCGGCGGTCGCTTGCGGGATGTGCTTGGGAGCCTTGGGCTCGCAGACGGGCGGTTCCATCACTCGGCCGGCCTCCTATTGCGGCGTGGCGAGTCTCAAACCAACCTATGGCCGCGTCAGCACGGTAGGCGTGGTGCCTCTCGCATCTTCCATGGACCATGTTGGGCCCATGGCCCCATGTGTGGCCGATCTTTCTATTCTCTTTCAAGCCATTGCCGATCCTGGGAAATCTGACAAAGCCCTTGACAGACGCGGCCTTGATCAGCCTATGCATCCACCCCGGCTGGGCTGCGTTGGCGGAATCTTTGATAAATTGGCCACTCCGGCCGTTAGATCCATGACGACCAATGCTCGGGCCCGCCTTGAGGCCAATGGCGCGCGCATGCAAAGTGTTCCATTGCCTGCCGGCTTCGCCGAAGTCCTGTCGCGGCACCGGACAGTAATGGCAGTGGAAGCGGCTGCCTATCATCAGCGAAGATTGCACAGGCATCCGGAGGATTATCTTCCCAAGATCCGGGAACTGATCGAAGAAGGCATTGCCTGCCCTCCGGCAGAATACGCTCGATGCAAAGAACACCAAGCAAGGCTCTCTGAGGAAATGGAGGCTTGTCTGCATTCGGTGGATGCCCTTCTGATCCCCGCCACTACGAGCCCGGCGCCCGATGCCGCCACAACGGGTGATCCGGCATTCAATTCGCCGTGGAGCTATACCGGCTTACCCAGCGTTTCCATCCCCGCCGGTTGGACGGAGGATGGCCTGCCGTTAAGCGTCCAAATAATCGGGCGTAAGAACGAGGAAAGCAAGCTGCTCGCCGTAGCCGCCTGGTGCGAAGACGCCCTCGATTTCCAGCGCCGTGAACCACCTTGGGGTTTACCGACGTAACCACACCTCAGCGCGCCCTTTTGTTTGGCCCACAGTGGGAGGAAAACGCTTCAAACAGCGTGATAGGCGGCCAGATAACGAAAAACTGCAAGGCGGCAGGGGTGTTCAATTATTGATCACCCTCTGGCGCGGTGGCGGTGCACCGCCGATGCCTCTAAGTAGGCCCCAGTGTGCCAATTCTGGTGGCATACTGGGGTAGTAGCCTGGCACACTGACGGCGGTAGCTTGGCACACAGGCCGGGGTAGATTGGCACACTGGGTTTACACATTTGACTGGTCGTCACTTGAGCAACAGGGTCCAGCTGCGGCTACGGGGCTACCCAATGGCCTTAACCGGGCGGTATACTCAAAGTGTCGGCGAACTCGCGTTTCATTTCACCGTTCCACACACCTGGTGGCGAGGCGTTTGCGAGGAAAATGCGTCCAGTGAACGCTTTAGAGATCTAATGCTCGCTGCGCCCGTTCGTGTCACCAATTTACCGTCGCGCATTCAAAGGTAAGTCATCGGTTTACAGCGGTCAGCCAAGGCTCGACCGTTGGAGCTGCTACGGTAAGTGGGCGAAAATTCCGCCTTTGCAACCGAGCGGACAACGACTTTTCGGAGTTCTTTTTTGCAATAGCGTTCCCTTCTGATCAAAATGGCTAGAACGTGAGCCCAGCCCCACAACGCTTCGAGGGACCCGCTATGCCGAGATTGCGCAGCATCTTTTTCAAAGTCCCTTTGCCTCAGTGGCATCGTTATCTCGCGGCCCTTGCATTGCTTGGTTTATTATGCCTTGGCCTGCATGCTTGGCCCGCCATGTCGCCGCTCAAGGCACGTGCTGCCGAGCGCGCCACCCCGACGGCAGACCATGGCATGGTCGTTTCGGTATCCGGGGCCGGGTCCGAGGTGGGCAAGGATATTTTGCTCAAAGGGGGGAACGCAGTCGATGCGGCCGTAGCCACGGCACTGGCCCTCGCCGTCACCTATCCCGCGGCCGGCAACATCGGCGGCGGGGGTTTCATGATGATTTACCCCGGAGGTGCAGCGGAGCCAGTCCTCATCGACTATCGGGAGACCGCTCCGGCGGCCTCTACGAAAGCCATGTTTGCTACGCGAGAGAGTTGGTATGGGCACCTGGTCGTCGGCGTTCCGGGCACTGTGCGCGGTCTGGCGCTGGCCCACAAAAAATTTGGCAAGTTAAGCTGGAAGGAAGTTGTCGAGCCCGCCGTACGCCTGGCCGAGAAAGGATTCGCCATCGATAGCAGCTTGGCCAACTCGCTCAATAACATCCTAAGTACCGCGAAAGAGTATCCCGAACTCCAGCGCGTTTTCGGGAAAAACGATAAGTCGGATTGGCAAAGCGGCGACCGGCTGCTTCAACCGGACCTGGCTGAGACCTTGCGTCTTATTGCCGAGCATGGGCCGGACGTTTTCTACAAGGGCCAAATCGCCGACAAAATTCTCGCCGAGATGAAAGCCGGCAACGGTTTAATCGACAAAGACGATCTGGCTCACTACGAGGCCAAAGAGCGCACGCCGATTCATGGCACCTATCGCGGCTACGATGTGTATGGGCCGCCGCCCCCCAGCTCCGGCGGCATCTGCCTCATAGAAATGCTCAATATCCTTGAGAATTTCGACCTTCCTAAACAGAGCCGAACGTCTCCCCAAGCCGTTCATTTTATGATCGAGGCCATGCGCCGCGCTTACTGCGATCGAGCCCGCTTCTTGGGCGATGCGGACTTCGTAAAAATCCCCGCGAAGTTAACCACCAAGGAATACGCTCGTGAATTGGTGCAGACTATGAACAAAACCAAAGCGACGCGAAGTGAAGATTTAGCGAAGGACATCCCTCTGACCAAGGAAGGCGAAAACACGACCCATTTTTCTGTAATAGACCGCAACGGCATGGCCGTCTCCAACACTTACACGCTGGAACGAAGCTACGGCTCGCACGTGGTCGTGAAGGGGGCCGGTTTCCTGCTCAATGATGAGATGATGGACTTCAATTGGAAGCCGGGAGTCACCGATAATAAGGGCCGCATCGGCACCGAGCCTAATCAGATTGCTCCCGGCAAACGCATGCTCAGTTCGCAGACGCCGACCATTGTCGTCAAAAACGGCAAGGTCTTTTTGGTCACGGGAAGCCCCGGCAGCCGGACGATCATTAACACCGTCCTCTGCATCATCGTCAACGTGATTGATTATGATATGGGCCTTCAAGAAGCCGTTGATGCTCCCCGATGGCACCACCAATGGTTTCCCGACGAGGTGCGTTTCGAGGGAGTAAGCGAACATCCCGCCCTGGTTGAAAATCTTCGCAAAATGGGCCACAAGGTCTTTGCCACGCGCCAGGGCGATGCCCATTCAATTCTGGTAGATCCGAAGACCGGGGTCTATCACGGCGCGGCCGACCACCGAATCAGCGGCAAGGCGGCCGGTTATTAGCCGGATGTCGGAGGGACAGGGAGACAAGGAGACAGGGAGACAAGGAGACAAGGAGAAGAGGAAATGCAACGGTTCCCTGTCTCCCTGTCTCCCTGTCTTCTTGTCTGCTTGTACTGGCCTACTTGCTCCCCGCCAGCGCCGGGTTGTCCACAACCGTCGGCATTGGAGGGGGCGGGTTGACTAAAGCGGCTTCAGCTTGGCCGAGTAGACTCTTGAGGTTGCCCCGGAACTGATCATACTGCGTCTGGATGCCGTCCCGCTGGGTGGTCCGTTCCTTGGCAACGCGGGTTTGTTCATCTAGATCACGTTGTAAGCGGCTCTTTTCCGCCTCCAGGGCTGTGAATTTCTTCTTAAGCAAATCTCGCGCTTCCGTGGCCGCCTTATAATCGTCGTCCAATTTCGAACACTTGGATTCCAGGGACTTGATTCGCTCGGCAGTCGGGCCGTTTGCCGGCCCCGGTGCGCAGCCCCACAAAACCATGACTCCCATTGTCAAAACGACAAACGCCTTGGAAGCTCGGCACATCTGAGGTTGCTCCTTGAAGTGGGAAAAGGCGGCGCCCGCAGAGAGGGTACCGTCGGGCTATTCCCGTGGTTGAAGGTCACGATGACATTGGATCGCCTAGCGACGGCGAGGAGCAGACGCCGACCGAGCGACTTACCTGACCGGCGCGGTCCCCGTCATCCTGCCTATATCCCTTCGGCGGCAAAGTGCTTGCCGCTTTATCCATGTTGTGAGTTTCACTGTGGGGGCATTAGGTCACCGGCTATATGTCTTCTTCAAGACCGAGAAAAGCCGCACAATTTGACTGACGGACTTGCCGAGGAAAGGGGATTTAGTGAGGAAGTGGGGAGTAGAGGGACAAGGAGACAGGAAGACAAGGAGACAGGAAGACAAAGAGACAGGAAGACAAGGAGACAAGGAACGGAAAACTCTTGTACCTCCTTGTCTCCTTGTCTGCCATCAGGGGGCTGCGGTGGAGTATTCTAGTTGAGCCTTGCGATGTAGGTCGGCTAGGACGCGTTTGGATTCCTTGGCAAAAATCTCGCTGCGCAGTTTATCCCGGATGATTGCCTGGGCTTTTTCATCAAACGGCAGTTGACCGGCGTGCGTGCGCTTCACCAGGCGGATGATGTGGTAGCCATTTTCCATTTCGAGGAGCGGGGCGACCTCGCCGTCCTTCATATTGAAGAGGATGGTTTCCGCTTCAGGCGGTTGAATTTCACCATGTTTGGTCCCGTAGCCTTTGCCTTTGCGGTAAATGCTATCGCCGTCGTCATATTTGGATAACTCGCCGATGTTTTGTCCCTGGCGCAATTTGTCCGCAATCTGCTTGGCAAAGTAGCGGGCTTCATCGCGGCTGGCGCGCTTGCCGGCATCAATAAAAATGTCTTGCCATTCCACGCTGTCCTCAACGTGAAATTGTTCTGGATGCTTTTGATAGTATTCGAGAATTTGGGGATGCGCGACCTGGTGCTCGATGGACGGTAAGATCAGGCTACGTAGATACTCCTGAGCGATAAAAGAGCGTTCGACTTGGCGGCGCATGCCCTCCATTGAGATTCCTTGGCGGTCGAGCAGGATCTTGAACTCATCCTGAGATTTGATGCCGGTCTTCTTCATGTTTTCCTTCACCTGGCGGTCGAACTCCGCGGTGGCGGCCGCCTTGACCTTTTCCAGGTATTTCTTGCCCGACTGGCCCAGCTTGGCCAGGGCATCTTGCATGAGCAGCTCTTGGTCGACCAGGTTGCTAAGGCTTAAGTTGAAGACCTCTGCCTGTTCCGCCGGAGTCTTGCCGATTAGCAACGGCGCGCAGGCCTGGCGCAACTCCTCGTCAAAGATCGGTCGAGTGTTGACCATGACGCGAATGCTGGCCACTTTTTTGGCGTCAGCCGCTTCGCCAGTGCGCTCCGGTTGAAAGTCGAGATCGGAGACTTTCTTCTCCGGCTTTTGCGACCGCGTCACAGGGGCAGCCGTCGCCGGCGGTTTCACAGGTTGATTGGGGTCGTACATGCCCGGGCCCATTAAGGGTCGGTCGATGACTGATTCACAGCCGCAAAAGCCGATTCCCAAACCGGCCAGGACCGCCGCAGCGAGGACCTTATTCTTCATTTCCATGGTTATCCCCGAGCATTACGGTAAGAGACGCCCGCATAATGATCGAATTCGGAGACCTAATCCTTTGCGCGGCGACAGTATAGCCGTTCAAATAGCCGTTGCAAGATGAGGTTGGACGGGCTTGCCACCGGGCAAAGTTCTTTCAGAGCGAGGGAAAATTAGGCCAACACTTTCTGCTGACGAAGAAGACCTACCTCGCCTAGTTTGCCAGACAGGCCCCGCTCTTTTGTGCATTTAATCGATAGCCCCGGCAAACCAGAGGAAATTCCTAACTCAAAGCGAGATCAGGGAAAGGGCTTCTCCTGTAAAGGTCGGATTTGTAGAATGGATTTCTCTTTGCACTAGTATTTGCGGTCCACCGACACGTGGAAGGAAAATGATGCTAGCGGTAATGCCTATCTTGGTTGGCGTTTGGTCCTGGGTGCCTCCTGTTCTGAACGTGTTAGTGATCTTGACGAGCCTATTTCTGATTCTTCTGGTGCTGATCCAGCGAGGAAAAGGCGGTGGGCTTTCAGGGGCCTTTGGCGGAGCGGGGGGTTCAAGCGCCTTCGGCTCCCGGGCCGGCGATTTGTTCACGCGCATAACGATTATCGTCGCTGCGGTCTGGGTGTCCCTTATCATGATCTTGATCAAAGTCCTGCCCTCTGGAACGGGAGGTTGATGCCGGTCTCGCGTATCCTCCTGGAACGCCATAATGCCCTTGGTCCCTAATCTTCGAGTCATTGCCCCCCCTGAAGCGAGGTTGTTTTGCTCCTGAGCATGACCGGTTACGGCGATGCCCGTTACCAAAGCGATGCTCTGAATATCGCCATCGAGTTGCGGGCGGTCAATAACCGTTACCTCAAGGTGGCGCTCCGTGCCCCCGAGCCTTACCATTTGATGGAAGCGGAGTTCGAAAAGTCTATTCGCCGGGCGATTCGCCGGGGAACTATTCAGGTTCACTTATCCGTTCAGCGGCAATACGCCGCCCAGGATTTCCAGGTCAACGAAATTGCCCTGCGGAGCTATTTCCAGCAACTTCGGGGCATTTGCCAAGAAATCGGCCTGCGCGAACGCGATGAGACGCTTTTGCCTCATTTGCTCGCGTTGCCCGGGGTCGTGGCTGAGCCGGCTAGCACCGCCCTAAACCTCGAAGAGGAATGGCCGGTCATGGAAAAGGTCCTTGACGAAGCCTTGGGCCGGCTTCAAGGAATGCGCCAGGAAGAGGGCCGAGCGATGGCGAAGGAACTCATGGCTCACCGCGAGAACATGAAGAGCCAACTCGACCAAATTCGGCAGCGGACTTCCGAGGTCGTGGTCAGCCATCGCGATCGTCTTCTGGAACGCGTGCGGACTTTGGTGGCCGACTTCGAGGCACGCTTCACGACCGACGATCTCATCAAGGAAGTTTCAATCTTTGCCGAACGTAGCGATATTGCCGAAGAAGTGGTGCGGCTGTCCAGCCACTTGGACCAATTCCTAGAGATCATCAACGAACCCGAAAGCGCGGGCCGTAAATTGGAGTTTCTAACCCAGGAAATGTTCCGGGAAGCCAATACGATCGGCTCCAAGGCGAGCGATGTAGACATTTCCCGGCGCGTGGTGGAGATCAAGGGCACCCTCGAAAAGGTTCGAGAGCTGGTGCAAAACATAGAATAGAAGGCACGCAGAACGGAGTCTTTTTCTTATTTTGGACAGTTGATGGCCAAAGGCCCGTTGATCATCTTGTCCGGTCCGAGCGGCAGCGGCAAATCCACGATCATCGCCGAAGTGTTGCGCCGCAGCGCCCTGCCTTTGCGCGTCTCAATATCGGCTACGACTCGAGCGCCGAGGTCCAACGAAGTGAATAGTGTTCATTACTTCTTCTGGTCCAAGGAGAAGTTTGTCGAAGAGAAGCAAAAAGGCGCCTTCCTGGAAAGCGCCGAGGTCCACGGAAATTGTTATGGCACCCTGCTAAGCGAAGTGGAACGCCATCGCGAGAACGGGATTGGGGTCCTGCTGGATATTGATGTGCAAGGCGCTCGACAGGTCCGCCAGCGCATTCCCGAGACGGTAACGGTTTTTTTGAAAACCTCGTCGTGGGAAGCCTATGAGCGGCGCATTCGCCGCCGGGGTACGGAAGATGAAGCCGCCATTCAGCGGCGCCTGGGCAGCGCCCGCCGAGAATTAGCCTGCATTGCGGAGTATCAATATATCCTGATCAATGACGATGATAACCTGGAAGCGGCGGTCAACCAGCTGTTGGAAATCGTGCAGCTTTCGTTTCCGAAGGAGTAATCATGCTTGATGAATTGAAAGAAGAGGCCATCGTGAACAAGGTGGGCGGCCGTTTCAAGTTGTCCACGCTCATTCAGAAACGCATGGTCATGCTTAATACCGGGGCCCGGCCCTTGGTGGACGTGCGCGGCGGAGACAAGCTGTCCACCGTTGTGCAGGAGATTTTGCAGGACAAGATTTATCTCGACGCGTCGGACCAGGTGCAAATGCGCGGCGGCTCCGGCGATATTGCCCGCCGGGCGATGATGGGCGATGTGTCGTCCGACCTATCCGGCGGTGACGATTAACCGCCATTTTACTCGACCTTCTTTTGCTGCGCCGGCGTATAGAAGACAAGCCCAATCAATTAGTATTCCCTAAGATTCAGCACCGGTGACTTCGCATGACTGATTCAACGCCTCCTTCAACGCGGGCTCGTTCCGAATCACTTCCTCGGGAGCGGACCAGCGCTTCTCCGCCACGCGCGCCCGGCGCGACGCGCGAGGAAGTCAATCCCACGGTAGCCTATAAGCCGCTTTCGCTCTTGGCCGTGGCGGGAATGGCCGTAGCGGTTCCTTATGCGCTGTTTCTCTTGGTCGGCGGCTTGACAGCTGTTTACACCGGTTCACCCTTTCTGCTCAGCGGAGCCACGGTCATCATTCCGTTGACCGCCGCGGTTTTATCTTTGGTGGCACTGATCCGGGTCAATCGCTCCGAGGGCGTCTTGGGCGGCGGCCGCCTGGCTACGTGGGGGTTGCGGATTAGTCTGCTTTTCGGACTAGGTTACTGGGCTTATTTCCTGGCCACTTTTTTAGCCGTCCGTCAGCAAGCCGATGAAGTCGGCCGCGCCTGGCTGCAAAAAATCATGGAAGGCCGCATAAACTCAGCCTTTCTCATGGCCATCGACCCCAAGTACAAACCGCCGCGCGAAGACCCATCGAATACAAACGATGAAGCTCTGCGAAAGCAACTTGAGACCCGCTTTGATGGCGGGGGGCAGACCGATCCACGCGGCGGCATGTTTTCGCAGTTTCCTCAGCAAAATATCGTGCGCTTGCTGCAACTGTTGGGCAATGACGCCAAAATTGAGTTCATTGGATCCACAGACTGGGAATATAAGGACGGGTACGCCGTGGGGCTCCGTTACCGTGTGTCAGGACAAGACGGCGCCGCTAATATCAAGGTAGTTGTGCAAGGCGTGGACAATGAGGACGACCCCGGTTCCGGCCGGCGTTGGTTTGTGGTCTTGCAGCAATCCGGTCTAGAAGGCCAGCCCGAAATGGCTCCGGCCGGCGAACACAAAAACATGGTTTGCCAATCGGCGAGGCTGTTCCTTCAAGAATGGTTGAAGCATCTGGGAGAAGGCTATTTCGGTCAGGCTTACCTGCAAACCGTTGACGCAAATGATTTTGACAGGGTCAAGCGCAACTTGCTTGCGACTTACGTACCGCTTTTTGCATCCGTTTCCTTAAATCCTAGTTCAGTTTCAGCTCCGGCCGCCATTGCATCGGGCTGTTCCAATTACCTAGCGCATAAGAATTGGGAAAAACAAAACCTGCCGGGACTTGAGTCTTTCATCGAGGGAGGCCTCGTCCGCCCCAGTCCGAAAGGCTTTTCGGCGCAGGATGATGCTTTTCGTCAAATGGTTCTAAAAGACATGAAAGATAAGTTCAAGCGCCCCGCCGAGGAATTGATCTCTACTATGAAGATCCAACCAAATGTTTTTCCTATTGTCACTGAGAACGACGGCAAATTCCTTATCGAATTGGACGTCAGCTTCAGAATCATCGAGAAACAAATAATGGTTGACGGGGCTTTCGTTTTGGAATGTGACAAGGATATTGGAGAAAACGGCAAATTGTACGTCTACAGAGTAAAAAGCCTTGATTTGCAAAAAGCTAAGAAGGTCGATTTTTCGACGTCTGGGACTCTAAGGAGAATTCCGCTAAATAATCCGGGCGCCCCGGCCCCCGAGGCGCCAGGCGCGCCGCCGCCTCCTTAAAGTAAAACTCGAAATCCGAAACTGGAAATCCGAAACAAATCCAAAGGTCTAAGAATTCGTTAGTCACGAAGACCGTTTAGGCACTTTCTTTTTTGGTCCTTTGGATTTGTTTCGGATTTCGGATTTCGAATTTCCCATCCGCATTGCTTTTCGCCTTCCAAACCGAACAATACTAATAGCTCGCCCAATTCCGTCTGGCAAGTCGTTGGATACTCATGCGCACGGATATTCGCATTGTGGCTGGTGAACTGCGCGGCCGAAAAGTGCTCTGCACGGTCAATCCGAAGATGAGGCCGACGCCTCAGCGGGTGCGCGAAGCGCTCTTCAGCATCCTAGGAGACGCCGTACCGGAGCGGCTATTTTTCGACGTCTTTGCCGGCACCGGGGTTATTGGACTGGAAGCGATCAGCCGCGGCGCACGGCACGTCACATTCGTGGAGCGCGATTTCCGCAGCGCCGCCGATATCGAAAAGCACCTCAGCGCATTCGGCGTCCGCAATCAAGCCGCCATTCTCCGCAGCGATGTCTATCGCTGGGCCGAGCGCTGGCAGCCGCAGGCCGAGCCGGTCAATGTCTTTTTCAGCCCGCCATTTGACGACTTCGAGCACAAGTTGCCGGACCTGTTGCTAATTCTGGCTGATTTGCAATTGAAATTGCACGCCGGCTCCGTTCTCGTCGTCCAATCCGAGAGAACCTGGGAACTGGACAAACTGCCGGTCCGCGAACAATGGGAACAGCGCGTCTATGGCCGCAATGAGTTACTGATCTGGGTTAAGGTGAATGTAGGGAAAGGGGACGTGCCCGCGACCGTTTTGTAAGGCCTTCCCACCATCGATATTCGCCTCCAAGAGCGCTCACTTGGTTTCTAGTGTTTCCTACCCAATCTCCTATTCACCGCCTCCAGATCGAACTTCTCGGGATCAAATTCGCCGCCGATCCACTCCAGCATTTCCTCGTGCTCCGTGTGTTCCGGATTCTGAATGGCTTCCAAGAAGTGGGGATAACCGTACGGGCCGCCGCAATCCTCCGGCGGACAAGCCCTGCTCCCTTTGACGCACCGGGGATACGTTACCTTGGGATCGGGCTCCAGCACCTTCTCGATCAGAACGACGTGTTTCCAGTCATCGCCGAAGTCGTAGTCGTAGCGGAATTTCTTGATGCCTTGAGCGGCAAGCTGGCTCAGGCCAATTCTGAGGGGGCTTAACATATCCGAATAGCCGCCAGAGTCTTCGCCGTACTCCTGCCCGTTGATTGCAAAGGCCCAAAGGTGGCCGTCCTCCCATCCCATGCAATTCTGGATGATTTCGTGGAGCTTGGCAAATGTGCAGTCAGGCGTCTGGATTCGCCGCCAGATCGGAGGGCTAATATGAGCCAGCGTGATTTTTAGTTGGTAGACATGGCTGGGGTTGGATCGGGCCATTTCCGCCTCGCAGTCGTGGAGATTTGGCTGGCATCGCCGGTCGCCCAGCTAGTTTTTCTCAGCCAACTCCTCAAACGTCAAATTCAAAATCGGGTAGTTCTTCCAATCTTTGAAATCAAAGTGCCACCATTCCGCTTCGTAGACGGTGAAGCCTTCAGCCTCCATGGCATGCCTTAAGAGGTCGCGATGCCAGCGCTGGAGCGCCGTGCCGCCCAGGTAATCGGGGTAGGAGCGGTCGGACATTTCATCGTAGCCCCCGACCATTTCGATCGGTTTGCCGGTCTGACGGTCATAAAGCGTTAGATCGACCGCGCAGCCGCGATTATGGCGCGAGCCTTTCATGGGATCGGCGACGAAGATGCGCTGCTTTTCGGGCGTCGCTTCCCAAAACATCTTGGTGACGTACCAGGGCCGGTAGCCGTCGTGAATCAGCAGGCCATAGCCTTGCCCGGCCAGTTTCTTGTGTACGCGGGCCAAGGCCATAGCGGCCGGGCGCTGGAGAAACGACTTGGCCGAGTTGTAAAACGGCGTACTTAGAAAGTTGTTCTTCGAAGCGTAGCGGATATCGAGCTTGATTGTGTCGTCTAGCGTTGTTAGGTCGACCAAGTCGGGCTTTCGGAATTCGCCGCTCTCCGCCGGCGGCTGAGAGGCCAGCGCTTCCTTTTTCAATTGGTCGAGCGGGCGAACCGGCTTGATCGTAAAGGTTTCGCCGTTTTCACTGTCGAGCTTGCGCCGCTGGAAGACCACGCTGGCGGCCTCCACTTGTGTGGCCCGGCCGCTCTTGTCGCGCGTGAAGATCAGTCGTTCGCCGTGGTAGAGGCCGAAATCCGGAAACGCATAGACGTCCGCGGATTCTTCCTTGAGCGGGTAAAGGTAAAACCATTCGATCACGGCCTGGAGCTTGCCGTCCTTTTCGAGGATGTAGAGCGTGTTGTAGTCCCAGCCGTATTCGCCGATCAAGCCGGCCCACTTGCCAGGCGACGGCTCGGGCTTGGAGACCTGGACCGGTTCAAACGTATCTTTGCCGGCGATCAGCTTGCCTTCTTTTTGTTCGAGCTTGAACCCGTGGTCAAGCCGATCATCGATGATGAGCTTATCGCCTAAGGCACGCACCTCCGTGCGAAAGCCGCCGCGACCCGGGATTAGCATTAAAGCGCCGTCGCGCTCAGACAAGTCGAAATAGCGCTCGCCGGTCTTGTAGCGGCCTACGAGCTTCTTGGCGTCATCGCGCTTAAGGCGCGTCGTCTCTTCAATCTTAGGCAATTCTTTGCCTGCTTTGGCGGCTCGCACCTGCTCAAGCGCGACTTGGGCGATGTGCGTGGTGACGGCATTCACGCCGTCGCGTGCGGCAATCACCACGACACCGAGCTTTTCATCAGGCAGCGCTTCCAGCTCGGTGGAGAAGCCGTAGATCGCGCCGCCGTGGCCGATGGTGCGTTTGCCGTCGGCTTCACCGATCAAGAAACCCAGCCCAAAGCCCGTCTTATCGCCTTCCTTGGCGAACTGGGGCTTCCACATTTCTTCCAAGGATTCTTTTTTGAGGATTTGGCCATGCGCTCCTTGGCCACCGGAAAACAGCATACTGAGGAACTTGCCCAAATCGGCGACGGTGCTGTACATGCTGCCGGCCGGGCCCTCGCCGAGTTCAAAAGTCGGAGCTGGAAAATCGCGCCCCTGATAGCTCCACATGAGCGACGCGGCTAGGTTCTTGGTGATCGCCGGGGAAGGTTCGAAACTGCTGTGGGACATGGCGAGCGGGTCGAGGACTGCCTTGTGAAGATAGTGCGGAAAGGATTCTTCTTTGACGGTTTGCAGAACCAGGCCCACGGTGGCGATGGCGGCGTTGGAGTATTTCGTTTTCTTTTCTGGTTCGTAGACAAGCTTGGTCTTATTAAGGCTGGCGACCGTCTTTTCCAGTGACGGGGCTGTGTCATCGAAGTAATGGCCGACCGGCGGCTCGCGCACCAGGCCGGAGCGATGCGTCATGAGTTGCCGCAGGGTGATCGGCTTGTCGAACTTGTTGACCGGCTTGAAGTCGGGGAGATACTTCGTGACCGGCGCATCGAGATCAAGAGCGCCGCGCTCGACCTGTTGCATGACGGCGATGTCGGTGAACAACTTCGACACGGAACCGACGCGATAAACGGTCTCCGCCGTCGCCGGCTTCTTCGCCTTCGGCTCCGCGAACCCGTAGCCTTTGGCCCAGACGATCGATTGATCGTCCACCAGGGCGATCGACAAAGCCGGAATGCCTTTCTCCTCGACTTCACGCGCGATAAACGCATCGAGCGCCCTGGCGGCCGTCTCATAGGACTTCGCGGGGGCAACTATAGGGTCGGCTCTTGAAGACCATGGGATCGTTACAATGACCAGACCCAGAACCCCACCAGCGCAGCAAAGGCCTGGACGAATTGTGCGGCTCAGCATGCCAGCCTCTCCGAGATATGTGAACGTTTCACGTGTGCGTATGGTATCGCGTAATGTCTACCTTGGCCAATGATTCCTTCCCGCCTAGAGTGGACGCGGTTTTTCTTCTGCTGCATCAAAAGGGACCGTCCAAGAGGTGAAAGCGCTAAGAGGCGCTTGCAATCCTTAGCGACTCGTTAAGAGCACTTAACAGACCATAGTTGGACTCCCTGTTTATGCTAGAAACAGAACCTACTGGCTATCCTCCTGCCTGACCGCAATAAGTCCTTGAAATCGAAGAATGTAGATAGGTTTTGGGTTCATATCGGCAGGCCTGAGAAACAAGGTCAATAATGCGTGCATGACAGGACTGAACCACCCAGGCTCTTGGCTTCCTTGGCACGTGAGTTGCTCCCAAAGCCCACTGAGCCTTGTGAATCAGTTCCCCTCTCCCTCGGCTCACGCACATCCCCTTTCTGCTCCCCTGCGGCTTTGCACCGCAAATGAGTCCCTTGGGCGTTTTGTTTATTAAGTCGTTTCCTTTTGTGGTGTCGCTATAGGCTTGCCGTTGGCTTCCAAGTAATCTCAAGTAAAGAAAGGAACAGTAACCATGTCGTCTTTCAAGCAATTCGCGGTCGCGTTTCTGAAGGCGGAAGATGGACCGTCAGCCGTGGAATATGCGGTCATGCTGGCCTTAATCCTTGTTGTATGCATCAGCGCCGTCACGACGCTGGGTTCCAACATGAATGACACGTTCAGCAATGTCGCCCTGAACACCGCAGCGGCAGGCAGCTAACGCGGGTCACAATTAAACCATTCACTTGGCCTTCGGAGAAACAAAAGCTCGGACTTGAAAAACCGCACCAGGACGTGTAGCTTCCCAGCAGAGCCTCATGAGAAGGGATTCGGACCGGCTTCAAGCTTGGCTGGAGACCGAGATGCGTTTATCGCAATGGCTATTCCTGGGCGGTTTATCGCTCCTGCTGAGTTCCTGCTCCTTTCCAGAAAATCCGTCCAATTCCAAGGGGTCCCACAGCCTGTTGGTCGGCAAGTGGAAAAGGGAATCGCCCGCGGCCACCTTGGAGTTCACCTCAGACGGCAAGGCCGTTGTCATCTTGGACGAGCTTCACCAAGCGGATGCGAAAACAACTTTCGCTCTTGGTGAACCCATCAAGTCGGTCGGCACTTACCGGTTCGTAGGCGGCCACACGCTCTACATCGAACTGGACGAAAACTTCCGATTTACGCAAAGGAAGGGTGACTGGAAAATCTCGAAGCTGAACCGGGAAGAACTCATCCTCGCTCCACCTTCGGGCTTGCCATTAAGCTGCAAGAGAATCGATTAGCAGTCGGCAGGCCTCCACAACTTAATATCCACTCCCATCCACCGCCTCACCGCCGGCCCGCGTGGCCAGGGCCTGGTAGACGGCCGGGTTTATGCTTCTCGTTATAAGATGCACCGATCCGTCCCCGAATAGGAAATTGACGCCGGCCGGATGAGCGCTGGCCATCGCGTCGGCGTCGGTCACCGACGGATCGTTGGGCATGGCGTCGCCGCAGTGGCCCAGCACGAGGGCGTCGCAATCGCCGAAGCTGCCCGGCAGGCGCAGGAAGGGAACCTGCGCCGTCGTCACGGCGCCGGCCCAGGTCGCGACAGCCAATGTGGTCACGCGCTCGCCAGCGAAGATGGTATTGCTCAAGCCGTCGGTAATGTCGGCAATGCGAAAGCGCTCGCCACGCACGAAGGCGCCGGTATGCGGCGGCGTGGTGTGGTCGTCGGCGCCGTCGTTGCCATTGCAGGCGACGTAGCTCGCCTGGCCGATGACCCAGGTATTGGCGCCGCCGTCGCTAACCGTGAACGTGCCGACTTTACGATCCGAAGGGCACCAGTACACGTTTACAAACGTGGACCGGGCCGATGCGATGGCGGGCGAATTGTCCCCGATGTTGCGGCTGAAATCGATCTTTCTTTGCACGTTATCCTGCTCCACGTCTGCCAGCAAAAATGCGGCCCATCCCCAGCCCGGCCCCTGATTGGGCGGCGCCGGGTTGACGGCAGTGACATTGCCCGGCCATAGCGGCGTATCGTCATAGCCGGGCGGGAAGCCGCCCATGCGGTCGTGGTAATTGTGCATGGCCACGCCGATTTGCTTCTGATTGTTTAGACAGCTAAGGCGGTTGGCCGACTCCCGGACCTTCTGCACGGCCGGCACCAAGAGAGCGATCAAAATGCCGATGATCGCGATAACGACCAATAGCTCGATTAGCGTAAAAGCAGCGCGGCGACGATTCATGAGACGGTTCCCATTCGAAAACGATGCCTGGCTCTTTGCCGGCCACGTCTATGACCTATAGGCAGCCCTTGATTAAGGCAGTCGGTCACGTGAGACGCCCTAGGAGTCAGTTGGTCAGGGACACAGAACAAGTCTATGACTGAACAAAAGCTGGTTCAACCTCTACCGTCAAACCTGCCAGAAGCAGAGATTTCGCCTGCTCGCCTTCGCGAAACTCGCCATGAACCGCGTACTGGCCTCCATCCAGCGCCAGCATGGTGATTTTCTTTTCCAGGGGATCCACGATCCAGTACTCGGGAATGCCGGCCTGGGCATATTCGGCGCGCTTGGTCTCGTAATCCAATTGCCGATCATCACTGATCACTTCCATCACCAGGTCGGCGCCTTCCCAGAACTGCTCGCCGATTCGCGACCGGTGCTCGGCGCGCAGGAAAACTACGTCGGGTTCACGGTACTTGCCCGGCCAGAGGCGTATACGCAGGGGTGCTACTGAAGCCTTGCCCAGTTTAGAGGTCCCGACAAACGCCATGAGAGCCTGCCACAAGAACAGCACTATGTCCTGATGTGACGTTGTCGGCATTTCCAGGATCTCTAGGTAACCATGGGAGAATTCAACGAGATGATTCGTATCAAGCGCCAAGTATTCTTCCTCGCTCCACGACCCTTGGTTGGGGAAGAGCGTGGCGATGTCCCAGGTGGGCTCGTCGGGAGATTCGGAACGCGTCAAGTTGCTAAGTCGCTGATTCATGGCTCAGTCGTTTCGTATCGGGGAACCGTCCAAAGTCTTGTTTCTGTTCCATCGTACTCAATAGTCCAACGGATCGGCAGAACACCGTCATTCCGCGGCCGCTGACTTCGCTTTTTCGCCGGCGAGGTAGGGGCCCAGGTATTTCTCTTTGACGACGGCCAATCCGCACGTGGCGCTCAGCGCCAAGATTAGCAAGACGGTCTTGCCGGTTTTACCGAAGAGATGGAACAGCGTCAAAATGATTTGCGCGAACAAGCCCGCCGCGACCGCTCCACCGGTGAAGCGAATCACATCCGCATAGACTGGATCCATGCGGGCCAGCCACCAGCAACCGATGTCGATGAATTGTGCGACTAACACCCAAGGGCCTAGAATGCCGCGCAGCCAGCCGGGGTAGCTCGTCAACGTAATAAGCAAGCCGGTCAACCCGTAAAGCATCGAAAAGCCCAGAAGATGCACATGCGTCGTCTGAGCCAGCTTAGTCAAGGACATGCCGCCGACTTCTTTGACTTTGGCGTATTTGGCGATGTTTTCGTAAGTATCGAGAGGGATCTCGGCGGCCTTGGCATCGTCTCCTTCTTTGGAATGACAACGAACACAACGCGCATCGACGATGGATTTAATTCTCACCGCCCTTGGTTTAGCAGGATTGCCGTCATCGCCTACAACCAGGAACTCTTTGGTTATGGGGTTTTGATCATCTTCATCGGCGAGGCAGAAATTGTCTTTCTCGTAGTCGCTCTTGCTCGCTCCAGTCCGGAGCCAGCCCAAGATAGCCTGCCGTTCTCCCTGGCGCTCCTTCCGGAGTTCCTCCTCGGCCTTGTCCAATTGATCTTTAATAAAGGATGTTCGCCGGTTGCCGTCCGAAAGCTCCTTAGCCTTTTCAATAATCGCTTTCTTCCAATCTTTGCTTTTTACGGTAAAGGCCCTGCTCATTTCGCCGGTGGCGCTAAATGGCTTTTCTTCCCCAGCCGAAACCAACCGTTCTATCGTGCTCATGGGCTTCTCGGATGGACCGTGAAAGATATTCTTGGCGTCTTCGGCGGTTGGCAAGAGATTGCCCGGCGAGGCATGCTGGAAATGGAGTTGAACGAGGGCGGACAGATAGCCGACGCCGACGCAGATCAGAAAGGTGGCGATGGTCAGGCGGGCGGAGAGTGGCAATTGGCGCAAGACGAAATGGGAAGGTGGGGTTGTAGTCATGAGGTGAGGCTCCAAAAGGCGGGATCAACCGGCGGGTTGGAGGGCGAGTCGGACGGCGTGCAAAACGCGGCTCTTGGCATCGTCCAGGGAGGTCGTCAGGGTAGCGCCCGAGGCCGGGCGATGGCCTCCGCCGCCGAATTGCTCGGCAACGCGGGCGACGTCCACCGAGCGTGAGCGGAAGCTTACCTTCACGCCGCCGCGCGGCTGCTCCATGAAAAACAGACCGACCTCAACGCCTTGCAAACTGAGCGTATAGTTCACCAGGTCTTCGCAGTCTTGAGGCGTCGATCCGGTCGCTTCATAGTCGCCGCGCAATAATTCAGTGTACGCGATCTTGCCTTCCATTGTCACCTGTAATCGGCCCAGAATCAGACCCATGAGTTTGAGCCGGCCCATGCGGTTTTGCTCAAACAGTTGATAATAAAGAGATTCCGGCGTCGCCCCCGCTTCGACAAGCTCGGCAGCCAAAGCAAACGTTTTCGTGGTGGTATTGCTGTGGCGAAACCAACCGGTGTCCATGCTGAGGGCGGCGAACAAGGCATTGGCCGCACTGGCCGGCAAGGGGCGCTCGAGAGCGGTTATGGCTTCATAAATCAGCCGGCCGGTGGCCTCCGCGGTTGTATCGATAAATCGCTGCGCTCCGAGATCGTCCTGCGTCAGGTGGTGGTCGATGACGGCTTTGGCCGCAGAAAGCTTCGCGAAGCAGGGACCATACGATCCCAGCTGATTCCAGGTTCCGGTGTCCAGCACCAGGGCAACTTCGGCATCTTTATAAATCTCGCCTGGCGGTTCAAACTGTTGCACGCGCCGCCCGGGATCCAAAAAAGAATAGCGAGGCGGCAAAGTGCTGGCGATTGTCAGGTGGACTTCCTTGCCCAAATCCCGCAGGACTTCATCAAGAGCCAACATGGAACCGAGTCCATCGCCGTCGGGCCGCACGTGTGTTGTGATAACAAAGCGCTTGTGCCGGCGCACCAATTCAACGAACGGAGCCCAGTCGATTGCCATGTCCTGCCTCGCGACTTTTACGATCCGATCCGGTCATTATAACGGCAAGCATAACATTCGGAACGGGGATCAGGCGCCTAAAGTGTTTTCCGGCGGAGAAGCAGCGAGTTGGCGATCACGGAAACCGAACTCAGGCTCATGGCCGCGCCGGCGACAACCGGGTGAAGAAAGCCTAACGCAGCTAGCGGTATGCTGACCACGTTGTAGACAAAAGCCAGGAAGAGATTGCGGCGGATAGTGGTCATGGTCGCCCGGCTCAAGCGGCGAGCGCTGGCGATGGCGCGGAGATCTCCCCGCACAAGGGTCACCGGCGCGCTCTCGATAGCGATGTCCGTGCCCGTTCCCAGGGCGATGCCGACCTGGGCCTGCGCCAAAGCCGGTGCATCGTTGATGCCGTCGCCCGCCATGGCGACGATGTGCCCTTGTTGTTGAAGGGCTTTGATCACGTCGCTCTTGGCTGTGGGCAATACTTCCGCATGGACCTCGTCGATGCCGAGCTTGCGCCCCACTGTCTCGGCGGTGGTTCGATTATCGCCGGTCACCATGACAATCCGCACGCCGTCATCGTGTAAGAGGCGGATTGCCTCGGGCGTGGTCGCACGGATGGGATCAGCCACGGCCAGGAGGCCGGCAAAGCGCTTGTCAACTGCCGCGAGCAAGATGGTTGCCCCCTCAGCACGGAGCGCATCCGCCCGCAAACCGGCTTGACCGATATTCTCGACGCCGTGTTCCTTCAGCAAGGCCGCATTTCCCAGCACGATTGAATGCCCATCGACTTCACCAAGGACTCCCTTGCCGGTTTTTGATTGGAAACCCTGCGGCTCAACAAGGACCAGCTTGCGGAATTCGGCCTCCTTGATCACGGCTATTGCCAGCGGATGCTCGCTGGCTCGCTCCAAGCTTGCCGCTAAACGAACAAGGTCGTCCGCGCTTAGATCTCCAGCCGGCTCGGCGGCAATGAGCTTGGGTTTCCCTTCGGTAAGCGTTCCAGTCTTATCCACCACGAGGGTCTCGGCCTTGTGGAGGACCTCAAGCGCCTCCGCGTTTTTGAAAAGTACGCCGTGTTCTGCTCCGCGGCCGGCGCCCACAACGATGGCCATTGGCGTGGCGAGCCCCAAGGCGCAGGGGCAGGCAATGACGAGGACGGCCACAGCTTGAAGGATCGCATGCGTCCAGCGACCGGAACTCGAGTCAAAGAGCAGCCATCCGGCCAGCGTCAGAAGACTGATCATTAGCACGGCTGGGACGAAATAGGCGGAAACTTGATCGGCCAACCGCTGGATAGGGGCTCGGCTGCGCTGCGCTTCGGAGACCATGCGGACAATGTGGGCCAGCAGAGTGTCCGCGCCCACGCGTTCGACCCGAATAACTAAACCGCCGGTAGCGTTTACTGTGCCGCCGACAACCTTAGCGCCCGCGTGCTTTTCGACAGGAACCGGCTCGCCGGTAAGCATCGACTCGTCAACGCTGCTAGTGCCTTCGGTCACCACCCCATCCAGTGGAACGCGTTCCCCCGGCCGGATGCGCAAGATATCTCCGGGGTGGACCGTCTCCAGGCTGATCTCTTCTTCGTGGCCGTCCGGAAGCAGACGCCGGGCGGTTTTGGGCGTCAAACCGAGCAGCTTGCGAATGGCAGCTCCGGTCTGGCCACGCGCACGCAGTTCCAAAACCTGGCCTAGTAGAACGAGGCTCACGAGCGCCACGGCGGTCTCATAGTACGGTTCAAGCAACGCCGGGTCCAAGACAGCCGATCCAAACCGGCCGAGGAGCGTCACCGCCACGCTGTAGACGTAAGCCGCGCCGATGCCTAGGGCTATGAGCGTGAACATGTTCAGACTGTGCTCGTGGACCGATGTCCAAGCCCGCTCGAAGAACGGCCAGCCGCAC
Organism: Gemmataceae bacterium; assembly: GCA_045802525.1. Classification (GTDB taxonomy): domain Bacteria; phylum Planctomycetota; class Planctomycetia; order Gemmatales; family Gemmataceae; genus JBJMQT01. Next base: position 61,428 of record JBJMQT010000044.1, read on the forward strand.
CAGAAAACGGCCGGAGTGGCCAGCAAGAACTGGAACGCATCTAACCAGCCGCTGTGGTGAGGCAAGAATTGCCAGCCAGACGGAAGCATGCTCAACAAGTGAATAACGATGATGGGCAGCCCAAGCAGCATGCTAATCACAAAGCGACGCTGCATGGAGACCAGCTCGGGGCTCGGTCCCTCGGTGAGCGACGCGACGCGCGGCTCCAGGTCCATGCCGCACTTGGGACAGCTGCCCGGATGGTCGCTCACGACTTCGGGATGCATTGGGCATGTGTATTCCACTGCCGTGCCTGGAAGCGGCGCGACCTCCTCCTGATGCGATCGCTGGTTCTTGCCCTGTAAGTACCGGTGGGGGTCAGCCTGGAATTTCTTTAGGCAGGAGGAGTTGCAGAAATAATAGGTCTTGCCTTCAAATTCGGTCGAGCCCGCCGCATTCGCCGGGTCAACGGTCATCCCGCACACGGGATCGATAGCCGTATTTGACGGTGCAAGGGAAAGGGAAAAAGCGCCACCCAGGGAATGGGGTTGCGGAGGAGAATCCATGACCGGGACTCCGTGGGCCGAGACCGCAGGAATGACTTCTGCCATTCCCATTGTATCGGTCACGAGCGCTGGTTAGTGCCGGCCGCGGAATCGGAGGTGATGATGGCGTTCGGCATCAACACCGGGCGGGGGCGGCAGGCAAGGCTCGCCAAAGAATGCACGGCTGGAACTGAACCCGAAAAACAATTCTGTCCTGAGGTTGCCCGCGCCGATAGTTGACGGGTCCGACCAGCAGCGGGGGCCACAGAGATTGTAGCCTCCCGGAACTTTCCGCGGACCAATCGCCGGTCCGAGCGCGCCAGCTTCGCGGAACAAGTGCTCATAGGTAACAGGCGCATCCACCAGCGGAGGGGTGAGCTGCGGCGCAGGGACCGGGGTGATGGCGGGCATTGCCGGCGTGACGGTCGGCGGCGCTTTTATGTCATCGGCCCGGGTCACCGCCACGCCGGCACCGAGGCTAATAATCGACGCCAAAAAAGCGTTCACATATCTTCGGTCTATCACGGAGATCTCCTCGACGAGCGCCTAGAAGAACAGCGATTGTTACTGTTATCGAGATCGCCATCGGCCACCTGTAATCAAGTTTCGCGGAGATTAACCTGTTCTTGGCAAAGCTGCTTCCGCAATTGCGGATCATTCCCGAACTGCGGTCCCACTCCTTTACCGCGCAAGCCAATGCCCCGGACGCGCAGCGCATTTCGCACTCCGTGAAGGACGGATCGATTGTCGACGTGTGTTCACCATTTATAAACCGAGCGAATCGTTTGACGTTCGTCTTCTAAAAGTTAAAGGAAACTAACGAGTTAAGCTAATTGGCCGAGGTTTCACGCCCCTCTACGGAAATCGGCCGGACGAACGGCACAACGTTTGCCAAGTTGCAAGCCGCTTCGTCCTTTACGCAAAGGACGCGGTTACTTATTTGAGTGATGGTCCAAGGCGATCCCAATTAGAAAGTCTTTTAGGCGTCAGCGGTAAATAGCGGAGTGGATGTTCCCTCCGTGAATTCGGTTTAGATGTGATCTGCGAAAGGAGATTGTAATGGTGCGCTCGTTCACGTTGGGTATGGCGGTTGTGGCCGTTGCTCTGTTCCTCTGCATTCCGATGGTTGCCACGGCTGCCGACGAAGATACCCATGAAGGCAAGGTTGTCAGCGCCAGCAAGGACAAATTGGTCATGACCGACAAGGACGGCAAGACCGAGCATACGATGACCGTTGGTCCCACCGCCGCGATTACGTGTGACGGCAAAATCTGTAAGCTGGACGACCTCAAAGCGGGCTATCATGTCAAAGTGACAACCAAGAAAGGCGACAAGACGGTGGCGACTAAGATTGACGCCACTACCAAACAAAAATGACGTGGCGTAATTGCCAGCCTAATCACTCGCAGCGTCGAGCAATCCTTTCTGGAGCGCTCGACGCTTTTTCATTTCTCCGCCACCTTCGCCGGCCTATAGAGGTTTTTATTTTCGATGTAGCATTCCACGGCACGCGGCACCTGATAGCGCAGACTGCGTCCGTCGCCGGCTCGCCGGCGCAAATCACTGCTCGCAATCTCAAGTTGCGGCGCTTCAACGACGCGCAACCGAAACGGAGGCAACCCCGATTCGGAGAAAGCCGCTTTTAAAGCCTCTTCATTGGGCACGGCATGGCCCCGCCGCGCCATGACAAGCAGGCCGGCTTGTTGCAATACGCGCGCCGGCTCATACCAATTGGGCAAATCCATCAGGGTGTCCGAGCCGATCAGCAGATGCCACTCGTTATCGGGATATTGCCGGCATAGTCCTTCAAGCGTGTCCGCCGTATAGCTTGGACCAGGCCGATCTTTTTCAATCTCTTCGACCCTGAATGCGGCATTTCCTGCCAAAGCTAGTTGAAGCATTTCCACGCGCTGAGCAAAGGGCGTCAATTCGCGGTCAAGCTTGTGCGGGGGCCGCGCGGCCGGAATGAACCAAACCTGATCAAGGTTTTCCTGTTCGCGGCACTGCTCGGCCAAGACCAAGTGACCTATATGGACGGGATCAAATGTGCCGCCGAAAACCCCGACGCGCATGGCGACTTCATCTCCTGGAGGATGCCGATAAATCCACAGCCGTGTCCCTCAAGAAAGCCGCCGCCTGTTCGGGTGGAACCGTGTTAATGTAAAACCCGGTGCCCCACTCGAAGCCGGCGACGCGGGTCAGGCGGGGAATGATCTCCACGTGCCAATGGTAATGAGGCAAAGCCTGCGTATCGAAAGGCGACGTGTGGATGATGTAATTGTAGGAAGGATTATCCAGCGCGGTTTCGATCTTCAGCAAGATGGTTTTGAGTACGGTGCCCAACTCATCAACCTCGGTCTTTTGGATGTTCTCAAAATGGCTGTTATGGTGCTTGGGCACAATCCAGGTCTCGAACGGAAAACGGCTGGCATAGGGGGCCAAGACCGCGAAATGCGGCGTGTCGAGGATAATGCGTTTTTCCGTCATGATCTCCTGGTGAATCATATCGCAGTAGATGCAGCGGCCGCGGTAATTGAAGAAATCCATGGCCCCGGTCATTTCTTCCCAAACGCTGATCGGCACAATGGGGGTCACAATGAGCTGGGAATGGGTATGCTCAATCGATGCGCCGGCGGCGGCGCCCACGTTCTTGAACAACATGCCGTAAACGAGGCGCGGGTCTTTCTTAAGATCGACCAGCCGGTCGCGGTAGACCCAGAGCACTTCGCGGATATTGTCCTCGCTGAGATTAGCAAGTGTTATCTCGTGGAAGGGGCATTCAACGATCACTTCATGGGCGCCGATGCCGTTCATTTTGTCATAAATTCCTTCACCACGCTTGTTGAGATCCCCTTCCACTTGGAGGGCCGGAAATTTGTTGGGCACCACACGGACGCGCCAGCCGCGTTCATTGGGCCGCGTATTGCGGTCGCGGTACGAGAGAATTTCATGAGGAGTGTCGCCCTCGCGGCCTTCGCAAAAAGGGCATTGCTCGCCTACCGGCGATTGCGGCTCATCGCGCGACCCGGCGGGTCGCTTGGCGCGTTCGGTAGCAATGATTACCCAACGACCAACGATGGGATCTTTTCGCAGTTCCGGCATCGGCAAGCTCCACAATTGAAAGCCTGGAAGAGAGCCGTCGGCGCCAACAAGAGCGTTGGCAAATGCGTGAGGTGTGCTTTTGTGCTTGGCCGTCACATCAGCCCCGTTGACCGCAGTCCCGACTTTTCTCCATTCCGCTGGAACATCCTACCACTCTTGGGGTCCTTAGCCCAAGCGGGTTCCTACTTTCAATTCTTGGTAAAGCGCTGACTAATGCTGGCTTCAGCCCGGCATAATTGCAAAGGCTGCAGTATAATGCAGCTACAACGCTGGCCGGCACAATGAAGCGCTCCAATTCCGGAGGCGCTTTTTGGAAACGCATAAAGGAGGAATTGCGATGACTACACCTCTGCAATCATTAATCGCGAGCGGCACCAAGTTGTGGCTGGATTCAATTGATCCGGATGAAGTGGCTCGCAACCGCGGCTGGGGCGCCAGCGGCGCCACGTCTAATCCGATAATTGTCGCGGATCTCATCAAGACCGGCCGCTTCGATCGCGAAATTACCCGCCTCCTCGAAGAAGGCAAGGACGACTCTGCCGCGGCCTGGGACCTTACCGATCTCCTCGTTCGCCGGGCCCAGGAAGTTTTTCTGCCGGTCTGGCAAGCGACCAAAGGGGACAACGGTTACGTCAGCTTTGAACTGGATTCTCTACTGGAAGACACTGAAAACCCGCTCCCGGAAGCCACGCGCCGCGAGCGTTACATCGCTTTGGGCAAAAAGTGGAGCGCCGGCCACGAGAATCGCATGATAAAGGTTCCCGCGACGCCGGGCGGCCTGGCGGCCCTCGAAGAACTCTGTGCGGCGGGGGTCACCCTCAACGTAACTCTGATTTTTTCGCAGCGGCAGTACGAAGCGGCCCGCGACGCCATTTGGCGCGGCGCGCAGCGGCGCTCCTCGCGTGACAATTTCAAATCGGTTTACAGCATCTTCGTCAGCCGGCTAGACGTCTACACGGAAAAACATGTACCCGAATTATCGCCCCAAGCGCAGGGCCAGGTCGGCATCTACAATGCCAAGCACATTTGGCACTTGAATCAGCGCTTTTGGGCCGACAAGCGCCTGCCGCTCAAGCAAGAAATGATCTTCGCCAGCACGGGGACCAAGAAGCCTGAAGATCCCCCCTGGAAATATGTCGAGGCGTTTGCCGGCTCCGATATCGAGACTAATCCGCCAGCCACCAATGACATCATTCAGCGCAGCGGCCGCACGTTTACCCGGCAAACCGATAAGATGCCGCCGCCCGAAGTCGTGGCGGAAATAGAACAGAAAGTCGACATTCAGAAACTGGAAAGAGTTCTGATGGAAGAAGGGCTCAAGAAGTTTGCCGACCCGCAGAAGGCCCTCCTAAAACTGATCGCCGAGAAACGCAAGCAATTGCAACCGGTTTCCGCGCGCTAGCAAGTCGCCATCAGCGCCAATTTCTGAAGCCGAAGCGGCCAGCGAGGGAGTTCGACTCTCTCGGTGGCCGCGCCGGGCTCTGTGATAGCAGTTCGTGGGCGGGACCGCGTTGAAGGTGGCAGGCGCCCAAAGCTTCTCAAAATCAAAGGGGGCCAGGCCAATGCGGGGCCGCCTTTGTCCGACGTTGGCCACCTTCGAGCCCGACGTTGGCCACCTTCGAAAGAGAGACGCCCAAGACAACGAAAGGGCGCAAATCGGTAGACGTGTTCAATTATTGATCACCCTCTGGCGCGCGGGCGGTGCACTACAGGCTCCATCACTTGGGCTAGAGGGTTACGTGCCGAGAGCTTCAAAAGCCATGAAAAGGCACAAAAAACCACAAATGCTTTCCACGGGTCCGTTTTCGAGCGTTTTCGGGTATTTTCCTGGCTGGAATGGAAGCCATCAAAACGCGGCCGTGTTCAACTGGCTGGCTTCCCGCAAATGGCCGTTGCTTCTTATAGAACAAGGCAGGCAAATAAAGTCGCCCGTTGATGGGATGCCGGCCGGGTCATTCGCGATGGCCGAAACCATCCTCCTTCCTATCCCCTAACTTCGACTTTCAGCATTTCCCAATCGCCTTTCTGGCTCTTGTCCGTCAACCTCCTCACCTTACAAGCTGTAGCGTGCTCCATAGGCTCGGGTCTTCCCAGAAGGGAAACTCGGATCCAACGCTCAGCACTTGATCGCCCAATTCTTGATCTCGGACGGCGTAATAGAATCCCAGCCGGGTGTTTTGGTCCGGATCGAATCCCGACAGGCCATTCGCAGGCAAAAAGGCTTCGAGCAAATAGCCCCCTTTTCGCCGCGACCGCCGCAGCAAGACATCCTGGCTCGAAAGAGGCGGGGCCTCTTGCAAGGCCCGGTGGATCTTCGATTGCACGAATACGGGCTCATCAAGATCGGACCCGCCACCGGCCGCCAAGAAGTGAAATTGATGGCAGAATCGGCTGGCGCGGTGGCTGGTTCGGTCCCCGCGCGTATCGAGCCAGAAGGTAATGCCGTCCGAGTCGCGAGGCCGGGCAACTTCGCCCTGAACAGGTTTGTCCTTGCCCATTACTTCTAACTGCAAACCAATCCCGATCTCGTTCCAAGCAAGATAGACGTTGGCGAAATGTTTGCCTTCGGCGAAGCGCTCAATGCGCGCGGGCTCTGGCAAGTCGAGCAAGCAGTCAGTAGTTGTCCGCGGAATATCTTTTACATACGGGCAAGGATAGGCTACCCGGAAAAGAAACTGCTCTGGAATAACGGGCATGCGGCATTCCCTATCTTCATTGATTGCGGTCTGTCGCCATGTAGCAATGGCGAATGATTTCAAATTGAAGTGTTGCTGTTCAAGGTTCTGAATTTACTTGAGTAGACTGCGCTCCAGGACCTCCTTGGCTCGGGCAAATTCCGGTTGCCATGTTATCTCCGGCTGTCCTGTGACTAGACAATCGCGTAGTTTTTCGAGCGTATTGCGAGCCATGTGCGGGCACTTGTTGCACGCGCAGGTGATGCCCGGCACGGGATGATAGCGGTGTTGCGGATGCTTGCTCTGGAGCTGCCAAAGCATGTTGGCCTCGGTAGCCACGAGGAAGTCGCGAGCCTCGGCAAAGCCGCCAACATATTTCAGCATCCCCTCGGTCCCACCGATGAAATCGCTATGCTCGCGAATATTGGCGGGGCATTCAGGATGAGCGATTGTTAAGGCATCGGGCAATTTCTTCTTCAGATCCATCAGATCGCCGACGCTAAAGATCTCATGCACCATGCAGGCGCCATTCCACAGGATCATTTTGCGCCCGGTAATCTCTTGAAGATACTGGCCGAGATGCCGGTCGGGGGTAAATAGAATCTCGTATTCCGGCGGCACCTTGCGAATGGTTTCTTCAGCGTTTCCGGATGTGACCACCCAGTCGGAGAGCGCTTTGACGGCGGCCGAGCTATTAATATAAGTCACAGTCTGAAACTTACGCCCATTCTCGCGAAGCATGGCTTGATAGCGGGCCAGTTTATCAGCGGGGCAACTGTCTGCCAAGCTGCAACCAGCCTTGAGATCCGGCAGCAGAACTTTTTTGCTCGGATTGAGGATTTTGGCCGTCTCTGCCATGAAGTGAACGCCGCAAAAAACGATGATCGGCTTATCGACGGTAGTGGCGGCACGGGCAAGCTTCAGACTGTCGCCGGTGAAGTCCGCGAGTTCCTGAATTTCACTGTCTTGATAATAGTGAGCCAGGATGACGGCCTGACGCTGTGCTTTCAATTCGGCGATTTCAGCAATGAAATCCTTCATGAGACGATTCCTTGTTTTTCCTGTGGCGGAGGAACAACCCACATTCTGCATCAATAGGGATACTTAGGACCAAGACGCAACGTTGTTAGAGCGGGTCTTGTCCGAATTCCAGAGTGCTCGTGATAACGCCGTGTGCCTATTAATTATTATAGGAAGGAGGCGAACAAGATCGTTCTAAATCAAAAACCGCCGAAGAAATGAATATGGCAACGCTTACCCTACGAAGCGACTACATCACTTTGGCTCAGGCCCTGAAAGCCTCCGGCCTGGCCGAAACGGGAGGACAGGCCAAACACCTTGTTCGGTCGGGCAACGTAATCGTTAACGGCGCTCTTGAAACGATCCCGGGACGCAAGCTGGTGGCGGGCGACCGATTTCGCCTGGGCAAGGGGGAAGAATGGGTCGTCAGCGCTTAACAAACAGTCGCTTGCTTGTCACGCACTTCTATGGTTGGATTAGACAAGCCATCCCACGCATTCACAACCTCCCTTGGAGAGCCGATGTCTCTGTCCCGATTCGGCATCGCCGGAGTTTTCCTGGTGATGGTCTTGGCGCCCGCGCGCGCGGAGACCCCGGACCAAAAAAAGGCTACGGTCGTCTATCTACAGGCCCTCCAAACCAAGGAGGGAGGCTTCTTGCCGGCGGCCGCCGACCCGGCAAAAAAGGATGCCAAGCCCACTTTGCGGGCCACCTCGGGAGCATTGCGTGCCTTGAAGTACTTTGGCGGTGAACCCAACGATAAGGCGGCGGCGGTTCAATTCGTCAAGGAATGCTTCGACCAGGCCAGCGGCGGTTTCAGCGATACGCCCAAGGGAAAACCCGATGTTGTCAGCACGGCGGTCGGATTGATGGCGGTGGTCGAATTAAAGATTCCCCCTGATGACTACAGCGGCCCAGCTATCAAATTCATGGAAGCCAACGCCAAGGATTTCGAAGAGATCCGTTTAAGTGCAGCAGGCCTGGAAGCGGTCGGTAAGATGACCGCGAAGGCCGAAGAATGGATCAAGCAACTAACCAAGAATCGCAATGAAGACGGCACCTATGGCAAAGACGATAGCCGCGCCCGCGACACCGGGGGAACGATCGTGGCGATTCTCCGCTTGGGCGCTAAGGCGGAACCGCAAGAAGAAATCATCAAGACCTTAAAAGCCGGGCAACGAGAAGATGGCGGCTTCGGCAAAGGCGGGGAAAAAGGATCCGACCTGGAGAGCAGTTACCGAGTCATGCGCGCCTTCCACATGCTCAAACAAAAGCCGGACGCCGATAAGCTGCGGGCGCTAATAAGCAAGTGCCGCAACAAGGATGGCGGCTACGGCATCGCTCCTGGTAAGGAATCAACCGTCTCATCCACATATTTCGCGGGCATAATATTGCATTGGCTCGACGAAAAGTAAACGTCCATTACATTTCGGCCTAAATCGATCGTCGGTGAGGTGGAACGCCTTTTCCTTGCCAAACCGTTGGCCGAGAAATGGTCGGTCAGTGGCCCTTCTTTTTCAATCCTGAATTGTCCGACCATTAGGCTCTTGCTCCGAGGCAACGGGCCGGTTAGCATTTCTTTCCGCTGCCCGATTGCCATCCCCCCCTGTGGAGATAAAAGTCATGGCGTACTGGCTTTTCAAAGAAGAGCCGGACCACTATAGCTTTACTGATCTCGAGCGGGACGGTTCGACGCTCTGGGACGGCGTAGCTAACAACATGGCGCTCAAAAACTTACGCCAGGTGAAGCCTGGCGATCGTGTCTTGTTCTATCACACTGGTAAAGAGAAAACGGTTGTAGGAGAAATGCTGATCTTAACGGAACCCAGGAATGAGCATCAAGCGAATGGCCGAAGGTCCGTTTCCGTAGAGGTGGCTCCGGTGCGGCGCTTGCCGCAACCCATTAGCCTCGCTCGGATTAAAGCAGATCCGGCGCTTAAGGATTGGGACCTGGTTCGGTTGCCCAGGTTGTCGGTTATGGCTGTCACGGCAGCTCAGTGGAAGCGCATTGAAGAGATGAGCAAAGATTAGCATTCAATACCGGCATCTTGTAACCGGTCGGAGCCGTACTTAGAATTTATGTCTGGACTACTAAACTCGCGTTTAGGACTAGATTTGTAGCCCCGCGGCTTTGAATGCCTTAGCCGATCTGAATGTCATTCACCGCGATGTCCTATTCCGAGGATCTTGGAGGACACCTCACTATGGCGCGTCGCAGCGCCGACTACGGTACGAACGGTAAATCGACTTTTTCCCGTCGCTCTGACCGTTTTCTGGCTGGTCTTACGGATGCCAAGACCGTCACATTCGTATCCCATGTTCACCCCGATCCAGATAGCCTTGGCAGCATGATGGGGCTGGCTTACCTCGTAGAGTCATGCCTTGGCAAACCAACACGCTTGGTTCGCGACGGCCTGATTAGCCGAGCCGAAAATCTGGCAATGGTGGATTTGCTCGATATCGAACTGATTCCTATTGAAGATGTGGTTTGGCAGAACGGCGATGCGCTAATCATGGTCGATAGCCAGCCAAAAACCGGTCGCCACAGCCTCGATCCGGGGATACCTCTGTATGCAGTAATCGATCATCATGACACCCCTGGGGTGGTGCGCGGGATCCCCTATGTGGACGTTCGCGAGGGTCTCGGAGCGACCTGTTCGGTGGTCACAAGCTATTTGATGGAGCAGACGCTCGCGCTGCCGGGCCGGCTGGCCACAGGCTTGCTTTATGGCATCGAAACGGAACTTTCCGGTTATCCCCGCGAAGCCAGTACGCTCGACGATAGCGCTCTGCTCTATCTTTACCCTCTGGCGGATAAAGACTTATTAGCGCGAATCCGTAATGCTCGCTTGCCCCAAAGCTATTTCGAATGCCTACTTCAGGCGCTGCAAAGTTCTTTCATTTATGACCGCCTCATTATTAGCTGGGTGAATGAGCTTCCCCAGCCTGAGCTGGCAGCCGAAGTTGTAGACTTTTTGATCCGATTTGAAGAAATTGATTGGGCAGTTTGTGCCGGAGTCTATGAAGACAAATTAATCCTGTCGGTGCGTGCGGGAGTCACCGGCGGTTCGGCTGGCGACATGTTGCGGCAAGTTGTCGGCAGGCTAGGACGGGCGGGAGGGCACGATCGACGCGCTGGTGGAACAATCAACTTGAGCAGCACTTCCGCGTCCGCCATCGAGCAGATCCAAGGGGTGTTGCGACGCCGGCTGCTCAAGGCTTTGCACATCGACGAATGTCGCGGACAACGGCTCGTCTCGCGCAAAGAAATGCTGCAAAACCTCCAGGCGTGAAATGGTTCGGTTTGGCAAGCGAGCCGTGAAGCTTTAATTGCCAACAAGACCCTTTGAAGATCCTTCACGTTCGCCAGTCGCACCTCACTTCGGCAATTAGGAGCCGTGCTTACATGAGCAATTCGCCTCCCTTCGTCCTACCCGCTTCGGCTTCAACCCCGGCTCCATCACGTCCGGCACGGCGCTCCTCTGGTTTTCTGCTTTTCACTTCGTGCCTTTTTAACTTCATCTTCCTGATTCTCATTGGCGTGGGTCTGCTCGTCATTATCTTTATGAGCAGCTTTTCGGATACTTCGCCTTCTCCGCTCAAGGAACGGTTCATCTCTGGAAAGGCTGCCTCGAGAGACAAAATCGCCGTTATTCACGTGGCAGGAATCATCGTGGAGGGCCTTATCAGCTACGTGGACAAACAGATCGAGCAAGCGGCCAGGGACAGCGAGGTAAAGGCGATTGTCCTCCGTATCGCCAGCCCTGGCGGCAGCATCACCGCCAGCGATCATCTCTTCAGGCGGCTCAAACAGCTTCGTGACGGCAATCCTGAAAAAGGATTCGCGGCTAAGCCCCTGGTTGTCTCCATGGGCAGCATAGCCGCGTCGGGCGGTTACTATATAGCCATGCCTGCGAAGACGATTTATGCGGAACCGACCACAATAACCGGCTCAATTGGAGTCTATGTCGCTTTGCCGAACGTCCACGAGTTGACCGACAAGCACGGCATCAAAATGGAAGTGATGAAGCGCGGAGCGGTGAAATATGCAGGATCCCCTTTCCAAGCCCTTAAACCCGAAGAACGATTGATGTGGCAGGATATGGTGGACCATGCCTACAAGCAATTCGAAGAAGTGGTTAAGGACGGACGTCCCCAGATCAAAATTGACCTGGAGGACAAAGTTATCGATGAGAAAAGGGTCGTTACCGACAGTGAGGGAAAAAATCCCACCCAGATTCAATACGTCCGCCAACCAGCCGACGGCGGCATATTTACTGCCGACCTAGCCGAAAAGTTCCATTTGGTGGACAAAATCGGCTACCAGGAGGATGCGGCCAAGGAAGCTCGTGACCTCGCCGGGCTAGGAACCGATCACCAGGTCATTGAATACGAGCGGCCGTTTTCATTCCTTGAGTCTCTACTCGGATCCAAAGCGAATCAGCAGCATGCGACCATGGATCCTGCTCACTTGATTTCCGGGTTAGAGCCACGCCTTTGGTATTTGGCGCCCGGCTACGATTTGGCCGGCATGATTTCGGCCGACCACCCCTAAAGACAAGTCTAGCTCAGTCTGTTGTCGCTGAGCTTCTAGGTCAGTTGCTCCCGGCACTGCGAAGCGTCCCCCCATGGCCTTTTTCTGCGTTCAAGCGGAAGTTACCTCAAAGACCTGATCTCCGGGGAATTAAAGGGCAAGTCCTGCCAATTTTCTTACATGTCACGAGCACAAATCCAGTGCGAACTTGTTTTCCACCCGTCTCGTATCCATAACGTCGTATATACTTGCGTCGGTTTGGGCGGGGGCGGCAGATTCGGCTTTTAGGCAGTCTGCTACATTTTCGGCAGTCGCCTGTACGAAAATGAACCAAACCATCCGAGAAATCGTCTTATACGTAATCCGGATCTTTGCGAGAACCCCTTAGAGCTGCGTAACTTATGGTGAATGAGATTTGTCGAGGCTCCCAATACGAAACGGCACCAAAGTTGCTAAAGACATATGCCCTGTAAGCTTGCCAGCCGGTTCAGACGGCTAAGATGGCAAGCTTGTGGACAGAACTTAACTTCGATGAAAGGAATCCCTCGACGCACCATGATCGGCCCTGAGGTTGGGACGCGCAACAACTAAGAGGTGGAAGCCATGGCAAGACGTGAAGCACTACTGCGATTGCACAAAACTTTGCTTGCTCGCCGCGGAGACTTGTTCCGCAAGCTGGCCGGTGAATTAGATAACCTTCGTAACTTCAAGAACCTCGACGGCACAGGCGATTCGGCCGATGCCGCTTTTGATTCGGGAAGCGAGGAAATGGCTTCGCAATTGGCGGAGCTCGACGCTCGCGAACTGGATCAAATCGAGCGAGCCTTAGTTCGCCTAAAGCAAGGCACTTATGGACTCTGTGAAGTCTGTGAGAGCAAAATCCCTGTCGGTCGATTAAACGTTCTCCCTTATAGCACCCTGTGCATCAATTGCCAAAAGGAGATGGAGCGGGATCCTTCCTGGGGGCAAGACCGCATGCTGGGCAACTGGGAGAAGGTTTATGACACGGAAACTCCCTTGGAAGATCAACGCGAGGTGGACTTGTCGGACATCGAGCTTGATGTCGGCAACCGGTAAAGCCGTGTAAACAGCTTAATCCCGATTTGCGGGGTTAAGAACCTGTAGAGAATGCATAGAAAGGCCCGCGAACGCAGTTCGCGGGCCTTTTTCCTTTAGCGCCGCCCCGGCGCGCTTAAATATGCCGCACGCGTGAGCTTTTTCTTCAATTCTTGTGAGCCCATCCCTTACAATTTTTTTGGTCTCGTCTCGGCCCCGCTCCATGTCCCTACTCTCCTTTTGCGGAACCGGTCTGCCATGAAACGCCTACTGAAGCTTCTTTTCCTGGGCTGTTGCGCTTTAGTTGGTGGTTCGGCAACCACCTTCTTTTCCTGGCGCCTTCAGCCGCCGGCCTTGGCCGAAGGCCAATCGGGGCTATCAACCAGCGATATTCACAAATTAAGTGAACGCTTCGAGGCGGTGGCCAAGAAGATTGGCCCAACAGTGGTCGCTGTCGAAGCGACGAAGTCGAGCGCCGCCTCCCCTACGAGCAAATCCAAGCCCGTCGAAGAATCCGGGTCGGGAGTTCTCATCAAAGTTGCAGGACAACAAGGCATTTTGGTGCTTACTAACAACCATGTCATTTCCCAAGCGCCCGCCAACCAGATCACGGTGAGCCTCGCTGACAATCGCATTGTCAAGCCGGCCTACGTCTGGGCCGACCCCGAATCGGATGTGGCGATTCTTCGTCTGGATGGCATCGAGGACTTGCCTACCGCCCCGCTCGGCGACAGCGATGGCGTTCGCGTAGGCCAGTGGGTGCTAGCCGTCGGCAGCCCTTTCGGGCTTAATCAAACGGTCACTCATGGCATCATCAGCGCTCGCGAACGCGGCCAAATCAGCTTGGGAAACACTATTCGCATCAAAGACTTCTTGCAAACCGATGCTGCGATTAACCCTGGCTCAAGCGGCGGTCCGCTCGTTAATCTGGACGGCGAAGTGATCGGACTGAACACGGCCATTGCCTCGCACAGCGGCAGCAACAGCGGTGTTGCGTTCAGCATCCCGATAAACATGGTTCGTCGCGTGACCCGTCAGCTGCTTGAGAAGGGAAGCGTTACGCGCGGCTACCTGGGCTTGCAAGTAGCCCAATCCTTCGAGCCGGCAGACGCCCTCAAACTAGGGCTGGAAAAGGTGCAGGGAGCGCTGGTAGAAGCGGTTTACCCCGGCACTCCGGGATTTGAAGCAGGCTTGAAGTCCAACGATATTATTTTGCAGGTAGATGGCTTTGCAATCCGCAATGAGAATCACCTGATTAATATGATCAGCGGCTTGCCCGCCGGTCAAAAAGTGCGTTTGCAAATTTGGCGCGACCGCAGGCAGTTCCCCGTGGATGCGGTTATCGGCGATTGGTCCAAGGCGCAAACGCGTTTCAAACCTAAGCAATAACCGGCTTGGGGCTTTCCGTAATCCGTCATCCGTGCCGGGAAATGAAGTCGGCCGGCACGGACAACGGACAAGGAAAACGTAGGATCAATCTTCTTCCTGGCGGTTGCGGAGGTAGAAGTACACGCCGATAAGGCCAAGAAACACAACCCCCCCCAGGAGGAAAAACCACCAGGGCGGGTCCGAAAAGAAATCCATCATTTTCGACTTTCCTTTCTTTCGTCAAATTGCCCAGTGAAAACCAACTGCCGCTGCCAATGACTTCTCGCCAAGGGCCGGTTGGATCGCCTTTGACGACGAACCAAGAGGCCGTGGAAGTATGGTACGTGTTCTACCGTGCAGTCCGGTACTTTGCAAGTATTGAATGGTGATTAAGACCGAATTGAGAACTGGCTGATTTTGCTGAGGCGGGATGGGCAAAACCCATTTTTTACTAGGTGAACCAGTTCCTCCGAAAGACCCGGTCCAAGCTTTGGGACCGCCTTTGTTAGTAAGATAGCCGTTCGTCGTATAGCTCCTTTTTTACTGCCGGTCATCCCCCGCCATGTCTATGCCGAAGATTTTAGAATCTAATCCTACGGAATCCGGCCTGGCGCCGCGCTGGACCCAGTTTGCGCTAGGAGGCGTAATCATTGCGGCCATGCTGGGGCTCTACGCTTATCCGCTCTACTGGCCGATCATCCTGTACGACGACTTTGCCATCCTGATGCGAAGTTGGACGTGGGCCGAGACGTGGAAAAACGTTTGGCTTCCCAACAATGAACATGCCATGCCTCTGGGTCGATTGTCAACAGGGTTGCTCATCGAAGCCGCCGGCGGCAGGCTGACGCGCGTGCCGCAGGTGGTCGATTTTCAGGGCCCTTTGGCCCTGGTTGCTGCAATGGGCATGGTTTATTTGTTCGTCCGCCGTGAGCTGGGTCACCCGTGGTACGGGTTGTTGGCCATAGCCATTTTCGGCATATCAACCACCTATCAGCAAGCTGTGTTTTGGTACGCGTCAAGCTTCTCTATTCTGGCGCTAGACATGGGGTTGTTGGGTCTGCTGGCTGCACAAGCTTGGAGACGAACCGGAAAGGTATATTCCTTGGCCTGGGTCGTAATCTGGTGCCTGTTGGCCCCAGCCTGGTTTGCCAGCGGCGTCTTGGCTGGACCGCTTTGCTGCTTGTATTTGTTGCCCGATCGCGGAATGGGGAAGCCCGAGCAACCAACGCCTTGGCTTTGGCGCGGCCTTGTCGCCGCCCTAACGCCCTTGGCTGGGACGGTTCTCTTTTTGGCGATCAGTCTGCCGCGCACCCAGGATGCGATCTTGCACGCCGTCCATTACGGCGACACAACGGCGCTGGAAGCCTTCAGCATCAAAATCGGGCTGCTTTACACAGCTCGGTCGCTGGTGGACAACTTATTCTTGGGGATATTCGGCGTGGGCGGTGTAACGCTTCCTATCGCGGTCAGCTTACTGGTTTTGCCTTTTCTCATCGCAGGTGCCCTCTGGTGGTGGCGTCAAGCGACGAACCGGCGGTTGCTGATCCTGGGTCTTGGCATGATTTTGTCGCACTACGTTCTCTTTTACAGTGCGCGAGCTCGCTGGTACTACGACGGGGTCATGACCAATCCCGGTTGGAGCCGCTATCACCTCGTGCCCCAACTGGGCCTAACGCTCTTTTTCCTTGGCGGGCTGCCTCGCTGGCAAAACCGCCTGCGCCTGAGCCCGGATGGTCGCCTGAACTGGAAGCAGGCCGGATCATTTATCGTGCTAGCTCTACTCCTTGCGGCCATTCATTTGCCGCGGGGCCTGATGGTTCATTGGTGGTTCAAACCGCTGCCCGACGGCTTAAGGGTCGAATGGTTTCGCCCGATGCGCTACTTCGAACAACAGGATTTTTTTCGGCAAATTGAGGAGGTCGATGACTTATGTCGCCGGCAGGCGATAGACGCGGAAACGGCTCGCGAGGTGCTCGAAGAGCGCCACATAAAACTTGATTTGGACTGGGAAAACAACTGGCAATTTCTGCGCGGAGCCGACCCGTCCGAAGCACGGCCTTTTACGTCCGTGGAGGAGGCACGACGCATCCTGACGCCGGAGACCGAACGGCAAGAACAAGATTGAGGAGCAGAGCCAATAAAAACCGCTGTCAACTCAGGCCCCATCGCCGCGTCCCACCCCCAAAGCGTCCGCGACGCGATTGATGTAGTTAAACCACGACGCGATCAACGTGATCTGCAAAATCGCCTTATCGTCAAATCCCGTCTCCCGGAGCCGCCGGTGGTGCTCCGGGTTGATGCCTGTGGCGTCCTTTGTCAACTGCACGACATATTCGATCATCACCTTCTCTTGCTCTGTGATCGGCGCCTGGCCGTAGTCCTCACGAAGCGCCTGAACCAGGTCCTGGTCCAGGGTTACCCGACGCAGAAACTCTGCGTGCGATTCGATTCAGTAGTGACAGCGGTTCGTCACGGACACCATCGTCGCGATCATCTCATGCTGCCGGCGACTCAGAGGCAGATCCGGAGACAGCAGCACGCCATACGTGGCGAAAGCATGATAGAGCGCATCGGGAATCAAGCTGTGCGAGGCGACAATCCCGGCCATGTCCTCGGCCGCCTTCTCCGCCGGCTCCGCCGCAAGGACGGGCTGAGCATATTCAACCGGATAGAGCTGTCGCTGCGCCGCCTGGGCGTTCTTGAGCTTTTCACTGGCTTGCGCCATAGGAATCGTGCGAATCCAAGTCATTATAAAGTTCTTTCAGTTCTTGGATCAAAAAAGTCGGCACTGCCTAACGTTGTCGGAAAAGGTCGCGCTCCGATTGTGTGAAAAAGCACTTCTTTGTAATGTCGTCGGCTTGGACATCCACGACGAACGCGGTTTTGATCAGCCATCTTGCTATCACCGTCTGCGAATAAAGAGAGAGCTGAGTTTGTTGCCCAAGTATCATCGGCGATAGTATCGGCTTGGCGACGGTTTCAAGTTGACTCATCCAGCCGCGATTGCGGCCAGGGCAGACCGAACCGCGTTACTACGTCCGCTTCTCGCTTTTTCCAATGACGAACCGAGTAGGTTCTGTTCATGACAAACATTCCAATTGTCATTGGGATTAAGTAGGTGCGAAATCCATTGTGGAATGACATGCTTTCGGTCAGACTTAGCTGGCTTTCCACAGAATGCACAAGTATGCATTGTCGGGAATCATTAGCCTCCACACCATTTTGTGCCACTGCTAGTCACAGATGCTAATGGTGGACAAAAGGAATATCTGGTAGTTCCTTCCAATTCTGGAATGCCATCAGAAATGCCTCGTAACAATCCTTCCTTTCAACGAAATTGCTGACCTTCGTATTGAAGTCGGAAACAGCATGCATTACTTCACGACGGGCCTCATCTTCACTCAAACGATCCGAGGGACGCTTCCATGATCTACAACCCGGCCTGACATCGACATAGAGCAGGTCCATTCGCAATCGGTGCCGTTTGCCAGGTAGCTCTTCTGCAAATTCTTTTGTCCGTCTCTCGAACACCTCCTCAGCCTTCTTATACTCTTCGCTTTGGGGATGGTAGGCAAACTCATCTTTCATCGCTTGGTGAAGCGGATCGTCCTTTTCCGGTTGAACCGTCAGGCTAAGCATGCCGAGCTCTTGTTTAGTGGAATGATCGCACATGGCCTTTTCGATTCCCTGGCACGTCACAACTTCTCCTTTTGCCACTCTCTCGTAGAAGGCTCGAAGCATCTTGTGCTTGCCTAACTCCTCGCGTCCGAACATGGCAAGGACGACTGCGCTCGTAAACGATTTCTGCGAGCAGAAATTCGCGGCGTCCTGGATTAGAATCCCGCTGTTTTGCAGGGAGTAGGCGGCGCCTTCAAGAAGAAACTCTAATGTGACCATGTTAGTCTTCCTAGGGTGCCTGGGAAGTCACTCTAAGCCTCTTATCTAATTTGGACAAAGGCAATTATCAATTGGTTCGCCTGTGCAGTGGTGGCTCAGTTAACTAAAAACCTACGTTTGAACAATCCACTGACGGGCGAGGACGAGTTGCTCGAAGCATTTTGGAGCATACGTGCAATTTGTTGCTTGTCATCAACAACGTGGACGATCTTGATTGGCCCTTGTCTAAGGACAGGTTTGACCGTCAAGCGCTGCATCGGGGCCATTTGAAACGGCTTCGTTGGTAAAATGCCCATCGCTCATGCCTCGCGGTCCAAAACGTAGAAAGGTTGCCGGCATTTTCTCAAGGAGGTACTATTCAATCTTATTGGGAGCCCTTTGTCGCCCTGCCGCCCGCCACCGGAGACGTCGCATGACGGTCAAGGAATCGTTGGAACAACTTTTGGAATTCCTTCCTGAGGAAGATCAGCGCGAATTGCTGGACTTCGCTCAGTATCTCCGTTGGCGTCAGGAGAAGGAGCAAGATGACAAAGCAGCTCAGGACGCCGTCCAGTTCAGCTTGCCTAATGTCAAGCTGAAGAGTTTAGCGGCCAAACACAAACCGCCCCAAACTTGGTTTGACGAAGAAGATAAACCCTTCTAAAGCGCTTTCGGAGGCGCCCAATGCCTCAACCTGAGCGAGGACGAATCGTCTGGGTAGAGTTGCCCGACCCACAAGGGCGCAACCCAAGACGTCGGCCGGTGGTGATTTTGACCTCCAACGAGGAGATTCAATCTGGCGAATCCCTTGTGGGAGTCGCCATTTCCACGACGTTTGATCCCTCCCATTCCGAGGAACAAGTTGAGCTGCCCTGGCACCGCGCCGGCCATCCTAGGACCGGCCTCAACAAGCGTTGTGCCGCCCAGTGCAAGTGGTTGATCGAGTTCGAGGAATCATCAATCGAAGAATATGGAGGCGTTGTTCCAGGAAAAAAGGGGGGTGCAAGTGATTTGCCCAGACCGCGCATCGATTCCCTGGTTTTTGGCGAGATTCTTTCTGACATTCCCTTTCTTTCGAGCCTATCGGGTCGTTAGAAGCTGATCGCGAAAAGTGGAAAGCCGCTGTCGAAAGCACGCAAAAAGAGGTGAAAGATGCTTTCCATTTCTTTCCACAGGGGGTCAGGCGAAATGGAGAGAACCAAATGGGAGGGGCTTTCCCGGCGAGCTAGACCTTAGGTTTCGTTTTTCAACCCAAAGTTCCGTTTTGCACCCCTAGCTTCCGTTTTTCACCAGGAAGTTCCGTTTTTCATCAGGGGTGGGTGGGGGATGAAAAACGGAAAACGATTGCTTATTTTGACTGCAACAACTCCTGAATAGACTTTGCCTCCTCATTGCCAGCTACACCCTGTTGCCCAGTGAAGGCCCTGTGGTGCACCGCCCGCGCGCCAGAGGGTGGTCAATAATTGAACACTCGATGCCACCCGAGCGTCTGCACCCGGAGGCGTGCCGCCTCGGTCTTTATTCTCTTTCTGGTTCACGTTATACTCCGATTAAGGATTCGATTGGAGCGTTCCTTTCCCCATGCTCCGCTTAGTCGCCTTTCGTCGCAATCAGGCCGCGTTGAGCCGATCCTGTCCCTTTTTCCGTGCAGGAGGTCTTTGCAAACATGTCACGCCGGAACCTTGCCTGGCTGTTGAGTATTTGTGCCCTTTTCGGTCTGGGTTTGGCTGTCTCGCACAGTTCGCCCGCCCACGATAGGGAATATGAGCTGGTCCATCTGGTGGTCGATGTGCTCACGCAAGTGCGCAAGAACTACGTCACGGACATCGATCCGGACCGGGAGCGCAAGCTGGTCGAGGACATGATCAACGGCGGCCTCGAACGCCTCGATCCCCACTCGGCTTACATCAATCCCAAGGATTACAAGCAGTTCGACAAGATCAGCAAAGGCACTTTCGGCGGCATCGGTATCCAGATGGGTTACGACCGGCAAAACCGCGGTCAATTGATGGTCATCAGCCCCATGGTGGGCACGCCGGCCTACGAGAAGGGCGTTTTGGCCGGCGATATGATCCTCAAGATCGACGGCAAATCAACGGAAAACATGCGCATCAGCGACGCCGTCGATATCATCCAGGGCGAACCGGGCCAAGCCATTACGCTGACGGTGCAGCACGAAGGCAGCAAGGATCCTATCGACGTCGAGATTACCCGTGCCGAGATTAGAGTTCAGAGCGTTTTGGGCGAGCGACGGTTGCCGGATGATCCCAAGCAGTGGGACTTCTTTATCGACCATTCCAGCAAGATCGGCTACATCCGCCTGGTCAATTTCAGTGAAACGGCCGCCAAGGAAATGGAAGACGCGGTCGAAAAGCTGGAAGCCGAAGGCGTTCGCGGACTCATCATCGATGTGCGCAACAACCCCGGCGGTCTGCTCACCGCGGCTGTGGAAATCAGCGACTTGTTCTTGACGGATGGATCCATCGTCACCATCAAGGGCCGCAATGACCGGGAGAAGGCCTACGAAGCCAAGCTGTCGGGCACGCATTTGCTGCCGGCTGAGAAGTTTCCCATCGCCGTTCTCATTAACAAGTACAGCGCCAGCGCCAGCGAGATCCTGTCGGCTGCCCTACAAGATCATGGCCGGGCCGTCATCATCGGGGAACGCAGCTACGGCAAGGGCAGCGTGCAAAACATCATCCGCATCAACGAGGGCGACCGCGGCATGAGCGCCTTGAAGCTCACCACCGCATCCTACTGGCGGCCCAGCGGCAAGAACATTCACCGCTTCCCCGATAGCAAGGAAACCGATGAATGGGGCGTCAAGCCCGATCCCGGCTACGAGATCACGATGAAAGACGAAGAGCGACTGGAGTACATGATCGACCGCAACCGTCGGGACGTCGTTCGAGGCAAGGAAGCGGCGGCCGCGAAACCCAAGGATGACAAGAACAAGGACAAGAAACCATTCGAGGACCGCGTCCTCAAGAAAGCCATGGAATACATGCACGAGCAGATTAAGAAGAGCGGAGCCGCCGCTTTGACGCCGCAGGAGACGGCCAACAGCTAAGGAAAGTCGCTTCCGATTGGAATAGACTCCTGCAAAGCCCACAGACTGCTATCTGTGGGCTTTGCCAGTTTAACGACCGTGCTAACGCAATTCGGGACCCCGATGTCTTCAGAACTCCTCGTCCTCTTTGAGGACAACCATTGCCTGGCCGTTGCCAAACCAGCCTCTCTTCTAACGCAGGGCGTGCCACCGGGCATCCCCACGCTCGAAGCCCTGGCCAAGGCATACTTGAAAGACCGCTATAAGAAAGCAGGCAATGTCTATCTGGGCATTCCGCATCGCCTGGACCGACCCGTCTCTGGAGTCGTTCTTTTTGCCCGCAATACCAAAGCGGCGCAGAGGCTGGCGGAGCAATTCCGCGAACGGCAAATCGGGAAGACCTATTGGGCTCTAGTTGAAGGCGTGATGGGCGATAGCGAAGGCCGCTGGGAGGACTGGCTGCTCAAGAAACCGGACGAAGCGCGAACGGAAAAAGTGGAAGCCGACGTACCAGGGGCGCGGCATGCCGTTTTGCACTTCCGCAAATTAGCGGAAAACACCCAAAGCACATTATTGGAACTGCGACCAGAAACTGGCCGCATGCACCAAATCCGCGTGCAGGCGGCAACCCGCGGCCATCCCGTCCTGGGCGATGCGATATATGGCGCTATTCAACCCTTTGGTTCACCTGCCGACTTGCCTCGAGACCATGTTATCGCGCTGCATGCGCGCGGTTTGACTTTTCTCCATCCCATTCGCTACGAGCCGATTAACGTGACAGCGCCTTTACCGGAATTCTGGCCGGAATGGGTCCGGGAAAGACAAGGTTAGTCAAATAGAAAACTCCGGACTCTTTCCTTTCGCCCTATTCGGTTGGTTTGCACCCCTCCCGCCCGTGACCTATCCTTAGTCGACCCGCAAATAGTTGCGACTGCGCGCAAAATCCCTTCCTGATAGTGCCTCATGGCTTCGCCATCATTATCCTCAGTTGCCCCTGCCCCGACCGCGATTAGGAACTCTCAGCAGCCTGGGCTCATTGTGGACAATGCCTTCCGGATGCTCCTTATTATCGCGTTGTATGCGATTCCCATTGTCGCCACGGTGCGCGCCATAACGGACCTGGACATTTGGTGGCACTTGCGCGTCGGGCAGTGGATCGTGGAAAACCAAGCAGTTCCGACAACCGATCACTTCGCCTTGCCCACGGCCCATTCGCCCTGGATCGCGTATAGCTGGCTGTTCGAGGTCCTTGTGTACTGGCTCTATCAGCATTTTGGGCTGCTTGGCCTTGTCGCCTATCGCGTTATTCTTTCGCTAGCCATTATGGCGTCGCTCCATCGCCTTATTGCTAAGCGTGAGCCGCGGTTGCTCCTGGGTTGCCTGCTTGCCGGCGCCGCCGTTTCCGCTTTTATGCAGAGCCTTAACGAAAGGCCCTGGCTCTTCACCATCTTGTTTACGATCTGGACGCTCGATGCAATCCTCGACCTGCGGTCCGGAATAATAACTAAGAGGGTATGGCTATTGCCTTTGGCCTATATAGTCTGGGCCAACCTGCACATTCAGTTCGTTTACGGCTTCCTTTTGCTGGGTGCGGCTTGTATTTCCCCGGCTATAGACAGAACGCGATATGATCGTTTTGCGCGCGACGCCATTTGTCCATTAGGCGGCCCGGAATGGCGGCGCTTGATCGTGCTCACCACTCTCTGCGTTCTGGCTACATTGATTAACCCGTATCACTTTCGGCTCTATGGCGTCGTCTACGAGTATGCGACACAGCCCGGTCCGTATCGCCTGGTCGTGGAACTGACGGCAATGGATTTTCGTGAAATCTGGGATTGGCTCGTTCTCGGCTTAACGGGGCTGGCAGTGTTTTCACTAGGACGGCGGCGTGGGCTCTCCGTCTTCGAAATCTTGATTCTTGCCGGCTCGGCGTATCTTTCCTTTCATACGCGGCGGGATAGTTGGCTGGTCGCAATCGTAAGTGCCGCTATCCTGGCTAGCCGAAACAAGGAATCCCCCGCCGCCGTCGCCCAGTTTTCTATTACGTGGAAGAGAGCCGTGGGACTGGCAGGCGGATTGGCCTGCATCCTAGCACTGACATTTCTCACCAAGCAAATTACCGAGGCCAATCTACACAATGAAGTAGCCAAGCGGTTTCCCGTTGGAGCGGCTCAATTTGTCAAACATCGCAAATTAGCCGGACCCCTCTACAATCATTTCAACTGGGGCGGTTACTTGATCGAAGCTTTGCCCGATCTTGCCGTGGCGATTGACGGACGAACCAATTTGCATGGCGACGAGCGCATCGCCCGCTTCGAGCGAACTTGGAACGGCCTGCCCGGCTGGCAAGCGGATCCCGACTTGGCCGCAGCAGGCGTCATCATTGCGGATTGTTCAACGCCCCTGGCCAACCTGCTTCGTGACGACGATCGCTTCCAGCTCGAATACGCCGATGAAGTAGCCTGCGTTTTTGTTAAGAAATAGGCATCGCGCGTCTAAGTACCCCCCAGTGTGCCAATTTTGTTGGCATACTGGGGTAGTAGCCTGGCACACTGACGGCGATAGCTTGGCACACAGGCCGGGGTAGGTTGGCACACTGGGTTTACACTTTTGACTCTGCCTAGATTTGAAGGCGGCCAACGTGTTGGCAACCTTGGTCCGACGTTGGCAGCCTTCAAATGAGAGACAACGAAAGCGCGCAAGCTGATCAAGAATCGATCACCCACCCTCTACCCTCTAGCTCAATGTGTGCGGGTCTAGAGGGTGGGGCGCTTGAGTCACAGGGTCCTTGTGTCAGGAAAGGTTGGGAAAGGGCGAGGAGATGTAAAATGAGCACTCGTTTTCCGTTTTTCATACCCACCCACCCCTGATGAAAAACGGGACCACGCGGTGAAAAACGGAACGAACGCGTGAAAAACGGAACGACCCGGTGAAAAACGGAAGGATCCCCTTCCCTCAAACCGAATGACACGCTCGGCAGACCGTCTCAAAACCTGCGAGAAGGGCATTTCATTTGTGCAAAAAACTGGATTCTTGTACAACTATCTCCAATTGTCGCCGCTCACCTCCATGCCGTTGATGCGCAAGCAAAGAATGTAGCCGCATGAGTCAAGTTGTCATCGAAAATCCGATCATCAACTCGCCTTTTGACGAACCAGGGAAGACGACATGCCCGAGGGTGTCCGCTACGTCAAGAACGAATCACTTGTCATCGTTCATCAGGACAATCCATTCCAAATACAAGGATTGGTATGACCGCCTGGTTACTGACGTCCATCTTCTACGGCCAATGGCTCCCCGGCGATCCAAGAGGTTCCGTCACCAACGTTCCGGACCGCCGACCCGAAGACCCCGATACTCCCATTCGTCTCGAACATGCGCGCACCGGTGAAGAGTACGAGGAAGCCATTCCCGGCCTAGAGCGGGCGTCTCTCGAACAACTCAAGGGACCGCCCGTCGCCGTGGATTTGGCGATGGCCGAGGAATTGCTCGAGCAGTTGCAAGAAACGGCCTCTCACCGGGCGTGGACGCTTCGCGCAGTTTCAATCATGTTCAACCACCTCCATCTGGTTGTGGAAGCGCCGCCGGAAATAGGCAAGAAGGAGTTGTTGCGTGATTTCAAGAGTTATGGAGCGCGCCGCCTTAATCGCGTTTTTGGTCTTCGCGAGTCTATGACCTGGTGGACCGATAGCGGTTCCTGCCGGCCGGTCCGCGATCTGGCCGCCGCGGTCTATTATGTTTGCCATCGCCAGCCGAATCCGCTGCTCGTCTGGTCGCTCGAAGGGGGACGGATTCCCCCGGCCGAATCGCATCCGGACAATAGGTACAAAGGAACGTCGCCAAGCGAGCCGCTTTGATAGCGAGCCGCTTTGATAGCGAGCCGCTTTGATAGCGAGCCGCTTTGATAGCGAGCCTCCCACGTAAGTGGGGGGAGGCCGCGGCAAGCTCCCCCCGCTTACGCGGGAGGCTCGTTAAAATCGACTCACGGAAACCATTCATGGCCAAGAAAGAACTGACGCCGACAAAGGTTAAGCCAAATCAAAAAGCAGAAGCTCCGTCTCTTCCTGAGGGCTAAGCTTCAGCAAGCCTTCATTGCTGACAGAGGCGCCATCCCCCGCCTGGAGTTGCTTGCCGTTAAGCGTGGCTTGGCCCCGGATGATCTGGACCCAGGCGTGCCGTCCGGCAGCGATGGGGTGTTCGATCAGGTCTCCGGCTTGCAGAACCGCTCCGTAAAGCAAGGCGTTTTGATGGATCTTCATGGATCCATCCCGGCCGTCCGGAGAAACGAGAAGGCGCAAGCGGCCTCTCTTTTCCGCTTCAGGTATCGTTTGCTGATCGTACTCCGGTCGTATGCCGCGGCGGTCCGGTAAAAGCCAGATTTGCAGCAGATGAACCGGTTCGTTAACCGAAGGATTGAACTCGCCGTGCAGGATGCCGGTGCCCGCCGACATGCGCTGGACATCGCCGGCCCGGATCACTGAACCGTTGCCCATGCTGTCTTTATGTTCGAGCGCGCCCTCGACAATGTAGGTGATGATCTCCATGTCGCGGTGCGGATGCATGCCGAAGCCGGCCCCCGGCTTGACCCAATCTTCGTTGATGACGCGCAAGCTCCGAAAGCCGACATTGTCCGGGTCATAATAATCGCCGAACGAAAAGCTATGGTGGCTGTTGAGCCAATCAATAGTTGTGCGGCCACGGTCCTGACTAGTTCTGATCTGTATCATGTTCAAAGCTCCTTTTCTGGACTCCTGTAGCGCATTTGTACGTCGCTGTTCAACCAATATCTGTTACGCCGAATAAACTCGAAAATAATTGGCTGCCGGTTACGTCTTTTGCCTTACTTTGGTCAAGAGACGGTTCAACTCGGTAAGCTCCGTATCGGAAAGATGCCCCAGCAACTTCTTGTGCAAATCCAAGACCGGTCGATCCAGCTTGGTCAGCAGGTCGGTCCCCTTGCGGGTAATTTTGACAAGCACCACACGCCGGTCGGCGCGCGTTCGCTGCCTTTCCACGAGTTTCGCTTCCTCGAGTCGATCAACAAGCCGCGTGATATCGGGCATGTGATTGATCATCTGCCCCGCGATTTCTTGGCAAGGCGTTCCCTCGCCGCCCCGGCCGCGCAAAATTCGCAAGACGTTGTACTGAGACGGCGACAAATCATATTCCCCAAATAGCCTGGCAAACTCCTGCATCAGCTCGTCTTCCGTTCGAGCCAGGTTCAAGCCGACTTCTTGCTCCAGGGAATCGAAAGGCTTCTTCTTGCGGAGTTCCGTTTGCAAGGTAAGACCGCTCATGGCAGAGTCCTTAGTTCCCGTTCAACCTTGTAACAGTATACGTTAAACCTATATTTGTGTCAACAGGCAAGTTTCACCAAGCATTGGCTCGGACATTTCTGCCGGCGCCAAGGCGACTCTCGCCTTCTCAATCTGCTTCTCTTTGCTAAATTAGGTAATTCCGTAAGGCATGGGCGGTTTTAAATACATAGCCATGCGGGCCGAGTTCCCCTTGACCCTGCTGGGCGGGTTCCCCATAATCCCGCCCGCGCCGTGCTTACTATCAAGCTGACTCTTGTATGAAAAGCGACGCGCCATGGATTCCACACCTCTGTCATCCAACGGAAGCAACGATACCGCCGTGGACCACCTTCTCGGCCAGATTGCCGCTTCACCGGTTGCGCGGTCGAAGTTGCTCCGGAAATTGCTCGGTGAAGGCGCTTGCCGGCAGCTAAGTCTCTTCCCGGTGCCCGAGGGATTCAAGCTGTCCGTCGTTGTGCCCGTTTTCAACGAGAAGCAGTGGATTCGCGAGATTCTTCGGCGCATCCAGGAAGTGCCCGTTCCCAAGGAAATCATCGTCGTTGACGACTTCAGCACCGACGGCACCCGCGAGATTCTCAAAGAGCTGGAAACCTCGGAAGTGCGGGTATTTTATCAGCCGCACAATCAGGGAAAGGGCGCCGCCCTTCGAGAAGGATTTCGCCATGTAGCGGGCGACGTCGTGATCGTCCAAGACGCGGACCTGGAGTATGATCCCGCGGAGTATCCGCGTTTGATTCAGCCCATTGTCGATGGCCGCGCCGACGTTGTCATCGGCTCGCGGTTCATTGGCGACAGCCATCGTGTGCTTTACTATTGGCACTCCGTGGCCAACAAGGCGTTGACGACCCTGTCTAACATGTTTACGAACCTCAACCTTACGGACATGGAGACGTGTTATAAGGTCTTTCGGCGTGAAGTGCTTGCCGGCATCTCACTGAAATCCAACCGCTTCGGATTCGAACCGGAAATCACCGCCAAGATCGCCAAGAAGCGTAATCCGGCCTGGCGGATCTACGAAGTGCCCGTCAGCTATGCGGGCCGCACCTACGAGGAAGGGAAGAAGATCGGCTTGCGCGACGCCTTTACCGCTTTGTACTGCATCGTCAGGTATTGGCTGCGCGACTGATCGCCAAGTCAAAAGTTAAAGGATTAACTGCAATCCCCGGTACGAGGAAGGATCCTCCTATGCGACCTGTCGTGTTTGCGCTCTTGATGGGCGTTCTTCTTGCTCCTCCCTCGTCGGCCGGCGAGCTCTACCATTTTGAAGATGCCCCCTTGCGCGCCATTCAATTCGTTGACCACGACGAAGGCTGGGCCGTGGGCGACGACGGCGTCATCCTGCACAGCTTCGATGGCGGCAATACCTGGGAAAGGCAGCCCAGCGGCGTCCGCGCATCCATCCAATCCTTGTTCTTCCTGACCCCTTACATCGGCTGGGCGGCGGGTCGCGAGGAGCTGCCTCACGGCAAAGGCAGCGTGGGAGTGCTGCTCACGACGCGCGACGGCGGTTTGAAATGGCAACGTGTCACGCTCAACGCCCTTCCCGGCCTTAACTGCGTCCGCTTCCGGGATGATAAGAACGGGCTCATTGCCGGCGATGGCACCGACCAATATCCGTCCGGCGTCTTTCAGACCAAAGACGGCGGGCAAAGCTGGCAGCCCGTTTCCGGACCGCGAGCGACTACCTGGCTGGCTGCCGACCTCAGCTCGGACGGAGCCTCGCTGGGCGGGGCGTGGAATCGACTTGCCGTCTTACGCGGCGAAAAAATGGTCCTCGCCGACGTCGATTGGCTGGGCGGGCGGAGCTTGCGCGGCCTGCAAATCATCAAAAAACGCGGCGTGGCCGTTGGTCAGGGCGGGCTGGTTCTCTTGAGCGACGATACGGCCGGCGCCAGTTGGAGCTTGGCTGACTTGAAACTGTCCGAGGAGGTTCGGGCCTCCTGTGATTTCCATGCCGTTTGCTGCCTGGGCCGGCACATTTGGGTCGTGGGCCGTCCGGGCTCCGTGATTTTGCACAGTGGCGACGTTGGGGACACCTGGAACTGGCAAAAAACGGGCCAAACCATGCCTCTCAGCGGCGTCTATTTTAGGGACGCCAAACAAGGCTGGGCCGTGGGCGAACTCGGTACCATCTTGGGTACGGTGGACGGAGGCAAGACATGGAAAGTGCAGCGGCGGGGCGGCCAGCGTGCTGGGGCGCTAGTGATCCAGGCTCGCTCAACGCGGCTGCCATTGCCAAGCATCGCCTTACTTGGCGCGGAAGACGGCTATTTGACCACCGCCCTACGCGTTGTTTCCTCCGATGCCGCGACCGGGGCGCCCCAGGCGGCAACGGAACCCCAACGGCTGATCGCAGCTATGCGCCAAGCCGGCGGCGCGGCCGGGGAGACGCTTTGGCAGTTTCCGTTGCCGCAGTTTCTTGTCCGCGGCGAAACGGGCGACCTCCTCAGGGCCTGGGACCGGCTGCACGCCGACCGCGCGGCCCCCGCGATGCTGCGGCAACTCGTTTTGGCTGTGCGCGTCTGGCGGCCGAATGTCGTCGTGACCGACCTTCCGGGAAAGCAAAGCGATGAACTGAATGTGGACGGCCTCGTGGCCGAGGCGGTAAGCGAAGCTTTCAAGCAGGCGGGCGATCCAAAAGCCTTTCCCGAACAGATTGCTGAATTGGGACTGGAGCCATGGAACGCCGACAAACTCTACGGGATCTGTGCGGATCGAACCGAAGCCCAGGTGAGTTACGACGGCGGCGAGCTGTGCCCACGACTGCAAGCGACTGCCGGTGAGTATGCCGCATGCGGGGTAAGCTTGCTGGCCGAGGCGCAAGGGCCGTCGCCCGCTTTGCTTTATTATCAATTAATGGAAAGCCATCTCGACGGGGCCAAGGGCCATCGCGACTTGATGCAAGGCATCACGCTGGCCATGGGTGGCGAGGCGCGGCGCGACCTGGGACCGATTCCCGATCTATCAGTGGAGCTAAAGAAAGCTTGGCAAGCGCGAAGGAATTTGCTGACGCTCGCAGAGACGCCTGCCGGACCGCTTAACGATCCCAATAAGCTGCTGGCAGGCATCGGCCCCGCCTTGGAAGGACTCCCGGTGGATCAAGCGGCGCCCGCCGCGTTTGCCGTGGCCAGTCAGTTCGCGCGCATGGGCCAATGGCAACTTGCACGGGAGGCCTATTTGCTGGTAGTCGATCGTTATCCCACGCATCCTCTGGCTGTCGATTCGTGCCGATGGTTGATTAGGTACAACGCCAGTAGTGAAGTTCGCCGCCGACAAGAGTTGGGCCAATTCCTAATGGTTGGAAGTTACGAAATTGGTACGCGGGCAAAAGCCGAAACCGATAAATCAGAGGCCCAAACGAATGGGCCAACTAAAAGTCCGGAAACTTCCTGGGATGACCTCGAACACCGGCGAAGAAAGGAAGTGACATTTTTGGGAGGGGCAGCCTTAGCCAAGCGCTGGTACGAGGGCAGCCTGCAATTAGAACCGAAACTGGCTTCGCTGGGACCAATCTTCGCCAATGACACCTCGATGCAGTTTTGCCTTCAGGCAGCACGCCGTCAATTGGGACAAGTCGAAGCTGCCCAAAAATGGTATGGGCAATTTGCTTCCAAACAACCACCCGGACCCTGGCGCGACGCCGCGCTTGGGGAAATCTGGCTCGCTAACAAATCCGGAAGCCCGCCTAAGCGGGTCGCTTCATGCCGCTTGGTGGAAACCAGGCCGTTCTTGGACGGTAAGTTAGACGATGCTTGCTGGCAAAACGCCAAGCCGCTTGTGCTCGAAAACGCATCCGGCTCGACGGCCGATCAGTATCCCACGGAGGTGAAGCTGGCCTACGACAAAGAATTCCTGTATGTGGCCATAAATTGCAAGCATCCGGCCGACCGCTATGTACCCCCGGCCAAGACTAGGCAGCGCGATGCCGATGTTCGTCCCTTTGACCACGTCGATTTGCTGTTGGATTTGGACCGAGATTACCACACCTGTTTTCATCTCCAGGTGGACCAGCGCGGCTGCGTCTGCGAGGACTGCTGGGGCGATCTTAACTGGAACCCGCGCTGGTTCGTGGCTTTGCAGAGCACCAAGGAAGGTTGGCAGGTTGAGGCCGCTATTCCGATGCTGGAGTTAACGGGGGATGCCGTAACGATAGGCAAGACTTGGGCGTGCAATGTGACGCGCGTATTGCCGGGGCGAGGCGTACAAAGCTGGTCGCTGCCGGCCGATGTCGATCCACGACCTGAGGGCATGGGCTTGTTGACGTTCTTGGCAGATCCGCAAGGGAGCAATACGGCCAACAGGGGCAAGGGCATGCCCAAAGTTCCGTAGTAAGCGTATCACGGGGGGCAGGAATAGCCCCGCTCTGAGGCGATTAAATCCAGATGGAGCGTTGCCACGTCAGCCACAAGCAACGGTAAAGGCGGCAGCGCCGTTAACGTGGACATCATCTTGACGTAGCCGTGACATTGGTTGCAGACTGCGGCTTTGTAGCTTGATTCCTCACCTTCGGCGTGCAGAAAAGCCAACTGCTCATGACGGCGATTGCCGCAAAACGGACAAAAAAGCCGAGCGGCTTCCCAGCTCGCCGCACACAGTCCACAGCGAAGATAGCGAAGCTGCTCCAGGCCGCGATACTCGCCCAGAAGCGGCCAAGTCCCGCAGGTGGGACAATAGCCCCGCCTCCAATCGATTCCATCTCGAAGCGGAGTTAGCGATTGATTGAGCGAGGTGAGCAGGGGAAATAACGTCATTCGCAACACAGTGCCGGCTAAGCTTGGATCGACTGCTGTGGCTTCCCAAAATTGAACTAGGTTTTGAGCGTCACCCGCTAAGGCCCTGCTAACTAGATCCGCGGGATTTAGCCGTCCACTCCTCATCGCTTCGGCTAGTTTGCCGGGGGCGTCTGAATCCTGATGCTTGGCGACAATCGCGCAGGCCGCGATCCAATTTTGGCGGACAGCGCCTTCGTCAATCGCAATGTTTTCGCCTCGCAGAAGCGGGATGCCATCGGCCAGCTTGGTTGGGCTTGCGTCCTTTTCTATTTCAATTCGGTCTACAAGTTCAGGCCGGGGGCTGCAAAGCGGAAGGAGATCGCGTAGGAGTAAGACAAGGCCTTTTAGGAAGGGTCGTTCTTGCGCCAGGCGGTCCAGTTCAGCCTGGGCTTCCTCGACCTCCTTAGAAGCGGGGCGGCCGGCGCTAAACCATTTACGAAGATAAGCGCCGACCACGCCGTTCGCCCTCCGCACTGCGCAGGGCTGCCTCGCCCAAAAGCTGGGCCACCCATTCAGGGGACGCACAGGCCGTTCGCCATTCTTCCAGGAAGGCCGCCGCAATCGACCGAGTCGGTCCGGTCGGTGGTCCAAGGTCATCGACAATTTGCATAAGAGTGAGTTCGAGGTCCGCTGGGTCAGGATCTAGCTCACACACCGCCTGAAGGACACGCCGCTTAAGACCCATGCCCGTCAGATCGGCCTTTTGATCGCGGGCGCGTTGACGAGGCGACATATCGCCCGAAGCCAAAAGGAGTATGGCAAGGTTTTTGGGCCGCAACAATTCAGACGTTTTCGCGGCATCCTCCTTCATGGCTTTTCGTTCAATTTAGACCGGGGAATGACTTCGCCGCCGCGGTTGTTCGGGTCCGCGCCCCTGCCTCCGCCGCGCGGTCGGCCGTCTTCAGGACTGAAGCTCGCCATTACTGCCGGGCCGCGATCGAGTATTTCAGGGGGCGTTTTGACGACTCCATAGCGCAATAATAGACCGCCCACCAAAGCGCACCACGCCGCCACCGGCATGCTCCAGCCCCAGGCGCCGCCGATACGTAGGTGCACACCCAACGGCAAAAGAACGCCGACAACCATCGTGAAAAGGACGACCTTGCCGCTTGTCGTATGCAGAAGGGCAATAACCGCCGGCCCAAGGGACGCCAAAAATGCTGCGAAAACGGCTAACTCGAGCGCCAAGGCCCACAAGTCCGCCCGCTCAAGCCGCTCGAAGGAGGCCGGCGTGCCCATTTTTCGCCAGTGGGCGACAAGCATCATAACCGCGATGCTCGTGGAAGCCGATGAGGTTAGAAAAAGCGAGGCGATCAAGGCGCTGTCGCTCCAAATCGGCTGATTCGTCGCTGTCAACAGCGAGCCCGTGTACGACGCCACAAATAGGCCGGCAAGACAGCCGACCACTTGTAGACCACGAGCAAACCAGCCCCGGCGCATAATATGCGTAAGTCTTCCTTCGGCCTTGAGACTTCCCAAAAACGATAGGGCGCTGCATAAGCCGAAAACCGTTAGAGCCCAGGAACCGATCGACATGGGGGACCAGGTCTTCAAGAGCGGGGCATGCCACATCGTGCTCCATCCTTTGCCCGAAGCCGGCCATCCTTCGGCAAACGCCTCCTTAACCACCTCCGATTTGAAAAGCATGTGCCAAAAGCGACTTGGCACATGGAGGTCGATGACCAGAAGAAGGCCACACACCGCCACCAGGGGAAAGGCAATCCAGTAGCCAATGCGCGGCAATTCATAATCCTCGTCCGATCCCATTAGATCGATGAGCGTGGCCATGAAGTAGGATCCGGCCGCCAGCCCGCCCAGGAAGAAGTACAGGATGATCCACCAGCCCCACTCAGGATCGGCAACCCAGAAGTTCATGGTTTGCCCTCCGGTTTATCGGTCCGCTTGATCTTAGCGGGCGGGTTTTCCTTTACCACTGGCCCGGGACTGGGCGCAACGCTTGGGTTCGGCCACTGCGGACCTCCTACGGTTGCCGGCGCAACGACTGATCGCGTCCGATTGCGGAAAGTGAAAAGCACCCCTAAAGCGGTCATGAACGCCGTAAATACGCTCCAGAAAGCCGAGCGTGCGACACTGCGGCTGGGTAGCTTGGGGTCGGCGGGCAAGCCGAATACTTCAGGCTTGTCCGGCAAGAGATAAAACGCGTTGAGGCCGCCCAGCACTTTGTCATCGGCGCCGTAAAGTTCAGCGTCGGTCATGCCTTGCTGGCGCAACTGGGCGAGCCGGTCATTGGCGTCTTTCTTGAGTTTGTTGAGCGGGCCAAAGCGGATTGATTGAGTTGGACAAGCCTGAGCGCAGGCAGGCGTCAAGCCGGCCTTCAGGCGGTCATAGCAAAAGGTGCACTTCTGAGCGATGCCGGTCTTGCGGCTCATATGGATGACGCCAAACGGGCATGCCGACACGCAGTCGCGGCAGCCATTGCACGCCGGTTCGTTGATATAAACAGTATCGAATTCGGTCCGCAATATGGCGCCGGTCGGACAGACTTCAAGGCAAGGCGCATCGACGCAATGCTTGCATACGTCCGACATCATCATCCACGCAGCCTGCGTGCGGTCCGGGTCGGGGCTGAACTGCTCAATGAATTTGACGTGCCGCCAGTTGAGATCGGTCAAACTGCCCGTGTTGTCGTAGCTGTTCCCGGTTAACTTGGTGTGGCCTTCGTTTTCGGCAGGCAAATCATTCCATTGATGACAGGCGACCTGACAAGCCTTGCACCCGATGCACACGGTAACATCGGTGAAGAAGCCAACGGTTTCAGCCATGATATTCACTCTCTTTGCGTGTCTAGGTCTTGCTGACTTGGCACACAAAAACTTTGCCCTCGTGAATCGACACGTTCGGATCTCCCACCAGAGCCGATAGGTTGTTAACCACGTCGCCCGTGCTAACGCCTTTGTAACCCCAATGCCACGGTAGACCTACATGATGGACTGTCTTGCCTTTGAGACGATAAGGCCGGATACGCCGTGTTACCAGTGCCTTGGCCCTAATCGAACCGCGCGGCGTACTGATCTTGATCCATTCGGTATTGTGGACTCCAATTTCCTCCGCGTGCTCAGGTGAGATTTCGCAGAACAACTCCGGCTGCAACTCAGTCAACCAGGGGAGCCACCGGCTCATAACGCCGCTCAAATGGTGCTCCGTGAGCCGATACGTTGACAAAACATGGGGATAATCAGGGGACGCAACTTTCGCATAAGGGTTGCCCGGAATATCCCACACTAAAGTCACGGGGTTGCTCTGTTGCTTATAAACGTTGTTATAGACAGGCGACTCGTAAGGCTCGTAATGGGTTGGCATGGGGCCGTCAACCAAACCGGTGGGCACGTAAAGCCACGCTTTGCCGTCGCCCTTCATGATGAAGGGCGATGCGCCATCGTGATAATCCAGGCCGACGCCATTAGGTTTGGCCGGGGTGTCGGGCGCCTTTGCGAGGATAAAATCAGGAACGTCAAAGCCGACCCACTTCTTTTTGGCCGGATCCCAGTAAACGTAGCCTTGCAAATTCTCACCCGCAGGCGAGGCATGCTCCCGGGCCAGCCGCGCTTCCTTGGCCCAGGGAAATCCTTTAAGGTCGGCGGATGCACGGTTATACATCAAGCGGCGGTTGGCCGGCCATGAGAAGCCCCAACCCAGAGCCACCCAGTCGTCGCCTTTTCGATTGGCGGCCCAATTGTGTCCTTCGGGTTGGTCCTTAATCGGAGCATAGACGCCCGTATAAATCCACGCGCCGCACGCGGTGCTGCCGTCGTCCTTGAGATCGCCGAAGCTAACGACCGGCTTTCCTTCGAGCGGTTTGCCGGGTGTAAAAACGTAACCATTTATTTCCTTGAGTAGAAGCTCGGCGGAAGGCTCGTCCTTTATCGCCCACTTGGCATTTGCCTTTTCATCCAGAAAATTCCAGACCATGGCTTGAATGGGTCGATCACGCTTTTCTTTGCTTTCGGCATACAGCTTCTTGAGACGCACCCCTAAATGGTAGCTAAACCAGATATCGGAGCGGGCATCGTCCGGCGGATCGAGCGCTTTGTTATGCCACTGCATCAGGCGTTGCGTATTAGTAAAGCTGCCATCCATTTCCGCCACGGCCGCCGCAGGCAAGAAGAAAACTTCTGTCTTGATGTCCTCCGGCTTCATCTGGCCGCT
Organism: Gemmataceae bacterium; assembly: GCA_045802525.1. Taxonomy (GTDB): domain Bacteria; phylum Planctomycetota; class Planctomycetia; order Gemmatales; family Gemmataceae; genus JBJMQT01. The sequence continues at coordinate 96,889 of JBJMQT010000044.1, forward strand.
CTTTACTTCGGGCGAATCCTTCCAAAAGGTTGCGGTCTCGGTCTCATACAGATCGCGAACCACCAGCCAGTCGAGCTTTGCTAGCGCTTGGCGCTGGAAAGACGCGTTCTGGCCCCCGACAGCCGGGTTTTGCCCCATGGCAAAAAAGCCTTTAATAACGCCGTTGGCCATGTCGATGAACATCGGTATGTGCGAGTGATCCCCCACAATTTTCGGCAGGTAATCGTAAGCGTAGTTATTGTCAACCGTGGCGTCGTCGCCGTACCAGGCTTTAAGTTGACTGACGATGAATTTCGGGAAATTGGCCCAGTACGAAGTGGCTGAAGTTTCCTTCTTGATGTAATCGATCAACGTGTCGTGAGGCTGGCGGGCGTCGGGCGTGTTCAAGTAGCCTGGATGAACGTTGTAAAGAGTCGCGATATCCGTCGAACCTTGAATCGTGGCGTGGCCTCGCAGGGCGAGGATGCCGCCTCCGGGTCGGCCGATATTGCCCAGCAGCGACTGCAAAACGGACGCGGCGCGGATCATTTGCACGCCTGTTGTGTGCTGCGTCCAGCCGACCGCGTAGACGATAGCGCCCGAGCGATCAGGGCCGGCGTTATTCCACACCGTGTCGAACACTTTAAGGAACGTCGCTCGTGGCGTTCCGCAAACCTCTTCCACCATTTCAGGCGTGTAGCGCCGATAATGCTTACGGAGAATCTGGTATACGCAGCGCGGGTTCCGTAAGGTCGGGTCTTCATGCGGCCGGGGGCCGACGAGTTTGCCCACTTCATCGGTGAAGGAATACTTTTTGCCTTCATCGTCGTCCTTCTTCTTGGCCGGTTCCGTCTCATAACGCCATTTCTTTATTTCGTACTGGCGCTTGTCGGCGTTGAAGCCGGCGAACAGCCCGGCCATGTCGTTGTCTTCGGTATCGCTGAAATCCTCGATGATCAACGTCGCCGCGTTGGTGTAATGCAACAGGTAGTCGTAAAAGAACTTCTCACGATGCGTAAGCCGGTTGACATCCTTTTGGACAATGGGCTCTAACTGATCAAGCACGAGATGGATTAACCCGCCCAGGAATACAATATCGCTTCCGGCTCGCAAAGGGGCATAGATATTTGCCATTGCCGAAGTTCGCGTGAAGCGCGGGTCGGCATGCATGACCGTACATGGATTCACGGTTCGCGTCTTGGCCTTTATTACCCAGCGAAAAGCCACGGGATGGCATTCCGCCATGTTGGAGCCCATGATGAGAATGCTATCGGCGTGCTGCATGTCCATCGTAAAGGTGGTGGAGCCGCCCCGACCGAATGAAGTGCCCAGACCGGGCACGGTTGCGCTGTGTCATATCCGGGCCTGATTTTCCAGGTTCACTACCCCCAATGCCCGCATAAGCTTGCATTGAATGTAGTTCCATTCGTTGTCCATCGTGGCGCCGCCTAGCGAGCCGATGGCCTGCGTATTATTAACGAGTTTCTCGATTTCCTTGCCGTCTTTGTCCTTGAAGGGATTGCCCAGCTTGTCCGTCTTGGCCCGTTCGACGAAATTATGGTCGCGCGTGTCTTTAACCCGCTCGGCGATTCGATCCATGGCCCAGTCGAGCGTCTTAGTCTTGTCCCATTCCTTGGCGCCGGGCGCACGGTACCAAACTTTTTTAATACGGTTTGGATTGACGGCCAATTGAAATGTAGCGGCGCCTTTGGGGCATAGCGTGCCCTGGTTGATAGGGCTGTCCGGATTGCCTTCGATGTTGACGATTTCATCGCGATCGGTGTTCTCCTTTTTGCGGACGCTGACAATTTGCCCGCAGCCTACCGCACAGTAAGGACAGACGCTGGGCACTTCTCGGGTATTAGCAATCTTGAGCTGTCGCACTTCCGCCTGGGCGGCACGTAGATCCATGCCCAGGCCGAGCAGACCCCCGAGGGCCAAACCTCCGCCGGTTGATGTGCGGAGAAAATCACGACGATTGACAAAGGCGGCTGCATTCGTCATGGATGGTCTCGATAAGAAGCAGGTTAGAAACGTTCGCTTCCCTGCTTCTATCTATAACAGGCGCACTTCCGTCGATCAAACGAATTGGCAACCCGAACCCTGTAGGAATGTCAGTCCGTTCTCTTTCGGATTGTTGCGAAGTTGGTACGAGGGGATTGATCCCGGTCGGGGCATTTGCGATCATTGAACCCAACCAACGCTTGACGGCCCACCAGGAGGAGACAACAACATGTCGCCAACCAAGGAAAAGACCTACACCGAAGCTGAGATCCCTGCCAAGCTGCAAGAGGCCGGATTGGACAAGTGGTACCTTGAGGACGGTTGGATTCGCCGCAAGCTCACCACCGACGGCTGGCCCACGACCTTGATGCTTACCAACGCAATTGGCTATCTCTGCGAGGCCGCCTACCATCATGCCGACCTGGCAATTACTTGGGGCAAGCTCTGGATAAAACTCCAGACTCACTCAGCCGGCGGCATCACCGACAAAGACTTCGCTCTCGCCAAGAAGATTGAGGAAGTGGTTCTATGGCGTCCGGAACCCGGCAGCGCACTTGAGGGGACGCCGAATAAGTTTGTTAAGTAGTTCGTTGTTCGTTGTTTGTTGTTCGTTGCAAAGACAAGCAAATATTCTTCCTAGCGGCATACTGAACATCCGCTGACAACGAACAACGAACAACGAACAACGAACAACGAACAACGAACAACGAACAACGAACAACGAACAACGAACAACGAACAACGAACAACGAACAACGAACAACGAACAACGAACAACGAACAAACCCGGAGATTCGCATGCTCCAAGTCGGTTTCGGCGTTGCGGACATCACGCCGCCCATCGGCGGAGAAATGCCTGGAGGATTTGGCAAGAATATCAGTAAAGGGGTCAAGGACAAGCTCTATGCGGCCGCCTGTGTCATTTATGATGGGGCGAATCCGATTGCTCTGGTTGGAACCGACACGCTGATGATCGGGCGACCCACCGTCGAGGCGGCTCGGCGTGCCATCCAAAACGCGACAAAGATCCCGGGTGAGTATGTCCTAATCGGCGCCAGCCACACCCATAGCGGCGGACCCATCATTGGCTGCTTCGGTTCCGAAGGCGATCCCGACTATCTCGACAAAGTTTCCAAGGGAATTGCCTCCGCAGTCGGCGATGCCTGGAACACGCTCCATGCTTCCGAGGTAGGCATTGGCATGGGGCAAGAAAACAGCATTTCCTTTAACCGGCGATTCTTGATGCGCGACGGCCGGGAGATCACCCACCCCGGCAAGCCGGGCGTTAAGTACAACGCCGACATAGTTGCTCCCGCAGGGCCCATTGATCCGGACGTCGGCGTTCTGGCCGTCCGTCAAGGCAAAGACAAGTTGGCCGGCATTGTCGTCAACTTTGCGTGTCATAATACCGTCGTCGGCGGCAACGAATATTCCGCGGATTACGTAGGCTACCTTCGCAAGCATCTGAAAGCCCATTACGGCGAGAACACCCCAATCGTCTTTCTCCTGGGTCCGTGCGGAGATATTACGCAAGTCGACAATCGATCCACGGCTCGCGAATTCGGAGTCGAGCATGCCGACATGATGGGCATGAAGCTGGCTGCCGCCGCTATTCGCACCGTCGACCGCATGTCTTGGCTAGCGGACGCGCCGACGGCCGCCACCGTTGAAACCGCCATGCTCGCCATTCGACCGGAACCCGACCCAGACGCCGAGCGGCCGCCTTATGGGTTAGGCAGCGACAGCGCTCCAATAGTCGCCGACACGTATGCCCGGGAAAGAGTGCTTGTGGCCGAAGAGCGCAAGAAAACACCTAAGATTCCGTGCGAAGTACAGGCCCTGCGCGTCGGTCCTTTGGGAATAGCGACCAACGGCTCGGAGTATTTCTGCGAATATGGGCTTCACATTAAGAAATGTTCGCCTTTCCGGCCTACCTGGGTCGTTAGCCTGGCAAACGAATATATCGGCTATGTGCCTACGGCCCAGGCTTTCATCAGCGGCGGCTACGAGCCGCGCACGGCGCGTAGCAGTAAACTGGCTTTAGAAAGCGGTCAGCGCCTCGTTGAAACAGCAATCAAGGCTCTGGGCAAAATCGTTCCAGCCGCCTCTCCGCCCAAGTAAATGGGCGAACGCTAAATAATGATTAATCTCTCTTCACCACCGGCGCTCCCTCCTCTTCGTCTGGGGAAATTAGGCTTAACCAGCCGCTACGTGCTCGCGCCTCTGGCCGGCTATACCAACATGCCGTTTCGCTTGGCCGTTCGAGAGCTGGGTGGCATCGGGCTCGCTACGACTGACCTGGTAAACGCGCGTGCCCTGCTCCAGGCCAGCCGTAAATCAATGGAACTTGTTGACACTTGCCCGGCCGATAATCCACTTTCCATCCAACTTTATGGCGCCAATTCCGCTGAGATGCGTGCAGCCGCCCAATGGTGCGAAAACTATGGCGTGGCGTCGATCGACATCAACATGGGTTGTCCGGTCCACAAAGTCACGCGGGGCGGCGGCGGCTCGGCGATGATGTGCGACCCCAAGAGCACCATCAGTCTGGTGGCCGCCGTCGTGGAGGCCGTTGACATTCCGGTAACGGTCAAGATGCGCCTCGGCTGGGATGAAACGAGTTGGAGCGCACCGCATTTTGCCCGCGAGTTTGAAAAAGTCGGGATTGCCGGTTTGATTATTCACGGGCGCACACGCGACCAAGGCTTTTCAGGGTCCGTCAGCCTCGATGGCATTCGGGCGGTTGTCGAAGCAGTGGAACGCATCCCTGTCATTGGCAACGGGGACGTTCGCAATCTTGGCGATGCGGCGCGCATGCTCAAGGAAACCAATTGTGCCGGCATCGCCATTGGCCGCGGCGCTTTGCTCAACCCCTGGATCTTCGCTCAATTGCAGCGCTGGGAAGAAACCGGAGAACCCGGCCCGCCAGCGAGGTACGAGCATCACCTCGCCTTCATGAGCCGGCATTTTCATTTGCTCGTCGAGCAGCGCGGCGAACACTTTGCTTCGCTGACGTTTCGTAAGGTCGCCAATTGGTATTGCAAGGTGCTGCGGCCGGGCCGTGCGATCCAGCAACGCCTTATGTTTCTCGATAGCGCCGCCACGTTCGACGGCATCGTGCAAGAAATTCGGGAGGCCGCCTCAGCAATCGGCACGGCGGACTGGATTCACCCCGAACCAAGCATCGCGGTGCCCCAGGGACCGATTGAACGGTGGTAATGGCCAGGCCGCCGGGACCTTCGGGCCTAAGCAGACCGAGCACCTGTTAACAAAACTTAACTCGGAAAATACGTTGCATTGCATTCATCCCCACCCGTCCGGGACTGTGCCAAAGAGCATCTTTGAACGTCACTCGGCAGCAGGAATCATGCTGGATCTCGACCCAGGCGTCTTATCGCACAAGGCAACAAAACTGCTCTCGGACTCGAAGACTCGTCCCACGCTACGCATGGAATGAAAAGCCGCCAAAGGCGCCAACGGAGCGTATAGGTTTACAGGTGTAAACCCTGTGGCGCAGTGTTGGGGGACCAGAGGGTGGGTCACTTGGGCCAGAGGGTCTAGGGATGGTCCAGATGCTCTAAGGGGGTGTTAAAACAAGGTTTGGTTATCCGATTCGCTCACCACGGACACGCCGGCAATGCCTGCTTTGCACCTGGCTACTTTCAGTTGCGACGTAACTCCGCTCTTAGGCCATCCTCTTTGCGGCGGCTGGATCGAGCCGGTGCGCGGGGTCGATGATCCGCTCCGGGCCATTGGGGTCATTCTTCTTGGCATGGGCCGGCCGGTTGTTCTCTGCGCGGTCGATTGGTGTGAACTTCGGAATGAAGCCAATCAGGCCTGGTGCAAGGCCCTGGCCCAAGCGACCCATACGGTTCCCGAAAACGTCGCGGTCCATTGCGTTCACCAACACAATGCGCCGATGGCCGATGTGGCGGCGGAGCGGTTGCTTGAAAAAGCCAAGGCCGCTACGCCCTTGCTCGACTTGAAGTACTTCGATGCCGTCACCCACAAAGCCGCCGAAGCGGCGAAGGCCGCTTTAGAGAAGACGACCGCCTTCACTCACATCGGTCTAGGCAAGGCCAAGGTCGATCGTGTCGCCTCCAATCGGCGCATTGTCGATGAACGGGGCAAGGTGAAATACACTCGTACCAGCGCCACCATTGATCCCAAGGTGCGCGAGCAACCTGAAGGGCTGATCGATCCCTGGCTAAGGACCTTGAGTTTTTGGAATGAGAGTGTGCCGTTAGTCGCTATGCATTATTATGCGACTCATCCCATGAGCTACTACGGCGATGGCCGCGTCAGCAGCGACTTTGCCGGCTTGGCCCGCCAGAAGCTTCAGGAGGAAAATGGCAAAGTAAAGCAGATCTACTTTTCCGGCTGTGGCGGCAACATCACCGCCGGCAAATACAACGACGGGGCCAAGGAAAACCGACCCCTGCTTCGCGACCGCCTCTATGAAGGGATGAAAAGTGCCTGGAAAGCAACCCAGCGCCATGCCGTCAAGGAATGGGACTGGCGAGTGACGCCGGTTAAGTTTCCGCCACGGACGGAAGCCTCCTTCGGCGTGGAAGAAAGTCGCAAGCTCCTGGAAGATGAAAAGCTGGCCCCGGTAAAGCGCAACAACGCCGCACTGCAATTGGCCTGGCGGAAAAGGATCGACGAACCGATCAATGTGAGTTGTCTGGACTTTGGCAAAGCCGCCATTTTACATCTGCCCGGCGAACCGTTCGTCGAATATCAACTCAAAGCTCAGGACTTGCGGCCTGACACGTTGATCTGTGTTGCCGGCTACGGCGACGGGGGTCCGGGGTATATTCCGACCGCCAAGGCGTACCTGGAAGGCGGCTATGAACCCACGGTCGCGTTGGCCGGACCCCAAAGCGAGACGATTCTGAACCATGCCTTAGCCAAGCTGCTAAACGTCAAGAAACCCGAATGATCGAGGGACTCTCCATGCGAAGCTTATTACTTTTTTTGGGACTAAGCGGATTATTCCTTATTGCCGCCAAGGAAGGGCCGGCTGCTGAAGCCGGCTCGGGAAATTACAAAGCCGGCATCGCAGTTAAAGTCATCACGCCCCAGGAGGGGCTATGGATGGCAGGATATGCCGGACGCAAGAAACCCGCCGAGGGCAAAGTCCATGATTTGAAAGTCAAGGCTTTGGCCTTGGAAGACGCCAACGGCAAGAAGCTCGTGCTCCTTACCAGCGATCTATTGGGATTGTCCCGCGCCTTGTCCGATGAAATCGCCGAAGAAGTGATGAAGAAAGCCAAGCTGTCTCGCGAGCAAATCATGTTGACCTCCTCGCACACCCATTGCGGGCCGGTTCTGGGCGGCTTGCTTAGCGATATGTACGAAATGCCGCCCGAACAGCCGAAATTGATCGCCGCCTACACGGAAGGACTGAAAGCTTCGATTGTCACGACTATCCTCGCTGCCTTGGACGATCTCAAACCCGCCCGGCTTGCCATTGGCCACGGCAAAGCCGGCTTTGTCATGAACCGCAGGCAATCGACCGACAAGGGCGTCGTCATTGGCGTCAATCCCAAAGGGCCGGTCGATCCCGACGTCCCTGTGTTGCGCGTCGAGACGCCTGACGGCAAGTTGCGGGCTGTCGTCCTAGGTTACGCCTGCCACAATACGACGCTCGATTTCTATAAATGGTGCGGCGATTACGCGGGCTTTGCCCAGGCGATGATCGAGGCCGATTATCCCGGCGCCGTGGCCATGTTTTGGAGCGGCTGCGGGGGGGACGCCAATCCCAATCCACGCGGCAAACTCGAACAAGCAGAGCAGCATGGCCGCGAATTAGCCGATGCCGTCGAAAGCGTCTTGAAGAAAGAAATGAAATCCCTTCAAGGAAAGTTTACGGCGAAGTACGAGAGAATATCGCTGGCGCTTGATGACCTGGGGACCAAGGAGAAACTGGCCGAACGCCTGGATGCGGATCTATCGAGCAAACAATACGCAGTCCGCACGCGCGCCAATCGCCTGAAGAAAGTGTTGGATTCCGGAGGCAAAATTGACGACCGTTATCCGTATTACCCTGTCCAAGTTTGGCGGCTGGGCGACGACTTGCTCTGGGTCGCCTTGGGCGGCGAAGTGGTGGTCGACTACGCGCTCAATCTCAAGAAAGATTTGACCGGCGAAAAAGAAGGCGCACCGACCGTTTGGGTGACCGCCTACGCCAACGATGTCATGGCCTATATCCCCACCGCCGCCATTCTCAAAGAGGGCGGCTACGAGCCCGATTATTCGATGATCTACTACGGCTTCCCCGGCAAGTGGGCGCCGACGATTGAAAACATGATTCTCGATAAAGTGATAAGTCTAAGTAGGCGCCCATAAAGAATCGGTATTAGAAAAGAAGCAAGGATGGCCGGTGGGTGGCCCGAGCCCCAGCCCTGAATCGTTCGTAATCCCTACCGGGCAAAGGCTCGGGCTCAGGCTCGGAATATTAGCGAAGCGTCATTTGCTTTTTCCCTCGGCCAAGAGAACTGGACCGTATCGCCAGACTTGATAGGATTGACAATTCCAACATTCCAAGGGCTTCACCTCACCAAGCCAAACCAGTTTTGGCCGGGTGAATCCCGGCAATGATGCTCACCGAGCCACCCTCGGGTAGACAGTTGCACTCATGAAAGGGTTCCCCCAATGCCTCTCGGCTTACTCGGATTGAAAGTCGGTATGACGCAGGTTTATGGCGATGACGGCAAAATCGCCCCCGTCACGGTTCTGCAGATAGGACCCTGCCCTGTGTTGTTGGTTCGCGATCAAGAGCGCGACGGTTACGACGCGGTGCAAGTCGGCTTTCAGGATAAGGAACGCCGCAAGGCGACTCGGCCCGAGCGCGGCCATGTCTCCGCCGATCTGGAGTCGAAGCGCCGCCGGTCGCGCACCGCTGCCGGGATCACGTTGCCTCCCAAGCCCAATTGCGAGCCGCAACGCTACATTCGCGAATTCCGGCTGGAGCAACCGACGGATATCAAGGTAGGCGCCCTGCTGACCGCCGGCGAAGTTTTCAAAGACATTAAAGCCGTGGACGTCATTGGAACATCAAAAGGGCGCGGAACCGCCGGTTCCATGAAGCGCCATAACTTCGCCGGCCTGCCCGCCAGCCACGGCGTCAAGAAGCATCACCGCTCGCCGGGCTCCATCGGCTCGCATGCCAGCAACCGCGGCAGCGGCCGACCCAAGAAAGGGCACAAAGCGGCGGGGCGCTATGGGAATTCACGCGTCACCTCACGCAATCTCACCGTTGTGAAAATTGATGCCGAGCGCCATCTCATTTTGGTTAAAGGCGCGGTGCCCGGCCCCAATGGCGGCTTCGTGACCATTCGGCCGACGAATAAGAAGGATTGAGGGCGGTCAGCTATCAGCGGTCAGCTTTCAGCTTTTTGGAGAACTGAGCGCACCCTTTTGCTAGATGCCTCCTCGTTCTAAGGAAGGCCTCCATAGTGTAAAGTAGCTAAAGGCTGATCGCTGAAAGCTACTTCGCTAAACCCAAGGTACCTATTCATGGCCGGCAGCGGGGGCAACCTGGTCGGTATTGACCTCGGCACTACGTTTTGCGCGATTTCCACCCTGGACGATCACGGTTTGCCTATCACGCTGCCCAACCGCGACGGCGAAATGCTGACCCCGAGCGCCGTTCTCTTGCAAGATTCGAGTGCCGTCGTCGGCCAGGCGGCTTTGGATGTTTCCCTTGAAGAGCCCAGCAACGTCGCCGCGCTCATCAAGCGCCGCATGGGCCACGCCACCTATGGCAGACCCGTTGCGGGACGGGAATTCCGCCCAGAGACGCTTTCCGCAGTCATCTTGGCCAAGCTCGTCAAAGACGCGGAGCTGCGCATCGGGCCGATTCGCAAAGCGGTCATAACAGTTCCCGCATATTTTGACGAGACGCGCCGCAAGGCCACCAAAGATGCAGGCCGCATTGCCGGACTGGAAGTGCTCGATATTCTGGATGAGCCCACGGCTGCGGCTTTGGCCTATTCATTTCAGCCGCCCCACCGCACCGGCGAATTGCAAGCCGACGATATTCTTCCTACTGAGCAGCGCACCGTCTTGGTGTACGATCTGGGCGGCGGAACGTTCGACGTGACCCTCGTGCGGCTGGCCCATCGCCATTTTCAAACGCTGGGCATCGAAGGCGACGTGCGCCTGGGCGGCAAGGATTGGGACGATCGCATCACCGATTACGTGGCCTCGCTGTTCCAGAAGAAATACGGCATCGATCCCCGTTCCGATCCGCAATCACTGACCGCGCTAAATGCCTCCGCCGAGCGCGCCAAGCGGACGCTCAGCAAGCTGAACCAGACTACCATCACCTGCACTCACGGCGGCCAGGTATTGGCCGTGCCCTTGACTCGGGCGGAGTTCGAAACGTTGACGCGTGATTTGCTGATTCGCACTCAGTTCACCATTCAGCAGTTATTGAGCCGGGCCAAGATAGGGTGGGACAAAGTGGACCGCATACTTCTCGTCGGCGGTTCAACCCACATGCCGATGACGCAAAAGATGTTGAAAGAATTAAGCGGCCGCACCCCAGAACACGGCTTGGCTGTCAGCGAGGTTGTCGCCCGCGGCGCCGCCATTCACGCCGGCATCATGGCCGCCCACAACCCTGAAGATAGCGCTTACCTGGATCCGGCAGTACGCGAGAATCTCGCTCAAGTTGTGGAAATCAACGTCAACTCGCACAGCCTCGGCATCGAAGTAAAACAGGATAGGGAACGCCTCAACGACATATTAATCAACAAGAACACGCAGCTGCCCACCGCGGCCAGCCGGGTCTATCGCACGGTTAGCCCCAATCAACACAAAGTGCGCGTCAAAGTCCTGCAGGGCGAAGCGCACCAGGCCGACGCCTGCATCAGCATCGGCGAATGCTGGATCGAGGGTTTGCCGCCGACCTTACCCAAGGCGTCGCCCATTCAAGTGCGCTGCGGCGTCGCCTCCAACGGTTTAGTTGATGTTATGGCTCTCGATATGACTACCGGCAAGCTGGCTCGCACCACTATCCACCGCAGCAGCGGCCTCTCCGACGAAGAAATCGCCAAAGAAGCGGAATGGGTTAAGAGTTTGAGTATTCAATGAATTTGTTCGTTGTTCGTTGTTCGTTGTTCGTTGTTCGTAGTTCGTTGCCATATCTGACAGATTATTTGATTATTTTGGATAGCACTGAACATTCGCTGACAACAAACAACAAACAACAAACAACAAACAACAAACAACAAACAACAAACAACGAACAACAAACAACGAACGACGAACAACGAACAACTGACAAAAAATGGTCTTCGCGATCCAGTGCCCCAATCCCAAATGCCGGAAATTCATGCTTGTTGAAGACGAGCAGCGGAATCAGGTGGTCCCTTGTCTGCTGTGCAAGGAGCCAATCAAAATTGGCGGCGGTTCCCCGGGAAAAGGAAAGGAAAGCAACGTTTCCGGGAGCAAACGCAAATGACGGTGCAATTTACAGAGCCGCCACCACAAGGGAGCGTTTAGGCAATCGCTCCTTTACGGTCGCGGCTCTGTGCGTTATTTCGGCGCGGATTTTTTTTCTTCCAGGTACGCCGTTATTTCGGATAGCAAGGCGCCCAACTCCTTGATGACGGGGTCAAGGTTCGATACGGCTTCCGCCTCTTCTAGGTTTTGTGGCGCCGTCGGCAATATGTTAGTGTAGCGCTGCTGCAACTTGCTCGATAATGCACTTGTTCCCTTGGAGAGTTTGAGAGGCGTCAAATAGTCGCCCGCTTTTTTGCAAGTCTCCAGCGCTTTGCGCGCTCGGTCGATATTGGCTTTGAATGCATCCAAATCCGCTTTTGAACCGCTGTAATCCAGTTTGGGCCAGGTATCGTAGATAAAGCTGCGAGCTTTCCGGAGTTCAGGATCCCGGGTTTCCCAGATCTTGGCCAGGTCTGCGATATGGTTTTGGACCTTCTTATCTTCCTTGTTAGAGGCCTTTAGCTTCTCTTCCAATTCTCGGTAAACCTCAAGAGCCTTGCCGAATTCAGCCTGGTTTTCCAAGGCATCAGCTTTCTGGACGAGTTCCAAAATCGCCTTTCTTTCGGGGTCGTTTTCTGCTTTGATTATTTCTTCCTGGCCCTTAATCCATTTTCGCAGATCGTCACGAGCCTGGCCCAGTGCCTTCATGTTGCTGTCGCCCTGATTAAGGAGGCTCGTTAGCTGCGGCGGGGCCCCTTTCGGGGCGACAGATTTGATTTCCGCGGTTATGTTTGATTTCTCTTTTTCCAGCCGCCGAATGTCCTCTTCTATTTGACTAAGGCCACTTTGGGCTTTCTTTAGCGTCGCCTGGCGCTGGTCGGGTGGAGCGCCGGGCAGGCTTTCCAACAGTGTCCCTGCCAGGGACGCCTTTTCGTAGAGTCGTCGGTTCCAAAGCTCCAAGTTGAAAGTCGTCTGGTACAGCGGCTTTGGTTTCAGGTTGATGTAATAATCGAAATATCCCTCCTCCAGAATGGGCACCGGCAATTGTTCAAGGAGATTGCCTTGGGAGTACACATTCACAAAAGCCACCTGATCGTACACACCTCCCTTGCTATCCAATGTCCGGCCGTCCTTGTCGGTTGACATGGCTTCGTTTGCTTCGTCTTTGAAACTGTGGCTGCGGACCTGAAGCTGGACTTTGGGCTCAGGAATCGGCGGCCTGGAGCCTTCCTTCAATAATCGTAAGCGCAAAGGGCCGCGCGTTGTGGCCAGCCTGATGCAGCGGATGCCCTGGCCGGGGCCGCCAGCGGCCGCCAAAGTACTGCCTTCCCTGGCGAGGAGTTGGCAGACGCTGGCTCCCTTCACCGGGGCCTCCTGCACCTGCAGCAAAAACTTCGGTATGAAGTTTGTGGGGCGCGCCGGGGCGTTGGAGTCCACATTGACCAGCGCTAAGATGTCATTTTTCTTGATCCAATTCTCCAAAGGACCGTCCAAGGCGCCGGCGTGGAAGGTCACCTGGAATAGGGAATCGCTCTGTTGCCCTGTCACTGTCCCGACAATGCCGAAATCGCGCGCCAGCAGCAGGGTGGCGGCCCGCCCCACGAACTCGCGATCAGAGCTATGTTCGGGATCGCGGAGAGCGCTATTGACGCCGGTGCTGCCGTCGTGCTGGCGGGCTTGGATTCGGTACTGATCGTCAACGTAATCGATGAAGACGAAATAAGTCTTGGCCGGCTCGAGCCGCTTCCACGCCGCCAAGACCTCCAGACCTTTCGGGTCGAGGTCCTTAAGGAGCGGGCTTTTTTTGACGGCTTCCGGCTTGCTCAGCAAGCCAAGGGAATTCTCCAGGTCATCAAGAACCCTCATGCCTTTGCTTTGCAAGATCTTGACAAAGGGATGATCGGGCACGATTTGCACTTGGCCCAGGTCGCCAAGAGCCGCTTGCATACTCTCGCCTATTTCGCGTTGCACTTGGTCCTTGAAATCGCGCGTTAAGAGGCGCTGATCGCCAAAGTGCAAAACAATCTGGACTTGGTAGGGTTTGTCAGCTTCGGCGTCCAGCGCGGCTCGCGCAAAGGACAAAGGACAAAGGACAAAGGATAAAAGCAAGACCACGGCGCGTGCAAAGGACAAAGGACAAAGGATAAAGGACAAAAAAAAGACCAAGAAGCGAGAGCATGGAGTGCGCATGGTAGTAATCCTAGGGAGCAAGTTTTCAAACCTTCGTCCTTCGTCCTTTGACCTTCGTCCTTCGTCCTTTGACCTTCGTCCTTCGTCCTTTCAACCCGATCCTCGCAGCTTTTCGAGATCGTCAAAGAAGCCGGGATAGGTTTTGGCGACGCAGCCGGGATTCTTGATGACGATGCCCGGCACCTTGAGGCCGATGAGGGCCATGCTCATGGCCATGCGATGGTCGTTGTAGGTTTCAATTTCCGCCCCGTGCAAAGGCCTCGGGATGATCGTCAGACCGTCGGCGAACTCCTCGACGCCGGCGCCGACGCGGCGCAATTCGGCAGCCAGCGCCGTAAGCCGATCCGTTTCTTTATGGCGAATATGGGCGACATTGCGGATTGTCGTTGGCCCCTCGGCGAAACAGGCGACAGCGGCCAGCGTCATTACCGTGTCGCTGATGTCGTTCATATCAACGTTGATGCCGTGAAGGGGAGCGCCTTGCACGATTATACTGCCCGCCCGTCGATCTACTTGACATCCCATTTTCTCAAGCACATCAACGAACACCACGTCGCCTTGCAAGCTTTTTCGATTGAGCCTGCTTACCGCTATTTGGCCGGGCGCCAACGCGGCTGCCGCGAAAAAATAACTCGCAGCCGTAGCATCGGGTTCCACCCAGTATCGCATGCCGCCTACGGGTCTTTGGCGTCCGCTCACTCGAAACGATGACTTGGCCGCATTGCGGATTACCGGAAGACCCCAATCGTCCATCATGCCTAGCGTCATTTCCACGTAAGGACGAGAAACCATCGGACCTTGGATTTCAATTCCCACGTCGTCTCGCGCGTAGGGCGCGGCCAGAAGTAATCCGCTGAGAAATTGGCTGCTCACTTTACCGCGAATGGTTAATTTACCCCCTGGCAAACCATCCGTCTGGACAACGACGGGCGGACAACCGTCGTTTCGCTCGCTAATAGCGTTTACGCCTAATTGCTGCAATGCGGCCAAGAGGTCGCCAATCGGCCTTTCACGCATGCGGGGAATCCCATCGAGCCGATAACGGCCATGGCCTAAACAGACCATCGCCGATAGGAAGCGCATCGTAGTTCCCGAGTTGCCGACGAAAAGTTCCGCCTTGTCCACCGGTATCCGATTGCCATCAGACCGGCCAGCGACACTCGCCGTTCCTAATGACCAATTCACATCAATTTGAAATCCGAGAGCCTGCAAGGAAGAAACCATCACCTCGGTGTCTTCGCTTTTCAGGCAGTTTTCAAGGAAACAGGGCCGGTCTTTCCCGAAAAGCGCGGCCATTACCAGCGCACGATTCGTAATGCTCTTCGACCCCGGCACGCGCACTGTCGCATTCGGCGGCCGCGACAAGGGCTTGATCTCAATCGCTTCAGGATAAGAAAAACCCGCAAAAGACATGGATTCGAGCAATTGGCCTGAGCTCGAAGCGCCAGCGAATAGACTTGGCATTTCCGTCGCTGGGCGCTTAGGGCTCATGATTAATAGGTTACGCGCATCAAGAATAATCCCTGCGCCGGCGCCGTGGGCCCGGCCTCCTTGCGATCCTCGGCTTTCAGAATCTCCGCGACATGTGCTTCGGGCCAGTAACCGCGGCCGACATTGATCAATGTGCCGGCAATAGCCCTAACCATATTGTACAGGAAGCCATCGGCCTCCACATCCAGCCAAATCCAGTCGCCCAGGCGTTTGATAGTGAGATGAGTGATTGTGCGAATGCTCGATGCCCGGTTGGGCCAGGCGGTCTCGAAGCTATGGAAATCGTGGCAGCCTCTGAGGAAGTCGGCCGCCCTTCTCATGGCGCTCACGTCGAGCCGATGGCGGACTTGGCAGCTATAGCGGCGCAGGAAGATATCCGGCACTTCGCCGTCGTGGATGATATACCGATAGCGCTTGCGTTTCGCATCGCGATTGGCGTCGAACGACTCGGGCATTTCAGCGGCTTCGCGAATAATCACATCGGACGGTAAATTGGCGTTGACCGCCCGAAGCAAGACTTCAGCCGAAAAGGATGTATTGCTAAAGAAATTGACTGCCTGACCCAGGGCATGGACGCCCGCATCCGTTCGGCCGCTGGCGTTGAGGCGGACACGCTGTTCGCCGGTCAACTTAGCGATGGCCTTTTCGAGCGTTTCTTGAACGGTGCGAAAACCCGGTTGCGTCTGCCAGCCGCTAAAGTCGGTTCCGTCGTATGACACAACCAGCTTGATATTACGCATGATCGCACATTAGCGGCTAACCTTTGGCGGCATCTTTGCACCTCTCCGCTCGCCGCTAAACGATTATTGCCTTCGCAACCAACCGCGCTGCACGAGAACCTCGGCGATTTGCACCGCATTGGTGGCCGCGCCTTTGCGCAGATTGTCGGCCACGACCCAGATGTTAAGCCCGTGCGGCACTGTCGGATCGCGGCGAATGCGGCCCACAAAGACTTCGTCGCGGCCTACGAGATCGAGTGGCAGAGGCACTTCCTCTTTGCCCGGGCCGTCGAGCACAACAATGCCCGGCGCGCGGCGGAGGGCTTCGCGCGCTTGATCGGCAGTGATCGGATTGTGAAATTCGATATTGACGGCCTCTGAATGCCCAATCCGGACGGGGACGCGAGCCGTCGTGGGCGAAACCTGAATGCTGTCGTCGCCCATGATCTTTTTGGTTTCCCGCACCATCTTCCACTCTTCTTCCGAGTAGCCTTCTTCGCCGGCTTTCCAGTCATGCGGCAAAACATTGCCGGCAAGTTGTCCGGCATGGGCGGTCGGCTTGGGAACCGGTTGTCCGCGCCCGACGGCAGCCAGCTGAGCGTCAAGTTCAAACAGTCCGGTCGCGCCCTTGCCCGAAGAAGCCTGATAAGTGGCCACGACGACCCGCTTGATCCGGGCGAGATCGTGAAGCGGTTTCAGCGCCACGACCATTTGAATGGTCGAACAATTGGGATTGGCCACGATGCTCTTGGGAATGCGCTCCAGGGCGGCAGCATTGACTTCCGGCACGACCAACGGCACCTGCGGATCCATGCGCCAGGCGCTGGAATTGTCGATCACAATAGCGCCGGCCTGGGCGGCCATGGGGCTGCTTTCGCGGCTCACGGAAGCCGGCGTGCTCGCCAGCACGATATCAACGCCCGCAAAGGCCTCCGCCCGGATGGGCTCGACCTGATAGGTCTTCCCTTTGAACTCCAGCGATTTACCGGCGCTGCGCTGCGACGCCAAGAATTTGATCGACCGCAATGGAAAATGGCGCTCGATCAGCACCTGCCTTATGGTCTCGCCGACCGCACCGGTCGCTCCGACAATCGCAACACTCGGCACTGCCACCGGAAGCCCTCGCTCAATAGAGAAAGAAATCGTTCAACGCCCCTAGTATACAACAATCCGCCTCGCAACTATCAGTACGGCTGCTACGGCGGCTCAATGTATTGGACTATCGCAAAAACTGGACTTAGGATTCTCCTTATGGAGGAATTCGAGGCGCTTTTTATGGCTTTGGTCGGCTGCGGCGTCCTGGCCGCCTGCTTTTTTTGGCACAGGAGCGATTTCACCATTCGCGTCCATCGTGGCAAGACTGAATGCAAGGGCAAGCTGCCGGCTCACCTTCGCCAGGCCGTAGAAGAATTCCTGGCCCAAGAAATGGAGAACGGGCGTTCCTTCAAAGTTCAGGGCAACTGGGAGAAAAAACGCCTGCGCTTGTGGTTCGGCGGCGATTTGTCGCGCGGCGAACAACAACGAATTCGCAATCTTCTCGTCAATTCACAATAGTCGTTTCCATCTTTCCCGGGTCGATTTAGACCGCGATCGCCTGGTCCGTTTTCGTTGCCTTGGCGGCCAAGAAGCGATACACTATCCACCGTAAGGCGAAGGCCCCCATCGTCTAGTGGCCTAGGACATCGCCCTCTCACGGCGAAGACAGGGGTTCGAGTCCCCTTGGGGGTAATGGGCCGACGGGCTAGTCCATTCTTAAAGAGTCCCCGTCACCATCGTTCCGAGCACGACCGGTTGCCATTGATCGGAATCTTCTTTATTCGGCGTTTTCGGCACGCACAGCCATAGGCTGCACGCGTCAACCAGGACGCCATCCTGGTTTCTCGCCGTATTGCGGACGAGAAATAAATCGCCAACCTTTCCTCTCTTGGGCAGGCTTGGCAATACGGTTGTTTGCTCCTGCGGCACAAGGCGTAATTGAGCTACTCTCGACGCTTCGAAGATCCCGCCACGGCTCTCCGCGCTGAAGCCCGAAACACCCTCTCCCTTGTTTGACCGGAAGTTTCCTCCAAGGCTGGTTTCGCTATGGCCAAATACGCCTTCGCTGTCGATGGATTCCCCACGCACGCCGGCGCCTGAATCGCCGTAGCCATGGACGCCGACAAAGCCCTTTCCCACCACTCCTCTATCGCCAAGAAGGATCTCGTCGGGCACGTCATGCCCGGCGGCCACGCCGACCACACCGGCGCCTTTGTCGTCGCCGCCACGACCGACTACCCCGGCGCCGCCATTATGCGGACTGTCGCCTTGTCCCCCTTGGCCGGCCACCCCGGTTCCTCCCATCTGGCCATTGCTTCTCCCTGCTTGGCCCACTACGCCGGTCCCTCCGAACCGGCCGGTGTCGGCATCGCCCCCTTGCCCGAGCACGCCCGTGCCGCTAATGGTCGAGCCGGCCCTGTCATTCAGGGCGCCTTGGCCTACTACTCCCGTACCGCCGCGATTGCCGAGGCCGCGAACGCCATCGACGTCCTTGTCAGGTGCTATGGGTTCATCGCCTCCCACGGCGTAGGGGCAGGCCAGGAAGACAAAATCGCCGTTAAAATCGTTGCCGAGGTCGCTAGGCTTCTGGCCCACCAAAATCGTGCGGGACTCGGCACCGGTAACTCGGCCCGCTTCAATATCGTCACCGCTTGCCATGACTGAATCTCCTCATTGAAATCCGAAGGAAAGAACGGGGTCAATCACTTGCTGGGCCTAGTAAATCGATCAAGCCCGTGCATCGGCTGAAAACATAGAGTAAACCGATAACCAAAATTCCGGCCTGGTCAGCTCCCGCTTTTCGTTAGACAGGCTCGCTGCCCGCCTCGTAATGATAATGCTCCAAATGCGCTGAACTGAAACTTTGGATGAACTTAGCCTCACGCTGATGAGCCTCTTTCGGGGACCAATAACCTTGTGCGATTACCCAATCGTATACCGCATTGTCCATAGGATACTTGGTCAAACAACCGCTCAGCTTGCAGCGGGCGATCCACTCCTCGGCCTTTTGGCGCGAAGAGAAGACGGCGGCAGGAAAGATACCTCCTTCACCATTAAAGACCCACACGGCATTCAACATCAATGGACCGCTCCGCGCTGATTTACGCTCTAAACCTCGCTAAACGTCTGGCGCGCCCAGCCGCTCACGGAGCTTACGAGCTCCGTAGTCACCGCGGATGCAAAACTTGCATGTGCAGAACGGCGGCTTGCCCTTGGCACTCGGAAAATACCGCCATCCGACTACCTGTGGCATCCTTCGCACCCGATGGATCTCGAATGCCTCGATCCGGCGCGGGACAATCACCTCCCAGCCCTGCGCGTCTTCCGCCGCCATGAATTCCTTTACTGCTTCAGCCGCCGACATCGAGCGATGTCCTTGGTTGTAGTGGCCGAGCCACACTTGTTCGTTGTCAGGAATGCGAAAATAGACTCCCGCGATGGACCCTTGATTACGCCTTTTCAACTCACGCAGCCACTGGTGCGATATGTAAAAGTTGGCAGTTACTGGCACTGCGAATACGCCAGCTGGGAAGTCGTTTCTCGGCCGGCGCAATCGGCGGATCCCGTTACGGCGAATCACAGCGATCCGGGACTCCGGGGCCAAGTGGACGAACATCGCCATCCGCGTAACCTCGCGCGCCGCTTAACAACTACGCTGAGCCGCTGCGGAGGCGGCTGAACCATTAAACCTTGCAAGCCAGTAATAGTCCCCACGGTAGGCCGATGGCGCTTGCTTGCCACGGAATCTTACATCGCTTACTGACAACATTAATCGCCGACTTGGCTTTCCCAGGCAAGGGAAAATATCTCGTCCCAATTTCGCGCTAATGGCAGATAGCGCTCTAGTTCTGACAGTGAGGTGGCCTTGCGAATAGCGCACAAGACGGTGTCGGTCCCGCGATCCGGCGGGCCAAATCGAGTCGTTCCGACCTGAATCAGCCGATCCACGCCGAGACGCACCTCCTCGGCAATCAATTGAGCTTGCTCTATAGTAGTCACTGACCGAGGGCGGTGAAACGAAAGCAGGTGCCCGCAACACGGGCAAGGAGCGTCCCGCGTTTCAAGAGAGGGCTCAACGCGTACCGACGCAGAGCAGATTGGACAGTGCCCAGAGTCGCCTTCCGGAGTTCGGGATGAAATGACGATTGCCATTGTGACTTAGCGATTTAGCTCGGCTGCTGCGGGGGGCAGCAGAACCGTTGAACCCTTGCAAACCAGTAATGACTCACCGCGGTCGGCCGGCTAGGTGTGGAGACCATACTCCTTGTTCAGGTCCAGCAGCCGATGGCCGTAGACGGTGCCTTCCTTGCGATCAAGAATTACGACCATAAACACGTTTGGATCTTCGGAGTTTATCAGGACATGTTCAAAGCGACCTGAACCCTCCCGCCAAACATACTCCACAAGAGTCGCTGAGCAGTCGTGCCCTTCAAAATCAGCGGGCGGGATTGTCTCAAAATAGGGCCAGAAATCAAACGGCACTGGCTCGTCAGAAGAAATCCGAGAGCGAGTGTCACCGAAGGTCGCCAGGTATTGCTCGTGACTGAGCAGTGCCATAAGACACCACCTCGCCTAACGACAAGCTCAGCCGCTGGGGGGCGGCCGAACCATTGAACCCTTGCAAGCCCAGTAACGCCTCCGCCGTCGGCTACAGCCTGTTATCCTTTAGACTATCGACGCTCGGTTTACGACTGTATTCGGATAGACGCCGGATCTTTTTAGACAGGTCAATAGATCTCGCGAACTGTTTCTAAGTCTGTATTGCAGCTCCGGCCGAGTAATTCCAATAACACGCAGTATTCCAAACGGCCTGTCTTCAATCTTGACCCGGCAAACTTTTTCTAAGAGCACGCCTTGGATTGAAGCTCTGGGCTCAACCCATGTTCCGATATCCAGAGTGTGGCCATGTTCGAAAGTTGTCTTAAATGATTCACGGCCGATATCGCTTACGATAGATCGGACCCACCGTTCGTCATCGCACGAGCACAACAATTCATAACGGCCCAACTTGGAGGGTCTTTGCTGAGGTCGGGCCGCCAACTCGCACGAGACATAAGTAATAAACCGCTCTCCTCGGGTGTAGCCGATTGTTGAAAAGTTAAGTGGGCCACCACAGTCAAATCCGATGATTGCGAATAATGTGTCCCAATCAAGGGGACCAATGTGTGTTTCAAGCGGTGCAAATAACCGAGCATAGAATCTCTGATAATCCATTGTTCTCCTGCGCCGGCTTAACGGGTAGGCTCGAACCGATTCACATGTTAAGCGCCGGATACCAGACCCCGCGGAAAGTGATGCCGCCGACGTTCGGCAAGACGTGTTGCCTATCCAGCGTAGCCATGTCCACGTCCTCCACTATATCCACCCAGTCGGCGCGCAACGCCGCCCGCTCCAAGAGCTGCGCTGCATCGGTGTGGGAATACGCGGTGACACCGTACCCGAATCCCACTGGTCGGCGGAACCAAAACCGGCGGAGCAACGGGTTCATCGGAACCTCTGCCATACAGTTACCCCTCGCCTCCTGCCTAAAAAAGCTTAGCCGCCTCTTATCCTTGAGGACTCAAACTGGCGGGCTACTCGAAGCTGCTGGCGGTTTAATCCAACTGCTGGACGTAACGAACGCAGAAACTTCAGACCTTCCGAGACTGTGCTTATCCCGCCAACCGACAGCAAATAGGCCAGAACTACCGTAGCACTGCGACCATGCCCCAACCCACAATGGACATAAACCGGCCCGACAGCCAACCGCTCCCTGATCCACTTTGTTATGACCTGCAACTGCTCTTGCGATGGGGCCGTGGCGTCCAAAAGAGGCATGGACCAATAATGCTCGACCTCACGAAGCGCCCGGATCTCCGCGAATTCACAAGCCAAATCGAGGACGGCAACGCTGCCCATGGCCCGAATTTCATGATCATCGCGAGAAGTCAAGCGGCGGCCGAAGAACAAATTGGGAGCCGCCTCAGCAAACGGCGGCGCCTTATTATTGCGCTGAGAGAGCCAAAACGCAAAATGGTTTAGGAGCAGATAAGGTCCAAGTAAGATCCAGCTGAATGGATGTTGGCGACCATCAAGCCGCTTAAGGAATATGGCAGGGCCTATTCCACCATAAGCGATTGCCACCAAAAGAAAAGACAAGGCAGCGTAAAGAAAGAGAATGGCAAGATAGCCGACCACCTCCCAGATGGCGACCGCTAAAATTACAATGGAAGCGGACAAGATTAAGAATATGGCGCTGTACTTGGCAGACATGCGCTTCCCCACTCCGATTAACGCAAAAGCCGGGCCGCCAGGGAGAGCGGCTGAACCGCCGAGCTCTTCCAAAACCAAAAATCGCCCGCTCCTGCGCCCCCCTTCGGGGCCTCATGGTAACGCGTGAACTTCAGCGGTTTAATAGATTACGCGGGCTAACCTTAGTCCTACTTGACGACCTGGATTTCTTTGGCTTCGAGGACAAAGCGCCCATCCACGAGGCGAGCCGGGCCGGCGACCCGTACTTTGCTGCCGGCGGCGGGTGCAGCAATGTCCTTAGACACCAAAAGGGGGATATGACCTACCCCGTCTTGCTGGATGGCCCAGCGGGTCGATTCAGAGCCGAGTTTGACTTCGGACTCGATGAGGACGCCTTCGACCTGAGCCGAGTTCAAGGGTGGGTATTTTTTCTTGTTCGAGTCGTTCAAGGGGGTTTCCCGGTCCGCGATCAGGATGGGGATGCGTTTGGCTCCTTTGGCCCCCGTCATTGCGATTACAATGGCATCGTCCGTGAATGAGAGAGTGCCTTCGACCGCGGTGTCCTCCTCCATCGTCGCCAGCTTCAGCAAGCGGGCGAGGTCCGGGTCCGCCCCCTTGGCGGCGTCGTCTTTAGGGGGCGACTCACTTTTGATTGACGGCAAAGCAACGGCCAACGACGTTTTGTCGGCCAGCTTGAACATCGTCACCGTCAATTCTTTCTTCTCCTTGACAGTTACTTCCTTGCCGTTCTGCGTCGTCGTCTTTGTCTGAGTGGTTAACCATTTGGCAGAACCGGCAGTTTTGCCCGATAATACGATCCTTGCTGGCGCCGGCGTCGGTTTTTTGTCTTCAGCCGGCGCTGCAATTATCGGGACGAACACTGCCAAACACGCAACCAATCGAATCATGGGTGAACCTCGCATTCGGGCTGCTCCTTCGGCAAAAGCCCTTGTATTGCCAAGGAGGCAGCGGCAGGTTACTTCAGGAGATGGTAGCTTAAGTCCTGACATGGCTCACTGTTACAAAGAATTCCGTCCGTTTTCGAATTCAGCGGTAGTTGGCAAAAATGCTTTCCATTTCTTTCCACGGGGGGTCCGGCGAAATGGAGAGAACCAAATTGCAGGAGCTTCTTGATCGTCCAGCCACCTCCATTTCCGTTCGCCAGACGCGATGGATGCCCGTTCGCTTATAGGACGACGTCCCCTTAGCGCCCGCTGGGTAGGCGAGGCAGAGCCTCGCGGGCACTTCGGTCCCAGGCGGAGCCTGGGACCGAGGTTACTTATTCTTGTATCCTCGTTATCAGGCTCTGCCTGGTAACGCACTGCCGCAAGGCTCTGCCCCGCGGGCAGTGAGGTCCCAGGCGGAGCCAGGGACCGAGGATTACTTTCCTCCAATGCAATAAAGCGCTTTATGCCCGCGGAGATAAATCCTCCCATCGGAGACTGCCGGCGACGCAATCGTGTCATCGTCGATTTGATTCTCGGCCAGTTTCTCAAATGTGGCCGAGGCGGCGACGACCGTGCAGTGCCCTTTGAGATTGAGAAAATAGATCCGCCCCTCGGCGGCCAGCGGCGAAGGCTTGTAGTCGCCGGGAAGCCGTTCCTTCCATTTCAAGGCGCCTGTTCGTGCGTCCACGCAATGGGCGAAACCGTTGTCGCTGACCCAGAAAAGCAAGTCCTTCCAGACCACGGGAGTGGACGAGTCGGCCGTTCCTTGCGTCTGTTTCCAGGCAACGTCCTTAGTGGCGTCGAGCTTTCCCTCGCCGCCGAGCTTGACGGCCAGGAGCGGGCCCTTCATACCTTGCGTGCAATAGGCCAAGTTATCCCCGACAGTCGGACCGGTGATCGTGCGGCCGCCCTTGATGCCCGGCAAATACCAGAGCTGTTTGCCGGTCGCGGGATCGTAGGCGTCGATCTGGTTGCCGCCCATGACGATCATCTCCACGCCATCTTTGCTTTCATGAAATACGGGGGTGGTGTAGGAGTCGCATTCCTCGGCTTGGGCGCCCGTCATCCGGAGCGTTTTCCATTCTTGCCTGCCGGACTTGATATCGTGCGCGACTAAGTAGCTTTCGGTCTTCGGAGCGCCCAAATCGGCCAAGGAGTCCTGCATGCACGCCGAGATAACCAGGTTTTTATAAAGCACGGGGCTGTTGGCATGGCCCCACCAAATGGTGTAACTGCCATGTTCTTTCTGAAGGTTATGAATCCAAAGTTGGTTGCCGGCGAAATCGTAAGCAGCCAAGTCGCCATTGCCAAAGTGCGCGATGACGACCTCGCCGTCGGTCACGGGCGATGGGCTGGCCATGTTGTGCAGATCGTGGAAGCGTTGGGAGCGGCGCTCCTCATCGCTTTTTTTGCGCAGCGGTTGGCGGGGAATAGTTCCCGTGCCAACGCGGCGCGTCCATTCCATCTTGCCGTCTTTTTTGTTGATTTTCAGAAGGTACAGAGTTTCGCGATCCTGGGTGGTAACGAATATTGCATCGCCCCAGATGGCCGGCGTGCTGGCGCCCCATTCGGGCAGCTTAGTTTTCCACACGATGTTGGTTTTCTCGTCCCACTTGAGGGGCAACCCAGTCTCCTCGCTGACGCTATCGCCGGCAGGCCCGCGCCACTGCGGCCAATTGCCGGACCGCGCCTGGCCGGCAAAAAGGAGTGCCACAAAGATGGTCAGATACCGAGTACGCCTGGCAGGCAAGGCCATGCGAAGATCCTCCCGGATAGAAAACCGTAAATCGTTCTTCTCCCGTCTTAACCGGGATATGATGAGCCTGCAAGGAGTGGAATCAAAAGAGACGAAAAAAAGGAGCCACGGCGATGAAATACACCTTCCTCGGCAACACAGGGGTCACGGTCTCGCGGCTTTGTTTGGGCTGCATGAGTTACGGCAGCCCAAGCTGGCGACCGTGGGTGCTTGATGAGGTGGCCTCTCGGCCTTTCTTCCGCCTGGCGGTCGAGAAAGGCATTAACTTCTTCGACACTGCTGATATGTACTCCGTAGGTGAAAGCGAAGAGATCACCGGCCGGGCGCTCAAGGAATACGCCAACCTCGAGGAATGCGTCGTCGCTACCAAGGTGTTCAATCCCATGGGCGAAGGTCACAACATGGGCGGCTTATCGCGCAAGCATATTGTTCAGGGATGCGAAGCCAGTCTGAAAAGACTCGGCATAGAAACGATCGACCTCTATCAAATTCATCGCGCCGATCCGCATACCCCGCTCGAAGAAACGTTGTCCGCCCTCGATCACCTGGTGCGGCAAGGCAAGGTGCGTTATATCGGCGCCAGCTCGATGCATGCCTATAAATTCGCCCGTGCGTTGAGTCTTTCCGAACGTAATGGCTGGGCCCGCTTTGTCACGATGCAAAACCATTACAACCTTGTTTACCGCGAGGAAGAGCGAGAGATGCTGCCTCTCTGCGAGGAAGAGAAGATCGGAGTTATCCCCTGGTCGCCTTTGGCACGGGGGCTTTTGGCTGGAACGCGCAACAGCATCGACGATGCCTCATCCACCAAACGGGCGGAAACCGACGACTTCGCCCGAAAGCTCTACGACCATCCCGGCGACATGGCTATCGTCGAGGCAGTGCGCAAAGTAGCGGCGCGGCGGGGAGTTTCACCGGCGCGGATCGCTCTGGCCTGGCTGCTAGCCAAGCCGGCGGTCGTGGCGCCGATCATTGGCGCAACAAAAATGGATCATCTCAACGATGCCCTGGGGGCTTTGGATATTGACTTGAGTCCGGAAGAAACTAGAGAATTGGAAGCACCGTATCAGCCCCATCCGGTAAGGGGCTTTTAGCTCCTAGACAAATTTCGCGTGGCCGGGGTTGAGGCTGCTCCAAGCCCTGGCGTAGCGCCCCGGACTTGGCCTTTGACTGAAGATTTGGGTCATGCGCGACGCGCCGGGGGTTTCGGAGCACCTCAACCCCGGCCACCCATCGCAAACCCCGGCTATCGTCTAGGTGGAGGCACGCGTGGGGGCCATGTTGGCATACACGGCTTGACCCTCTTGCCCAAGAGACGACCCTGTGGTGCACCGCCCGCGCGCAAGAGGGTCAGAGGGTGGGCTAGCTCCTTCATTACTCCGGACGTTCTCGAACATTAAACTCCAGTTTCCAGCGTTTCTTGCCGTCGGCGCTCAGACAGGAGAGTTCCAGGGTTCCTATTTCCGTCACCTTGCTGTGCAGGTGCACCGGAACCATTTGCCCGGTCTTGCCTTGACCTTCGAGGGTCGTTGCTAGAGGACTCAGTTCTTCGATCTGACCTTCCCAGTCTTCGACCATCGTTCCTGCTGTGTCATTGCGGCGAACGGAGGAGGCCAAGAAACGAAACTCGGCCGGTGCGCCGACAACGAGACCGAATTCCTGTTGCGGTAGGTCGGCTTCGGTGCCTTCCTCCATGCCGAAGGGGACGACACACAGCGCCTTGAGCGGAGGCGCGGCGCCGGGGACGGCCGGCAGGGAGGATTCGATGCCCACGTAGTACGACCGAGCCGCCCCGCCGCGAATGCGGACGCCTTTGCCGCGCCGCGCCATGCCGTAATAGGCGGCCCCGCGCGAAACCGCTAGGTCGAGGTTGCCGCCTTCCAAGACGCGCGTCGCCGGTTCCTTTACGGATGAAGACCAGCGCGATAACACTTCCACGACGCGCTCCCGCAAGGCCTTCGCTTTGAAGACGCCGCCATTGAAGAGTATGGCCGTCGGACGAGAGGAGGGTTTCCTTTTTCGCCGCGGCGGCACGCGCTCCGCCAGAGCCCCGGCATGACGATGAAGGAAATGAGCGAGGTGCTTCGTCATCGCGGGATCGCTTGCATAGGGCAAACCCAGTTCTTGGAGACCAACCGTTCGTTGCGGCTTGGGCTCGGAGTCCGAGGGGCACTCCGGGAAGAAGCCCTCCAACAAAACCTTATCGACTTCGGCGCGCGACAGCTCCGCTTTGATGGTTCCGCCAATGACTTTGCTGCCCCGGCCCAGCACGGTGACTGGAGCGCTGGCTAATTTGGCGTCGGAAAAGAGCGTCTCCTTGGCAACTCGGCA
Organism: Gemmataceae bacterium; assembly: GCA_045802525.1. GTDB lineage: Bacteria > Planctomycetota > Planctomycetia > Gemmatales > Gemmataceae > JBJMQT01. The sequence goes on from JBJMQT010000044.1 coordinate 124,026, forward strand.
ACTGTGCCAAAGCATCAGCATCTGGCCGGCATCGAGTTTGGTTCCTTTGCCGGCGAGGCCCTGAGCGACCGTATGGGCCAAGGCCAAGTCCATGTTGTCGCCGCCCAGAAGAATATGATCGCCAACGGCCACGCGCGTAAGCGCTAGTTGGCCGTTTTCCTCGCTCACGGCAATCAACGTGAAGTCCGTCGTGCCGCCGCCGACGTCACAAATCAACACCGCATCGCCGACTTCAACGTGCTCGCGCCAGGCGTCGCCGTTGGCCTGAATCCAGGCGTAAAACGCCGCCTGCGGTTCTTCCAGAAGGGTGATGTGTTCCAACCCGGCCGCTCGGGCCGCCTCGACGGTTAGTTCGCGAGCGATGGCATCGAACGAGGCTGGGACTGTCAGGATGATGTCCTGCTGTTCCAGGCGGTGATCGGGATTGTCTCGTCCGAACTTGTAGTTCCAGGATTCGCACAAATGCTTCATGTACATTGTGCTAGCCTCCAGCGGAGAGACACGCCGGCCGTCCTCCGGCGCTTTCCACGGCAAGAGGGGCGCTCGGCGATCGACTCCGGAATGACACAGCCATGACTTGGCGGACGAAACCAGCCGCGTCGGCACCTGACTCCCCTGCATGCGGGCCAACTCACCGACGCAGTAATCGCGCGAGGCATCCCAAGGAAGCCTTAGGCTGCCGGCCGGCAATTCGTTTTTTCCCGGCAGGTAGAGGTACGAAGGGAGCATGGGGCGTTCATCGACCACGCTCAATTGCACGACCTGGGGAACCGCAAGCTGCTGGGACTCGGCGTTCTCTACCGCTAAGCCGGTGTCTATGTATGCCAGGCCACTATTCGTCGTGCCCAGGTCGATGCCTACGATATAGCGCGAAGACGACATGGTTCTTTTAAGCCCTTGGCAATGTGGGAGTGTAGGTTTGTTGATTATATCAGGTAATCAAGGCGCTCACGCTCCGGGGGCGCTAGCATTCACGGCAGTTCGACCTCAGCCGGCATTAGGATGAACTCGTCTTGCCCTTCGGGAGGCGCGACTAGTTTCAATTCCTTGACGCGCCAGCCGTGATGCTGCAAGGCGCCTTTGAAGGGAGGTTGCCCCGTGACATTGCCTATAAGGCGAATTGCAGCAGGATCGAACCCAGGCGGCACTTCCACGGAAGCGCCTTCGCTTTGCGGGAGCACCGGTTCAAGAACCAGGTGTTCTTTGATGACACTTTGACATTGGCGATGAATATCGCGGACGGCAGCGCCGATCTGCTGATCCGGGTAAGCCTGGATATCTTCGAGTAGGAAGTCCAGCAATCGGCCCTCACGCTGCAAAATGCCAAGCAAACGCAATGGTGCGCCTGACGGTTTGGGTGGCGCCTTAGGCTTAACTTCGACGGGAGCAAGCAGGACTTGGATCTTTTCCGCGAATGCTGGATCTTGGAGCGTTCGTTGAAAAGTCTTAAAGGCCAGTCCGAGCCGTCCCAGTTTTCCGCCGCTTACAGCGAGCAGAATCAAGATCAACAAGACGATAACGGCCCCCAACGTTGACAACGCGCTTTCCAGGGGGGTCATAAGAACTTCTCCTCATTGCTCAAAGCGACCCGGGTGTTATCGTGTTGCACCAGTGGCGGAACCGCCAGGCACCCAACTCATATTCGAGGTCCAGCGCCGGCGAACCCAACCGGTTTTATATTGATGGTAGGGCGCCCGGCTTTGGGTAGAGCCTCACTTTGGAGAAGGTCAGGCTTTTCCAGCAATTTCGTTTTCATTTCGTCTAGCCATTTAAGCTCGTTGAGCTAGCCAAAACGGATTGGTGCATGAAATGAAGTGAATTGACTGGTTTAGAGAGATGTGGATTGTCGTTACCGGGTCGCGTAATACAAAACGTCCTCCCCTTCAAGAATGGCAAACTCGGGTTGAGCGAGGGTCGCCGATTCTGGAGCCGGCACAAGACAAACTGCCTTGTGGAAGTGCAAAGTGCGTAACCCGGCCTGGAATGCGCCAAGCGTCAATTCAGCATGGCGACCAGAGACATCGGTAAATAGCTCGGGCAAGGGACACGGAAACGACGACCCGCTCGCCTTCCGTTGATCGAGGTAATCAAGCGCTTCCGTTACCCAGGGATAGTCTGCGGCTATAGTTTGGGGAACTCGCGGCTGCGAGGCTTGTAGACGCTCCAGTCCACTTTCGACACGTTCTTGCAAAGCCTGAAGCTGCGAGGCAAAGCGATTGGCGTCTTCAACAAGTTGGTTTTCCACCGTGTGCAAGCGGCGGCGCATATCGGTTAACCAACCGGGAAGTCCTTCCTCGGCTGCCCGGATAAGATCTTTAAGTTCCTCAAGAGCTTTAATTGGCGATTCGTGATCGTGGATGAACCGAACACCGGCCGGAGTCAAGCGCACCCACTCATGGATGGTTTTTCCCTTGGTTTCGGTACGGATTGCTTCTAGAAGCCGTTCCTTTAAGGCTAGCGCGGCGGCCTCGCCGCTTATTCCGGTCCGTCCGGCGAATAAAGCCGTAAGCTTGCCGCTCTTATATAAGCGTGTCTCGCCTGGCGCCAGCGCTGCCTGCTTTAGGGCTTCAAGGAGAACCTCCGTGGTCTTCTTATCAGGAACTTTCATTCCATTGTTCATGGCCTGCCCTCCTTGGTATTTGGCAGGTGACAATGTACAAAGAATGGCGAATCCAGGACAACAGATGATTATCAACGAAACGGCAATGTAGACATGACATCACCCGCATCCGGCAGAAAACGCATCCTTAGCGGCGTACAACCGACCGGCAAACTGCACCTGGGCAATTACTTTGGCGCCGTCAAGCAGCACATCGCTCTCCAGGAGGAGGCCGAGTGTTTCTACTTCATCGCTGACTACCACGCTTTGACCACCATTCAAGACGCGGAAAAGCTGCGTCAGTATACGCACGACGTGGCGCTCGATTACCTTGCCTTGGGTCTCGATCCGAACAAAGCTGTTTTCTTCCGACAATCGGACGTGCCCGAAACCACCGAACTGGCTTGGATTCTCAGCACTGTAACAAACATGGGCCTGCTTGAACGGGCCGTTTCCTACAAAGAGAAGATCGAAAAGGGCATTGACGCCAGCGTAGGCCTTTTCGCCTATCCCATGCTCATGGCGGCTGACATTCTCATATACCGATCGCACCTTGTTCCCGTGGGCAAGGACCAGGTTCAGCACTTGGAAATGACGCAGGATATCGCCGGCCGATTCAACCGCGTTTACGAAGAGGTGTTTCCCATTCCCAACTATCGGCTGGATAAGGAATCCAAAGTAATTGGCACGGACGGCCAAAAAATGAGTAAATCGTACGGCAACACCATCGACATTTTCGCCGAGGGCAAACCGCTCAAGAAAATCGTCATGAGCATCGTCACGGACAGCACCACTGTAGCCGATCCGAAGGACCCCGATAAATGCAATGTTTTCGCCCTATACAGCTTGTTCGCAAGCGACGCTGAAAAGGCCGCCTTGGCCGCACGCTATCGCGCCGGCGGCATGGGGTACGGAGAAGCGAAAGCCGCACTCTTGGAAAAAATCAATGCCTACTTCGAGCCGTTCCGCCAGCGCCGTAAGGAATTAGCTCAAAATGCCGATTTCGTGGAAGACACGCTCAAAGTGGGTGGCCGGCGAGCCCGTGCCGTGGCACAAGAGACTATGGCCCTTGTCCGGCAGGCAGTCGGCATGAAAGCGCATCCGGTGGACGTCTGTGGTTAATACCCAACCAAATCTCAAGGGCCTGCGTATAGTCGTCTCCTTTGTGGATGACTTCGTCACGCAGAGTGCGTTTGTTGGTCAATTTCTTCTTAAGAAACTGTCATTTGACAACAAGGTCATTCGTCTGCCCGCCAAGTCGGGGCAGGCCATTGAAGTAATGGTTAGGAAAATTGAAAAAGCCCTTAGAGAGAATCGTGGTCATTCGCTCCAGCGCCTGGAAATCACCGGCCATAGCTATCCGGCTCGTTGGGCCGGCCGGCTTAATTACGAAGAATTAATATCAGAAAATTCCAGTAAGAAAGCCGCGCTGGTAAGGCTCAAACCACTTTGGAGCCCCTCCAATGAGGGATTGATTCTGCGTATGTGCAGCGTCGCCAGCGGTGAAGAAGGCCGGCAATTTATGGAGGAACTGGCCAAGACGGTCGGCGCGAAAGTCACGGCTTGGACAGGGATCTATGAAATTCGCCCGACAGGCGAAGAGTGGACCGCTAGCCCGGATGGCGTAGTCACCAAGACGGGCGACACGGGCCGCACCTCTTACTTCGGCCCATGGAGAGACCGGCCTCTTCTCAAAAAGATCATTACCACACCGGCTTTCCTTGCCCTGATGGCCTGGCGAACGATCACCGGCAAATAGTCCGAATTCCTTGACAGGCCTCTATCGCCGTTTACAATCGAGGCCCAATTGTCCAATGGGATTCGAGCCGCTCCGTCGCCTTGCGTTATCGTTGGAGGAGGCCAAATTGAACCGCGCCAAACCAAATCGCCGCGACTTTGCCAGGAAAATGGCCGCTCTCGCGGCAGTGCCCTTGGGTGTTCCCCTAGAATCCGTTGGTGCACCAGAACCCAATCCCGCGCCCAAGCCGGACAAGCCCAAAGCCGTAATTGAAGCGGCGGCCGCTCTGGCCGAAGTCGCTCGTTCCCGCTTCGGTCAGCACCTCAGCAAAGAACAGCTTGCGGAGATCCGCCGCGACCTGGAAGACAATGGCGTTCCAACCATCCAGGCTCTGGCCAAAGCAACGGTAAGAAACAGCGATGAGCCGCCCTCTTTCCAGGCGGACTTGCTCTGAGCGGGCCTTCCGTTCATTCACCACCCGAACAGAAAGACGATTCCATGGCCGCCAGGACGGAAATTACCGAAGACCTGCTATTCGCATCGGTCCGTGAGCTGGGCGACAAGGTCCGCGCCGGCGCCGTTTCACCGGTCGCGCTGACAGAAGCTTATCTCGATCGCCTGGAGAAAATCGGCCCAAAGCTAAACGCCGTCATTACGATTACGCGCGATCGCGCGCTCAGGGAGGCCAAACGAGCCGAGCAAGAAATAAAAGACGGCAAGTATCGCGGCCCCTTGCACGGCATTCCCTACGGCGCTAAAGACCTGTTGGCGACCAAAGATATCCCAACGACCTGGGGCGCCGAGCCTTTCCGCAAGCAGGTCTTCGACCAGGATGCCACCGTCGTTAAAAAGCTCGCCGAGGCCGGCGCCGTTCTAGTGGCCAAGCTGGCCATGGTCGAGTTGGCCGGCGGGTTTGGCTACAACAACGCGGACGCTTCGTTCACCGGCCCCGGCCTGACGCCTTGGAACCTTGATTACTGGTCAGGCGGCTCTTCAACCGGACCCGGCGCTGCCACAGCAGCCGGCTTAGTTGCGTTCTCCATCGGCTCAGAAACGTCCGGATCAATCATCACCCCGGCTGCATTCTGCGCGGTTTCCGGACTGCGTCCCACCTATGGACTTGTGAGCCGACATGGCGCCATGGCCCTCAGTTGGACAATGGATAAACTCGGCCCCATGTGCCGCACGGCTGAAGATTGCGAGTTGGTGCTGAATGTCATTCAGGGTCAGGATCCTCTTGACCCAACCACGGTGAAGAAAACCCTCGCCGGTCCCTCCGGCACACCGAAGATCGGTGTCCTGAAAGACGCCACCGCCCATGTACAGCCTGCCATCAAAAAAAACTTCGAAGAGTCGCTCAAGGTGCTTGCCAAGATCGGCGACCTCGTCGAAAACGTCCCGTTGCCCGATATGCCGTTTGATCCGGTGGCAGGCACAATAATCGGCGCGGAAGGGGCTAGCGCGTTCCAAGATTTACTTGCCAACGGCGAAGCGAAGAAGTTGCGCTGTCACAGCGATCGCTGGGGCGGCTATTCTGCCTCGCTGATCCTTGCCGTTGATTACTTGAAGGCCATGCGGCTGCGTGGCCCGATGAAAAAGGCGATGGACGAGCTTTACGCCAAGTATGATGCGATCGTGGCCCCGTCGCGCGATACGATCTCCTATCCCATCGCCAAGGACTTCGATAAGGCCTATTCCGACATCCAGGGCGGCCCCCCTTTGATCGAAGCCGGCAACGTAGTCGGCCAGCCCGCCATCTCGGTCCCCAACGGCTTCGGTCCGCACAATCTGCCCACCGGCATTCAATTCACCGGCCGCATCTGGAGTGAAAAGAAACTGCTCGCTCTCGCCAAGGCCTACCAGCGCCAAACCGACTGGCACAAGAAACGACCCACCGTCTAATGATTTTCATTGTCCTGTTTCATGCCATAACAACTGGGAGTCGCGATGAAATGGGAGTACAAGGTTGTTTACATTGTCACCACGAAATGGACTTCGACCGGCCTGCCAACCGATCTTGGAGAAAGTTTTGACCAATGGGGAAATGAGGGCTGGGAGCTTGTGAAAATTGAACCAATTCACGCCGGCGGCTGGTTCCTTTTTTTCTTTGGTACTTTCACTCGAACGGATGCGTTTGTCGCTTTTTTCAAGAGGCAGAAAACCTAGGAAGGTGGTGGATTCATGTCCTCTGATGATCAATGGAGCGTTGCTACTGGGGAAAACGACGGCAAGCCCTTAATTTTCCGCATCCGGAACCAGCCTCCGGCCTTTGCGACGAAAGATGCGTTTCCGCATTTGCTAGCGGTATCATGGCAATTTGTGCCGCCAAATGAGCAGGGAATGCCCTCAACCCAAGACTCCGAGCGAATGACCGAGCTGGAAGATTTGCTCGAGGCAGGGCTTGAGGGCGCTCGCCAAGCCTTTCTAACCGTCGTGGTCACCGGTAACGGAACTCGGGAATGGCAGTGGTACGCTCGTGATCCCGATAAACTAATGGATCAGGTCAATAAGACCTTGGGACAGCTCGATCCTTTCCCCATCGAGTTCAGTTTTCAAGAAGATCCCCAGTGGGAAGCGTATACCCGAATGCTCGACTCTTGTGGGCCGGGTGGCGAAAGCTGATGTACAACGCCTAACAAGGCTAGTAGAGCAGACCATGGGGCTGTTTTCTCTTTTTCGCCGATTAACTCCATCTGCCTCACGGCGTGCGACGGTCACTTTCGATGATGAGTCGGTGACGTGCCGGCGGTCCAACGGAAAGTCGGAAACGGTGAGGTGGTCGGACTTGCGAGCCGTCCTCATCCAAACCACGGACGCCGGTCCCTTTGTCGACGACGTATTCTGGGTCTTGGCAGGCGAGCGGTCGGGCTGCGTAGTTCCGAGTGAAGCAGACGGTATGGACCGGCTTCTGGAGCGGCTGCAACGCCTCCCTAACTTTGACAACCGAGCCGTCATCGACGCGATGGCTTCAACCGATAACAGGGAGTTCGTTTGCTGGAAGCGGGAGCGCGTTGCATGATCGTGCCCAACAGCTAACACCTCGCAGTTTTTCTTGCCGTCCATTCAAATGCTCGCATAATGGAACAATGCAGGCAGGTTTTCTTCATCACTTTGCGCCATGCGTGACTTTTTCCGGATTCACGTGTTTGTATTCTGCTGCTTCCTCGCTGGGCACTCCGTCGCCGCGTTGACAGCTTTAACGCTCGGGAAAGCGGTTTCGGAGCGACACCGAGCGGAGCATCCCGGAGAGTACGTCTGTGGGTTGATTGCTTTACCGTATCTTTTCCTGGGATTCCTGGTCGGAGCCGTCGCCGGTGCGGTGGTCGCCTGGCGAATAACCCGGCGGCTGGGCGACTGAACGTCGACCCTGTTCCAAGTGATTGCGAGTACTATGACCTCCTTGCCTTGGTATCTGCTGGCTGCCGGAATTATCCTTGTGATCATCGGCTCCCTTCTGGCCGGCGTGATGAGGCCGCCAGGTTCAGGACGGGTTATCGATCCCAGGATGCGCGATGACGAGATTATCCGGAACTTGAAAAGCGGACAAAGAATCACCCTGCCAAACATAGTGATCTTTGTCGGGCTCCTGTGTATCCTGGTCAGCGTCCTCTGGCGGCTTGCACTGTTGATCGCCTCGGCAGTGCATTCGGCAACGTAAGGTGAAGATGCCATACACGGGGAGAGGTAGTCATATCCGTTCCCTGCCGGGTTCTCCATGATCACTGCTCTGGCGTCGCCTAGTATCGCCTCGACCCTTGATGAAGGCTTAGACAAAGTCAAGCAGTTGCTGGCGGAGGCGTCTGCCCGAGGCGCGGAGATTGTCTGCTTCCCCGAAGCCTATCTCCCCGGTCTGCGGGGCCAGGATTTTGAAGTTTATTCGTTTGATCAAACGCGTCACGACCGGGCGCTCCGGGCCGTGGCGGAATGGTCCCGAACCTATGCGGTAGCTTCAATCCTGGGGATGGAAAGGCTTACGGAGGCGGGCCGGCAGATTGTGGCCTATGTCATTGACGCTCAGGGCCATGTCCAGGGATGCCAAACCAAGAATCAAATCGACCCCAGCGAAGATCGATTCTATGTGCCCGGTAATACTCGACGACTTTTCGAGATCAACGGCGTGAAATTCGGAGTCGCCATTTGCCATGAGGGCTGGCGCTATCCCGAAACGGTGCGGTGGGCGGCAGTGCGCGGCGCCAAAATCGTCTTTCATCCCCAGCACACGGGCAACCAAGTAGAAGGGGTGCGCCTAACGCAGTGGGGCGCGGCCGATGCGCCTTACTACGAAAAGGCGATGATGATGCGCAGCCGGGAGAACACCATCTACTTTGCCAGCGTCAACTATGCCTTACGCTTCCAGGAATCGGCAACCAGCCTCATCGCGCCTTCAGGCGAGTGCCAGGCGTATTTGGCCTATGGGCAGGAAGGGGTCCTCGTCCAGGCCATCAAGCTCGAAGAAGCCACCGGTTTGCTGGCCAGTCGGTACGCGCCTGAGCGCTATAGAGAATCAACGCTGGAGTGAGCCGGGGAAAGCCAAACGCAAGCTGAAAGCCTGGCTCACAAACCCCTGTGACCCGAGCGCATAACGGGCGACATAATCTCCCCTACTTGTCCGCCTCTTCTGCTTGATCCTCAACCGGAGCCTTACCGTGACAGCGGACGATTTCCGAGGTTTAGCGCTGAGTCTTCCCGAAACGTCTGAAGGCGAGCACATGGGCCATCCGGATTTCCGGGTCAAGGGCAAGATCTTTGCCACGCTAGGGCCGAACGAGGCTTGGGGCATGGTCAAGTTGACCCCCGAGCAGCAAGCGCTTTTCATTCGGACGGAACCCAAGGTGTTTCAGCCAATCAAAGGCGGCTGGGGACGTCGAGGCTGCACTAAAGTATGTCTTGAAGCGGCCACCGATGCAGCCGTACATCAGACTCTTATCGCGGCATGGCGCAACACGGCGCCGAAGGCGTTGGCACAAAAACTTAAGGAAGAAGAGATGTGATCGGCTGCGGCCGGGGCGCCCGTGGCCAGCTCCCGTTGGCTTTGTGATCCAGTCGCCGTTGATAACCGAAGGAAAAGGGAGTCCGTCGAATAGAGGTGAGTATAAGGTGCATGAGTCCTTGCGTTCGCAGGCGCAGTGCCACCGGCGTTGGCCGAAGAGCTTGGCACGAGATCCTTAGTGCCTAAGTGCAGCTTTGGTTTTAAGCTTCGGTCCTGCAGTCGCACTGGGATTGCGGCTGGGCTTCTGATTCAAGGTTTCGTAACTAAACCAAAAGTGCAGCGGCATAAGACCGATGCCGAGCATGACGACTTGGCTTATCCAGAATAAGTCGAGGCCTAGTGCCAATTCCTCGCTGAAACCGTAGGCATGCAATCCGGCGCCTAGCTGGTTGGTGCCAAACCATGACCAGCCGGTGATCATGTTGCCGATTATCGTCAAGACTGCCATGCCGCGCTGCTTGACCATGCCACCCCAGCGCGCATGCAAGATGAGCGCGTTCCAGATAACGATTAACACGGCGCCATTTTCTTTGGGATCCCAGCCCCAGAAGCGGCCCCACGATTGATCGGCCCAGATGCCGCCCAGCACGGTGCCCGTAAAACTGAGGAGCGTTGCGAAACAGACCGTGCCGTAAATCATTTGGCTTAACGATTTGGCAGAATCCCGATCGAGCGTGCGCGTAAAGACGCCGCGCACTAGATAGACCGTGCCGAGGAACCCGGCCATAAACGTCGCCATGTAGCCCAGGGTGACGCAGGTTACGTGAGTGGCCAGCCAGAAGTTAGTGTCCAGCACGGCCTGGAGCATCTCCATCGTTTCGCCGTTGCTCGTGGTTGCGAGATAGCGGCCAACGAACAGCGAACAAAAACCCAAAACGGACGCCGCGGCAATGCCGATGCCGTTGCGGAAAATCGCTTCCATGACCAAGCCGAGGACGACGCAGCCCCAGCCGATGAAAATCGCGGAGGAATAAAGGTTGGTGACGAAAACGAAATAGCGATCTTGCAAATACATGCGGCCGATGAGCGCGCCGCTGTGAACCAGCAGGGTCAAGGCGGCCAGCCAAAACGCGGATTTGCTGAGCGTCTCCGGCCAGGCAACCCACGAAAAACAGGCGAGCAAAAACACAATCCCGTAGAGCATCATGCACTGCATGAAGGGATCGAAGTGGTTGAGGAAAAACTCTATATCGGCCTTTTTGGTTTCCTGGGGCATTAAATCGGCCATCTGCTGCCGGTAGCCAGCCAATTCCTTGTTGAAGGTCTTCGCATCGCCTTCTGCGTAGGCGACCAGCATTTTTTCAAGCGAGCCGGCTAAGGGATCCTCTTTGCCAAGAGCCTCGGCTTCTTCGAGCGCGAAGCCTAAAGGTTGCCAGGTTTTTTTGCCTTCAGTGGGGGGCACGGCCCACGGCGATTGAAGGTTGGCTACCCGGTCATAGACTGCCAAGCGCCGATAAACTTCCATGACTTTCGTGTCATAAAGGTCGAGCACTTTTTTGCTGTCCTTGTCCATGTCCTCCTGAATTTTTCGGACGCGCTCCATGAACGGCTTTATCTTGCCGGCAAATTCATCAATGGCATAACGGAAACCCTGTCTCGGCTTGAGACCGAGGAGCTCGACGACCTGATCGTTGTCGATCTTGAATACCTTGTAAGCTTGCGGCTTGCGATTGTATTCGGGATCGCTTTGCATGAACTGAATCGCGTGTTGGATTTGCGTGGTCACGTCGAGAATGTGCTTATCGAGATCATTCCGTTGTTCGCTGGGCACTTTTTCGACGCGCATGGCCTCTTGGACCAATTTTTGGAGGTGAGTCCGGTCCAGCTCGCTAAAGGCGAACAGCATATCCGGGCGAGGAGAAACGCCTAGGAGTTCGCGAACGCGCGGATCCTCGATTTTGATCATCTCGCTTTGCCGGAGAGCCCGGCGATGTAGGACGCGGCTGCTCATTACTTCAAGAAGCCATTTGATGGCGGGCTGATTGTCTTTCTTTTCGTCCTTGAATTCGGACAGGCCGCTCAGGGACATCAAATAAATGCGAGCCAAAGTATCATAAGGTTTGACGCGCCCGGCGCTTTCTCGATTGCCTTCTTCAAGGACGGGGAGCCTTGCGAACTGATAGATATGGATTTCCCCGTCCGCTTCCTGCGGCGGCAGCATGGCAACCAGCAAATAAGCCGCTCCTAGGCCGACGATTGTCCAGGGAAGGTAGCGAGGGAGAGAACTCATCGCGCGGCCCTCAGGCGGAGGAATCCAACGAGGTGGATGCCGAAATGAAGCAGCATCCCCAGCGAGACCATCGAGCAAGCCACATAGGGCAAGATCCAGCCGGGATTGCGGACGACCTGAAGGATTGTTCCCGCGTCGTTCTCCAGCACGCCGGATTGATAAAACGTCTCACCGCCGTACCGGAGCGGATGATTCATGGAGATAAGAAACTCCCGGTTTTCCCCGCGCGTTGGATCAACGAGCTGAACGAGGCTGGAATAGTTCTTAGCTTTTTCGGTCCCGGGATAGAGGTCGTGGTCGAATTTCTTGAGATGGAGCGAATAAGGCTTATGGTGGCGCTTTTGCCGGAGGGAAACCTCGTATTTCTTGCCGTCCACCGTTACGGCTTGGTCCGCCAGCCAGACGGAAAAGAGAAAAGTCCCAATCGCCTGAGCGGAGTCTTTCTTCTTCAAGGTCACATAGATCGAAGGCGTATCGACCTTTTGGTCCTTTTCGACGCCGCTCCCCTCAGGCACTTGAATGGCCAATCGGGTTAGGCCCGCGCCTGCGGTGGCAACGTTGTACTTCTCCGAAGGAGGTTCTTTCGACATCTGGGAATTTGGCATGTAATGGACTGCTTCAATGTCAAACGGCAAATCTTCATGTTGAATCAAATTGCCTTTCTTCCTCAGCATGTGAGCGGGCACGACGGTCACTTCGTCTTCTTTTGCGTTGGAAGGATCAACGACCGCTAGTTCATAGCCGTTTGTCTCCGCGACAAAGCTGGAGGATTGGCCGGTCGGGATGATCATGTTGCCCTCGATGGCGTAAAGTCCTGTGATCAATTCGCCGACCATCAACGTTCCGACGCCTGCATGCAGGATCACTATGCCCGAGCGCTTCCAGTTCATTTTGAAACGAACCAGGTGAGCCGCGATTAAGTTGGCCATCAGCAGGCTGCCGATTGCCCAGCCGCCCGGAAAAGGAAAGCTGTAGGGCACTTCCGCGCTAGGCGAAAGGCCGATGGTTGTCGAGCCGGTCTGAATGGAAAACACTTGGATAAATTTGACAAACGTTTGCAGAGGTATCCACACCAGGAAAGACCGGAAATATTCATTGACGACGCGCCAATTGCTTGCGTCTTTTTGCGCGACCGTGCCGCAGAAAACCAAAACCAAGGAAAGAGAAAAAAGGATAACGGTGAGTCGCAAAGAAGCAACGGGCTTGACGAGCTTTAGGAATCCCTCACGCGCTTCACGCAGTGAAAAGCCCGTGACGCGCCCGGCATCCACGATATCCTCGCGGAAATCCTGATCCAAAGGATGCGGATCGGTTTTTCCCATGTTATTCTCCCGCGCCCGCAGTGAAGTGAACCGACTTGAGGAACCCTTCAAAGGCGTCTTTTTGTTTGGCTACCAAATCATAAGGGCCTTTGAGCGTAATGAACCAGGATCTCGCGCCGCGCTGCTGGCTGACTGCCAAGGTGCGCTGCCGCTCGGGCGATTCAGGTCCGATCAGGTCCACGTAGGAGGCGGCCTTTCCGTCTAACTCGATTTCACTGACCTCTTTTTTTAGCTGATCTTCATCGATCGGGCCCAAGCGCAGCTGGCTGCGCCAGCGATTGACGTTGGCCAGAAGGCCGCCGGCTTGGCCGCCTAACGGCGTAATGGCCGCATCGCCGGTTTTGTCGCCTTCGGTGACCTTGAAGACGATGCGGCCTAGGCCCATCGTATCAGCTTTCTCCTGCCAACCCTCGGGCGCCTTGAAGGTGACCGGAGCGGCATTCCGGCCTTGCCGAGGAGACCGGGCCATTGGCGGCTGCATGGGGCCCCCGGCTTTGGGCGCTCCAGGACCGGTCATGTCTACAAGCGTGGCCTTTTGGCCGTCCAATTCGATCTTCTTGGCGACTTCATTAAGCTTAGTTTCGGAGATTTCGGCGAGCCCAATTTGGCCCCGCCAGCGGTTGATGTTGCCAAGGAGAGAGCCGCCTTCGCCTTCCAAAAAGCTTACGGAAACCTCCAGGGGGCCTTCCTTCGACGCCAACCGCAGCGTGGCATAGCGGAAACCATTCCCGCCAGGTTGCTCCGTCCAGCCTTCAGGCGTCTTCCAGGTGACGGGTTTGTCGCCCTGGTCAGTAAAGTGCACGGAGCTTATGAACCGATCAAATGCTTCTTTTTGCTCATCAATGGCCGCCACGGGGCCACTAAGCTTGAAAAACCAAGTGCGCTTGCCGTGAGGTATGATGACGCCCAGCAGTCTTGTCGGAAGGGTTTGCTGCGTGACAGCTTCGGAACCAGTATCTTCCTTTGGCACCTTATAATGCTGAATTTCATCCCTTTGGCAACCGAGCACGGCCAGAGCGAGGGCTGTGAAAAGGCAGAGGCCCAAGCGCCCGTTTCTTGGGCGCGAAACGGCAACCCATGAGTTATGCCGGTGCTGCTTCAACGAAATCATGTAGTTACTCGGGCAAATGGCGCTCGGCAAACTGAGGCCACGGTGAGCGGCGAAGGGAGGGTTTCCTTCCTTATAGTTACACTGACGTCTTGACGAGTCAAGTTAGCCTGGGCGGTGATACGAACCGGGCCGGCATGAGGGCTGGGTAAGGAGGGCAAGTAGGCAGGTTAATGAGCAACACCTAATAGTGTGGCGGGAAATCCAATCCTTTGCAAGCTGATTGCACAATTGACCGGCGCGCATCCGACGCTCGATCGGGCGAAGTGCCAATGCCAGGCTGCTTCCCTATTCCTCCCCGCAAACCTCCTCCAGCACGTCCTCGGCGACATAGATCGGCACGCGCGCCGTCACGGCCAGAGCGATGGCATCGCTGGGCCGGCAATCAACCTCGACCATCTCGCCGTTCAAGCGGATGCGCAGTTTAGCGTAATACGTGTGTTCGCGGAGATCGCTGATGAAGATATCGCGTAGTTCGCCGCCCATGGTGTCGATGACCGTGGCCACCAAATCATGGGTCAATGGCCGCGGGGAGGGCATGCTCTTGACGCGCCGGTCGATGCTGGTCGCCTCGAATATGCCGATCACGATGGGAAACGTGCGTTCGCCTTCAGTCTCCTTGAGCATGATCACCTGCTGGTCGTGGACTTCGCTGATGATGATGCGCTTCAATTCCATCTGCACCGGCACAACGGCCTCACTTTCCAGGGACAAGAACAGTCTTTCGCGACGGATCGCCAAGGGCGGGCATCGTAGGGCCTTGGGGCTCCGTCTGGCGGGTCGCAGTGGATTATAAAAGCCCAAGGCGAAAAGGGTCAAGGAACCTACTTTGGCCGAGATGTTTTAGGGGGAAACACCGTTAAGGTTCCCGAGTTTCTGGACGACTTTACTGTCAAAGAAATGGATCGTGCCATCGTCCGCGATGAAACCGGCCGATCCTCCATCCACGGAAACGGCATCAGGCCGGTCAACAATGATGCGCTTTCCGTCAAAGAGCGCTACCTCGAACGGCACAAACGGCCGGCGACGCAAAAGGTTTTTCAGCGATTCATCGAATTGAGCTGAATTCATAAGCCTGCTCCGTTTGCAGGGTCGAAAATTTGGCAAACCGAATGGCTGTCAAAAAGCTTGTGACGTCCATCCGGCCAAGTGAACATGGCCGTTTCGCCCCGCAGGCTTAGCGCCTCAGGATGACTCACGGCGAATGCGTCTCCACTAATCAATTCCACGCGGAAAGGCCGAAAAGGAGTGCGTTGAACAAACGCCCTCAATGCTCGTTCAAAATTCGCCGAAGTCATGTTCATAATATACTTTTTGTGATGGTCCAAGCAACTACCCCTTCTAAGTGAATCGGGCTAGAATCAAGCTCATGACCACCCTACGTATCGCGAATGGCCGCGTCATTGATCCGGCCAACGGAGTAGATACGGTTACCGATCTGTGGTTGCGCGACGGCCGCGTCGCCGGGCTAGGACCGCAGGCTCAGTTCCAAGCGGAGCGCACACTCGATGCCACGGGGCGAATCGTTTGTCCCGGGCTTATCGACATGCACGTTCACCTCCGCGAGCCGGGCCGCGAAGAGGATGAAACGATCGCGACGGGGACGGCGGCGGCACTGGCGGGCGGCGTCACCTCAGTCGCGTGCATGCCGAACACCGAACCGGCCCTGGACAGTCAAGCAGCCGCGGAGTTTGTGCATCTGCAAGCTCAGCGCGCGGGCAATGCCAACGTTTTTCCCATCGGCGCGGTCACCAAGGAACGCAAAGGCGCGGAATTGGCCGAGATTGGCGGGCTCATCGAAGGCGGCGCCGTTGCCTTTACCGATGACGGGTCGCCGGTCGTCAGTGCCGAAATCATGCGGCGGGCGCTGGAATACTGCAAGATGTTCGACAAACCGGTCTTGAGCCACGCCGAGGACCTCGATCTGACCCGTGGCGGCGTCATGAACGAAGGCTTCGAAAGCATGCGCCTCGGCCTGCGCGGCATGCCGGCCGCGGCAGAAGAAGTGATGGTTTATCGCGATATCCTGCTCGCGCGCATGACCGGCGGCAAGCTTCACATCCTGCATGTTTCCACTGCCGGCAGCGTCGATCTTATACGCTGGGCCAAGAAACGGGGCGTCAACGTGACCGGCGAGGCGTGCCCGCATCATTTCACGCTCACTGACAAATGCCTGCGGACCTTTGACAGCAATTACAAAATGGCGCCGCCGCTTAGGACCGACGCCGATGTGGAAGCCATCCTGAAGGGGCTCAAGGACGGCACGCTCGACGCGATCGCCACCGATCATGCTCCCCACGCGCCGGAAAAAAAGATGCGCGAGCTGGATCAAGCGCCGAACGGCATCATCGGCCTGGAGACCCTCTTGCCGATCAGCATCCTGGCGTTAGTCGAACCGGGGCACCTGACCTGGGCCCAATTGATCGCCAAGCTGACTGTGAACCCCGCGCGCATCTTGAGAATCGATCGTGGCACACTTAGTCCCGGAGCCATCGCCGATGTGACCATTATCGATCCAGCCATTCCCTGGACCATCGATCCAGCGAATTTCAAGTCAAAGAGCCGCAATTGTCCCTACGCGGGTTGGAAGGTGAAAGGACGGGCGGAGACTGTCATCGTCGGCGGAATCGTGAAATTTACGGGTTAGCAGCGCGCCTGAGGCGAGCGCGTTGCAAATGTGCTCGCCTCGGGCGCGCCGCTAAACCGGTTCTACAGCGCTTTTACATAGATATTTCGAAATTCCACGCGTCCGTCATGGCTTTGCAGGCCGAGATGGCCCTTGGTATGCATCATGCCGGCGTGGTCCTTTTCGCTAGCCTTGTGATCCTCCAGGTTAGCATCGATGATCTTTTGGCCGTTAAGCTCAATCGTAATCTTCGGGCCCTTAGCGGTGATGCGCATTTCGTTCCATTCACCGATCTTTTTGAGGGCATCCTTTGACGGAGGCACGATGCCATAAATCGAGCCGGTGAGCTGAGTCTGCTTCAAGTCCTTGTAGTTCTTTTTGTGCCATTCATCGTCGAGCAACTGGATTTCCATGCCGGCGTCGGAGGCGGGATTGCCTTTCATCGCGCTACGCAGAGCGACGCCGCTGTTGCCTTTTTCAGGCATTTTGAACTCCAGCCGCAATTCAAAATCGCTGTATTCGTCCTCGGTCATCAACCAGCCGCCGCCGGTTCCTTCGACGAAGAGGACGCCTTTCTCAGCGCCCCAGACGCTCATTTTGCCTCCTTCGTTGACCTTCCAGCCGGAAAGGTCTTTGCCGTTGAATAGCGCCTTGAAGCCTTGGGGGGCCTTGTTCTCTTCAGCGTGCGCCGTCGCCAAGCAACAGGCGGCGAGTATCAAGGCTGGTGAAAACAAAGTGCGTTTCATGAGAGCGTCTCCTGGTGGGATTAGCTGCGATCCGGCGGGTAGGAATCAGGCGATTATGGCGCGGCTGCGCGCGGGAAGCAAGCATATCATGAAAAAGTTGGTGGACAGTGCGTCGGGGATTTGTTAGACCAAGAGCATCGTACTCGACGGGTTCCGCCGCACTTTGCGAGGTGGGCGGACAATAGGGAAAACGGTGCAAATCCGTTGCGGGGCCGCCGCTGTAATCGGCCAGACCCACGAAGCATCAGCCACTGTGTCGCATCGCCGGCATGGGAAGGCCTTCGAGGGTCGTCAGGAGCCGTAAGCCAGAAGACCTGCCTGCCGAGTTTCTGTTTCGATGCTTCGGCCTCAAGCATCCGAGCGGGCATGGTCGCAGTCCGTCTGCGTTTGCCGCTGCCTGGGCCGAAGTGGGTTCCTATTGCCCGGCCCGGCAGAAAAGGACTGTGTCATGATTTCACGGCGCACTTCGTCCGGTTCCCCATCTGCGTTCACGCTCATCGAGTTATTGGTGGTCATTGCGATTATCAGCGTTTTGATCGGACTATTGGTGCCTGCGGTACAAAAAGCCCGCGAGGCTGCCAACCGCATCAAATGCGCCAACAATCTCAAGCAACTTGTGCTGGCCGTCCACAACTACGAGGGCACGCTCCGGCACTTCCCGCAGGATTTTACGACGCCCAATCCGTCGGTTTGGCCGTTTTCGACCAGCTACTGGTTCGGCTTGGTCGATCCTTCTAACAAGGTCGATCCAACTCAAGGAATTCTCACGCCATTTTACGAAAACAACAATGCTGTCATTGCTTGCCCAACGATAAGCCGGTTGCAGATTCAGCCGATCTTTATTGCGGCGAACGGCCAACCGCAAACGGGCGGCTACGGGTACAATCGCAGCCTCGGGACCACCTATTGGAACGATCCCAACTTCCAATTTCCTATCAGCATCCTTAAGCGCTTCGCCGACTTTCCGTCCACCTCGGCCACCTTTGCGTTTTCCGACTCCGCTCTCATTGCGTTTTGGAACGATCCGCCAACGGCTCAGGAGTCTTACTCCCTAGCCGCCCCTTATCCGACGCTGGCCGGGTCCCCCCAGCCGACAACCCATTTCCGCCACACGGGAAGAGTTGCCAACGTAGCTTTCCTGGACGGCCACGTCGAAACGCGAACCGAGGTTCCGTTTCCAAGTCCTTCTTACTGGCCCGCAACCGCCGACGGTGTTCGGGCCAACCTGGCAATTGGTTACCTAGCGGATAATAACCTGCCTTACGAAGGCATTTAGGAAGTGAATCACTATTTGACTGGTAACAGCTCACAAGCTGGGAAAAGGAAAGCGGAATGCGGAAATGTGTTCCGACTGCGTTCACCAATCGTCACTGTAAACAATCTCCTCCAGCGCAAAATCGACCGCATCGAGAGCATGCGACTCGGCAATCTGCTGAATCTTTGGGTCTGGCACAAAGCCTGAGATAGCTTTTGTCACTAAGGGGCCTCTTCTTCTAGCCTTATTGCTTGCTCAGCTTGATATAGTTCCTCCGCCGCGGTTAAGTGCATTATCCAGATCGCCCCATAGCCCACGGAACGCCGCCTCGTATTCCCGTTGCAGGCTCCTCGAACTCCTGGTCGAGACTGGTTGGATCAATGCTCCAGAGGCTAGCGAGTTGCATGACGAATTCTTCATTAGGGGACGTGTCGAAGCCGAGAGCGCGTTCTTCCTTCGTCGGTGGTCCCTCGTCCCAGAGGGTGGTGGCCTTTTCGCCTAGCCAACCATAGCCCCGAACCAATCGTCCCTTCCGAGCGCGCGCCCAGATATGCAGCTCGACATCACGATGCGTACAGAAGTACTGGGCGTCCCCGAACGGCTGACTTAGACGCTCCAAGAGCGGTTTGACAAACGCATCGGCGCGGTCCGGCGGAAACAGCGCGGCGCCCACCGCCAAGGTCCAGTCCGCCAGTGGTGGTGTCACGAAGACGAACGCTTGCCGCGCCCCATCGATTCCTCCCACCCAAGTTGTGGCCTGTGTTTCCTGTAGGCCTAAGGCGGTTGCTACAGAGTCCGTATCCGTGGTCTCCATAGCCAGCCAGGCCATCTTGGGGCCGAATGGCACGGGCAGGTCGGGACGCTCAATCGTCCTGTAGTATGGAATGACCAGATGACCAATCAGCAAGCCAGCAAGGACACCCAGAGTGATTTCTTTCGGTTCATAGTGATAAGGTGGTGCCGGCGGCTCCTCCTCGGCCACTTCGGGTTCTTGAGTGAGTCCCGACATACGGTCCCGCAGGACTTCGCCCGCTGCTTCAATCGCTTCCGGAGACCAGCGCTCGTGATTGCCGGCTTGCACAATCTCCTGAAGTTGAGCCGATGACTTGCGGGCGAAGCGTCTCTTGATTGTGTCAAGGAGGTCAGGGTCGTGGCTCATATGTATTCCCCTCAGACAGGTCATGACGTTGAAGCCCGACTTCTTATAGCGGAGCTAAGAAGCTCCTCGCTCATGCTTTTTGAAGCTGCGCTCTTTCGATGAGCAAGTTGACCGTAATGGGCAGGCGCCTCCTTTGCGCCGGAGGCGTTGCAGCAATTAGACTAATCGCTATAACGCCTCCGGCGTAAGGAGGTCCCGGCCCAAGACTTCAAGTATCCAATTGACAAAGGGCAACTTCAAAAAGCCTGAGCGAGGGCCTGTAGTTTACCTCGCTTACGCTCCTCTTGCTTCAAGTTAATTTAGAGGACACTTGCTTGACCGATAAAAGGGAAACCAAATCAAGTACGCCAAACCCGATGTTCACCATTGCTGCCTGGTTGAGCCTTTTCGTGCCTTTGCTGGCGGCTGCTTGGGCGTTCTACGTTGCCTCAACGCGAGCCCCCGGACGGGACACCGGTCTGACAAAGCCAATCCTAATCGTGTTGGCAGTCGTCTTCGGTCTCAGTTTTGTGACAGGTTGCATCAGTTTACGGGGGGTTAAAACGAATGGTGCTTTGGTCATTCTGCCGCCCGCCATACTTGGGATGTTAATCAGTGCGGCGCTGGAATTGCTCGCGCTAATTTTCCTCGCCCTGACCGGCTTGCCCGGGCCTTGAGCTAGGAAAGAAAAACTTGCCAGGATAAGGGGACTCGTTCAGTGACTGCGTACTGAACCCTAATTACCAATAGTGCAGGACCGGGGGCCACCTTCGTAATGCCAAGGCGGCCAACTGCGTTGGCATCCTCGGTCGTGCTGAACCCAATTCCAAAACCAATTTCGCGGTAACAATTTGTCAGCGCTGGCATTGCGTTTGCAATCGCAAACGCGGTCAAAGTTAGCCGAAATCTTCAATGCTAGAGGGGAGAAACACCTGATGCCAAAGCACCTGCAGATCGCCGTTGTCGGGCTCATAATTGCCGGCTGCGACCAGGCTCCGAGCAGACGCAGCGAAGAATTTGTGCGCCACGTTGGAGGCTCCAAAAAGCAAGATATCGGTGATTTGGCTCAAGTCCTGCGCATCGAACAGATGGAAGGGAAAGTTGAACTGAACTCCGGCTTCAACAACGTAACGCTTGTTCTCGCCGCCTACCAAGACGGCAAGAAAGTGGAGCTGTCTGACAGCGAAATGCCCTTGCTCGCTTCATATGAGACCACCGGCACAATTTCTTACGCCGTGAACATCGTCGATTTGGATTTTCTGCCGGTCGGACACGGTAAGAAAGGCCATTGCAGGCTCCGCATTTCTTTCCGCATGCCCGACGACTCGACCATGGCATTGGAAAAGGACGTTCCCAAGACCGTTATCGACCTCTCCCAGAGCAGTAACCTATCCTTCACCGAGTTTGCCAGTTCTTCGCGAGAAGCCCCGCTCCTGTGGATGATCGCCGGCGGCGAGATCCCAGTGACTCTCAAAACGCCCCAGCAGGTGCTAGAGAAGGTCACGAAAGGGAACCTGCTGTTCGTGACCCTTCGCTTCAACGATCCCACAAAAGAAAAGGGCAAACCTTAACAATTGACTATCTTCCAACCGATGACGCCCCGCCGTCCTTCTCCTAAGTAGCTCTAAGGCAGTGGCTGGCCTTGAAGAGATTGTTCAATGCCCTTGCGTCCACGGTGGCAGCCAGGCGCCGGCTTGGACGCCGGCGCGTTTCCTCTAGTCCGTTACTCCCTTCCCGGAGGCCGTACACCTTTGCCTTCTATTTTCATCGCCGAATCGCCGAGGTCGGCGCGGGCCTTGTCTGCCAGGGTCTGCAAGCGCTTGACGATATCGGGGTGGTCGGCGGCGACATTTTTTGTTTCGCCCACATCTTTCTGGAGGTCGTAAAGGGCCAGCGGCGTTTTCTCATTGCGGTAGGCGGCCGGTTTGCCGTCCTTGCCGGCCGGCTTGTCAGCCAACGTGATGTAACTATGCGGGAAATGCAGCTTCCAGCGGCCGCTGCGGACTGCTTGGAGTTCCTTGGCGACATAGAAGTAATAGGCTTCGTGAGGCGACTTGGCGCCCGGCTCTCCGGCCATCAGCGGCCAGATGTCCCGCCCGTCGATTTTGTGCCTAGGCAATTCCGCCCCCGCTAGCTTGGCCACCGTCGGCAGTAGATCGATGGTCATGGCGGGCTCGCGGCACACGGTCCCGGCCGGGATGCGGCCCTTCCAGCGCATAATGCACGGCTCGCGCACTCCGCCCTCCCAAGATGTCATCTTGCCTTCACGCAGCGGGCCGGCCGAACCGGCATGATTGCCGTACGACAGCCACGGCCCATTGTCCGACGTGAACACCACGAGCGTCCGCTCCTCCAGGCCGTGTTTCTTTAAGGCCGCCAGCACCTCCCCCACCGACCAGTCAAGCTCCATGATCACGTCGCCATAGAGGCCGTGTTTAGACTTTCCTTTGAACCGGTCCGAGAGCTGCAGCGGGACGTGCGGCATGGAGTGGGCCAGGTAGAGAAAGAAGGGCCGGTCCTTGTTCTTGGCGATGAAACCGACCGCCCGTTCGGTGTAGGAGACCGTCAATTTCGATTGGTCCGGGTTTTTTTCGATTACTTTCTCGCCTTCGATCAAGGGGAGGTCGGGAAACGAGGCGCTGGGGTGACCCGGTGCCATGTCGTTCGAATAAGGCAATCCGTAATAGTCGTCAAAGCCGTGCCGAGTGGGCAGAAACTTGGGTAGGTATCCTTGATGCCACTTGCCGTACTGCGCAGGCATAGCCGCGGGGCTTGAGCACCTCCGCAATGGTCTTCTCCTCCGCGCTAATGCCGGTTGTGCTCGAGGGGTTGAGCGCTCCGAGAATGCCGATCCGGTTGGGATAACACCCCGTGAGCAAGGCGGCGCGCGACGCCGAACAAACCCCCTGAGCGACATAGAAGTCCGTGAAACGCACTCCCTCTTTGGCCATACGATCCAGATTCGGGGTCTCCAAGTTCTTGGCGCCATAGCAACCGACGTCTGCGTAACCCTGGTCGTCGGTCAAAATGATAATGACTTTCGGCCGCCGGCTCTCCTTCCGATCATCACGTTTGATTGCCTGGAGCGCGACGATCTCGGGCTTCTCGAAGAGCGTACTGCACTCGGATACGCTCCGGGCAGAGCACGGCTCGCAAGGGGTCAACCATCCGAATAAAGCACCGCCGATGACCACCACCATACCGGCCAGCGCGGTCCGATTTTTCATGGCGCACTCTCCCGGTGGTGTTCTTCTTTAGCGGGCCATTAGCCATGTTTGGCGTTTGAGGCGACAAGGTGGCGAACGGTTGAACGATTAGCCGCGAATCTATCCACGTTTTCGCTTGGCAGCAATGAAAATGATCGGGGAAAGAGGCACGGAATATCACCAAGGGGGCGCCAAAAATCAAAATGCTTTCCATTTCTTTCCACGGGGGGTCAGGCCAAATGGAGAGAACCAATTGGGAGGCGCCTCCCCGGCGAGCGAGACATTAGGTCGTTTTTCATCCCAAGCCTCCGTTTTTCACGCCTAGCTTCCGTTTTTCACCAGGTAGTTCCGTTTTTCATCAGGGGTGGGTGGGGGATGAAAAACGGAAAACGAGTGCTCATTTCGAGACCCTGTTGCCCAAGTGACGACCCTCTGGTGCACCGCCCGCGCACCAGAGGGTCATCAATAATTGAACACCTGATGCAAACGGAGTCTCTTCCGATGGCAAGGGAGAGTCGATGATAACGGTGGGTATTAGAAAGGCCCCTCCCGGATTCGAACCGGGGATGGCGGATTTGCAATCCGCTGCCTTACCGCTTGGCGAAGGGGCCGGGGGAATGAAGGTGCATACTAGCGGGCCTTGCGGGAAGGGTCAACCGGACGTGGATGGCTTATTTCGCGGTCAACTTGCGGGCCAGCGCCTCGATTTTCGCCTTGCACTGGCTCTGGGCGGCGGCAAAACCGGCCGCATCGGGTTGTCCCCTCTTTAGATAATCAAAGATGACCGCCTCCGCGGCCATAAATTCGCCGCACGCGTGAGCGACTGCTGAAGCAATTTCGACCGGGATTGTCGTCACGCCATTGCGATCGCCGTGAATCAAATCGCCGGTATGGACCGTTACGTTGCCTACGCTGACCGCCACGTCAACTTGGACAATCTGGCAGTAACCATGGGCGCAGATGGTTCCGTTCGTGAAGCAGGGAAACTGCAAGGCTTCGACTTGGTCCAGATCGCGGCCGGCGCCGCTGGTAATCAGACCGGCCGCTCCAAACGCTTTATAAGTCGTGCACATTACTTCGCCGAAAGTGGCGGAAGCCGGGGGGTCGTCCAAATCTTGGAACACTACTACGGGAGGTCCCGGCAACTTGGCAAAAGCGCTGATCTGATCGGTTAACCCGGCGTAGACGTCGCCGGAACGGGGACGGGCGGCTGACCGAAAGGTCGCCGTGCTGGCATACCCGACCATGGGCGGAAGCTTGGGATAGCAGGCGACAATGCGCCGGTCCATGTAGCCGGCCGTCCGCGGGCGAACTCCGAACAATTCAATCACATTGCACACGGTCGGTGTGTCGAATTGACGTAGAAGTTCCAAGTC
This sequence comes from Gemmataceae bacterium, assembly GCA_045802525.1. GTDB lineage: Bacteria > Planctomycetota > Planctomycetia > Gemmatales > Gemmataceae > JBJMQT01. Next base: position 148,360 of record JBJMQT010000044.1, read on the forward strand.
ATCGCGACCAATGGCGGGTAGTTTTGACATCGGCTCCTCTTGCGATCAGCAACGCAGCGAAACGTCGACCAGGCATCGTAAGTAGTAATTGCCCAAACACAAGAGAATTCAACGGGAGCAATAAGCAAGCTTCGTTTCCAGGCCGCCATCTCCTAACATGGAGAGGGTAACAAAGCGCACCATTTTTCTTTCATTTTACGTGAGGGTCGGACCGTGCGTATTCATCTCATTCTTGGCTTTTTGTGGCTTGGCCTGGGATTGGCGATGCTGTTTCCGGAATGGACCGGATGGCAACTGCGCAATTTAGAAATCGGCAACATGCGAATTTCCGCCGGATGGCTCGTGCTTGCCATGGCCGGCTACAACTTCGTGCGCTGGTACGGCGTCTACTCGGCGCGGTCGCAAGGTCATGTCCAGGATCAGGCTCGGGATCGTCTCCATCGGCCCCGCCGCGAAATAACGCCTCCTATCGAGCCCGATCCCAATTTCGATTTTCGCGACCCGCCAGCAGGAAAGTAAAAGGGAAAAAGCGCATGAATTTAGCTGACTTGCGCCGTGAGTACATGCAAAAAGGTTTCTCCGAAGAGCAATCCCGGCCCGACCCCTTCGAGCAGTTTGGTGTGTGGCTGGAAGAGGCTCTTGCCGTGCCCCTTCTGGAACCAAACGCCATGACCCTTGCCACGTGTTCCGCGGACGGCAAACCGACAGCACGCGTCGTCTTGCTTCGTGGGTTTGATGGACGCGGATTTACCTTCTTCACAAATCGCCATAGCGGCAAGGGACGGCAGCTTGCCGAGAACCCGCAAGCCTGCTTGGTGCTCTTCTGGCCGGAAATGGACCGGCAAATTCGCATCGAAGGCCACGTGGAATGGACCAGCGACGAGGAGTCCGAGGTTTACTTTGCTTCACGGCCGCGCGGCAGTCAATTAGCCGCTTGGGCTTCTCGGCAGAGCGAGGTGATACCCAATCGAGCCGCCTTGGAGCAGCGCGTGGAGGAATTTGCCATTAAGTATGCGGAGCAGGCCGTGCCGCGGCCGCCGCACTGGGGCGGCTATCGAGTCGTGCCGGCAAAGATTGAGTTCTGGCAAGGGCGTCCAAGCCGGCTGCATGATCGCTTACGGTACCGCAAAGGGACTGACGGTAAATGGATCCGGGAGCGGCTGGCCCCGTAAAAGTTACCCGCCGCGGCGCGGCGGGCTACTATCACTTCTCGATGCCGACTAGATAACCGAAACGCTTCCGGAAGGCGGCTACGTCTAAATTTGAAGCGCTGGCCAAGCGAGCCACCCGCTGAGGATCCTCGAAATCCCGTTCCTCCAAGCGAATCATGTAGCGGCGTGCGCACTCATAAGCTTCGCCGCCCACGTCGACCTTGCGGGCCTGCATCCGCCCTGTCGCGGGATTGATAAGTTGCTCAAAAGGAAGAGGTTCCATGCGACCGCCGACAAAGCTGATGATGGCGCCGAATTTTCCAGCTGCCTCGGAGCGTATGAACTTGGCGGCGGCATAGCCCAAATCACGGGTGTATTCCGCATCGAACGGAATCGGGTCGGCGCAGCGCAATTCGTAACCCAGGTCTTTGTCAACAACAGAGACCTGCAACCCCATTTCATCAAGCCGTGTGCACAACCGATCCTTGATCATGCGGCCAAACTCGATTTCCCCCAACCGCAAATGGCCGTGCGGGTCGCGAGCCACTTTACCGTAGCTGCCTGTCTGCCCGCCCTCCATGACGGCAATCAACTCCTTTTCACCCATGGCCTCGATCAGTCCCTCGGCCAAGATCACGACGCCATAGTGGAGGTTCAGGCTTTTTCGTTTGACGATGGCCCCGATGATAATGTCGCTTAATTGATCCAGCGCGACCGGACGCGTCTTCAATTCCTCGGGAATAATAGTCAGCGTGGCGGCGGCCGCCTTGCCGATCCCCAGGGCCAAATGACCGGCGGCGCGTCCCATGCTGATTATGATGTACCACCGCGAAGTCGTCCGAGCGTCCTCTGCCAGGTTGCGGACGATGCCAACGCCGATGTGCCGGGCGGTTTCGAAACCGAAAGTCGGCGTTGACCCCGGCAAAGGCAAATCGTTGTCGATTGTTTTGGGAACGTGGGCGACGCGAATGCGGCCGCCGGCCTTGGCGTAGACTTGGCTGGCCGAATAAGCCGTATCGTCGCCGCCAATCGTTACCAGGCCGGAGACTTCGTGGCGGCGCAGGACATCAAGGACATTGGCCATGTCCCTTTCCGATTTGGCCGGATTAACTCGAGCCGTGCCCAAAACCGAACCGCCGCGCAAATGAATGCCTTTAACGTCGTTGATCGTCAAGATTTGATAATGGTCGCCATTGCCTTGAGCGAGCCATTTGAAGCCGTCTTGAAACCCAATAACCTCGATGCCGTGATCTAAGGCTTCCAGTGTCACGGAGCTAATGACGCCATTGATGCCGGGCGCCGGACCGCCGCCGACAAGCAGGGCCAATTTGCCAAAACCATTTTCCTCTGCCATCCCACATCCTCAGCAAGCCAGCGCGGCGCCATAAGGGGAAGCCCGGTCCTTCGCGCGACGAATATTGTCAATTTAGTAAGCAAAGGCGACTATCGCTACGTTTCTTGCCTGGCAAAACACGAAGACTTGCCGTAGCGGGATAGTAAGTCCCGAACAGGACGAAAGTAACGGAGATGCCTGCCGAACCAAGGATGCCGCCCGGTCGCTTACGCCTTTCTTCTAATTGATTGGACAAATCCCGAAAAACCAGCACGTGTCCAAGAACGTTCACTGGCACCACCCCTGCATCTTGGAATGAAAAGCCGCCAAAGGCGCCAACTGGGCGCATGGGTTTACAGGTGTAAACCCTGTCGCGCAGTGTTGGGGGACCAGAGGGTGGGTCACTTGGGCCAGAGGGTCGCCGCACGGCCACCCAGCATTCTTGTTTGTGTTACGCGTTCCCAGCGGTATAAGATCGTAAGGCCAATGAAGCGGGCGGTGTGACCTCGTTCACGAACCTTCGCTGCTTCAGGAGTTCTTCCCATGCGGATCAATCAGGGCAAACAAAAGGGATTTACGCTCATCGAATTGCTGGTGGTGATCGGCATCATTGCCGTCCTTCTCGGTTTACTGGTTCCTGCTGTTCAAAAGGTGAGGGCGGCTGCATTTCGCATTGAATGCGCCAATAATATGAAACAACTGGGATTGGCGGCCCAGAACTATTCCACGAGATCGATGGCTCTGCCGCCAATCAAGATTTCGGATAGAGCTCACCCAATTGGGTGGGGCTATTTCCTCCTCCCCTATCTTGAACAAGACTCTTTGTACAACGGCTATGATTTCACAAAGCCCTTTTACGATCCCTGCGGCAATCAAGCAATTGCAAACACGATAGTAAAAGTGTTTACATGCCCTGTTGCTCCGAAGCCCCAAGTTTATTCTGTGACTACAGTTGTCCAGTCGGGTCTACCCAATACCCCCCCCCATAATACCGACTTACTTTACTTATACCGCTGCATCCTCAGACTATGGTCCCATTGAGTGCATCGATAGTGCATATTTGAAGCAAGTTCTTCCATCCTTGTTTGAGCCCTATTCACCTTTGGGCGACCCCTTGCCATGCTTGTTTCCTGGCAGTCCCTGGCGCACATTGGATTTCGCTTATTCTCGTCTGGTTGGAGCACTCACAAGTGATAGACCCACGAGAATCAGCGAAGTCACTGACGGAACTTCGAATACGATCCTCTACGCGGAAATAGCCGGACGACCCGTAAGTTACAGCAGGAGTAAGAAGCTACCGGGCGATGCCATTTTTGGAGGTTGGGCTGACCCAGGTAGCCCACTTATTTTGGGCGGGGGTGAATTCGACATCAACGCCAGTAACAATACCACCCTGTATAGCTTTCATTCACGAGGAGCCGCCGCCGTAAACGTGGACGGTTCCGTGCATTTTCTCTCCAAGGAGATCTCCCTGCAAACATTGATCTCTCTGACCACCCGAAGCGGTGGAGAGACAATCTCTGAAGAATTCTAATTGTTGTGTACCCGATCATTGTTCGTGGGATAGATAGAAACAACAGGTTAGGGAACTGAAGTGGTGGTGTGAACTAGTTTGCCAACGATTGTTGGCTTCAGGAGCCTTCCCATGCGGATCCGTCAAGGCAAACAAAAGGGTTTTACGCTCATCGAATTACTGGTGGTGATTTCAATTATCGGCATCTTGATCGGCTTGCTGGTCCCGGCTGTCCTGAAGGTGCGGTCGACAGCCAATCGCATTGCTTGCGCCAACAATCTTAAGAACCTAGGCCTTGCCTGCCTCAATTACGCGACGGACAAGAAAGGCTTGCCCCCGGCCTTGTATACGGGCTATGTCGCGGGCAAGCCTGCCAAAGGCTGGGGCACCATTATCCTCAGCTACATCGAACAAGACAACCTATATGCAAGCTATGACTTGAGTCAGCCTTTCACCGACGCTGTGACGTTGCCCATTAACAATCAAACCGTTGTGACCACTATCGTTAATACATTTACATGTCCGTCGGCGCCAGCCGCACGCGTATATATCTTCTTACTGCCTGTTGGTGCCTACTCACCACCCGTTAGTGCAACGACAACTCAATGGCAGGCTGCTTCATCCGATTACGGTCCCATTTTGGGTGTGGACAGCAATCTAATGGGTATACAAAACCCAGGCTCTTACAATAGAGGACTCGTCCCTTGGGCAGGCGTAAATGTCACAACTGTAAACACTACTCCAGTAACTACGAATTTGGATGATCCTATCGAAAACGATTTGTTTAGTCATTGTTATCCCATAGGTGGAAATCCGGCTGGAACCTCGGTTGAGCCTTTTCTTGCCCCCATTGGGCAAGGGGCTTTGTCGCCGGATAAACAGACCAAGCTTGATGATATTCGTGATGGAACCTCCAACACGATCATGCTAGCTGAAATAGCGGCCCGACCCTCCCTTTACCAGAAGAATGTAAAGCGACCAGACGTTATACCTTTGAGGAGCAACTTTTTAGGCCAAACATCCGTCGGCGGCGGCTGGGGCGATTCTACGACGGGTGCATTTATATTGCTAGGATCGGACCCGAATGGCAATCACCTGTCGCCTCTGCCTCTACCATCAGGCAATAACTCTTGTCTCATCAACTGCTCCAACGAACTTGGCCTTTATTCATTCCACACCGGCGGTGCCCAAGTTGTGTTTTGCGATGGGTCGGTCCATTTCTTAGGCAAGGAAGCGTCGCCCCAGACTGTGATTGCCCTAATCACCAGAGGCGGGACTGAAACAATACAAGAAGACTTCTAAGTAATTAAAAACTCTTCAAGCACCGTAAAGCTTTAACCAACCGAACTGCCTCTATTCGGAAATAGCCGTACGACCCGTCCAGTAACACGCACATACACGCGCGCCGGGGGCACCGGCGACTTGCCCAGGCGGGCGGGGCGCCATCCGCGGGTAAGAGTAAAAGGCGCGGCAATTGAACTTTGCCTGGTCCATGGTCAGGTGAGCCAATTTGGCAGAATTCCAGGCAGCAGGGCTGTGTCCCAAAACCATATCCTCCGCTAATCAACGCCACCCCGCTTGCCGTTGCGATAGAATTCCAGAAAGCAGCCGAGCGTAAAGGCTTCTACTCCGGCTTGGCTCCTTTTCGGAGGCCGCCATCATGTCTCTCGCCAAACTTCCCGATGCCAAACCGCGTCTTGTCCGGGCGCCGCGCGGCGCCCAGCGTTCCTGCAAGGGCTGGATCCAGGAAGCGGCTTTGCGCATGCTGATGAACAACCTCGACCCCGAAGTCGCGGAAGACCCGGATCGCCTGGTGGTCTACGGCGGCTCAGGAAAAGCGGCGCGGACCTGGCGCGATTTCGAAACCATCGTCGCTGCGCTTCGAAAACTGGAAAACGATGAAGCGCTGTTAATTCAGTCCGGCAAGCCGGTCGGCGTAATCCGCACTCAGGCAATGGCTCCGCGCGTGTTGATGGCCAATAGCCTGCTCGTGCCCAAGTGGGCGACGTGGGAAGAGTTTCGGCGGCTGGAGCAGATGGGCCTGACGATGTTTGGCCAGATGACGGCCGGGAGTTGGATCTATATCGGCACCCAGGGCATCCTCCAAGGGACTTACGAAACCTTCGCCGCCTGCGCTCGCCGGCATTTCGGCGGCAGTCTGGCCGGGCGGCTGGTCGTCACGGGCGGTTTGGGCGGCATGGGCGGGGCGCAGCCGTTGGCCGCCACCATGAACGGGGCCGCGTTTCTCGGAGTCGATGTCGATTCCGCCCGGATCGAACGCCGCATTCGGTCGGGCTACCTCGATGTCATCGCCCGCGATCTAGACGAGGCCCTGAAGCGAGTCTTGGACGCGAAACGGCAAGCCAAGCCGCTCTCCGTTGGGCTCGCCGGCAACATAGCGGCGATCTTGCCGGAGTTAGTGAAGCGAAACCTCGTGCCTGACGTGCTTACCGATCAGACGTCGGCGCATGACCCGCTCAATGGCTATGTCCCGCTCGAACAATTCCCCGGTGAAGACTTAATCGCTTTGCGCCGCGAGGATCCCGACCAATATGTCCGGCGCGCCAAGGAGACGATGGCCGTTCACGTTCGCGCCATGCTCAACCTTCAGGAGCGCGGCGTGGTGACTTTTGACTACGGCAATAACCTGCGTGCCGGCGCCGCCGAGGCGGGCGTCAAGGAGGCCTTCCGCATTCCCGGGTTTATACCGGAATACATTCGGCCCCTTTTTTGCGAGGGCCGTGGTCCGTTTCGCTGGGTCGCACTTTCGGGCGATCCGGAAGACATCCGCCGCACTGATCAGGCCGTCTTGGAAACGTTCCCCCAGGACGAGGCGCTGGCCCGCTGGATTCGCCTGGCCGGAGAGAAGGTGCAATTCCAGGGCCTGCCTGCCCGCATCTGTTGGCTCGGTTACGGCGAGCGCGCCAAGCTGGGATTGCGATTCAACGACATGGTTCGCCAAGGAGAATTGAAAGCGCCTATCGTAATTGGCCGGGATCACCTCGATGCGGGCTCGGTCGCATCACCCAATCGCGAGACGGAAGGGATGCAGGATGGCTCCGACGCCATCGCCGACTGGCCGATCCTCAATGCTCTGGTCAATACTGCCTGCGGCGCCGGCTGGGTCAGCGTCCATCATGGCGGCGGCGTCGGCATCGGCTACAGCCTGCACGCCGGCATGGTGGCCGTCGCCGACGGCAGTTCCGATGCCGAGCAGCGGCTGCAACGCGTCCTAACAAGCGACCCCGGCATGGGAGTGCTACGGCATGCCGATGCGAGATATGATGCGGCCATTCGCTGTGCGGAAGAGCGCGGCGTGAGCGTGCCGGGTCTAAACTACTAGCCCATTCCCCCAATTGGCCGGTGTCCGGAGCCTTTACCTTGGCAAATCAGATAGCCGTTGTTAATGCTTCACAGCTTGTCGGCGTTGAACGCCACAGATCGACCGCTAAGCGCGGTCGAGAAATGGCCGACATATCCATAATCACCAACGGAGCCTTGATTCTCAGAGGGAGTCGAATCGATTGGATTGGCATTACATCGGACCTTCCAGAACTTGGCATGGAAACGGATTTCATCGACGCAACCGGCAAAGTCATTCTGCCCGGCTTCATCGACAGCCATACCCATCTGCTCTTCGCCGGGTCGCGCGAAAATGAATTTGAACAACGGCTTCAAGGAAAAACTTATCAACAAATTGCCGATCAGGGCGGTGGAATCAACGCTACCGTGCAGTGCGTCCGGCAATGCTCCAAAGAAGAACTAAAGAATCAGGCTCGACCGCGTTTGCAGTCCATGCTCCGCTTCGGCGTAACCACGGCAGAGGTAAAAAGCGGCTATGGTCTATCCCTCGCCGATGAAATCAAGTGCCTGGAAGCCGTAGCCGAGCTGAATGCCGAGGTACCCGTAGAGTTGGCACCCACGTTTTTGGGCGCCCACGCCGTTCCCCCCGAGTATCGAAGCGATCGCGACGGCTATGTGCGGCTCTTGGTCGATGTCTTGTTGCCTGAAATTGCCAATAACGGTTTGGCCGAGTTTTGTGATGTGTTCTGTGAAGCAGGCGCCTTCTCCATCGCGGAATCCGATCGCATTCTGCACAAAGCGCGCGATCTTGGCATGCGCCTCAAAATTCACGCCGATGAGCTGAGCCCGCTGGGCGGCGCGGAATTGGCGGGACGATTGAAAGCTATCTCTGCCGACCATCTGCTATGCATCACCGATGCGGGGATTGAAGCGCTGGCCAAGTCGGGCACGATTGCAACCCTGCTGCCCGGAACCGCATTCTTTCTCGGCGTAAACTACGCTCCTGCACGCCAACTCATTGAACGCGGTCTGCCGGTCGCCTTGGCAAGTGATTGTAATCCCGGCACGTGCCCAACGGAAAACCTGCCTCTGGTGGGTACGATAGCCTGTACGCAAATGAGGATGCTTCCCAGCGAAGTAGTCACGGCCCTGACGCTCAACGCGGCAGCGGCGGTTGGCCGATCCGATCGCCTCGGCTCGCTGGAGATCGGCAAGCAAGCGGATCTCGTAATTTACGATGTCCCGGACTACCGCCAAATTTTCTATCATTTCGGGGTCAATCATGTCGAGCGCGTCATCAAGCGAGGCCAAGTGGTCTACACAGCTTGATCCGTACAAGCCCTCAGCAGACGCGCTGCGCCGGGCGGACGATCCGCGCCTGGGCGAGATCGTTGAATCCTGGCACGGCGATGCTACCGCTCTTCAACCGGGCCGCGCCGTTATCGTGGGATTTCCTCAAGATGAAGGAATCCGCCGTAATCAAGGCCGTCCGGGCGCCGCCCAAGCACCCCAGGAAATCCGCCACTATCTCTACCGCCTGACCCCCTGGGATGGCCTCACCAACACGGACCTCTCAATAACCCCTCCCCTGGAAATGGGCGACATCCGTATCAAAGGTTCGCTGGAAGGCAGCCAGATAAAACTGGGGGAGGCCGTCAGTGCAGCTCTCCGGTCCCGATCCATCCCGATTGTGCTAGGCGGAGGGCACGAGACCGCCTACGGTCACTATCTCGGCTACGTGGGCGCCGGACAGAAAGTAGGCATCATCAATCTGGATGCCCATCTGGATGTCCGGCCGCTGCTCAATAGCCAGGGACACAGCGGGTCTTCGTTCTATCAGGCTCTGAACCATCCCGATCATCCTTTGCCGGGCCGCTCTTATGTTTGCCTGGGCGCCCAGCCGCAGAGCGTCAGCCGTCAACACCTTGCCTATCTGCTTGAGAAAGGCGGGGCAGTGCATTGGGCAAATAGCGTTCAAGGTCGGTTATGCGAGATCTTCCGGGGAGAATACGACCGCCTGGCCGCCCAAGGGTGCAGTATTTATGTCAGTTTCGACGCCGACGTCGTCCGGTCCTCCGAAATGCCAGGCGTGAGCGCTCCCAACCCGTCGGGCCTTTCCGGTGAGGAGGTCCAGGCCTGTCTCCGGCTTGCAGGCAGCCTGCCCCAGGTCACGAGTTTAGATCTCGTGGAAATAAATCCTTTGCACGATCGCGACGGCCAAAGCGCGCGCTGGGGCGCCTTACTGATTTGGCTTTTTTTGATGGGGTTGGTGTCACGTCCTCAATCCGCCTCGCCTTCTTGAGAAAACGCCCTTTTCCAGATTCCCAGGTTTCCGTGCATACGGAAGATGCGGGTTCGGACTATCGCCGGAAAGCTCCCTGAAAGGCGCCCTTGGCCGCCCCGCCTGCTATTGGCCGGTTCCGGCCGCAACAAGATAGCGTTGTTACGGTTATGCCAATAAGCCGGATGCTGCCGGTCCCGCACAGACTGCCCGAATTTACAGGGGGGGAAGACCGTTTCAATATCATAAATTGTCACCCTAGTGACAACGCCGGGTGGATTTGTGGCGTATTATTGAGCAGGAAAAACCAACAAGGTTTCGCTCGACGGAGGGAAGCGACATGCTGGTCTTGAGCCGTAAACTAGGTGAAAAGATCTTCATCGGCGAAAAAATCTGCATCACCGTTGTAGATATCGATCGCGGCAAGATTCGCCTGGGCATCGAAGCGCCGCGCGATGTGCCGATTTTCCGACAAGAATTGTTGCCTTTGAAAGTCTCGGCGACGGATGCGGCGGTTCAGCCGATACCTCACTGATCAAAGATCCCTACCGCCAGCATTGCTGGCGGTTTGCGTTTGGGATTGTGCTCCGGCTCTCTCCTTTCCTGTATCGGCCTCTCTTTCTGCCTTTTGCATGTCTTAATGCTCCTCCCGCGTATGCCAATTTCGTCTGGTTGATGGAGATGCTCAGTTTCCAGCGGCAACACCTTCTTTTCCGTCAAACCTTATAATTCATGCACAGCGTCGACCTTGTGGTTGACCCACGGGCTTTGTCGCTTTACTGTGCAGAAGGAATAATCGGGCGGTAATAAAACCACCCGTTGAACTGCCCGGCTGTTGCGAAGGACCTTGCGCCATGATTCGCTTGTGCGGCATATTGGCAATCATGCTGACCGCCCCTAGCGCACCCGGCGAACCTCCGTCTGACCCGACCAGGGCCGCCATTGAAAAAGGCCTTCGCCGCATCGAGCAAGGCGCAGCCAGCTACACGAGCCATCGCGAATGCTTCAGTTGTCACCATCAAGCGATGGCGCTCTTGAGTCTCTCTTCTGCTCGAGCGCGCGGCTTCGATGTAGACAAAGACAGGTTCGAAAAGCAGGTCCAATTCACGCTGGCAACTTTCAAACCCAATCACGACGATATTCGGAAAGGCAAGTCGGTCCCCGGCGGCAATACCATGGCGGCTTATGCTCTGTTTGCCCTCGACGCCGCCCACCATCCGGCTGACGACACGACCCAGGCGCTTATTGAGTACTTGCTGGTCCGTCAAAAGAGCGACGGCTCTTGGCCGGCCGTAACCAGCCGGCCACCCACCGAAGGCAGTGCGTTCACTAACGCTGCATTGGCTCTGTGCGTTTTTAAGGCTTATGGTCCGGGTAAAGATGACGTGGGGAACAAGGAACTGCACGACCGGATCAATAAGGCCATCGAGATCGGCCGCGCCTGGCTCGTCGATCATCCGCCCACGACAATGGAGGACAAAATCTTCCGCCTTCGCGGCCTGGTCGCTGCTAACGTGGATCGGCAAGAGATAGCCAGGGCTCGCGACAGCTTAATCAAGGAACAAAAAGACGATGGCAGTTGGAGCCAACTGCCCGACAAGCCGGGCGACGCCTATGCGACGGGAACGGCCCTGATGGCTTTGCGCACCGCCGGCGTGGCGCCTGCTGATGATGCCTACAAAAAAGGCGTCCAATTTCTTCTCAAAACCCAAAACCCGGACGGGTCTTGGTTGGTAGAAACCCGCAGCAAGCCGGTGCAAACTTTCTTCGACAATGGCGATCCAGGCGGTAAATCACAATTTATCTCGTTTGCAGCCACGGGCTGGGCGGTGCTGGCGCTGCTCGAGACGGCATCGGTGAAATGATTTAAGCGCAGCGATCTTTTAGGTGGGACAGACATTTCTGTCTGTCCCTGGCAGCCAATCTCGTCCGTTATTTGAACCCTTCTTCAGACCCGGCCAATTCCGCGGATTGGAAGCCGCATGTTTTATGCGATCCGTCGCAAAAGGGTTTGATCTTGGACTGCCCGCAGCGGCACAAGGCAATCGTTTCTTTGCCGGGTGGAGGAACTAATTCCTTGCCCTGATGGTCCAGGATCTTGACAGGCCCCTGGATCAGAAACGGTCCGTTTTCCCGGCAGCGAATCACAAGAGGCTCGGCCATGGCAAGAATTCCGTCGTCCCTGGATCATTCACAGCTATAGGCGTCCCGCGTCGGCCGGGGCACAAAGTACCAGGAGATCTTCTTAGCCACATAATCCAAGAATTCCTGCCGGAATTGCGTGGGCGTCTTATCGTTGACGTCAAAAGCGTAGCGCGATTCGCCCGGATACGGAATGACATCGGTCTTATTCTTGGCATCACTATCGGGCCTGGTCACATCGATAAGCGATGTGGTAATTTCCGCCTTGCCGCGCAGGAGCGTATTGCCGCTGCCCTCTTCGTAGAGCGCTAGCTTATTGATTTCCAAGTAGATCACATAATCGGCCTGAAAATGCTGGCCGATTTCGCAGAGATCCTGCGAATTCCAAGAGGGATGATTCGCCTTGTAGGCGTCCACTTTGGCCGGCTCGATTTCTCGGACCTTTTCCTTGTAGTATTTGTGAGCCTCGCGCAAGTGATGCACCAAGCCGCGGCTCAATTCGCGGTCGGCATTGTGCAGCTCGGGCCGAATCTCCGGCTGGCAATAAGTCAGCACGACGACCCGGACTTCGGTTTCACTGTCTTTGATCGCCAAGGGCTGGAGACCGGGCGGTTCTTGAGGGTCGGGAGAGAAGAGGAAGTACGACATGGCGGCCAGATTGCATCCCGTGCAAACGATTGCCGACCAGACGCCAAACAAGACCCAATGCTTCCATCGTGCCGTCATGGCCTCTCCTCCGTGAGATGGCTTGCCGCGCCCGGGCGCCGGTCAAGCTCGTGAACTCCACGCCGTCATGCCAAGAACGATAATCCAGCGAAGCACAAGCAGCGTCAAAAAGAAAATAAGTGCCCGCAGCACGGCCTTTTCAATCGACACCATCCCAAGCGGCCGCCCGCAAAGCGAACTTGCCAGGCTCCAAGGGATGAGCGCCAGCCAAAACAAAGCCAGCAGCGTCCCAACCGCATTAGCCCGAAGCGAGTTGGCAATATCCCCCTTCATTAGCAAGGCGAAGCTCGTGGTCAACCCGCAAGAAGGGCATGGATAGCCCGTTACAACTTTGAACGTACAAGGCGGCAAGCCCAGTTGCCGGTGCGTCTCCATGCGCAACGGCTGTCCCCCGTCATAGGGGTCTAGCCAGCAGGCGACGCCGAAAACTAGCAGAAGGCCCACCGCAACCGCAACTAAACCGAGGCGCGGCCAACGCCCCAGGACCGGCAAGACGTCCAGCGGCTCGCCGGAGCGGATTTCATTCTTGGGTTTCAAAGGAGCGGGGACGATAGCGAGCACCCCTATTGGAAACAAGAGCAAAAGGTTTAGCTTACCGGATTGGGACGCTCCTAGGTGTCCCGACCCCTTTGTTCCCTTTGTTTTTCCTTTATTTTTCCTGGAAGGAGTGCCCGACCCGTGGAAAACAAGACACTTCTGGGAGCAGGCCCGCGCCGGTTTCGATCTGCAATTCTATTTTCATAATTCTTTCAGAATTAAGTTGTATTCCCGATTTTTCAGAGTAACGTGATCTTGTTCATATCTATCGCTGCATCTCTGTAACAGTCGGCGCCTCAAAGACGAGGTTGATTCAAATCTCTGACCTCAGGAAGGGGAGCCGATCATGGTGCGCAAACAGCGACGCTTTACAAGCATATTCACTAAAAAACAACGGCGCTCTGCGCTCGCCGTTGAACAGCTTGAGCCGCGCGTGTTGATGACGTCCAATCTCGCCCTCTTCACCATGCGTGACTTCCTGGCATCCGCATTGGAACGGACCTTCCGGGCCAGTTCCGCTTCTTCGCCGCTGACCGCTCCCAGCTCTCTCGCCCTGGCTTCTTCCCAGACCACTAGCCCTTCTTCATTTACAAGCATTAGTGGGCCGATTAAACCTGCGACCAGTCCCAACACTTCCAGCCCTAATGGGCCTTTCCTCGTAGACCACGATCCCTTTCCGGCCATTGTCCCGACTGTCTTTAGCTCTACCAGCGACGATCCGGCGGGAGAAATCGTCCAAGCCTCGGCTGGCTCACAGGGCGGCAATCCCATGAGCGCCGGCTTCTCGAGTGCGGGCGTTCGATTCGCTGATGGGGTCTTGCAGTTAAATATGTCGGATATTACTTCTTCGGGCTTTGGCACCCCTTGGGGTCAAACTACCAACTGGACGAACGGGCCAGGCTACGCCACTGGCAGTTTGCTGGGCAACGGCGTCATTGCCTCCCAGATGCCTACGCTTCATCAGACTACCACGTCGATCGCGCTGCTTAGTTCCGGCAGCAACGCCCGCTTTTTTGACTTCAGCGGCGGCGCCTATACAGAACGCTTCTTCCTTAAAGACAAACTTATCCCCAACACCACCAGCCATGACTTCTCGCTTACGGACAGCACCGGAAAAGTTCTCAAACTCTACGATTTCTCGACTAATAACCCTACGCTACAGCAAGGGACGTTGGAAAGCTCAACCGATCAATATGGCAATGTGACCAGCGTCACGTCCCATGCCGCCGATGGCAAAATTACTGAGGTTCAGTCCGCGAACACCGTCGGCTCCACTACGATCACCGACTCGTATTTGTACAGCTATTTCAGCAGCGGAGCGAATCAGAATTATCTGCAAAACGTCACACTCCGCCGCAAGGTGAACGCCGGTGCCTGGTCCACCATTAGACAAACCGATTATGCCTACTACGACGGTGTTCAAGCCTATGGAAATCTGCATGATTTGCAGACAGCCAAAGTCAAGGACGCGGCCGGAAATATCCTGGACACAAAGTATTTCCGGTACTATTTGTTGGGCGATGCGAATGGCTATCAGTCGGGGCTAAAGTACGAGTTCAATCCCCAATCGTATGCCCGGCTCGCAGCCGCCTACGCGAATCCGCTGACCGCCACCGATGCCCAGGTTAGTCCATACGCGGACCTTAGCTTCCAATACGACAGCAGTAAGCGTGTAAGCCAAGAAATCGTGCAAGGTGACGGCTCCTCGCTGGCTGGCAGCAATGTCGGTTTGGGGACTTACTCTTATAGCTACACCGGTGGTCCGGGCGGGGGCACGACCGACTATAACGCCTGGGCTACCAAGACGGTGGAAACGCTTCCTGATGGCAACCAGAATTCGGTCTACTGCAATCCGTTCGGCGAAGTGATGCTGAAGAATTACCACGACGCCGTCAGCGGCAACAATTGGAGGACCTATTACCAATACGATACTGCCGGCCGCGTCATCGAAATCGCAGCCCCTTCGGCGGTCACGGGCTATAACGACGTCCAAGCCAATCTAGCGGTCACGTTCAATAGCGCATCGGGCCTCGTAACCAAGACCGACTACTACACGACCACGACGGCTGGCGAGACCACCGCCGGCGGCGTCGCGGGGTTTGAACAGGACAAGAAAATCCAGCAAGGGAGCGCAGGCACGCCGATCACGCTCGACGCCACGCAGTATTTCCAGCACACCGCCGCCGGCAACAGCGTTGATCCCGTGGCCAACCATACGGTTTACCGCAACACCAACACGACCGGCGGCGAGACCACGAGCTATAGCTATACCTGGTTCACCGGCACAACGCTCATGCAGTCGGAGCAGGTAACCAAGCCAGTTATTTCATCGACGCAAAACGGGCCCGGCACGGCTGACGTGGAAACGACCTTCTTCGATTCGCTCGGGCGGCCGATCTGGACCAAGGACGCCGACGGCTTCATCAATTACTTCGCCTATGACCAGGGGACTAGCGCGCTGGTGAAGTCCATTACCGACGTGGACACGACTAGGACCGGCGACTTCACCGGCCTGCCTACCGGCTGGACGACGCCTTCGGGCGGCGGCTTGCACTTGATTACGCAACTGGCCGTGGATGGTTTAGGAAGGCCGACGCAATTGACTGATCCGCTGGGCAACATCACCTATACCGTTTACAACGATAGCAATTACGAAAAGCTGGTTTATCCCGGCTGGAACAGCACCACCAACACGCCGACCGGGCCAACGCAAGTCGTCCGCGAGGACCGGCCCGGCAGCTACATGGAATCGCTGACCATGTCGGCCACGCCGCACTTGACGGGCGGCGTCCCCGATGGCACCGAGGCGATCAGCGGCTTGCAGACCCTGGCGCGCGCCTACACTAACGCCGCGGGCCAGGTGGTGCGCAACGATGCCTACTTCAACCTGACCGGCGTGACCTATTCGACAGCCGCCAATATTGGCACGAAGAACACCAATTACTATGAGAGCCTGACCGATTACGACAATCGCGGCTGGCAGACCCGGACCCAATCGCCCACGGGAACGATCACGCGCACGGTGCACGACGGCCTGGGCCGCACGGTCAGCACCTGGGTCGGCACCAACGACACGCCCGCCTCGGGGCAATGGTCGCCGACCAACAACACGTCGCCATCGAACATGATTAAGACCGCCGATTATGTTTACGACAACAACACCCTGGGCGGCAGCACCCAGGTGGGTGATAGCAACGTGACGCAAATCATCGCCCACCCCGGCGGCACGGCGGCGGACCGCGTCACCGAGCAGTATTACGACTGGCGCGATCGGCTCGTGGCTTCCAAAGACGGCGTGCAGGCGACCGAAGACACGACCACGCACCGGCCTATCACCTACAGGACTTATGACAATCTCGACGAAGTCACTGAAGTGCAGCAATACGACGGCGACACCGTAAGCATCACGTCAACCGGCGGCGTGCCCAACGCTCCCTCCGCCAGCTTGCTCCGCGCCCAGACGATTACCAGCTACGATGACCAGGGCCGAGTGTACAAGACGCAAGAGTACAGCGTTGATCCATCCACGGGAACGGTTTCGACCAACGCCTTGACGACGCAGCGCTGGTACGATCATCGCGGCGATGTGATCAAGAGCAGCAACCCCGGCGGCGAAGTCAACAAGAGCCAGTTCGACGGCGCCGGACGCGCAACGATAAGTTACGTCTCGGATGGAGGAGGGGACGCTGCCTGGGCCGACGCCTCCAACGTGACCGGCGACAATGTTTTGTCCCAAATCGAATCGACCTACGACAAAGACGGCAACGTCATTCTGGTCACGGATTGCGAACGCAACCACGATGAGACGACGACCGGCGCGCTGGGCAATCCGACCACCGCTCCCAAGGCCCGCGTCTCTTACACCGCCTCGTATTACGACCTGGCTAATCGCTTAACCGGTTCCGTTGACGTGGGCACGAACGGCGGCACGGCGTGGACGCGACCGAGCAGCGTACCGACGGCCTCCGATACCGTCTTGGTCACGCTCACCGGCTACAACGCAGCCGGCTGGGTCAACTCCATCACCGACCCGCGCGGCATCGTCGAGCAAAAATCCTACGACAATCTTGGCGAACTCACGCAAACCATCGAAGCCTACACCAACGGCACGCCGACCACGACAACCAACAAGACCACGAACTACACCTATGACGGTGACGGGCATCAGCTGACGTTGCAAGCGGTCGAAACCGGCGGGGCGTCGGAAACAACCAAGTGGATCTACGGCGTCACGACCACTGGCGGCAGCGATGTCAACTCCAACAGCATCCTGGCCACCGTCCAGTATCCCGACCCGTCCACCGGTGCCCCGTCGAGCACGTATCAAGAAAGCTATGCGGTTAATGCTCTCGGGCAAAACAAGACGTACACGGACAAAGCCGGAAACGTCCACACCTACACGCTCGATGTGCTAGGCAGAGTAACAAGCGATGCCATTACGACATTAGCCACGGGCTTCGATGGCGCGGTCAGAAGGATCGACACCGCCTACGACACGCAAGGAAACCCTTACTTAGTGACTAGCTACGATGCGGCAACGGCCGGCAACATCGTCAACCAGGTCCAGCGCGCCTACAACGGTCTCGGGCAAATGACCCAAGAATGGCAAGCGCACTCCGGCGC
The DNA here is from genome assembly GCA_045802525.1 of Gemmataceae bacterium. Taxonomy (GTDB): domain Bacteria; phylum Planctomycetota; class Planctomycetia; order Gemmatales; family Gemmataceae; genus JBJMQT01. The sequence goes on from JBJMQT010000044.1 coordinate 165,969, forward strand.
GGTCATCACCGGCACAACGCCGAGTGTGCAATACGCCTATAGCCTTATGAGCGGCGGCGCGAATCATTCACGCCTCACGAGCATTACCTATCCCAACGGCAAGGTGCTGACCTACAACTATTCGACCGGCCTCAACGACTCCATCAGTCGCCTGTCGTCCTTGAGCGACACAAGCGGCACGTTGGAGAGTTACGATTATCTCGGCCTGGATACAGTTGTCAAGCGCGCCCACTCCCAGCCGGGCGTCGACCTCACCTACATCAAGCAAGGAGCCGAAGGGAACGGGGATGCCGGCGACCAATACACTGGCCTAGATAGATTTGGGCGAGTCGTCGATCAGCGCTGGATCAAGACGAACACGGGCACAGCCACGGACCGCTTCAAATATGGCTATGATCGCGATTCGAACGCCCTTTATCGGGACAACCTTGTCAACAGCGCCTTTGGCCAACTGTATCATGTCAATGGCGCGAGCAACGGCTATGACAATCTAAACCAACTTTCGGGATTCCTACGCGGCGTCCTCTCCGACACCAACAGCGACGGCATCCCCGATACCGTAGCTAGCGCCTCGCATAGCCAGACCTTCACGCCCGACGCGATGGGAAACTTCTCAAGCGTCACCACCGACGGCACCGCTATCAACCGCACTCACAACCAGCAAAATGAAGTGACCGGCGTCGGGGCAAACACCCTGGTCTTCGACAAAAACGGCAACATGACGACTGACGAGCAAGGAAGAACGCTCGTGTTCGATGCGTGGAACAGACTCGTCGCCGTGAAGTCGGGAAGCTCGACCCTGGCCGGTTACAAGTTCGACGCCATAGGCCGAAGAATCGTCGAAACGGCAGGCACCGACACACGCGACCTCTACTTCGGCGGATGGAATGTCCTCGAAGAGCGTCTCAACGGCGCTAGCACCGTCGACATGCAATATGTCTGGAACTTACTAGAGACAAATTCTCAAGTGCTTCGCGACCGTAGCACCGCCCACAATGGCACACTGGATGAGCGCCTCTGGGTTCAGCAGAACGCTAACGGCGACGTAACTGCCCTACTCAACACTTCGGGAAGCGCCCTAGAGCGATACGACTACGATTCGTTCGGCAAAGTCAGCTTCTTAACAGCAAGCTGGACGACTCTTTCCGGCAGTGCCTACGCGTTGGTCTACCTCTACCAAGATGACCGATCCGATCCGGCCACGGGCCTACTGCACGCCAACGAACGGGACTATTCGCCAACGCTCCAACGCTGGGTGAGTGCTGATCCATCGAAATACAAGGGGGGCGATAATGATTTATATCGTTTTGTTGGCGACAACCCGGTCACCAGGACTGATCCAACTGGATTGAAAATGGTGGTTGATGGATTTGCTTGGACTGGCAAGGAATGGGTTCCATTTGTTCCGCCACTAGTCCCGGTTGATTCACCGGCTCTTAGTTCTAATGATGAGAGATTTCGTGCGGCATGTAAGATAAATGGTGTCCCGGATAAAGTTACTGACATTCTGATCACGACAGCGAATAATGTCGATCTGCCAATGCTACCTGCTCTTATCCCCGGCAACGAGCACAAATACTGTAATGACTGGGTCACCAGATTTCGGACTCAGCTAATTGAGAGGCTAACGGCTGCCGGGTACAAAAGTGGACTTATGGCTGCAAGCAAAGAGGGCATCACCGGGCTTGACCTAACTTACTTCTTTTGTCCTGGAGGGACGCTAGGTAGCGATGAGAATCATACTGCCTGGCTACTGACGTTTAAAGACGCTACTAAGTGGTGGATTGATTGCTCAACGCTTTCGGCGGGAGATGTCACAAATCTGCGGGGTGGAGCCAGTCACTTCACACAGTTGTCGCAGACCCCAAGTGGTTTTCGTGTCTTAAACCAGGAGAAAATCCGCCCATGAGAACTCGCCTGGATAAAATAATGGGCTTACTGCTAGGCCCTTCAGAAAGCCCTTTCTATGGCATGGGTTGGGGCTCATAACGCTTATAACGGCTGAGCGCAAGCCTGTACCCGAAAGGGCAGAAGCGGCGCTATCAATGGGAAACTATGGAAAACACGCAGCCTAATACCCATTTGCCATCATCAGGTTGGCATTCCTGCCTCCTTCGTCGTTTGGTTTGGCTTTCCATTATTGTAATTTTCGTTTGTGCTAGTCTCCTAATCGTCAGGTATTGGGAGGATTTTTGGTGCTCCGAACCGTGTGACCTAGTTGTTTTACCGGGTTTCCAGGAAGGATTGACCTGTTTAGCCTGCGCGCCCGATAGACCTTTAATTGTCGCAGGCGGAACCCAAAAGAGCCTGACGGTGTGGGACCCCCAACGGAGAGAGCTAACGCATTCACTAAGTACCTCTGGAAACGCGAACGCGATCTGCTTTTCGGCAGACGGCGCTAAACTCGCCGTCGGCGGTGACAACGGTATAGTGCACATATGGGATTCAGCAAAATGGGAATTAGCGCTCGATTTCCAAACGGACGCACGGATTGAAGCGCTGGTGTGTATGCATAGAGAACCTTACGTCGTTGTAGGCCTTACTACGGGAGCCGTTGAACTATGGAATTATCATAAAGGAAAAGAGGTCCGGCAGATTGGAGCATTTGCTCATCCCATTGAGGCAATGGCAATAGAGGGAAAAGACGAAACGCTTGCGCTAGCGGCCCACAGCAAAGATATTGTCCTGCTATCTGTTGACGGGCGCAACCCAAGCAGCGCGTTACGCGGGCATTCTTATCTAGTTACCTGCCTAGCGTTTTCGCCGGACGGCCGCTTTCTTGCATCGGGCGATGAGGTGGGGCAAGTGATTGTTTGGGACTGGAAAGCAAACAAACGCTATAGCTCGTGGACCGCATATCAGGGGTGGGTAAAAGGACTGGCCTGGAGCGGGGAGGGAGATTTGTTAGCCACGGCTGGAAATGATGGGAAGGTTAGGTGGAGAGATGTTGAAAGCGACAAAGAAGTATGCAGATACACCGCGCACCCAGTCTGCCCAGTTCAAGCGATGAGTATGGTATCCGGCGCCGAGCAACTCGCACTAGGGTTTGGCATTGGAACAGTGAAAACAGTCGGTGTACCGCGCATTCGTTGACCCTTACGCATCGCCACTGGGGCAATGTCTACGATGTTCTCAATCAAGTTCCGTTTTTGACCGGGTGTGGGGCGATGAAAAAACGGAAAACGATTGCTCATTTCGGCCGCCACAAGTCCCCAATCGTCTTCGCCATTTCTCCCTGTCGTAGCAGAAGCAGCTTTTCAGCCGCAGATTGTCCCCAAAAATGCTTTCCATTTCTTTCCACGGGGGGTCCGGCGAAATGGAGAGAACCAATTCGGAGGCGCCTTCCCGGCGAGCTAGACCTTAGGATCCGTTTTTCAACCCAAAGCTCCGTTTTTCACCCCTAGCTTCCGTTTTTCACCAGGTTGTTCCGTTTTTCATCGGGGGTGGGTGGGGATGAAAAACGGAAAACGATTGCTCATTTTACATCTGTTTCCCCTTTCCCAAGCTTTCCTGATGCAAGGACCCTGTGGCTCAAGCGCCCCACCCTCTAGACCCGCACACATTGAGCTAGAGGGTAGAGGGTGGGTGATCGATTCTTGATCAGCTCGCGCGCTTTCATTGTCTTTCATTTGAAGGTGGCCAACGTCGGACCAAGGGGGCCAACACATTGGCCGCCTTTGTTTGACTGCCTATCACGCTCCTTGAGGCGCTATCCTTCCCCAGTCGGCCGCGATAAGGGCCCGTTATCCTTCAGGAAGGAGCTTTAAGGTCGCTACGGTTGTCTTTTGGATGTCCTCCTCCGTCCAGGCAATGGGCAGTCCCTCGTTTCGCTCCCATAAAGGCAATTGATCCGCGTAATGGGGCGAAAGCGGGTTGCCCGATTGGCCGCTGGCTAATATGAACCGGCTGGCTGACCAGTTGCCGACGTCAACCACCATCCGCAGCGACGGAATGTAAGCCGGGTCGCCGGTTGGATGAAGAGGCGTCACCGTCGCCTGAGGAATGGTGTTGGCGTCGCCGCCCATGGGAATGGGTCCAAGGTTGAAGACTCTATCAAACGGTTTCTTGCGGCCCAAGGGATGGCGCAGAATAAGCGGCCGGATGTAACCCCACGCCCAATTAGCGGGTTCGTTGCCGTACAAGGCACGCAATCCGATAATCACTTCCTTAAGGGCGGCGGCCATCTCCTCCGACCAGGATCGGGAAAAAATGCCCGGCGGTTGCCGGCGCATGCGCTCCACTATATGAGCCACGCGCCGTTCGCCGAAGAGTCCCACCGGCGCCAGCGGCGTGGATCCTTTGCCTAGTGCCCACTCGTAAGACTTGGGCGCTACTGCTTTGGCAAACCGGACCATCATTTCCGAGGTGAACAACTCGAAAACTGCCGCGCCTGGTGAATCGGCTGCTGCTTTGCCGTCCCAGGACTGAAGCACTTCGAGCCCCTGCATCGCGGCTTCATCCTCAACCGGGATCGAGACAACCAGGTCTCGAATTTCTTGCCAAGGCAGCGAAGTTTGATCCAATTGCAGCGCCTGCGTAGTGGTTATGTCCCATTTATTGGACTCCGCCAAAAACCGCACGATCGCGGCGCAGCGATATCCATCCGCGAAATCCGCACTGAGGAAGGGACCTTCGCCGTCTTGAACGGGTTTGTTGTTTGCGGTGGCAAGGAACCCGATGCCGGGGTTGAGCGCCCAGGGCATTTCGTCGAACGGCACCGGATCATCATGCCAGCCGTTTTCGTCGACCCACCCCGGCAGCGGCAAAGTGCCGTAGCCGCTTTTCCTGCGCGGAGCCAGGCCCATCATCTGCCAGCCGTAATTTCCCTTTGTATCCGCATACACCATGTTGAACGCCAATCCAGGCCATTCGGCCAGGCACTGACGAAAGCTTTGGAAGTCTGTTGATTTATGTATGGCCAGCAGCCCCCTGATCGGCAAAGGCTCCAGCCATGTCGCCCGCATGGAATAGGCTTCCTTTATGCCGTCCAGAGCTGGGCTTATGATCGGTCCACGAGGGGTGATCAAGACCTCCACCTGCTCGGAGGTTGCGCCTTTGACGGCGATGGTTTCCAACTGAACTTCACACGGAATGAAGCCTTCACCCTGTCTAACGCTTCGGCGGTCCGGGCCGAGCTCTTCGAGGAATAGGTCGGTGTTGTCTACTAAGCCGACTGTTACACCCCAAGCCCCGTAAGCGTTGTGCCCGGCTGGAAAAGTTGGACCGCCGACAAACGAAGCGCCGGATACCTGCCAGGTTGGAGTATGAATATGAGCTAAGTACCAGTGGGGCGGTAGGACGCCTGGAAGATGGGGATCATTCGCCAAGATAGGGCGGCCGGTTCTCGTTCGCTTGGATCCCAAGGCCCAATTGTTTGAGCCGCCGCCTAACGGAACGCGTTTCTGAAAGGCAGCCAGGTTTGCCGCCAGGCAGTCGAATGCGGGTCCCGCCGGTATGGCGGGAGGGGAAGTCACGGGCAACCAATCCGCGTACTCCGGCTCCAGTTCCTTAAGGGCAGTCGGGCCATCAAGCGTCAGTATTCTGTGTCGCGCCAGTTCGGCGTCCCAATTGCTGACCAGGCTGAATGAAAGGAGTTTGAGCAGACCCAGAACATCAAGCGCCGTCCAAGGCGTCGGCTCGCTGCGCAACAATACGAACTCGTGAGGTCGGCGGATTAGACCCAAAGCGCCGCCGGCGGTAGCGCCGGCTGCATAGGCATCGATCATTTCACGGACTTCGGGCGCCAACAACGGCAATTGGCTCTTGGCAGCCCGGATGAAACCGATGCGCCGCACAAGGCGATCGACAACCAGGCCATCCGGGCCTACTAGCTCGGCCAGGGTGCCGCGAATAACCCGTAGCAAAGATTCCAATTGAAAAGTGCGATCTTGGCCATGGCAGAAACCGAGGCCGTACCAGGCGTCGTGATCGTTCTCAGCTTGGATTGAGGGAATTCCCCACCGGTCGCGGCGGATAAGAATAGGCTGATGAACGCCTGGAGTCGTTAGCTGGCCCTCAATGGTGGGGAGCCGCTGGCCCAGCAGCAGTCGAAATAGGAACCGAGTTGGATTCAAACGCCGAGCCCCCGCTTGCGTGCTCGGCGCACCATGGCTATCGAAGGGCACTTCATTGGTAAAAGGCAACGGTGACAAAAAGCTCGCATTCCGATTTCTCCAAACCTAGGCGGTCACTTTATCAGGGGGCAACCTGCCAAGCAAGGATAGGCCATATCCAAGGCTCGCCGGTCCTGGGTTTAGCCAGCTTTTTCAAGCCAAGCGTCGAGGTCGTGCGGGCTTTCTTGGCAACCTTTGAAAATGTCTTGAAGTTCGTGCTATTGATGTGAGAGAATTATATACTAACAGTGTAATGCCTCCTGCCTTTTGCTGCCTGCTCTAACGAATTACCCGCCGAGATCGTCCTTCCCTGAAAGACCGGAAGCTTTTTGACTCCCGACAGGCGCCTGTTATCCTTGAGAACCGGGTCCGGACATCGGCGGCTTCGCTTGCCTCGTGAGGTTTTTTCAATGAGCGCGATACTACGCGTGGCCGGCGTTTTCTCCCTTCTCGGCATGGCCTGCCATTATGGACTAGGCGGCGAGCCTCCTAAGGAAAAAGAGCCGAAAGAACCGGAAGTCGTCAGCTACTATCGCGATATCAGGCCAATCCTCCATCAAAACTGCCAGGGTTGCCATCAACCTGCAAAATCGCAAGGCGGCTACGTCGCAACCAGCCACGCCGATCTCCTGAAGATGGGCGACAAGATGCAACCCAATGTCGTACCCGGCAAGCCGGAACAGAGCTACCTTGTCAACCAGATAACGCCGCACGGCGATAAAAAGCCGGCTATGCCCAAAGGGACTGCCCCCCTCATCGACCGGGATGTCAATGTCGTCAAAAAGTGGATTGCCCAAGGCGCTAAGGATGACACTCCCGCTTCGGCCAACGTCGCCATTGACAGCGAACATCCGCCGGCCTACGAGCTTTTACCCGTAATTGCCTCGATTGGCTATTCGCCGGACAGCAAACTCTTGGCAGTCGCCGGTTTTCACGAAGTATTGCTGCACAATGCGGACGGTTCCGGATTGGTGGCCCGCTTAGTTGGCTTGTCAGAGCGCATACAATCTATCGCCTTTTCACCGGATGGCAAATCCTTGGCGGTCGCCGGCGGCTGTCCTTGCCGGTTTGGCGAGGTCCAGGTTTGGGACGTGGAAAAAAGGAAGCTCAAGCTTTCCGTTCCCGTTACATTTGATACGGTCTATGGCGTTAGTTGGTCGCCCGACGGGACGAAGATCGCCTTCGGTTGTGCTGATAACACGCTCCGGGCAATCGAGGCGAGCACCGGTAAACAAGTTCTGTATCAAGGCGCCCACAATGACTGGGTACTGGAGACGGTCTTTTCAACCGATGGCTCACACATTATTTCCGTAAGCCGGGACCGCTCGTTAAAGTTGACGGAAGTGGCGACGCAGCGATTCATTGACAACATTTCGAGCATCACCCCCGGTGCTCTCAAAGGCGGATTAATGACTGTAGACCGCCATCCAAAAAAGGACGAATTGCTGATTGGCGGAGCGGACGGTACGCCCAAAGTCTATCAAACGTACCGTGAGAAGAAACGGGTCATTGGCGACGACTTCAATTTCATCGGCGCCTTCGCGGAAATGCCGGGACGTATTTTTTCCGCTCGTTATAGCCAGGACGGAACACGCATTGTCGTGGGATGCAGCCTTGACGGTGTAGGCGAAGCCCGCGTCTACCAATCCATCACCAAGCCGGATCACAAGATGATCGGCCTGGCTGGCCTGGCTTTGCCCGCGACGCGCGGAATGTCCATTATGCTGTTGACCCCTTCTTTGAAGGAAAAACCGGGCCATTTGATTTGCAAACTGGAAGGCGAGCACGGCCCCGTATACAGCGTCGCTTATAGGCCCGATGGCAAACAGGTTGCCGTCGCCGGTTTCGACGGTAAAGTCCGGCTAAACGATCCCGATACCGGCAAGCTGCTCAAAGAGTTTATTCCTGTGCCCCTTGCCAAGGGCACTCAGGTTACAGCGGGCAAGTAGTTTTCGCAGGAAACGAACGGTCTTTGCGAAGTTACCTCTCCACTGCCCTTAACGCTCGGTAAACAATCATGAAACTTGACCGATTAGTTGGCTGTCCTTCTTGGGTTTGTATGCTGGCCCTGGCTCTCGCTGGGATAGGCTCAAGCAGCGGCAGAGCAGCCGACGAAAAGTTGCCGCCTAACGCCAAGATTCTTCGCCTGGAAGCCCAACCTAGCTCAGTGAGGCTGAAGAATCCTTTCGAATACTCTCAACTGCTGATAACAGGTCACCTGGATAACGGCGACAAAGTCGATGTGACTCGCCTGGCCAAAGCAGAATGCCCTGCCAACTTGGCCAAGATCTCGGCCACGGGCCAAGTGCGGCCGGTCGGCGACGGCATCGGTGAAATCAAATTTGCATTTGGCGGCCAGCAAGTTGTTGTTCCGGTCACAGTAAGCGGACAGAAGGAAAAATATGAAGTCAGCTTCGTCCGTGACGTAATGCCGACTCTGTCCAAGATGGGTTGCAACGCCGGCACATGCCACGGGGCGCAAAACGGCAAAAACGGATTCAAACTATCGCTGCGCGGCTACGATCCAATCTTGGACCATCGCGCTCTGACCGACGACCTGGCCGGCCGGCGCTTCGACCGTGCGGCTCCTGATGCGAGCCTGATGTTGCTCAAGCCATCGGGCGCCGCGCCGCACGTAGGCGGCGTCTTAACCAAGCCGGGCGAGCCGTATTACGAACTCTTGCGAGCCTGGATCGCCGCCGGGGTTAAGCTTGACCTGAATGCCCCGCACGTCAGTAAGATCGAGATCTTTCCCAAGGGCCCCGTGGTCCCTCTCATCGGCATGAAGCAGCAGACTGCCGTTATGGCCACCTTCTCGGACGGCTCAGTCCGCGATGTATCGGCTGAGGCGTTTATTGAAAGCAGCAATACCGAAATCGCCACGGTGGACAAACTGGGCCTGGTCACTTCCGTTCGCCGGGGGGAAGCCGCCATGTTGGCTCGCTACGAGGGCGCTTACACGGCTACGACGCTTATTGTGATGGGGGATCGCAGCGGCTATTCGTGGAAAGATGTCCTGGAGTTTAATTACATCGACAGCTTGGTTGACGAGAAGCTCAAGAGCGTCAAGTTGCTTCCCAGTGAGATCTGCACCGACGCCGAGTTTATCCGCCGCATCTATCTCGACCTCACCGGTTTGCCGCCGCAATCCGAACAGGTGCGAGCTTTTCTGGCCGATCAAACGCCTACGAAGGTTAAACGGGACGAGTTAGTTGACAAGCTTATCGGCAGCCCCGAATACATCGAACACTGGACGAACAAATGGGCCGATCTATTGCAGGTCAATCGCAAATTTCTCGGTGAGCAAGGCGCCAGTGCGCTGCGCAATTGGATCAAGGATGCGGTCACCAAGAATATGCCTTACGACAAAATGGTCTACACCATCTTGACGGCCAGCGGGTCGACGCTGGAAAATCCGCCGGCTGCCTATTACAAGGTCCTGCGCGAGCCGGGGCCGGCCATGGAAAATACAACCCAGCTCTTCTTGGCAGTCCGCTTTAATTGCAACAAGTGCCACGATCATCCCTTCGAGCGCTGGACGCAGGACCAGTATTACCAACTGGCCGCCTATTTCGCTCAGGTGAGCCGAACCGAGGACCCGAAGTTCAAGGGCCAGAAAATCGGCGGCACGGATGTCGACGGGGCAACCCCGCTTGTTGAAAATATTGCGGATTTGAGTGCCGGGGATGTTAAACACGATCGCACCGGGAAGATCACCCCGCCCAAATTCCCTTATCAGGTCCCGGATCAGATACCGGAAAAAGCCCCGCGCCGTGAGCAACTGGCCAAGTGGATCACGTCCAAGGAGAATCCTTACTTTGCCAAGAGCTACGTCAACCGCATTTGGAGCTATATGCTGGGAGTCGGCATTATCGAGCCGATCGACGATATCCGCGCCGGCAATCCGCCTTCCAACCCCAAGCTCCTGGATCGCTTGACCGCGGAATTCATCCAAAGCGGTTTTAATGTGCGAGAACTGGAACGCACCATTTGCAAATCACGCGTCTACCAGCAAACCATCCTCACCAACAAATGGAATGAGGACGACGACATTAACTATTCGCACGCCATGGCCCGGCGCTTGCCCGCCGAGGTGCTCTTTGACGCCATCCACCGCGCGACCGGCGCCTTGAGCAAGATCCCCGGACTGCCGCCGGGAACCCGGGCGGCTCAGCTCCTGGACTCCAGCGTCGAGATTCCCAGCGGCTTCTTGGATCTCTTTGGTAAACCGCCACGCGAAAGCGCTTGCGAGTGCGAAAGGTCCAGCGGCATGATGCTCGGGCCGGTCCTTAATCTGGTCAATGGGCCAATTGTCGGCGAGGCGATCAATGACCCGGCCAATCGGTTGGCCAAGCTTGTCGCCACGGAAAAAGACGACGCCAAGATCGTGGAAGAGCTTTTCATTGCCGTCTTGAATCGGCCGCCCACTAAAGAGGAAATCGCGAACGGCCTCAAGGCTATTTCGGACACCCAAGACGAATACAATCGCTTGGTGGAAGAGCACAAAAAGCGGCAAGATGCCCTGGCCGCATACGAGAAGCAGATCCCCGCCAAACAGGCCGAATGGGAAAAAACCTATAAGGATACGCCGGTCTGGACCGTTCTCGATCCCACAGATCTCAAAGCGACCGGCAAGACAGTTCTCACAAAACAAGCGGATGGTTCGATCCTCGCAACTGGAGACAATCCTCATCCGTCGCTCTATACGATCGCCGCGAAAACGACCCTGAAGGGCATTACGGGGATCCGGCTGGAAGTATTGCCCGATGACAGTTTGCCCGCGAAGGGACCGGGCCGGGCGCCCAACGGCAACTTCGTTCTCAACGAGTGTAAAGTGACGGGTGCCCTCCCCGCGAAACCCGGCGAAGCCAAGCCGGTCGTTTTGCACCACGCCACGGCAGATTTCTCCCAAGAGGGCTGGGCGGTAGCCGGAGCAATCGACGGTAAACCTGAGACCGGTTGGGCCGTTATGCCACAGTTCGGCAAGAAGCACACGGCGATTTTTGAGGTCAAGGAACCGTCCGCATTTGCGGAAGAAATGCTATTAACTTTTACGCTCGATCAGCAGTTTCCGGGCAAGGAACACAACATCGGCAAGTTTCGCCTGGCAGTCACTACAGCCAAAGGCCCGTTCAAATTCGACGGCCCTCCTGAAGCGATCGCCAAGGCGCTGGCTACGCCTGCTGAGCAGCGCACGACCGATCAAAAGGCCGAAATAACGAACTACTTCCGGTCTCTCGATCCGGAGTTAGCCCGCTTGAACAAAGAGTTAGCGGATCACCAAGTGCCCGCCGACAAACGTCTCCTCGGCGTTCAAGATCTTGCCTGGGCCTTGATTAATAGTCCGGCCTTCTTGTTCAATCATTGAAATAGGGTGCAGGATGTTGCCAAAAAAAAGCGGCGGGCATAAAGCCCGCCGCTTGCTTTTTTTCCAGTGGCTTGTGATTAAGCCGTGCCATCGTCTTTAAGAATCGTAGTTAGTTCGCGAATATCCAAGTTGCCTCCGGATAACACGCCGACTACCTTCTTGCCGATAAAGCGATCACGCAAGCGAAACATGGCCGCTGTGCTGGCCGCGCCGGCGCCTTCTGCCAAATTGTGGGTAAAAGCGAGTAACAACCGAATAGCTCGGCGCATCTCCTCCTCACTAACCAAAACCATGTCGTGAACATAGCGACGCATAATCTGAAGCGTTAACTCTGCCGGTACGCGCGTGGCCATTCCCTCGGCAAAGGTGCGAGGTGTTTCCGTTTCGATAGGCCGGCCCGCACGCAAGGAAAGCGTCATGGCGGGCGCTTCTTCCGCCTGGACGCCGATTACCTTCGTCTCCGGGCGCCGCTCGGCGGCGACCAGGGCGGCGCCGCAAATGCCGCTTCCCAAACCAACCGGGACAAGCACTACATCGGGATCGGGCAATTCGTCAAAGATCTCCAAGGCGTAGGTGCCGACGCCCGCAATGAGGTCCGGCTCATTAGCCGAATGAACGTAACGCAAATTTTCTTTATGGCGAATCGCTTCGCAGTGTTCGCGCGCTTCATCGTAATCTTGGCCGTGTTCGATCACCTGGGCGCCCAAGGCTCTCATGGCGGCGACTTTGTCGGGATTGTTTTTGACCGGAACAACTAAGACGCAGCGAACGTCGAAAAGTCGGCAGGCATAAGCCAGTGATTGGCCGTGATTGCCGGTGGTACAGGCAATGATGCCTTTGCTTTTCTGATCTTGAGAAAGGCGGCTGACTAGATAGATGCCGCCACGCACCTTGAACGCGGTCGTCGGCGTATGGTTCTCATGCTTGAGGAAGAAACGGCATCCTAGCATTTGCGATAGAGCAGGCCATTCGTAGAGGGGCGTCGGCTTCAAGAAGCGATGAACCAGCGGCGCCGCGGCGACGATGTCGGCATAGGTAGGGGGATTCATGGAAGCTGATTCTCTTTAGCGATGTGTAAATCTCTGCGACTCACGCAGGATCAAATTGATTATAAGGGACGAGCGGATCCAGGCGCAACGGATTATGACTCGGTGTGACGAATTGCCGGCCAGTGAATGTAATTTGTGCCTATTTCGCGAGCATCCTCCAAGGCGTATACGGAGGATGGGCCAGGGGCGTTAGTTTCGCTTTCGGTATTCAGGGGTTTTAGCGGAACAGGCGTCTTAAGAGACCGCTGTCTTTCTTAGCCGGTCGGTTTTCCGTCGGCTGGGGCGCTGGAGCGACGGGAATTGCTGTGGGCGGAGCATGACCCGCGGCAGCGGCCGGCGATGAGCCGCGGCGGTTCATAACATCTTGATGGCGGCGCTGCAAAGGAGCAAGTCGCTCGCGGAGCGTCGCGTCGCGCGCGGCCAGTTCGAGCTCATGGCGGATCTCCGCATGCAGGCGCTGCATTTCGTTGCGCTGACGGGCGATCTCGGCCCGCTCCTTGGCCATCTGGATTTCCATTTCCCGCATTTGCTGCATCATGGAGTCTTCATCTTGCTGGAGTTGCTTGCGGTCGCGTTCCACTTCTTCATGCATGCGCATGAGTTCTTCTTCATGCGGCGTGGCGGCTTTGACCACCGGCTTCTTGCTCAACTCTTCTTGAAGATCGTTGACTTTAAGATGCAAATCGCGGATGACCTCGGACTTCTCCTCGAGTAGAGCTTCCATTTCCTTATTTTGTTCGGCCAATTGTCCGTTGGGGCTATTGGGACCGGTCAGGTCTTCCAGATGGTGCTCGAGTTCCGTGACCAGAGTTCGGAGCTGTTGGTTCTCGTCACGCAAGACTGACAGCTCGTCTTGCGACTCCGAAGCAACGTAATCGGCTTGCGGCGTTTCCGACTCTTGACTGTCTGTAGGCTCCAAAACGGGTTGCGCGGCTCGGCGATTAGGAACTGCGCGTGCTTCCGCCTCCCGTCTTAAGAGACGAGCCGCCAGATCCCCGTTAGTCCCAGTTTGATGCGAACTTGAGTCGGAGAGGGACTTTGCCATCTTCCCGGTCTCCTTAAAGTGTCTTCGTTGTCACAATCCTCTGACGGCGAACGCCAAGCGCTCTGCTTCCGCCGGGGAAACCTCAAAACAACTATAGCTTGTAATTTGGGCGGGCATCAAATCAGCGGGTCCCGACACGAAGCTTGGGGAGGCTTTTTTCGAGCCCTCTTAAGGGCCAGCGCGAAATGAAGGGGCGGGAGTTAATTCCTAATCTAAATCCATGAATCGTTTTGACGAGAATGGAAAAGAGCGACGGGATGATCTGGTCCCCGCTTCGCCCAGCTGCATGGAGATACTCTAGCCTAAAGCGCCACCAACACTCCATTTCTTACTGGCGCTTCAGGCTCAATGAAAGAGGATCCGGATAGTCTCCGGGGCGGGCTCCGATTTATTACTTCAGAATTTTGGGAAGATCGCCGAGGATTTTGTCGATATCCTGATCCTTCAATTCGCCTTTGCGGAAGGCGTAATTCGACTTAACTAGGGCGTTGACGTAAAGAACCACGGTAACATCGGCGTCCTTGGCCACCTTGTACTTGGGCGGGCCGGCGGGAGCGTCAATCGTAAGGACGATGTTTTCTAGCTTTTCCCTGGCGGCCAGATCCTTGAGATTCTTTTCTAGACCTTCTTCATTGCTGCAGAAAACCACGAAGCTGCCCATTTTCTTATCGCTGTTCTTTCCTGTGGCTGCGTCCATTTTCCTGACGAGGGCTTTCAGAGGCGTGCTGATTTCCCGCGCGAAAATCATGGCGACAGGATTGGTGCCATTCCTACAGACCTGGCATTCTTTCTTGCCGGCGAATTCCCCGGTGATATTGAGTGGCTTGAATGGACCGGGGATGTCCTGGCCCACCTGCGGCCCTGACTCCAGGGATTCGGCGGCCAACGTTTGGCCTAAGGCTAGAGCGATGCCGAGCAAACCTCCTAGAGCAATGACGCGCTTCATGGCCAGGACCTCCAACGGAGAAAAACGGATTATTAGAGAACGATCGAGACCGGTCTTCTCTACTTTCTTATCCTTGTGGAGCCAGAAAGGGAAGGGCCAATTCAGAGACAGAACGGCCGGTGCAAAAACGCGACGCCGCCGGCGAGAAAGCCAGGCGGCGTCGTGGTAGTCCCGAGTCCAGAATCGAAGGGAAGCGGTTTGCCTTCCTGTTGCGGTGCCGAATTCCCACCTTATTTTTCAGGCAGGATTTTGGAAATATCGGCAACGATTTGGTCGATATCCTTGTCCTTTAATTCACCCTTGCGAAAAGCGTAATTCGCTTTCACTTCGCCCTTGGTATACAAGACCACGGTGACGTCGGCTTCCTTGGCGATCTTGTACTTAGACGGGCCTTGGGGATTATCGATAGTAAGCACGATGTGCTCAAGCTTTTCCTTCTCGGCTAAAGCCTTGAGGTTCTTTTCGAGGGCCTCGTCGTCATTGCAAAAGACGACGAAGCTGCCCATCTTGCTGTCGTTGTTCTTGGCAGTAGCGGCATCAATCTTCTTGACCAGACTGGTCAAGGGGTCGCTGACTTCGCGAGCGAAGACCATAGCGACCGGGTTGGGGCCGTTCTTTCATATTTGGCAGACTTTTTTGCCGGCGCTTTCGCCGGTGACGTTCAGGGGATTGAACGGGCCGGGAACGTTTTTCCCGACCTGCGGCCCCGATTCGAGAGATTCCGCCGCCCAGACGCTGCCGACGAGCAGCGCCAAGGCCAGGGAGGCTCCCTTGGCAATTCCATGTTTCATGTAAAACTAACCTCCAAGTGAAGAAACGGACTGGCGGGACGACCAGGGAAGGCCGTTTAATTGGTCTACCACACTACTACGCGAATGGAAAGAGGCCGGTTCAAATTATCTGCAAGGTAAGCATCTCAACTAAATGGAGCATTCTCATATTTATTTAATCAGTTTTTATTCCCCGCGCGCCGCCGCCTTCGAGTTGCAAGCGATAAACGCCCTTGGAGCATAGTTCCTTGGTTCTATAAAAGACACCTAAGATGCTTTCACGTGCAAAGGCTCATTACTTGGGAGAATCTCAGCCATGCCAGGCCTCTTCGATTTGACTGGCAAAACCGCGCTAGTGACCGGCGGCAGCAAAGGATTGGGCAAGGCCATGGCGCGGGCCATGGCGCAAGCTGGGGCGGATGTGCTCATTTCCAGCCGCCATGAAGACGAACTGCGGGCCGCCTTGAAGGAAATCCTCCAAGGCACGCATCAAAAGGGCGACTACCTCGTCGCAGACATGAGCCGCCGGGAAGAAGTGAACCGGTTGGCTCAACTCTCTCTGGAGCGCCTGGGGCGCGTGGATATTCTAATCAATAACGCCGGCACCAACACCCCGCAGCCGCTTGAGCAAATCCGAGACGACGATTGGGACCGCGTTATGGAAACGAATCTCCATTCGTGCATGGCCCTGACGCGGGCTCTCACGCCCGCCATGAAGCAACGGCGGTGGGGCCGGGTAATTCATATCGCATCCATCATGGCCTACATTTCCAAGGAAGGCCGGAGCGTCTACTCTGCTACCAAAGCGGCTCTCCTCGGTCTAACCCGAGCCGCAGCGCTTGAACTGGGACCCTTCGGCATCACGGTCAACTCCATTGCCCCTGGTTTCTTTATGACGGATCTGCCCAACCGCCTCTTATCCGCCGAAGAAAAGGAAGCCTTTTGCAAGGCCACCGCACTGGGACGCTGGGGAGAGCCTGAAGAATTGGCCGGACCGGTCCTCCTTCTTGCCAGCGATGCCGGCGCCTACATCACCGGAAGCACCCTGCTCGTCGATGGCGGCTATCTATGCAGGTAGCACTTCGCGACAACCCATGAAATGAAGACTAAGCCATGGACAACGTTGCCTCTCATCCTTCCTGCCAATACCAAGGGGGCCAGGCCAAAGCGTTGGCCCCCTTTGTCCGACGCTGGCCACCTCGGTACCAAAGCCCGTCAAAGGCGCCAACGGAGCGTATAGGTTTACAGGTGTAAACCCTGTGGCGCAGTGTGGCGGGTCTAGAGGGTGGGGCGCTTGGGCCAGAGGGTGAAAACGGTTGGCTCGCCGGGTCAGAAGGGTCGGTCAAGTGAACGCCAAAAAGCTCAAAAGACCATCAACGCGCCGTATTGCGCCTCAAGGATCGGCCTATCGATTTCTTTGCGAAGGGAATTGCACGAAAAGGCGTCAGCAAACAGGATCGAAGCGATGAGCCAAGCGGCGACTATTGATATCCAGCGCTTCAAGAATTTGCAGGACTCGTGAAATGGGAATGCCCCAGCGGTGCGCCCAGTCGATGATATCGAGATTCTCTTGGCCGGATTTGAGACGATCGAGAATGCGATCCAGAAGAACGCTGTCGTTGTGAAATTCGCGGAGAAGCAACCCGAAATCGCCGCGGTCGAGTTCCACCCAGAAGCGCTTTCCCTGCAAGTGTTCGAGCCAGCGAGCCCGGAGATAGCCCCACCAATGGAACTGCACCCATCGGCGAATCGCGGCCTCCCCTAAATCGCAACCGGCTTTCTCGCTTTCGATCCACTTGTAGCGAAGAGCTTCTTGCTCGCCTTCGGCATAAACGCTGCACTTCTCCATGGCTCCGTACCTTTGCCTTTACTGGTCCTGGGCAACAGTGCTCAGCCCTGAGCCATACCATCATCCTAGCTTATGCTGTAGTAACTCTACCGTTATTTTGGGCAGGGGGCAAGGCGGCTATAAGCGGTCAAACGGACGGCGAGGCGGCCCAATTGGCTCTAAGATGGCAGAATGACGCAGCTTATCGCAAGGTCGACCTCGTTCGTCGCGGTTTAGGTTTCCGCGCCGTGGTCATTCCCCTCCACCCAAGAACGCGCTGTAGAAAGAAGTTTCTGGTTGCTGTTGCGTGTTTCTAACCAGCGCAAGGTTTTTCTTCGCTTGATCCTGGAAAGTTCTGCTAACTAGCAATCGGCGAAAACAAGCTTCGGCCTTGGGTAAATCATTTAGCCGCCAATAACAAGCGCCCAGATTCATGACCGCGTCCTCTCCAATGATGCGCGGATCAAAAGCCTCGGACTTGTCGTAAGCGTTGCTTTGTCCCAGTGCCACCAACCGCTCCAGTAACTGCGCTGCTTGTCCGTAGTCGCCTCGCTTAAACCAATCCGCAGCCACGGTCCACAGCAGTGGCGGGCTGGACGGAAACCAGCGCAGGGCCAAATCTCTAGCTTCTTCTTTTTTCAATCGGCTCCGCGATTGCTCGTGGGAAACGGTCAAAAGATACTCAAGCAAGCTTTGCACTTGCGGATTCGGGGCGGAGGGAGCCTGGCAGACAGGAAGAACCTGGACTACCGCCTCGGCCAAGACGACATGGCCCTTGGGATCGTTTAGGCGCAGAAGGGTTCGGCCGTATTCAATGAGATAGCTCAGTTGGCCGGGCCGGTCCTTGAGTTCGCGCTCCAAGAGTCTCACGGCCCAGCGCAGTTTGCCTTCATTTAACTCAGACGTATATCCGTGATGTCGCAGCGTGAGACCGGATGCGTAAACTTTTTTCCCGTCTTTGGCGGCCAAGGCGGCAAGAGGTGTGACAAAGTTGGGGTGCAACCGGCCGCCATATTGGACATCGGGATGACGGCGAAAAAGGCGATAATCCCACGTTTCCGTGAAGGCGTCGGGCCGGTCCGCTTGCACCTGATTTTGCACCACGACGCTATAGGCGAAAGCGTCGGTGCGGCATAGACATTCTCGCAAATGCGGATAGGCGGCTACCGGAAGAGTTTCATTGGGATTGATCCAAAAAACCCAGTCGGTCGTCGCTTGGCGCAGCGCGAAATTGCGCGCCGTGGAGAAATCATCTTCCCAATAAAACGGATGCACCAGGGCGCCAAACCGAGCAGCGATAGCCACGGTCCGGTCGCGCGATCCGGTGTCGGCGATGATGACTTGATCGGCGATCGGTACGATGGAATTGAGCGCCTGTTCCAGCGTCCGTTCTTCATCGCGCGTCACAAAGCAAGCGGTAAGCGACATAGCTGTTGGCGGGCGAAACACGAGTTAAAGCAAGCACGGGGTGGTGGTGAGAACGAACCTCACCACCACCCCGTGGCATTCCAAGGCGTTGCTTACGTTGACACGGCAAGGCTCTTGACTGCGCCAAAGGCGGTCAGGAACCAAGTCCGGATCCGGTTGCCGGACGCATCAAAGGTCTCTTCGTAAACCTGGTTGTCGCCTAAACCGATTCCGAACACATCCTGGAAACCGTTGGCATTGAAGCCAACCTGAATCGAGGTCACGGAAACCGGGCTCGGTCCGGTGGCGAAGAAATCGCCGGCCGGCTTGCCGGTATTGTCGAATTTCTGCGCGTAGATCTGGTTGTCCGGCCCGATACTAAAGACCTCCGGGTTATTGTTAACGTCATGGCCGACTGTAATAAATTTGGCAACGCCCAAGGGAGAAGACTGGAGGAAGAAAGGACTCGTGGCATTGGCATTGGCGTCGAAAGTAAAGTAGAAAACGTGCCCGAAGTACGGGTCGATGGCAAACAGTTCGGGATTGCCCTTGCCGTCCGTGCCGAAGGCAATTTGCTTGACGGCGAAAGCGTTGCCGGGGCGGAAGAAGTCGCCAACGGGGTCGCCGGAGGCGTTGAACTTCAACTCCTGAACTTGCGAGAAGTACGGATCGATGGTGAACAGCAGCGGGTTGCCATTGCCGTCGTGGCCCACGGTGAGCGTGGTGGCCACGCCGCCCTTGGAAACCTGGACGAACGGGCTGAACTTGTCATCGTTGGAGTCGAACTTCATCGCGTAGACATGGTGCACGAACGGATCGACGGCAAACAGCTCGATGTTCTTAAGGCCGTCATGGCCCACCGCAATGCTTTCGACCGCGCCGCCATCCCAGACCGGTGTATAGAAACTGCTCAACGGGTTGCCGTTGGCGTCAAACTTCAATTCCCATACGTGGTTAAGGTACGGGTCGATGCCGAAGAGCACAAGATTGCCATCGGGACCCCGGCCTGAGACAACCGAGCGTAGAGAACCGTTGGCAACCAGGAACGGGCTGCCGGATGGATTGCCGTCGGCGTCGAATTTCTGGGCGAACACGCTGTTGTCCGAATGAACCATGAAGTTTTCTTGCTGCGGGGCCACAGACTGAATGTGAATCGCAAAGGTTCCTCGGCCATAAGTCGTGGCTACCAACAAATTGGGACTGCTGCTGGGGATTGGCTGGCCGGTCGTCGGATTGATATTGCCAACAGCAAGATCCAGGTGCGTAATGTGGGCGTCGGGCAAATAGCCGCCGTCCACAGGCGCTTGATCATTGGCAACATTGGGGAACAGTGTCCACGTCTTGCCTTTGTCCGTCGAACGATAGACGCCGCCCTCGCCACCGACATAGAGGATCGGATGCAATGGACCAGTGGGCTTCGTTGGATCGTCGAGGATGGCGATGCGGTAGTCCGCGGCAATCGAAGTGAGGTACTTTAGCTCGCCCTCGCTAAAGGCAGGATTGCCAAACGGATTGTGCTTCAAACTGAACAGGCCATTAGTGATATTCGTCCAGGTGGCGCCCGCTGCCTTACTATCCGCCATATAGTAAACGCCGTTTAGCGTAACAGCGTAGGCCTCATGGCTGCCTCGATGCGGGTTGGTCACGATGTCTTGAACGGCTGAACCGTCCAGGCCGGCGGAGATATTGGTCCAAGCGCCGCCGCCGTTGAACGTGACGAATATATGACCGGCATTCGTGCCTGCGTAGATGAAGTTGTCTAGCTGCTGCGTCGGATCCGCGGGATCGGGCGCTCCGTACGCTAGAGCGTGAGCGTTGGTGCCGTCGAGCACGCCCGGTTCTCCGGCGGAGAACCAGTTGATGCCTTGCGTATTAGTGCGGAAGATGCGTCCAGCGCCCGAACTAATAACGATTTCGGAGCCGTCAACCGGGTTGACTGCGAAGTTAAAGCCGCCCGTGAAGGGCCACTCGCCCTTGTTGTTGAGGGGATCGTCGCCGGCCAGCAGAAGACCGTTGGTTCGGCCGATGCCATTGACTTGGAAGAAATCGGTGTTGCGACCGCCGCAACAGGGCCAACGATATTGGTAGATCGTGCCCGATCCCGTCTGGTCGGTCTTCACGGCCGTCGCATCGCCTTCCGGTCCCGCCCAGCCGATATTGCCATTCTGAAGAACGGTGCTGGACGATTGGGGTGTACCGTTGTCCTGCGATGCGCCATAGAAGAGGGCCCCGGCGATGTCCGCCGCCAATTGGCTCGGCTGCACCGCCCCGCCATAGAACTGGTTGATCTGCAAATTGCCGTTGCGCGGGCCGTTAACAACCTGAGCGGTCCCGATTGACGTGACGAAGGTCCCATCCCCTCGGTCCACGGCAGTAAAGACGCCTTGATCATCGCCAAAAATTAGCCGCGTGCGGCCGGTCACCGGATCGACCATCGAGATCACGCGATGCTGATCGGTCGATCCGAATACCGCGTCATCGAACGGGATCACTGTAGCCGTCGCCCCACGGACGCCGGTGTTGTTGAATTTGGCGTTATTGTTGACGAATAGGGTCGCATTGCTCAGGAACGGATTGAAGGGATCTCTAATGAGGTTCAGAAAATGACTTCTATCCTGTCCCGTAGGATCGAAACTATCGAGCCCATAGGGGTTTTGAGCAACTGTAAGCGACAAAGGTCCTGTAGTATTGACCTCTAACTTGCCGCCATCGTTGAGGAAGTTGTTATAGGCGAGCTCGGTATGGGGATCGGAAATGCCAGTCGTGTCAACGCGGAGCAGGGTATAGAGTACGTCGGCCGTGCCGCCGAGGTAGACAATATTTGGATTATTCGGGTCGATAGCCAAACTGATGTCGTAGTTGCCTTGAGCGAAGGACGGAGGGCCTTGGCCCGCCGGAGTGCCCAAAATATCGATGTCCGGCGCCTTGTCATCGTTTGTGGGGAATGTCTGAGTCGGCGGCAGGGGTGCCGTTTGAGGCTCAAGAGTAACGCCGAGTTTCACCTTCGTCCAGTTTTGGCCGAAGTCCTTGGTTAGATAAAAGCCGTCGGTGTGATCGTCTGGGGTCGCGACATAAGCATAGAGCCAGCCCTGATACGTCAAATCCTGGGCTCGGCTGCCGGAGAGAGCCGGGGTGGCAAGGACAATTCGTCCCTTTGCCCCATTGGGAGTAGCCGGCGGCGCAGTAACCGGAATGGCATTACTGGTCACGTCATCGCGGATTAACGGGTCGCCAACTCCGCCCGACATCAAATTGAACGAAGTGCCTCCGTTTTGGCTGATGAACACGCCTCGGCCTCTGATCGCGGCATAAACGGTTCGCAAATTGCCGGTTGTTGAATCGGGACTGCTCGGCGCGAGGACAATATCGGTGGCATTGCCGGCTAAGGTTTGCGTCCAGTGAGCGCCGGTGTCATGACTCACCCAGATGCCTCCGTTGGGACCGCTCAGGGCCGCGAAGACAATAACGCCCGTCGGCGACTGAACCGGATCAACGAGTACCTTAAACGAGGTTGTGCCGACGAACTTGTGATCGCGCTGGGGCACGGCAAGTGTGTTATCGGTGCTGTCCAGCAATGTCCAGGTGGCGCCGCCGTCCAAGGAACGAATGATGCCGACGCCAGTGGAGCCCGTGTCGCCTTCCCCGGTGGAGGCAAACACAATGGACTGTTTGGGATCGCCGTTTCGGCCAAAGACGGCAATGCCGCCGATGTTAATGGCGAAGGTAGGGCCGAAATCGGTCAAGGGAACGTAGGTCGGTCCCTGCGGATTTGTCGTTAAGAAGTTGGTGGTCTTCCAAACGCCGCCGCTGGCGCCTCCGACAAAGACGGTGTTGCCGGAAGGATCGGAGGGATCGACTGCCAGACCGGAGATCCGGCTGGAATTGCCGCCGCCGTTGTTCGAAGCCGGCCCGACAGCGGTCCAGGTGTTGTGCGATTGGGCGTTGCTTGGGCTCATCGTGAAGATACGGAAGCTAGCCGTGGCTTGGTCGGCGATGTCTTCGCCGAGTCCGGTCTTGGGCACCGCCTTCTGAACATTGAGAGCCCAGGTGTTAAGCGTGCCGGAGCTGGAATTCGGGTTGGTATTCGTGATTGTCAACGTATACACCCCCGGAACCGCTTTACCGATGAGAACGCTCAGAGGCTGCTGGGGATTGTAGGAGCCGGTAAAGGGCGCTCGGCCGTTTTGAATCGGATTGGTGTCGGTCGTCGGCGTTTTGGCCGCGTCGTCGAATACCGTGTTATTGAAATTGGCAAAGGGCGCCACGTTGCCGCCTACCTGAGTGAACAGCCGAACTTGAGTGCCGTCGGGGGCGGTAAGCGTGCCGACTAAATCGCGAACGTCGGCATCCGTGACATTAAGGGTAAGCGTCAAGCCCTGGATAACGTAATTGTCGGCGACCGTTATCTTTGAAGTGATGGTGGAGTTCGGCTGGATGGCCACTTGAGCGGGGGCATTATAAGTAATGGTGCGTGTGCCGGCGGAAGGTTTATCCAGGAGGATATCTACACCGGCATTCAGATTCGTATCGAGCAAGTCGCCGTTTTTGGCTTGAATGGAAGAAGCCAATGTCACGGTGTAGGTGCCGCTAATCGTTTGCGTCGGGAAAGTAATCCGGAAAGTTCGCGGGAAGTTAGGATCGGGATCGGTGCCGTTGGGATTGGCCACGACCGTAAAAGGCCCGTTGATAAGGCCTGTCGGTCCCACCATGCGCAGAATGTCCGCGGTTGTAATCGTGCTGGCGTTCATGTCGCGATCGAAGGTAATGTCGATGGCGCTTACCGTGGTATCAACCGCGGTATTATCCGCGCCGGCCCCGCCGGCGACTCTTGTGCTGACGATGTGCGGTCCGGGCACGATGATCGGCAGGGTTTCCGGGTCGAATGGTGCTCGGAAAAGGGGGCCGCCGTTTGCCGGCGTCGGCGCGGAATAAACGTCGCCTGCGCTGCCTCCATTGGCTGCCTCACCCGTTATAGCATTCGCATTTTGATCCATGAAGTTACCGAAGCCAAGCGGGGTGCGGATACTGTCTCTAATTGCCGGGCCAACGGCATAGCTATAGGTTCCGGTCTTATTTTGCGGTGTTTGAAACCGCACCAGGAACCTGGTCGCGCCGAAAGGCCCCGTATTGAGAGGCGTCACGCTGCCGATGGCAATGGGAACCAGGACGCTGCCGGGCGTCGTATCGTGGTAGAAAGCTTGAACCGAAGAGGGATTGAAAGTCGTTGGATCGACGGGGCGGTCGAACGTGACGGCGAAGCCATCGACGAGGGGGGTTCCATCTGCGGCGAAAGTGTTATTGAAAGTCGTTCCGCTAATGGTTAGCGCCTGAACCGGCCCCATCGTGCTGTTGATGATGCGCGGGCCCGCGGCAACGGCGATATTGGCAGTCCAGATATCTAGCAATTCCTTGCCGCTAAAGTTGCCAAAGTCAATGCCGCCATTTTGGTTGCTTGCCCAAACCGGATGAATCTGGCCTTGCGAGAAGGCCAATCCCTGGCGATCGCCAAAGGCGAATTTGGCGTCTTTATTAGCATTGCCGGCCGACTGGTTGTCGGGGATCGGCTGAACCTTCACGTCTTTAAGCGTTATAGCATCGGTCACTATTTGGGTCGAGTTGGCAATGGCCTGTTGAGCAAAGCTTTGACCGCCGTCGGTGCTTATTGCTACCGAAGTCACCACGCGGGCATTGGAAGGATCCACGCTGGCATCCAAAAATGAAACGGCTACCGCGCCGGTAAATTGGTCCACGGCAATGGCGGGCTCAAATTGCGGGCGCTTTCCTCCCGAGATTCCGTCAAAGCCGTTATCGCTATTCACCTTGATGGGAGCTGACCATGTCTTGCCGCCATCGTCCGAATGCGCCAGCATGATGTTGCCGTGATCGACTACGGTAAGGTTGCCGACAGCATCGGAGATCTTGACGTTGTCAACATAGGCAACATAAAGACGGCCCTGATGAGGACTAAACGATCCCAGCGTGTTGTCCGAAGCAATGACCGGCGCCGGGCTCAGGCCGCGATCGGGTGTAGCGGGCACCTTGTCTGGATAGGGACTTCCTAAGGCGCCTAACACTGCGGTGTCGGTGATGATTTTTTCAGTGCCTGGGGTGAGGCCTGAAGTGAAGTCCAACGACCAACTTAGAACGGCATTAGGGGGCGTAGGAGGCGCGGGAGGCGTTTCCGCCCGGAAATCCTTGATTACCAGCTTCCAGTTCCCTGTTGCAGCCGCGGCCGTTGAAATTATGTTTCGTAAAGTGATGCTTGGATTAAACCGTTCGCCTTCCGGAGTAAAGTGACCAACGAACGGAGCTGCTGCCGGCTTGTCGACAATCGAGCGAAAAGCGAGGTCATCGAATACAGTGCCTTCCTGGATTCCATTAAGTATCCCAAGATTATTGCCTGTGACACCCTGGCCAACGATCGGTCTCCCAGCCGCATCGGTTCGATTATTGAGCAAAACGATGGTTTGGCCGGTCGGAGAAACAAGATCGATTTCCAGTTCAGACAGGTTGACCTGATTGAGATTGATAGTGACAGCTAGGTTGGTCAGCGGACTGTTTGCGCTGAACTGATTGTGCCCAGTGAAATTAACGTTGTTTGTGAGCGTCGTAATGCCGGTTACATGCGGGTTCCCGCCCCCTGGATCGGTGGCATCGACAATGCCTCCTGTGTTTCCGGAAAAGACTGCAGCGGCGCCGCCGTCCTTAATTGCATTGGATGTCACCTGGTCGAATGAAGTGAAACCAGGCGATCTCCCGGTGCCAAAATCGTCCCAAACGGCGGTCACTTGACCGCCCTTCCCAACCGCAAGTTGAGGAACGCCGTTACGATCAAACCCGAAGTATTGGCCTGTGTTCAAGATCTCAGGTGATGAAAACGTAAATCCGCCGTCGGACGAAGATGCAATGAAGATCGGGTTGGGATTAAACGTAGGTGGCACAGGCGGAGGAGTTGGGGGAGGAGTGATCTTGTTGCTCCAAGCGACGTAGACGTCTCCGGCGAACGGATCGTTCTGGACAACATGCGTCACGGGGTCGGTGAAAGTAAGCGGGTTATTGTCGACTACTAACGTGGGCGTGACGGCCCCATCAATTTGGGCCCAGTTGTAAACCACGGTATGGTCGCCAAGTGCGCCGGTCGGAAAAGTTGATCCAAAGGAATACTTAGCAACTACAACTTCGCCCGCGGTGCTTGCGGCGTTGTGCTCCAGATACGAGATATAGAAGTTGTGGTTGCGGTCAAAAGCGATAGTCGGGTCTGTCGTCTGCGTGAAAGGTATGGTCGGATTCGTCGTGGTTGGATCGAGGTCGTTGCTCGGTATGGATATCTGGCTCCAGGTATGACCGCCATCGCTGGAGAACGCTCCATTCAGGAAGATAGATTCCCCTGAAGGAGTCACAACATGTTCACCAAACACCGTTGCCAGATGGAGCGGATTCAGCGGATCGACTGCAACGGAAGGAGTATTTTGGTTGTCGGTAGTCCCGTTAAACGCAAAAGTCAGTCCCGTAATCGGCGTTTGACCGCTAACCAGCGGCGGCGGCAAAACGGAGAGAAGGCAGCGGTCTTCCAGCTGCTCCAGGGCGAGTCTTACTGTCTTCGCCTGTTTGCGGCGCGCTTGAGCGACCCCGCCACGGCGCCAATCTTTGCCGAACAACCTATAAAATGACGGGTGCTTCACAGAATCGATCCTCAAGATGGAGAGGGGGAATGTCTGGCGGGGGCTATCCGGAATGCACAACTGCCCGCATGAGCGGAAATTACTTGCAAAATACAAAAAATTGCGCAAACAGTTTGGTTTGTGAAAGGAGTCCGGATCCTTTCCTTCCGCAAAATCGGCCTAACTAGCGCATTTAGACGTTTCAACGTATCAAGGAGTTTGCAAGTCAGCAATATAAAATACCGCATTTTTTCAAAATAGTGGCGGCACAGGAAATCAATACAAAACAGTATTACTCGAACCAGCCCGCATATTAACGCAACTTCACCTAGGCCTTGCGGACTACCATGCTACTGCCCACATGCGCGTTGGTGTGACAGCCCGGGAAGATTTTTTGATCCATATGAGATGGCCGATGAAATCGATTGCTCTTGTTCTCTTTGGGTGCATGACCTTGCTGGCTGTCGGAGATGCGCCAGCGTACGCTGACAAGAAGCCTGATACGGTTCATTTGGTAATCGAAACGGACCTGGGTGCGATCGAAGTCGCCATTGACGCCAAAGCGGCGCCCAAAACGGCTTCCAATTTCCTGAAGTATGTGGACGGCAAGTTCTACGATGGCGGACGCTTTCACCGGACGGTCAAGCCCGACAATCAGCCGGACAATAAGGTGAAGATTGAAGTGATCCAGGCGGGTATTAACCTCGAACGGACCAAGCAGGAATTTCCTCCCATCAAGCTGGAACTTACGAGTGACACGAAGCTGTCACACAAAGACGGCGTCCTATCCATGGCGCGCGACGGCCCGGACACCGCCACCTCGGATTTTTTCATCTGCATCGGCGATCAGCCGGAACTGGACTTCGGCGGCAAGCGCAATCCCGATGGACAGGGCTTTGCGGCATTCGGAAAGGTCGTGAAGGGAATGGATGTCGTGAAAAAGATTCAGGCCGCTCCGGCGGAAGAGCAGACGCTCAAGCCGGCTGTGAAAATCATTACGGTCAGACGGAAGCCCTGAGCGCGTCTTCCACGACTGCCCGGCTAGGGTTTAGCTTTCTTTTCCTTTTCCACCTTTTGACCGCCCAGGTTTTCAAAATAACCTTTGGTCATGTCGGTCGCCGCCCGCGGCAGGCGCTGGCGTTCAATTGCCTCGGGCGCTTCTTGGCTGGCCTGCTGTATCTCGCCTTCCATTTCCGCCGAGCTTTTTTTCTTGAAGCTATGGCCGGGAGCAGTCCCCGTTAGTTCTTTCTTCCCTTTTGGATCTAGTTTGCCGGCGACTTTGGTATTGAGGGACTTTGTTTCACCTTCTTTATCCTCAGGCCTGCGTCCTTGGCCCGGACCGCGGCCGCCGAGGCTTTGCGTCAAGACGCGCTTGGCTTTCTGAACCTGAACAAGACGTTCGGCAAAGTCGTCAGATTCGCCTTGGCCGGCGGCTTGCTGCATTTTTTCGGCCGCCTGCCGCATTTTTTCGGCGGCCTCCTCGTCTTTGCCCTCTCTTAAGTCCTGTTCGGCCTGCTTCATCAAGTCAGCGGCTTCCTTAAGGTTGTCTTCGGCTTCCCGGTCGAGCTTTTCAGCGCTTTTCTTGAGCTGATCTAACTCTCGATCGAGAGCATCCGGATCGAGTTCTCCCTTGCGAGACAATTCACGCAGATCTTCCATCTCCTTTTCCAGGTCTTCCTTTTCGCGAGAGAGCCGTTCCAACTTGTCTTGAATGTCGTGTAGCTCGTTTTGGAGTTGTTCCCTTTCCGGTATATTTAGTTCCTTGTCTTTTAGCTTCTTGGCCAGGCGATCCATTTCCTGCTTCGCCTTTTCCAAATCACCGTCCTTCATCGCTTTTTCGAGACCGTTGCGGTCGTCATCGCTTTTTTTGTCTTTCTTGCGAAGTCGATCCATCTGCTTGAGCTGTTCTTTAATCGCTGCGGCCTTATCTTCGGTCGCCTTTTGATCGTCTTTGATCTTATCCTCGATCTCCGTTAGGTCTCGGATACGGTCCTTGACCTGGTCTTTGTTGTCGCGCGGCTGATTGAGTAACTTTTCCAGATCGTCATCAATTTCCTGGACCTTGTCGTTCTTTGCAACCGGATCAGGTTTCTTGAGCTTTTCGTTTTTCGCCAGTTGCTGAAATTCCTTATCGACGTCGGCTTTGGTCTCCGGCGCCAAAAGCAGGTCACCGTTCGTCTTGGAGTTGGTATTGCGGATGGTTGGTTCGTAGAAGAGGGCCACCAGGACAAGAGCGATAGCGCCGACTAGGATCAGGCCGGTGTTCCACCCAACTCGGATCGGAAATCGGCTCGCCACATCGAGCCCCCGCACGCGCTCATTAACATCAGCCAATAGGGCTTGGCCGGCCGGGGTGGTCGCTTGACTAGCACTTAAGAGCAGAGAAGTCGTAACGCGCTCTTTAAGTCCGAATCTCTCATCGAGGGCCAAGGCGGCGCTGACGGCGGCCGGTCTCCGGACCCAAGCGAACGCCACTCCGAAAGTGCCCCCCATTGCTATCAGACCACCCGCTGCGGCCCAGCGCCGCCAGTCGGCAGAAGTTTCTAGCACGTAGGGTCCGGCAAGAAACCAGACAATCGCCAGGACCAAACCGCCCGTGCAGCACCATGCCGCATAGTCCAGCGCCGTCTGCAGAAGCAGTCGTCTACGGGCGCAGGCGAGTTGCCTCTGGAAAGAAAACGACCGAGGCATGGGCATTGGAACAGCTCCGCTTGATGGTAGGAGGCGCAGAGTAACGGCTTTATTTGCCGTTGGCAGCCCGACGGCGAGAACGTCTAACAGTATACTGCATTTCGAATCAAAGGAGGGCCACGCGCGGTGGTTCAGGCAAGCGAGAAATCCTTACCGCTCGGAGGTCTGGCCGCAGAAGCTTAACAAGACGGTTAGCGAATCGCACGTTACAATAGCGCTTATGACTCGGTTACAGCTAGGCGAAATATCCTGGGAAAGGATGATACGAGCCGTGGAAAAGGTGCGCAATCGCCTGCTGCGGGCTACCGCGGCCTTGGATAGGGCCGGCATCCTCTATGCCGTGGCCGGCGGCAATGCCGTGGCCGCCTGGGTGTCCCGTGTCGATGAAGCGGCAGTACGCAACACCCAAGATGTTGATATTCTTCTGCGGCGAGCAGACCTCGATGCGGCGACGGCTGCTTTGACCAAGGAAGGCTTCATTCGCCGTCATGTAGTCAGCATCGATATGTTCCTCGACGGGCCGGACGCCAAAGCCCGCGATGCGGTTCATGTCGTGTTTGCGGGGGAAAAGGTCCGCAAGGAATACCTTTGGCCTGCCCCGGATGTTATCGAATCGGAGTTGTCATCCAATTTCCGTGTGCTCAAACTAGACGCCTTGGTTCGAATGAAGCTCACTTCGTTTCGGGATAAGGACCGTACGCACCTCCGAGATTTCCTGGAAGTGGGGTTGATTGACGCGTCTTGGTGCACACGTGTGCCACCTGAATTAAGTTCACGCTTGCAGCAATTAATCGATACGCCCGAGGGATGAATCCGGTGTCCGAGTCCGCCCCGATTTCCCTGTTACGGCAAAGAGAAATTGAGGCCCGTATTGTGGGGCCTCTTTTTCGGGCTTTTGCCAAAGAAATCGGTGAAGCACGAGCGCGCGCGATTATCGACGGCGTCATCCGGCAACTAGCTCGAGAGAGCGGCTGTGCGGCAGCTCAGCGGGTTGGCGGCAACGACATCGCCAAGTTGGCCGAGGCCAAGGAACGTTGGCGCGAGGATGACGCGCTCATCCTAAACGTCATCCGGCAAGATGACCAAGCTCTCGAATTTGACGTGACGCGCTGCCGCTATGCGGAAATGTACCGAGCGCTCGGTCTCGAAGATCTGGGCGGTTTGCTTTCCTGTAGCCGGGATGCTGCCATGATTGAAGGCTTCAACTCTCACATCCAGCTAACGCGCACGCAGACGATCATGGAGGGAGCGGACCACTGCGATTTTCGATTCAAAGTGGCCGCCGACCGCAACTTCGATGAAAATCGCGAATAACTGGACAAATGATCCGCTAGCGGTTAATTTCACGGAGCCATGAATCAACCGGCGCCCATGCTTCCTGTTTCGGACGATTTATGGTCTAAATTGAGGACCGCCGTACTTCGTCACTGGGGCTACCGCGATCTTTGGCCCCTCCAACAACAGGCAATGGACGCGGCACTGGCTGGAAGGGATTCGCTGGTTGTGCTGCCCACGGGCGGCGGCAAATCTCTTTGCTACCAGGCGCCGGCGGTTGTTCGCGGCGACACGATGGTCGTCGTTTCGCCGCTCATCTCGCTTATGAAGGATCAGGTTGACGCTCTTCGGGCCTGCGGCGTTCCCGCCATTCAGATCGACAGTTCCCTTTCAGCCGAAGAGCGCTTTGCTAACGAGATGGACATTCGCCAGGGGGCCGTTCGCCTCGTCTATGTTTCGCCCGAGCGCTTAGGGGCCACGGATTTCCACAAGCTACTCCACCAAATTGGCGTACGGCACTTCGCTATCGATGAAGCTCACTGCATTAGCCATTGGGGCCATGACTTCCGCCCCGAATACCGGCAAATGAGCCGTCTGCGGGCGTTCTTTCCCAACGCATCAATCCACGCTTACACGGCCACTGCCACCGAGCGCGTCCGCCGGGACATCATTCAACAGTTGGGGCTGAAGGATCCGGAGGTTCTGGTCGGCAATTTTGACCGTCCTAATCTCGTTTACCGGATCGTTCCGCGCCGCGATGTGGTGAACCAGGCGCGCGAGGTAATTGAACGCCATGCCAAGGAGCCGGGCATTATCTACTGCATTCGCCGCCGCGACGTAGATGATTTGACGGCCGCACTCCAGGGTCGCGGCATCAAGGCGCTGCCCTACCATGCGGGTATGGCTCCCGAAGAACGCAGAGCGACCCAAAATGATTTCGCCGCCGAGCGCTGTGATTTAGTGGTGGCGACCGTGGCATTCGGCATGGGCATCAACCGCTCCAATATCCGCTTTGTCTTGCATACCGGCATGCCCAAGTCAGTGGAGCATTATCAGCAGGAGACGGGCCGGGCGGGCCGCGACGGCCTGGAAGCGGAATGCATCCTGCTCCATTCGGGCGGCGACTTCGTGACTTGGAAAACGATTATCGAAAAATCGAGCGCGGAAGCCGGCGTTTCTCGGGATGTGGTCGATTCGGCCCTGAAGCACCTCAATGACATGGACCGTTATTGCCGCGGCGCCGTTTGTCGCCATCGCGCGCTCGTGGAGTATTTTGGCCAGTCTTTTGACGCCCCGCGCTGCAGTGCCTGCGATTTGTGCTTGGACGAAACCGAAGGCGTGCCCGAGGCTGCCGTGGTCGCGCAGAAGATTTTGTCCTGTGTCGCCCGCGTAAAAGAGGGATTCGGCATCAACCACGTTGTCGGCGTCCTGCGTGGCGAAAATACGGAAAACATCCGCAAACGCGGCCACGATCAACTGACGACCTTCGGACTCTTGAAGAGCGCGAGCAAAGCGGACGTCCGGGACTGGATTTACCAATTGATTGGTCAGGGCTTCATCTTACAAGTGGGTGAAGAATATCCGGTCCTCAAGCTCAACGAAGCGTCTTGGGAAGTCATGAAAGGAAAACGTCCGGTCCGGCTCGTTCAGATGTCCCGAAAGGAAAAGCCGGAAAAGACAAAGCCGGAGACTGTTTCCTGGGAAGGGGTTGACCGGGGACTCTTTGACGCCCTCCGCGATCTCAGGCGGCGGCTAGCCGAGGAGCGCGACGTGCCTCCCTACGTGGTCTTTCACGATACGGTGATCCGCGAGTTGGCCCGCGTCCGGCCCTCGACCCTTGAAAAGATGCGAACCATCTCAGGCATCGGCGACAACAAACTGCGCGAATTCGGCAGTCCGTTTTTGCAGGCGATTGATGATTATTGCCGAGACCACCATCTAAACCGCAATCAAGCCCATGCCGCGCCAGTGAGCCGGCCGGATCTTCCCAGGAATGCCGTCAAGCCCAATCCAAGTCGGGATAAAGCCTTTGAACTCTTTCGCCAGGGCGCGGTGATCGAGGATGTGATGCATCAAACGAATAAAGCGCGCGGCACGGTTACCGATTACTTGTGTGACTTCATTCATGCCGAGCGTCCTGCCTCGCTCCAAAGCTGGTTGCCCGCCGATGTCTACAAACGGGTCGAAGCGGCTGCTCGCCAGCAAGGCATGGACCGGCTCAAGCCGATTTTCCTGGCCCTGGGTGAGAGCGTGCCCTACGAACAGATTCGCCTGGTGCTGGCTCATTTGGCGGGCAGGGGGGCGGGTTGAGCGGGGGGATCGGGGATGGAGGATGAAGGATGGAGAATCGAGGATGGAGAATCGAGGATGGAGGATGGGATCGAGAATCGCGGATGGAGGATCGAGGATGGAGGATCGTGAATCGAGGATGGAGGTCTGGATGGGCTGGTCAAGCGTGCCAACCAACTGCGGTTGGCCGCCTTAGTCCGAGGTTGGCGGCCTTGGAATCAAAAGTTGCCAAAGGCGCCAACCGAGCGCATGGGTTTACAGGTGTAAACCCTGTGGCGCAGTGGCGGTGCACCAGAGGGTGGGTCACTTGGGCCAGAGGGTAGGCCTAGAGTCTAGCTTTGGCTACATTCCCTTCGTTTCAGTTCGTTTCCGCTGATTTCCAACCTAGTGAAACGATCTTTTTTGCCGCAATGCCATGCGGCTCTGGCGCTTAAGAAAGATCGTTTCTCCTACCCCTAACACACCCCCCCTTGAGCGCGAGAAACGAATACGCAGGACGGCTCTCGCACCAAGCTGTGATCTTAGCCCGATACAAGCCGCGAACAAGCATTTCAAGTGTTATGATTCCCCATCCGCATGCGGTTAGTCGTTTGCGAAATCGATTCCATCCCTCGCTCCTTGCGAAAGCCATGATTCAGCTCCTGGGCGATTATCGAACCAATCCGGGCAGCGTATTCCGGAGCAATGCGGCCATCGGCGGATTGGCCTGGATTGCGACCTGGGCTCTCCTTCGACCCGAGTTGGTGGTCATGATCTTGCTGTTCGCGCCGCTGGTTTGCGTGCCCTTGGGCCTGACCCTCCTCGTCGATAGAAAAGAGGGCCAGGTCTCCAGGATTTGGTCACTTCTCACCCTTGCGCAGCCGTTCGGCGCCGCCTGGTTGATCGGCGCCTTTGTCGTTCCGAGCGGTTGGCTGGCGGCGGTTTTAACTGTGCCCTGGCTCCTGGTCACCTTGATTAGCGCGTTCTTGGGCGTGCAGTTGCTTGTCTCCGAGCGGCTCAAGTCGCCATCAGCCTTGTCTATGGCCGCAGGAATGATTTATCTGGCCATTGGCGGCGGTTGGACTCTGCTCGCCCGGTTCGGCGCGCGGCCTCTTGAATTCAGCGACATCATCGTACTGCTGACGGGCGTTCATTTTCACTACGCCGGATTCGCTCTGCCCGTTTTGACCGGTTTGGCGGGCCAGGCCTTGCGAGATCGAATTTCGCGGCTAGCGATCTTCGGAGTTGTCAGCGGCGTTCCGTTGGTGGCGATGGGCATTACCGTGGGCCGCTGGGCTCCTTTGTTCGAGGCCTTTGCCGCTCTATGGATGATGAGTGCGTCTTTCTTAGTCGTCATCCTGCAAGGACGGTTGGCCGTACGGACTTATTCCACATCAAGACAATGCCTATTTCTGTTGTCGGCTCTATCCCTGCTGGCCGGCATGATCTTGGCCGGCGTATATTCCGTAAAGTCCTACTACGGCCAACCATGGCTGGAGGTCGATACGATGATCGTTTGGCACGGGAGCATAAACTCTTTTGGCTTCACCCTGCTCGGCTTGCTGGCCTGGACTGTCGTCTCATCCAAAGCGGCGGCTGACAAGGATTCCGGCTAAATCAATGCGCATTATTTGGCGATTCCTGGGACAGCAACCGTATCTGAGCGATGTGGAGCATCTGTCCGTTTCGGCAGGCGTGGAATGCGGGCCGCGGCCTCGCGACCGGCGTGATCATTATGAGCGCGTCGTCGCCCGGGAAGCGCCGGGTGAGCCCCAAGCAGAAGGCCCCTACGAGCGGTTGGCTCAAGCCATATTTCGCTACGAGATATTTCCCAAATGGCTGGTCGAAGGCGTCATCCGCCGTGGTCCCGTTCAGGTCGGCGACACGGTCGGCATAGTCTATCATTTCTTGCCCGGCATCGATCTGTTCTTCTCCGCCCGTGTCATTGCCTGCTTCGACAAACGCGAACCGACCGTTTGGCGAACCGGCTTTACTTATCAAACCATGATGGGCCATCCAGAGCTGGGTGAAGAAACTTTTCAGGTGGAGAAGGACTTAACCAGCGGCATTGTTAAAGTCTCGATGCGCTCCTGGTCGCGATTTGGAACCTGGCTCACGCGGTTGGCTTATCCCTACGCACGCTGGGTGCAGGTTCGAGCCGGCCACGCGGCACTGGACCACTTCATGGCAGTCGCAGAATGCGCTCAAATCCGGCTGGCTGAAACACTTGACTAACAGAAGACGATTGCTGCTCCGTGTTCCATTGAATGCTTTGAAGCAGCATACAAGCGCAAGCACACAAATGATTCTATCCCATAACGATGCCAAACCTCGTCCTCTTCACCTTGCTTGTCGAACGCTGCTTCCCATACTTCTTCTGCCTCAGGATCGAGGTCCAGAGGCAACTGTAACCAATTGGCGAGTCGCTTGCACTCGTCGTGCAGACGGACCGAAGAACCAACCATCCCACCGGGAATCTCGAGGTCCTCTGGCGGAAACAACACCTTAGGGAAATCCTGAGGAAGATAATAGCCTTCCGCGTCGCTATGCTGCATCAAATGGTCAACGTCAGAGTTCGGGTTGATCGGCCGAGAAGTCTACCGAGAAAACTTGGCTCACTTTTGCAGGCAAGCTGGTAGTACTTTTCCATAACCAAATCTTTCGAAGCATCAGGACCGCCGGGAGATGGAAGAACTCCCTCCAAGTCGACGCGTGCCGCAAACCGCCGGAGATAATGAAGGTTAGAGTAGCTCCCCATGGCACAGGAAAAGACCGGGCATTGTTTCGGCTCATGGTGTATCGGTTGTCCCATTGAAGTGAGAAACTTATTCAGCTTTTCAATTTCATCTTGAAAGCATTGGGCTCCTTCTTCGTCGTTCTGCAGCAAGTCTGCAAGGTAACCTACTTCGAGAGCGAGACCCATGAAGTTGCACCTTATTGAGTAGTTGAGGAGACCCGTGAACAGGGGCGCCCCACATCTTTCCTCCATCTACGCCACCACCGGCCACTTGAACGACGACTTGAGATCGATGCGCCGACCCGTTTCCTGGGACTGGCGGGCGGCGCAAATGATCTCGGCAACGTGCAGCGCATGCTCGGCCGTAAACAGCGGTTCTTTGCCGGTTGCCAGGCATTCCGCGACCAGCGAGGCGCCCTGTTGCCAGACGTAGTCTTTTTTCTCTGTCGCTTGGCGTTTGAAGTCGGGCGCCGAGGCTGTCGCCAGATCGACTCCCAAGGGCTCCCAGTCATAGCCGACCAGCCCGAGCATGCCGGTCG
>JBJMQT010000045.1:0-12349 GCA_045802525.1 Gemmataceae bacterium
GATCCTCGATCCTCGATCCTCGATCCTCGATCCTCGATCCTCGATCCTCGATCCTCGATCCTCGATCCTCGATCCTCGATCCTCGATCCTCGATCCTCGATCCTCGATCCCAACCCTTCTTACGGCGCGCGCAGGGTTTTGAGGAAAGCCACTAGCTCTCCCTGCTGATCATGGTCCAACGAGATAAACTTCCTCGCCGATCGCTGGCCTTGGCCGGAATGCATCTTGATGGCGTCTTCGAGCGTGGCGGCCCGGCCATCGTGAAGATACGGCGCGGAGTCGGCGACGCCCCAAAGCGGCGGGGTCCGCCATTCGCTAGGCGAAGGGCCGTCGTCATCGGGACCATCCGGGTCGTCTGGAATGGGCGGTTCGCCATAGGAGCCGCCGCCGACCAATTCCTTGCCCATTTGATGCAGCAGCAGGTCGCTATAGATGCCGTCCACGTTGCCTAGCGTTGGCGTGTGGCAGTCGGCGCAACCAATCGTGCTAAACATTTTCTTGCCGGCAGACGCTTGCTCGGCGGTAAAGTCCTTGGGCAGCCGCTCCACCGGTTTGGGAAGCGACGCGCAGAACGCGGTTAACTGGTCGCATTGCTCTAGTGTCAAATCAAGCCCTGAATTCGGGTAATTCGATGCACTGTAAATCGGCTTGGGTTGCGCCTGGCCCGGATTGCCCAGGCCGAGTTCGTTGGCGCAGGCGGCTTGAACGAAATCGGATAAACTGGCTATCTGGGCCTTCCAGCCAAAGCGACCGATGCGCCCGTTGGCCAAGCGATGAGCACGGCCGACCGGCACGCTCTCATCCTCCGACGGCGCCAAACCCCATTTGAGCCGCTGGCTTTTGGCGCCGGCGAGAATCGCCCGTTCGGGAATTTCGTCGATCAGCTTCACGCCGAACAAAGCGGGCGTATTCCTTTGCGAAAGGTTGACGCCTGTAGGAACCGCGAAGCAATGGCTGCTTTGTCCCGAAAGGCGAACTACCTGGTCCAGGCTGGGCTGCGCCACGGCAGGCAAGCTCGGATGCACGTCGTGCAACGTCTCCTGAGCGAAGACGCCGTGGGCGTGAATGACGCCCTGTCGTGCTTTTTGGCCGTGAACGCGGACCGTGAACGTGGTGACATTGTGTTCTAACCCGCCAGCGCCTCCCGGTCCCGCCTGATTGTGGCAGGCGACGCAAGACGTGGCATTGAAGACTGGGCCCAAGCCGTCGCCCTGGGGAGACAGCGGATCCTGCGGCTTCCAGTCGTGTTTGAATAACGATTCCCCTGCCTGAGCCATGGCCGGGTCTACCACGGATGACAGGGTGTTTTGCCACCAAAGCCAGCGCACACCAGGCGGCACCAGCGCCAAGATGACGGCTAAGAAATACCAGATGCGATAGGTTCGGCTCATGGGAGACACCAAGGCACGAGGGGTTTTACGAGTGCGAAATGTCAACGTCGTCATTATCACTCGGCTCAAGTACCGTGGCAATGGAATTTTGGAGCAATTCGACCGCCGGCACGGCGTCCAGAACGCGTCAGAGCCGCGATCTCTCAGTTAGCACTTCACTGTTTTGCGTTTTTTCCCCATGGTCCCACGTTGCTGGACTTTCTTGATGTAGTCCGGCGAGTAGGGTAGTTTGCATGCGGTGCCGCCCATGTCCACTTCGACATTGCCGATGCTTTGGCCCGTTTTCAAGGCAAGATCCGTGAGCGCCGAGACGTAGCAACCGACGGCGATGACGAAGCCGTTCATGGTGTAGCGCACCCGGTTGAGCTGCTGGTGAATCGTATTCTGAACGCGCTTTAGGAGTCGCGTCAGCTCAGCCAAATCGAGGTCACCATCGTCTTGTATGGTTACTAAGCCGCTGAGCGTCGACCATCCGGCTGACGCAATGCGTTCTTTCTTGGCATCAATCCATTTCAAGGCCATTTCACGTCCATACCCGCTTCCGGCCGTGACCCAGGGGACCGTATATTCGCTAAGCATGTACCAATAAGCCTGATCCGCCCAGCGCTGCAAATCCTTCTTCGTCATTTGGCTATCATCGGCAATCAGGCCGGCCAGATACATCGCATCCGAAATGCCCGTATCGTACAGGGCCAAGGCGAGCGCGTGATCGACTTTGATCCGTTTTTGAATTCTCTTCAAGTGCTCAACCTTGACTCCATAAAAGGGCTCTTGAGCGCCGTGCTTCATTAAGATCTTCTTCGTGGCTTCATTCCCCAGAGATTTGAGTTCTTCAACAACCTGGGTTACGGTCATAAAAAGGTCTCCTGCCAAGTCTCTTTAAATCGCTTTCCTAAGAGACTAAATATAATCTTCGTCGCAAAGGCCCAGGAGCCAACTCATGAAAAACACGGGAACTTTGAAACTCACTACGCCTTCTGATCGGGAAATCGTGATGACGCGCGTCTTCAACGCACCGCGCGGCCCGATTTTTGAAGCCGTGACCAAGCCGGAGCTGCTTAAGCGTTGGCTCTACGGGCCGCCTGGTTGGTCGCTGGCGGTCTGCGAGATCGACCTAAGAGCGGGCGGCAAGTACCGTTTTGTGATGCACGGCCCTAATGGAGCCGAAATGGGATGGGCGGGCGTTTATCGCGAAGTCCAGGCGCCCGAACGCATCGTCGCCACCGAGCGATTTGACGAGGCGTGGTACCCCGGCGAAGCGCTTGTAACCACCGCCCTGGCTGAGAAAGATGGCAAAACGACGCTCACCCTGACGGTGCTCTACGAATCGCGGGAAGCCCGTGACACCGCCCTCAAGACCCCTATGGAACAAGGCGTGGCCGCCGGCTACGACCGGCTGGAAGAGATGCTGACGGCGCTGCCCGGCTCAGAGAGCCATGCTCGAAATCGACAAGATTGACATCAATGGCCTAGAGCGAGCCTATGAGCAAAACTAAACCCAAGACCATCGACGATTACCTCGTCCCTTTGAGCGCCGATAAGCGTGCCGCCCTTGAGAAACTTCGAAAAGCCATCCAGGCCGCGGCGCCAAAGGCGCAAGAGTGCATCAGCTACGGGTTGGCCGCGTTCCGGCTTGACGGAAAGCCGCTCGTGGCCTTCGGCGCGACAGCGAGTCATTGCGCCTTCTACCCCATGAGTTCTTTGACGGTGGAAGCTCACAAGGACGAGCTAAAGTCCTATGACACCAGCAAAGGCACCATTCGTTTTCCAGCCGACTGGCCCTTGCCGGTCGCTCTAATCAAGAAGCTGGTCAAGGCACGGATCGCGGAAAATGCGACTTGAAGTGAAATTCCAAGACGCCAATACTAGGCGGTACAGCCTGAGCTGCTTCGTATCCAGCCTAATCAATACCTGAATCTGATGCCGCGAGACCGTTGACCAATGAAGCATTCAGATCCGCAGTCGCGGCAGTTTATCGAGTGAAGCGCCGCCAAAGGTAACCAAGAGGTTTTGTGCTGGCAAGACTGTCAAGATTCCTGGGAGATCATGTTCCGGGCTATCGCCGGCTGCTGCGCGTGCCGCGGCAGATTTTGGCGATCAGTCCGTTCGATGGAGACTGTAGGCCGACTCGAGTGCCAATCTTTCTGCCAGGCGCGGGCAGGCCGTGTTTGCCTTTCCCACATCCTTGGAACTATGGCGAACCAATCCGGATACTCGAAACTTTCTTTTGGGGCGCCGACCGAGAGCATGGGCCGGGAAGGCATAATCGTTACCTCGAAATTCCGGGATTTGCACCCATCTTGGTTAGTCGCGATCCAGGGATCATCCGAGGCATTGCCACCGAAACAGGCGACCGCGAGGGACAATTTGACCGGGATACCTTGCCCTCCACAGGCATTGCCCGAGCGACAGGAAAAGATACGCTTCTCTTTGCCAATGGACCGCTTTGGCGGAAGCAGAGAAAACTGGCCGCTTCACCGTTTGGCAAGACAACGCTCTTTCAGCCGGAAATGTTTCATGAGTTTGAGGTAACCTTCAGGCACACCGTCAGGCAGCGACTGGAGGTTCTTCGAAAACACCTCGAAAACGGCGGTCATAAATCTGCGCGCATTCGGCTGGAGCCTGAAATTAAAGCCGTGATGTTGGAAATGCTCGCCAACAACTTCTTTGGCGCGGCAATCCCCTACGAGCAGCTCAGAAATAAATTCGTCCCCGCTTTGGAGCAAGTGATCGATCACATCGTGCGCGACACTGTCGTCAATAGGTTAGGGATTTCAGTCCGGATGCTCCCCGGCCTGACTCAAAGGACGGCTCAGCTCAAGGAGCAGTACGCCGGCTTCGAGGAATTGACGGACCTTGTCCTTGCTAGGCGCAAAGAAACCAAAGGGCTTTGGAAACAGTTTAAGTCCGAAGCGCCGGACGAAGCACTACGAAGCAATCTCAAGGTATTCTTGGCAGGGGCGCTCGAAGCGACGACCTCGTATGCCGCATGGGCTGTCGCGCATCTGGCAAGAAACGCCTCGGCACAGGAAAAGGTCTTCGAGGCAGTAAGAGACATCGAGGACTATACACCCGAAAACCTGAGTAAAGCGAAATACCTAAGTCAGGTTCTAGACGAGACGCTGCGCCTGACTCCCTCGCTCTATTTTCTGCCGCGCAGGGCTTCAGCCGATACTTGGGTCGGAACGGCGGATGGGCGGAAAATGTTCATTCCCCAAGGGACCCATATTCTCTTGGATATCTGGCACGCGAATCGTCACGAGGATCATTGGGGCATAGAAGCCACCGGTCATCCCGCACTGGAATTCGTCCCGGAGCGCTGGGCTGACATGGCGGCCCTCGGGCGCAGGTCGAAGGAGATTCTCCATTTCGGTTTCGGTCATGGACCCCGCGTTTGCCCTGGCAAGCATCTTGGCCAATTGGAGGTTAGCCTCGTGGTCGGCGCGTTCGTGAAAATGTTTAGATTCAAAGCCGTCCATTCCGAAAATCCTGCCAAAGCAGGAGTATCCACCAAGCCTCTGGACGGGGCGCTTGTCGATCTGGAATTGCGCTGAGGTTTTTCCTTTATACTTCGCAAGCTTTCGGGGAGCCCTACTTCGGCCCGGATTTCGTTTCAGAAACCGACCAATTGAGCAGGCCTCCTGAAAAGCCTTTCCTCAGCTTGACTTCGATCTTCAAATCCCGAGCTGTGATCGGCTCAAAGGCTACGTTGTTAAATTGATCCAAGGCCGTGCCATAGCTGGAACCCTCCGCTAACTTGACCGGTTTCCATTCCGCACCATCGAGCCAGAGCAAGCGCCATTCGGCCGGAACGCGGCACTGGCCGACGCCGGTGTCATCGAACCAATACACGGCAGCTTCCGCGACCTTGCGCGGTTTCTCAAATTGATAGGAGACCCATTCTGAGGTTCCGCGGTGATCCCACCAGGTCATTCGTTTGATGGCGTTGTCCTTTGATGATTGGGGCTCTTTCCCATCATTCAACTCAGCCAGCGTATCGGACGGATTGACGTGGGAGGCGCGAACGCGGACGCCATTCGCCATGACCATTCCCTCTTCACCAGGGATTTCGGCCAGTTCCGGCGTCTTCGGCAGCCAGACGACCATGGGCCCGGCTTTTCTGTTGTCCCAGGTCGAATAAGGAACTGCCTGGAATTTTACCGGCTTGGTCACCAACTTGTTGTCCTCGCTGCGCGAAACGGCCATCGTTTCGCCGCGGATGACTTCTACGCCGCCCAGGAGATCTTTTACGAACGTCGCACGGAGGGAAGCACTGTTTGGCAGGCACAGATTGCGAACTTGACCATCGTTGTCCACGCCTTCGAGGCAATAGACGACGGGGCCGCGCTGTAAGGCCACTCGGCCAACGTCCGCTTTAACGTTTGGATCGGCGGCCACGCGCTCGACCGGCATCGGAAGCGCGAGCCGAACCGTATCGCCCGCTTTCCAGGTGCGCCTAATCTTGACGTAACCGTGATCGACCTTGGCCGTCACACTTTCATCGTTGACGGTGATCTTGGGCTCGGCCTTGCACCATCCCGGAATGCGCAGGTTCAAGTCGAAGGCCAAGCTCTTTTCGGGATCCACCGTGAGCTTGATCTCTCCTTCCCAGGGATAAGTCGTCTCCTCCGTCAGCTTGACTTTGCCGTCGGGGAGCTTCACGGTTGCCGTGTTGCCCAGGTAGAGCACTGTCCAAATGCTGTTGTTGCGCTGAGCGAACGCGCGCTCGCCCATCCCAGGGATATAACGGACCAAGTTGGTCGGGCAGCAGGAGCAGTCGAACCACTCGACGCGGTGGTGCTTGCCCAGACTGCCGAGCGGGTTGACGTAAAAGAAGTGCTCGCCGTCGAGGGCGACGCCGGAGATCAGGCCGTTGTAAACCTCGCGTTCGAGGATGTCGGCATATTTGCCGTCGCCGCTCATCAAGAACATGCGATGATTCCACAGGGCCATGCCAATGGCGGCGCACGTCTCCGCGTAAGCGGAGTCGTTAGGCAGATCGTAGGGCACCGTGAATCCTTCATTGCTGGCTGAAGGGCCGATGCCGCCGGTAATGTACATCTTGCGATCGACGACGTCGTGCCAAATGGATTCGAGCGGCTTGAGCAAGCTGGCATCCTGGGCGATGTTGGCGACATCGGCCATGCCGCAGTAGAGGTACATGGCGCGCACGGCATGGCCGGTGACTTCGTTTTGCTCGCGGATCGGCTTGTGGTCCTGAGCATATTCGCCAAAGAGCTTGCGTCCTTCGGCGTGGCCGCGGGTATCGAGAAAGAATTGAGCGAGCTTAAGGCACCTCTTCTCGCCGGTGGCGCGGTAGAGCTTAACCAGGGCCAGTTCGAGTTCTTCATGACCGCACGCGTCAATTTTCTTCCCGGGCCCGAAGACCCCGTCGATGCAATCGGCAAGCTTGATGGCTACGTCGAGCAATTTTCGCTTGCCCGTCGCCTGCTGGTAAGCCACGGCCGCTTCGATGAGGTGACCGGCGCAATATAGCTCGTGACCATACTGGATGTTTTTCCAGCGCTTCTGCGGGTCGACCAGCGTGAAATAGGTATTGAGATAGCCGTCAGG
The DNA here is from genome assembly GCA_045802525.1 of Gemmataceae bacterium. GTDB lineage: Bacteria > Planctomycetota > Planctomycetia > Gemmatales > Gemmataceae > JBJMQT01. Next base: position 6,966 of record JBJMQT010000045.1, read on the forward strand.
CTGTTGAGCGGCGGCGATCTGGTCGATAATGGCGTCGGTCCGTTTTTCCAGATCGGCGTCGCGCTGGCCCGACAGTGTGTAAGCGATGCCTTCGAGAACCTTGTAGACATCGGAATCGTTGTACAACGCCCCTTCGTGCTTGCCCTCAATCAGCTTGCCGGCCACCGCGAAGTTTTTGATGCGCCCGGTAAGCTCGCACTGGCGCAGATTCGCCTCGATCGTTACGGTTCGATTAGTCTTGATTCGGGGGCTCCAGAACGCATCCGCGACGTGCACGTCTTGAAACGGCACAGCCGACAGGCCGCCCTTATTTGTTGGGACGGCGCTCGATTTACTGTCCGCGTAAAGGGAACCAACCGTCGCCAAGCTGACGCCGAGGACCAGTCCTATCGCTGCCAAACGCATTGGGTATCTCCGAAATACAAACTAGCCGGGCAAAGATGTAGTGTATTCAATCACCCTGGGCTTCAAGCGCCAATGAAAAAGGAAGAGAGGCTGGTTCCGGCCATTTTGTTCTCGCCAAAGCCGCTAGCGCTCTTAGGCCATCAAACAATCCCTATCGTTGTCAATCGGAATCGATTAAACTTGGGCGCACATTTCTTTTTGGAGATGGCCCATGGCAAAAGTGAATCCACTCACATTCGGCCTCTTGGTTGTGCTGTTTGGTTGCATCGGTCCATCGTCGGCAATAGCCGCTGACGACAACAAGGTCACTCTGGATCAACTGCTCAAGATCTATCGTGAGTTGGAGCTGCCTTTGCCGCCAAAAGATGCTCTCCTTCTCCGATATGAAAGATTCACCGGCGGTATAGAGGAAGTTCGCCATGTAATTGGCTTTCAGCTCGAACCCGGAACTAAAAGGCTGTCGCCCAAGATCCTGGACGATACCGAGGCGTTTCAGAGTCGCTCTGATATTCACGCCAAGGCGCTTGCACCTGAGCCTGACTCCTTGAAAGAAGATGATTGTTATTCCTTGATTACGGCCATTCAGTGCCATCACCTGGGCTGGACACCTTTGGCCGAATCCATGTTGACACGATGCCAAGCCCGAGCGCCCATCTCGCCCGACAAGGACCTGATTGAGCCGGCTTGGCGGTATTGGGAGGAACAATTGACGTCGCCGACCAGTGACCGCGCCAAGGCATTCAAACATCTCAAGAAGCTGATTAAGTCCGATAAGGAGTTGGATAACGAGTTTAACCAAAAACTCGTAAAATCGCTCGAACTGGCTCTGGTGCCTAGTAATGCCAAGCCAGGATCAATCGAAGCCCTGATCGACGACCTGGTCGATTACAACGCAAACTTTCAAATGACAGAGTTTTTTCAACACGGACCCCGCTGTCTGCAATTGGCGGAAAAGGGTTTTGAGGCTGTCCCGGCTTTGATCGAGCACTTAACCGATGACCGACTCACGCGGAGCGAGGCTGCACGCTATTGTGGTCCCATTTACCTTCGCGTCGGGGATATCGTCAGTCATTTGATCCAAGGCCTTGCCGGCGAGAACTTAAAACCGGATCTGGAAGTGTGTCAGAACGATGAAGCCTTTCCTCCTGTTTTTTCCATTGATAAAGACAAAGTCAACAAGTGGTGGAAGCGAACAAGCATGATTAGTGAGGAACAGTATGCTGTAGATCATGTCATGCTAAGAGACGGCGGAAAGGAAGATGAGAAGGTCAGGACGGATCATTTGCTCCATCTGATTGCGCTTAAATATCCGAAGCATTTGCCCAAGCTCTACCGGGCGGCCTTGGAAGACCATCCCTCCGTTTCAAGCAATGAAGTGGCTCACGCAATTGGCAAAAGCAAACTCTCAAAGGAAGAGAAGATGGCGTTGTTTGTCTATGCGGCCGGACGTCCCAATTTGGAGGATCGCTACGACGCCCTGGGTCAGATCAAGCATATTGATAAAGAGCGATACACAAAGCTCCTGCTAGAAACGCTTGAGAACCTTCCCAAGGACATCAGCCAGGGAGATTACTTGACATGTCCTGAGGCCCGCTATGCCAACTTGGCTTCCGAATCGTCCGATCCGCGTATTTGGAGGGCCCTGGAGAAAGCCACCAAGCGGGCCTGCGTTGGACTGCGCTGTGAGCTTTTGAATTACGCCGCCTGTTGGCACGCAGATGGTTTGCATTCGTGGTTCCTGCTGTCCCCTGCCAGTCGTATGGAAGACGATGAAATCTCTGACGAGCAACGAAAGCGGCTGTTAACATTCTTGGCGACCTTCCTGGACGACGTTACAATCCGAGACACTTCATCCGATCCCGAGAAATACCGCGGCTGGGGAGGACTTGGCTATGATTTCCCCCTGGCCGTGCAAGATGTGGCGGCCATGGCAATGGCTCCGTACTTGAACATCGAAATCAAATTCAATTTTCACAGCACGCGGGAGGAGTTAGCCAAAGTGCGTGAACAGGTCGGCAAAGCTTGGAAGCGCGAGCAAGAACCCGCGCTCAAATCCGACAGCGGAAAGGGTAAGGAGCGGTAGGCAAAGCCTCTGCTGTTTTTTCCTTTTGGTCAAACCGAAGCGACGAAAAACCTTCAATCAGGACCACCGGTCCATTTTTGAGAGTTGGGCACGGAACCCAAATAAGTTCATGCGCTAGGGAATTAAAATGACCGAAGCGTCCATACAGCCGGCGCCTTTGCAAACTGCTCCCGTCACAGGCCTTGTTCCAATGATCCGCGTGAATGATATTGAGCGCTCGGCTGCCTTCTACCGGCTGCTAGGGTTTGAGATCGGCAACAAAGTTCCTCGAATCGGGCAGCCTCACTGGGCCTGGCTGTACCAGCCGCAAGCTTCTAATTGGAAACATGGGGCGAACTTGATGCTCGTTCACGGAAATGAACTTGTAGGACCGGACTCGAAGATCGTTCTGTTTTATCTGTATGCGACCGATTTGGTCGCATTGCGCGCGCGCCTGATCGGCGCAAGCGTGAAAGTCAGCGAGATTTCACATCCCGAGTATCTTCCCGCGGGCGAGTTCAGGACCGAAGACCCTGACGGTTACACCCTAATGGTGGCCCAGGCAGGCGAAGATACACCTTGAGCAAATAGGCGCATTCGGTAAGCAACGAGTTTAGCCCGGAAGGGGTTTCTATCATAGCTTGGCGTTTACCTATCTGCGCCCCCTTTTCGTTCTTTGTGTTGGCTGCCGATCCACTACCGCTTGGCTGCGGCAATACACGACTGACTTGTTGATTTTGCGCGGCAGGCCCGTTTCGTAACACAGAACCGCTCGGGAGGCTGGTGGACCGACATTTCTGTCTGTTCGAGCACCGACAGAAATGTCGGTCCACCAGATGCCACTGGTGGCACGCTCTGAGGTAATCCGAAGGCCGTGCTTGCAGCGCCGCTAACCCGTCCCTATCCTGGACCCGTTGGTTGAAAATAGACAAAGGCTTGTTAACTGAGTCGACAAGGGGATAATGCGATGGGCGCTTCGGCACGCCCTTCGGAGTACCTCAGAGCGTGCCACACCGCCCTAGGGACATGTCATGAAGAATATTGGCCTCGGGCCTAAAATGCTGGCCATGCTGTCCTTTTTTTTCAGTGGCTGCGGGCAAGCCCCGAACCTGTCTAAGCAGCCTCCGGACACTGACGTCTCCGCATTGCCAGAGTACAATTTCTCCGGGTTCGCCGGCACGGTTTGGAAAACGAAGGTCAAGACAGGCCTGGCCGATATAAAGCGGTCCAACGGGAGGCACGAAACCTACCTTCTCGCTCCCGAGGATTTCGATCCCGCACACCCCCGTTACAGGCCACCACCCTATATGCAACTCATTACTGTGCTTCCCGCAGGGACTTACCTTCGAATTGAACGTTTGATGAAAAGCAGCGGCAACTGGTCCGGCGTTTTCGTTACCGCATCCCTTGAAACCTCAGCCCTTGAATATGGGAAAGAAGAAGTCCGGAAAGAAGTAAATCTCAGCAACTACTTGCTGGTAAAAAACCGATTCATACGGGATGGATCACCTGAATGCAGAGACTGGGGCGTGGACCCTGACCAGCTTGAAAAGTAACCTGAGGTGCGCCAAGCTTGGACCAAGACACCAGGCCAAGACCTCCTACTCGGCTGGCTCCAATACGCCAGTCACCTATCATTTCGATTCCCTTGGTGTCATGAAGAATATTGGCCTCGGGCCTAAAATACTGGCCATGCTGTCCTTTTTGCTAAATGGCTGCGGGCAAGCCCCGAACCTGTTCAAGCAGCCTCCGGACACCGATGTGTCCTCATTGCCTGAGTACAATTTCTCGGCATTCGCCGGCACGGTTTGGAAAACGAAGGTGAAGGTAGCGCTCGCAGATATTAAGGCTTACACCGGTAGGCACGAAATCACTCTCATTCCCCCACAAAGTTACGATCGGACACATCCCGAATACAGGCCTCCACCCTATATGGAGGAAATAAAAGCTTTGCTTCCGGTAGGCACTGGTTTGCGAATCGAACGACTGATGAAAGACAACGGAAATTGGGGCGGCGTTCAGGTTATAGCATCGCTTAAAGATGGAAAGGTTGTATATCTCAGCGACTACTTGCTGGCAAAGAATCGATTTATATGGCAAGGATGGTCTGACTCCACCGAATGGGGCGTAGACCCTGCCATGCTGGAAAAGTGACGGCAAGGGCGTTCGGCCAAGCCTGGAAGCGCGAGGAAGAACGCGAACTCAAATCCAACCGCGGAAAAGGCAATGAGCGGTAGGAAAAGTCTCTCCAGTGCATTTTTTCTTTGTCAAACCGGTTCGGCTGGTGGCTGCGTGTGACACCGGCCGTTACTCACGAACCTCCTGTCGGCACCGGCTCCCCCGGAAAGGCATTTTCCCACCATTCGGCCCACTCCTTCATTAAGCCAAGCTTGATGATGCAGTCGGTCAAATAGGTGAAATCTAAATGCGAACGATTGTACTCTAAAAGATAGCGCACATCGTTTCGGTCGATTAAACGTTCCGCCTGCAATTTAAGTATGATCAGGTCTTCGCAAGAAACGACACGACTTTCCACGGGACCAAGAGTAAAGGGAACCGCTCGGTGCAGTGCCGTTCGTAAAAAGTCGCTGTCCGCAAGGAGCAAGTCGACTGCAACTTTATCGAATCGTCCCTCAGGTGAGTACAAAAACTGAAGAAATGAGTGCTGGCCTACTTGGGAGAGAGCCGGTGTTCGTCGGGTTACAAACCCCTTCGGCCCTAAGGCATGAGCAAACTTGTCAGCTGCTTGAGGATCCAGTAACGCGAGGAGGTCGACGTCCTTTGTAAACCGAGCATGCCCCCAATGAACCAAAGCCAATCCGCCCATTACGCAGGCATCGATTCCTTGGTCTCGTAGTGCCTCCCAAGTCCGCTCTAAGGTCGCCAAAACGAGTTCACCCGCCATGTGCCTCTCTCC
>JBJMQT010000046.1:0-43018 GCA_045802525.1 Gemmataceae bacterium
CTCCCTCCAGCCGATCCGTATCCGGGGCACTTTTCCGGTTGAGCCGAAAGATTTCACCCCAGACTTGACCGACCGCCTACGCGCCCTTTAAGCCCAGTGATTCCGAACAACGTTTGCACGGTTCGTCTTACCGCGGCTGCTGGCACGAACTTAGCCCGTGCTTCCTCCAGGGATAGGTCAACTCCTTGCGGAGCTTCCTCCCCCTCGACAGTGCTTTACAACCCGAAGGCCTTCATCGCACACGCGGCGTCGCTCGGTCAGGCTTGCGCCCATTGCCGAAGATCCTCGACTGCAGCCTCCCGTAGGAGTCTGGCCAGTGTCTCAGTGCCAGTGGCGCGGGTCGTGCTCTCACACCCGCTAGCCATCTTTGCCTTGGTAGGCCGTTACCCCACCAACAAGCTAATAGCACGTGAACCCCTCTCGAGGCGAAACTCATTTCCTGGCAAGAAGATGCCTTCTCGCCAAATCGCCGGGTATTACCCACTCGTTAGAATGGCTATCCCCGTCCCCGAGGTAGGTTATCCACGCTTTACTGCCCCTTTCGCCATTTCCCCCTGGAAGCAAGCCCCCAGGGATTCATTCGACTTGCATGCCTAATCCACGCCGCCAACGTTCGTTCTGAGCCAGGATCAAACCCTTCAATAATAGTTGCTTATGACGCTCCCCGGGCTTACGCACGAGGCTCGTCAGAAAATCAACATGAAAAGTCTGACATAGATCGCTAACTTCAACGTGACTCAAGAATTGTGGTTCACAACTTGCGTTGCTTACCGACAAGATTGCGCCTCGCTAAAACTAGCGATAAACGCAACCTCGCCTTGGCTTGATCGGTGCTTCCCCAATTGTCAAAGAGCAATAGTTTACGACCTGAAACGGGGTCAGGGAATGAAAGTATACGGAGGGTATCGGCAGTCTGTCAAGGGTGTGGCGAGAAAAAAAGTGAAAAGGACTACGCTGCCTCCCGCCGGCCTGCGTGAGAAGTGAACCTCGCTGCCCGATTTTGGGGCCATACACTGGCCGAGGAGGGCGTTCTCAGGTTAAAAGGAGTATGAGGACTTTATTCCCACTCGTCAAGCGCACAGCTGGTAAAACTTCAAAAAGATTATGGCCAAACCCCGCGCCTTGATCCTCCGAGCGCCCGGCGCCAACTGCGATGTCGAGGCGGCTTTCGCCTTCGAAAAAGCCGGTGCAGTCGCCGAGCGCGTCCACATTAACCGACTGCGAGAAAACCCCGATTTGCTCCACAATTACCAGATTCTCGTGGTCCCGGGTGGTTTCACCTATGGAGACGATGTGGCCGCCGGCAAAATTTTGGCCATGCAGCTTGGCCACTTTCTCAGCGATGCCCTCCGTCGCTTCCGCGATGAAGAAAAGCTTATTCTCGGCATTTGCAACGGCTTCCAGGCCCTGCTGAAGGCAGGCCTTATCGTTCCGCCCGATGAGGAAGGGCCCCTAGCCACTTTGACCGATAACGCCTCCGGTAAATTCGAAGACCGGTGGACCTACCTCAAAGCAACGCCCGGGAGGTGCCCGTTTCTAAAGGATTGCGGCCAACTCCATCTACCCGTAGCCCACGCAGAGGGCAGACTGATTTGCCGAGCCCCGTGGATCCTCCAGGGGTTGGACCAGGCCGGCCAAGTCGTTCTGCGCTTCGTGGATCGTCACGGCAACCCGCCGAGCTATCCCGGCAACCCAAATGGCTCGCAAGGCGATGTGGCCGGTCTGTGTGACGCCACCGGCCGCGTCCTGGGCTTGATGCCTCATCCGGAGCGGCATGTCCTGCCGACCCAGCATCCCCGCTGGACAAGTGAAGGGTTGGCTGAGGAAGGCGATGGGCTGCGTATATTCCGCAACGCCGTCGAGTATTTCGAAGAGAAAGATTCACTTTAGCGGTGAGCCAGAATTGCAGTACCGCCTGTAGGCGGCAGACCGGCTAAAGCCGGGACTCCAACTCTAAAACGTCAATCCATCCAGCTAAACGGGTAATCGGGGTCGTCCCATTCGAGCGCTTGCTTCGTCAGGAGCAAAGGCCGCATTGTGTCTAGCATGACGGCTAATTCATCCGTGCGCGTCGCATTTCGGCTGGCCAGAATCGTGCCCGGGTGGGGTCCATGAGGAATGCCGTGGGGGTGGAGTGTAAACGATGACTCTTCAACGCCGCGCCGGCTCCCGAACTTGCCCCGCACGTAGTAAAGCACTTCATCGGCCTGAATATTGGAATGCGCATACGGGACTTTGATGGCCTCCGGGTGCGTATCGAGCAACCTCGGGGCAAACGTGCAAAGGACAAAACCGGTCGCTTCGAACGTCTGGTGAATCGGGGGCGGTTGATGAACGGTGCCAGTGATCGGCTCAAAATCGTCGGCGTTGAACGTAAAGGGATAGGCCATGCCGTCCCAGCCGACGACGTCGAACGGATGATTGGCCAAAATGTAGCGTGAAAGCCGGCTGCCGTCCTTAATAACAACGGGGGTATCCGACTCACGATCTACAACAAGCGTTTCCTGCGGACCATGGAAATCGCGTTCGCTGTAGGGAGCGCCAAGGCGTATTTGGCCGTCGGGATTCAAATACCGCGGTGGGACAACAATGCTGTTGGACGCCTCGATTACGAGCAAATCCGGCTGAACGGCGGGGTCGAATTCCAGCTTATAAGTCGTGCACCGCGGGATGACAACGTAATCAAAGGGCTTGAAAGAAAGTGGTCCGAACATCGTGTGCAGCGTACCCTGCCCGCGGTGCACGAACAACACTTCATCGGCGGCCGCATTGCGATAGAGTTCCTCCTGAGCTCGACCAGGCCGGCAGCGCGCCATAGCTACATCCGCGTTTATGAAAAGTGGCACGCGGCCGCTGATCGGATCGCCGGCTACGGGCAAGCGGGCGGTCTTCACATGGTGATGGCGCAAGACCGGCTGATCGACCACATCCAGGGCCAGCATGCCGGCCGGCTCGATCTTGCGAACGCGCGTCGGCGGCCGCAGATGATAGCAGATGCTATACGCTTTGCCGAACCCGCCGACCGTGACGACTTCTTCGTAGTAAATGCCTTCATTGCGGTAGCCGGGCTCGTGTTTGTGCGCGATGTGGCGCTTGCGGGGTAGTGAGCCAATTTGTCGATAGGATGGCATGATAGGTCGTCCCAGAAGGTGAATTACAGCGTGCCACGGCGCGCTTGCTCGCGTTCAATCGCCTCAAAAAGCGCCTTGAAATTGCCCTTCCCGAAGCTGCGCGATCCATGGCGCTGGATGACTTCGAAAAACACCGTGGGCCGATCCGCGACTGGTTTGGTGAAGATTTGCAGCATATAACCTTCATCATCGCGATCTACCAAGATTCCAAGCTCGGCCAATTCTTGGATGTCTTCCTTAATCGTGCCCACGCGCTGGGGCAGCATGTCGTAGTAGCTTAGGGGCACGCGGAGGAAGGACACGTCGTTATGGCGCATGGCCCGCACGGTATCGACGATGTTGCCGGTGGCCATGGCAATGTGCTGCACCCCCGGGCCGCCATAGAACTGTAGATATTCTTCAATCTGAGAACGGCGTTGTGATTGGGCCGGTTCGTTAATCGGGAACTTAATGCGCCCCGTGCCGTTTTGAACGACCTTCGACATGAGCGCCGAGTATTCCGTGCTGATGTCCTGATCGTCGAAGTGGACGAGCTGCTGGAAGCCCATGACGTTTTGATAAAACTTCACCCACTCGTCCATCTTGCCTTCCTCGACGTTGCCTACGACGTGGTCTATTGCCTTTAGGCCGACGTTATGAAAAGTCGAAGGACTGTAGCGCTCGGGATCGAGCGCTTTGAATCCGGGAGCGAAGACGCCGCGATAGCGATCGCGATTGACGAAGCTGTGCAGCGTATCGCCGTAGGTGCGGATGGTCGCGTATTCGTAGACCCCATTTTCGTCTTCGAGCAAAGTCGGCGGCTTGACGCCTTTGGCGCCGCGCTCGGTCGTTTTGCGAAAAGATTCTTGAACGTCTTCTACTTCCAGAGCCACATCCTGCACGCCGTCGCCGTGAAGAAGAAGCCGATGACTGTCCGGGTGGTCGGCCTTCAGCGGTGAAGTCAGAACGAAGGTGATATGGCCCTGGCGCAGAACATAGGCCGCCTCGTTTTTCATGCCGGTTTCCAACCCGCCGTAGGCGATAACGTCGAACCCAAACGCATTGCGATAAAAATAGGCGGACTGCCGGGCGTTGCCGACGAAGAAGCGAATGTGATCGATGCGGCGGAGGGGAAGAAGGTCAGGTGTCATAGCAAGGTCCTTGATTCCTGGCGCAGCGAAGCGGAGCTTCGCGGCAGTGCGGTCCCAAGCTGGAGCTTGGGACCGAGAGAAAGATTTGGACCGCGCAAACCGAAAGTCACACCGAAATTCCGAGCTTGTTGACCAGGCTTTCCAACTCCCGCCTTAGAAACGGCATGGAAGGCGCGATGAAAAGCTGGTCCTGCATGCGGGACGGATCGTAGTCGGTGTTGACGACTACCTCGGTATCGAAGGGGCGCCGTTTCACTTCAGGCGAAAAGAGCGAATGCGGGATCTCGCCTGTTGACGACAGTATCCCTGCCCCGAACACCTTGGTCGTGTTCCCTTCCTGGATCAAGCCAAACTCAATGCTGAACCAGCTGAATCTCTTCAAAGCCAAGACGTGGTCGCCCCGCGCGGCTATTGCCACAGCCTTGCCGATCAAGGTAAGCAGCTCGGCGTAATCCTGATCCATTTGCAACGGCACATGGCCCAGGCAATCGTGAATCATATCGGGTTCGGGAGTGAACTCCGGGTGGGAACCATGCCGGATAAACTGGGTGACTGGGAAGCCGCGCTGGGCGATATATTCGTAAAAAGTTCGGTAAGGCAGCGCACCCTCCGCCGGCACCAGATGCATGTTGGTTACTTGACGCAGGCGGTTACTGAGAAGGCGCAGTTGCGGGATTTCGTCTGTCGTAATGGCGAGATCGCGCTTGCCTTTGAGATAAATCTCGCTGGCGTATTGCCTGTGCAACGCATCGAGCTTGGGACTGACGTCGCGCCAAATGCGGGTTTCCTCGGAGGTGTAATCGATGATAGGCGGGCCGAGTTGCTCTAAACGGTGCTTGCGACAAAGAGCGAATAGCTCCTTGCGTCGCTGGATATAGGTCTCATCACCAAGCCCCGGATGTCCCGGCTCAAATTCGAGTTCGGTAACGTCGGGCGGAGTGACCATCGACTGGGCATCGATAGGGGCGCCGTACTCGATCAGCGTGGCGTCTTTCATGGCGATTGACTCGTGCCGGAGAGTTGAGATCGGGCCTAGAAGCGAAAAGCCTTCCGAGAACGGCCGCGTCGCCGGGGAATACGGGAGAAGACTTTCTGCTTCCTTTACTATTATAATCACTCGGTTCAAATAAGAGGCGGCATGGAGTTTGTTTTTTCGGTTAGCCAAGACCATGGTTTATCAAGAAAGTGATGTTCCATGAAAGCCGCTTACATCGAAACGACCGGCACGCCGGATGTCATTCAATACGGTGAATTGCCCGCACCTGTCCCTAAAGAAGGCGAAGTTCTGGTCAAAGTATCTACTGTCGCCGTCAACCCGGTGGATACCTACATTCGAGCGGGAATGGTGGCGATGCCGTTGCCCAAGCCGTTCATCATTGGCTGTGATCTGGCCGGCGCCGTTGCTGCTCTAGGTCCGGGGGTTAAGCGCTTAAAGGTAGGAGATCGAGTCTGGGGCTCAAATCAAGGATTGCTGGGCCGGCAAGGGACATTTGCAGAGTTCGCTGCCGTCCACGAAGACTGGCTGTATCCGACGCCTACCGATGTGACCGATCAACAAGCGGCCGCTGCCGCGCTCGTGGGGATCACGGCTCACTTGGGTCTGTTTCGCGATGCCAAACTGCAATCCGGCGAAACGGCATTTGTTAACGGCGGAACCGGCGGAGTCGGTTCCATGGTCGTGCAGATGGCCAAGGCCGTCGGCGCCAAGGTGATTACGACGGTGGGTTCCGCGGAAAAGGCGGCGGTCTGCCGATCGTGGGGTGCGGACTGCGTGATCAATTACAAGACAGAAGATGTGCCGGCCGCTGTCAAAAAGTTTACCAGCGACAAGGGTGTCCATGTTTGGTACGAGACCCAGCACCCGGATTTCATGAAGGCGGTTGCCCTCATGGCGCCCGGCGGTCGGATTGTCATCATGGCCGGTCGCCAAGCTCAGCCCGTCTTTCCGGTCGGGGCGTTCTATGTCAAGGGATTGACGCTCCACGGCTTCGCGATGTTCAACGCGACGGCCGAAGAGCAACGCCGCGCGTCGGAGGACATCAACCGCTGGCTAGCCGGGAAAAAACTTCATGTCCTGATCGGCAAGACATTCCCCCTCAGCGAGGCCGCGGCGGCCCATCGTCTGCAAGAAGAGAATACGCTGAACAAGTCAGGAACGCTGAGCGGGAAGATTGTTTTGACGGTGTGAGAGATTCCTGACTAATTGCATTACGTCCACATGGCATTTATCAAATGTCTCGGTTGTGACGCGGTAATCGATTCCCTGGTCGCGATCTGCCCGGGATGTGGACGTTGTCCGGGTTGCGGGCAAAAGCGGACAATTGTTGTGGCCAGCTGCGAACGATGCAACCTGCCCTTCTGCAACTGTTGTGGCCGGTGCCCCGGGTGTGGGTTTTTGCGATACTCCGACCAAACTACTTCATGCTCATGCGGCTATCCAGATGATGCTCGACTGCGTGAGAAATTGGAGAAGAAATCGCCGGCGAATCCAGCAAAAGGTGTATGGGGCCGCATATGGGAAAACATCCGAAAAGCAACTTGCCTCTGCGGAAACAGTTTGGCTGGCGGGGCGTGTCAAATAGTCCATAACCTCGTCTTGCATTCGCTCGATATCAGCGCAATACTCGCTTGATACCGCTTGAAATTGATCTTGGCGAGCCGTGATTCTCAGTTGAGCAAGCAATTGTTGGAAATAAGCAATACGGTCCTGAGTCGATTCGAGCTCTTTGTCGTTACAAATCATCCCAGCACCTCCGCTGATCCACGTTGGGTCTTATCCCGTTTGATCTGCCAACATAAGCACCATAATCCCAAGAAATGAAGATCGGGTTTGGCTGAGTTGGTTAGTATCGCCGATTATTCCCTATTCGCAAGCTTTTCCGGTCCCGATCATCAATGCTAATTCCTTGACACGCGGATGCCAGGTGGGAAACTTTCTCTGATCACGATAAGTATGGGATTGCCATCCTCGGCCCTGCAAACCTTCCCACGAGGCGCCAACGTGAGATTCCTCCCTGCTCGTTTGGGGATGGCAGCTTTTTTGGCTGTATCGTTGGCTGTATCGTTTGGAACGCTACACGCCCTAACGCCCAATAGCGCTCGGGAGAATCCGGACGGCCGCGCCGATAAAGCTGACACTGCCGGGTTGGGCGATTTTTCCACCTGGGCTGGCGTCAGCTCCTGTAGCGCCTCGGCTTGCCATAACGGCAACTTCAACAAGGGAATTCAAGGCGAGGACTATGCCAAGCGGTGCGAATACTCCGTCTGGGCTACCAAGGATCCGCACCAGAAAGCCTATAACGTTCTCTTTGGCGAAATCGGCCGCAACATCGAACGCAACTATCAGCGGCTTGCCGGCGACACCGAGATTCATGCCGAGAGAGACGAGGTTTGCTTGCGCTGCCACGTCGATCCGCGCATCACCAGAGGGCCGACCGAGGCTGCCGATACTCCCCTCGCCTTTCACGACGGCGTCGGCTGCGAGACCTGCCATGGCCCGGCCAAGAACTGGCTCAACGACCACATCGCTTACGATTGGACTAGCCTGAGCCGTGCGGCGAAAGAAAAGACCGGCTTTAGGTACACCAAAAGCCTGCGGGTGACCGCTGAGACTTGCCTTGAGTGCCATGTCGGTTCGCCGCGCTGTGAATCGGGCCACGACCTGTTGGCCGCAGGTCATCCACGCTTAAACTTCGATTTCAGCTTGGCGATGGCACAGTATCCCAAACACTGGAGCGACCGAGAAGATCACGAACGCTATCCCGATTATGCCGCCCAGACTTGGGCAATTGGGTCGACTCTCGTTGCCAAGGCCGCATTCGACCAACTAGCGTTTCACACCAGCGACGGCCGACCCTGGCCCGAATTCGCCGAGCACGATTGCTATGCCTGTCACCACGACTTGAAAAGTGAGAGTTGGAGGCAAACCAAGGACTATTACGCAGGTCGCAAACCGGGTTTGATTCCCATGAATTCTTGGTATGCGACGATGGCAAGCCTCCCTGTAGGCGCCAATCCCCAGATCGACGCAGCGATTAATAAACTGTCGGCAGAAATGGATCAGACGCCGCCGGATCGGCTCATCGTCCGCCGGTATGCTGAAGACATCTCGCGCCTGCTTGGCGAACACGCAAAACAAATGGAGCGCATGCATTTTGATGAAAAGAGACTGCATGCGCTGTATACTGCCGTGGCTAAAGATACGGAAAAGCTGCATCGAGCGAATTGGGACAATGCGGCCCAGATATATTTGGCGCTGGCCGCGCTTAGTGAGACGCGGGGCGATCTCGATTCGAGAAATGCTCATCCTGGTGTCGAGAGCCTTCTGGGAAGAATGGACGACCTTCTAGGGCTCCGCCGCCATCACGCCCCAGAAATAAAGTTCAATTCGCCGCGAGATTATCTACCCCATGCGTTCGGCAAAGCGCTCGACGATCTTCAACGCCAATCCAGCAAGTAGGGAAGAGTTAATGCCGGCCCACCAATTGTTTCGCGGCATCACGTTGCTTGGTTTGGCGGGCTTGTCGCTATTGACCTGGAGCTTCAACGGCCGCGGGCAGGACAAGGATGGTGAAGCCGCGGCCGCTGGGCAACCAAGAAACGGACTCCAGCCCCTTATTCAAGGCGTCTCCCGCTGTTTCAACTGCCATACCAAAGACGCCCGACCCGACCTCGAAAACCTGGTTAGCCTCTGCCGTTGCGATGAAGTCTATCGCTGGGGCGATCGGGATCGCCACCAGGACGCCTACCGGGTGCTTCAAGGTGAACGGGCGGTGCGGATGGGCGAAATCATGAACGCCCGCCTGAAGACGGCGGAACGGATCAAACCGGAAAAGAACCCCCAGTGCCTGGGCTGCCACAGTTTGTTCAATCAAGAACTCGCCAAGGAGTCTGCCGACGATTATCAGAAATTCATCCAACAAGGCGTCACCTGCGTGGCTTGCCATGGACCCTACGAAAATTGGGTTGACCCTCACGGCACCGACAGTCTCCAAGGGCGTAAGAAATGGCGGCAAAACGATAGGAAAACCAAAGAAACCAAGTTCGGCATGACCGATCTCTGGGACGCCCGAACGCGCACCCAGGTATGTGGTTCCTGCCACATCGGAGATGCCGATCCTGGAAAGAATCGAATATTAACCCACGAAATGTATGCCGCGGGTCACCCTCCTTTGCCCGGGTTCGACACTTGTAAATTCAGCGACGCCATGCCTCGCCATTGGGAAATGATTCGGGAAAAGCCGGAAAAACTGCTTACCGGCGAAAACCAATTCAGTCCCTATCCCACCGCGAAGAATCTCGAACAGACCGCCCTGGTTGTAATCGGTGAGGCTGCCGGGTTCATGCAGACTATGGACATGCTGGCTTCCCAAGCGGCAGAAGCCGCCTCAAAAAAGCAGATTATTGACCTTGCTCAATTTGATTGCGCCGCTTGTCATCATGACTTGGTGCGCGATAGCTGGCGGCAAACGCGAGGCTACAAGGGAACCCCCGGCCGCCCGCAATTTCGGCCCTATTCCGGGGCCCTCATGGGCTTGGCTATCCACCAAGCCGCCGGCTCGGATCCCGATTTGGAAAAGAAGCTTCTTGCCGAATGGCAGCAGAGCCTCGGCCGGCTACGCAAGGCGCTGGATGATCAGCCATTCGGCGATCCTGGCAAGGTTTCCCAAGCCGCCAAAAAGCTGTCCGAATGGACGAATAATCTCGTGCAAACCCTAAATGCGCCGTTTGACTCCGCCAAGAAAGAGGAGATTTCGAAAGGCTTTCCTTACGGCAAAAAGCAATCCCTTGCTTTGCTCAGATTTTTAGCCGAAAAGTCCTCTTCGGAACCACCCGATTTCGATCAGGCGCGACAAATAGCTTGGGCTTGGAGCATCATTTACGGCGAAGTTCAATTGGAATATCAGAAGTCAAAGAATCCTGAAGATCAACCCACCGCCGATAGACTCAAGCTTTCCCAAGCGGAAATCAAAAAGAATCTCCAGATTCTTGAGCGGGGTCTCGATTTGGCCCTACCTTATGAAACGTATCGGCCGGCTTCCGAGTCCAAGGCAAAAGACTATAACGCTTGGAAAAAAGACACCGAAATGCAAGCACCGGCCCGCCAAAAGGTGTATGACGACTACTTGTCGGGGTCGCTTGCGGGGCTTGGCAACTATGGACGGCCGGGCGGCAATGAGATGACCCCTGCCAAATTCAAAGAGCTTTTCGCGGAGTTGGCCAAGTCGCTGCCTGAGAAATAGAAACGCCAAATGCGGTTCGACTTCCATCTCTACTAAGTTGATTGCTGTAATGATCTTAAATAATCGTTTCTGGCCGCCTCCTCGCGGGGGTGTGCCAGGGGTTGTAGAAACGATCTTTCCTTAGTTGCTATGCCTGCGTACATAAGCCTCCGGCAAAAAAGATCGTTTTTCTACTGGTGACGGCGACGTGAAATGATTTGGGTTGGCGAATCGCCTTTTACCCCTTTTAGAGCCGGCCTTAAATCCCAAATGCTTTCCATTTCTTTCCACGGGGGGTCAGGCGAAATGGAGAGAACCATATGTGACCATGTGTAGGGGAGCCGGCCAAATGAAATGGGTGCGTTACTTCCACTCGGCGTAAAGCGTCATCGCTTGATAGTCGCGCACGAAGCCGACGGCCTGTAGCAGCTCGTGCTCGGGAATCGCTGTCACAGGTTGTCCATTCCATTCTTCCACCGTCAGCTTATGCTTGGGCGATTGCTTGGGTTCTCCCTTGAGAATTTCCGGCAGACAGGCCACCGATGCCGCCACATCGGCACGGCTGGCACTGGCCAAGGCAGTCAATCGCCTGCCCTGCCCTTCAATGAGCAATAGGGGCTTGCCGGCCCTGACAACCAGCCAGTTGCCCATTCGACGGAGGAAGTGGCGTGTCCCGCCGTCTAGCAGCGGAATGTCAAACGGCGCCCCTGTGCCGTACAAATTTGCCGGGTCTAGGCTATGCAACAAAACAACCGGATCGGCAGCCGTGGAAGGAGTATGAATCTTCTCTGCCATTTCCAGAGCCTCGGGCAAGGCAAATTGAGCGCCCGACAACCCTTCTACCAGGTATCCACGCCGCACGGCGCCGCCCATTTCCATGCGGCTAAGGACCTCATATAAGACTCGCCAAGGCAACATCGACGGGTCGAGCAGGGCTAGCTCACGGGCGACAATGCCGTAGCGGTGTAGCAACAAGTTTGCCTGCGTGAAAGCTTGCCCTTCGACGTTCGAGGATCTCCAGGGCACGATCGACCAGCGTCCTTCGGGCAAAGGCGTGTGAATTGAAGAGCGAGGGGATCGGCGAATAGGGCTTTTCCTTTTCAGGGCTCCTTGCAAGCTCGAGGCGTCGCGCTCGCGCGTTTCCCCCTTGCGTATTGCCTCGAATCGATCGTTGGTGATCCAGCCTCGCCGCGCCAGATTCCAGAGCGCGGTCCGCACTAACCCAGGCGTTAGGTCCAGATCTTGTGCCATATCGCTCACAAAGGAAGCTCCATGGGACTTCAAATAGGCTAACAAGCGCTCCTCGTCCGAATTCAAGGCCGGCGCCTCTTCAGATTCCGGCAGCGGCAATTGGCGCTGGGTGGAGCGCCGGTAAAACATTACTTGATTGGTCGATTGGCTCGCTTCTCCTCTCGCAATCCAACTCCATTCACCGCTGGATATGACTTCATCAAGCCAGCGACTTTGGAAATTGAGAACCCGGTTTGGCAGGACGAGCCTTTCCCAAATATCGCCGGGCAATGCCAGCCCTTCCAGCTTATCAAGGACCTCTTGGAAACCCTGGATGGTTCCAGTCCGCGAAGAAGGATGAATCCTTTGCCAACGAAGCACAAAATCGGCAAATTGCGGAGGTGAGCACGTAATGACTTCGCTTCGCAAGAGCGCCAGGGTGCCGCGCTGGACTTGCTGCAAATTGGCGGGAGCTGACCATTGCACGCTCGGCGCCTTCGCTTGGGGCGCCACTTGCACGAGTTGGCCGGCCGCGGCCCAGTCTTCCAGTTTGCGCCGGGTCCAGGCCGGTTCAAACGGGTAACGGCGCAGCACGTCCTCCAACCCGACCAATGCATGGGTCTCCAGAAAGCGCCTTAGGATAGTCTCGGCCGCGGCTTGCTGCGCCGAGGCCTCCACGTTTTCCATACCGAATGCAGAGCGATACAGCGGTTCCTCTTCTATGAGAATCCAGCGCGTTGCTTCCGAAATGCGGGGAAGTTCTATTGTCGTAGCTCGGTTATCGGCTTGGAGTTCGCCCATGAGACTAGCCATCGGACCTTCTAATTCGGAAGGCGTCAAGTCACCCAAGCGACGCAGCCATTCGGCCATTTCGGTGGCTGTGCGCGGAGGGTGGCCAATCCCGCGCAAACGCCGTTCCACTTGATGAATAGCCCTCGGGTCAAGGAGATGCTCATGCCGCTCTGGGGTAATGAGCTGGTCGAGAAGCTGCTGATTCAAGGGTGAGATGGCGCGGTCAGCGACCTCGGCAGGATTCCGCTCATACATGTATGAGCCGACGAATGAAAAGAGAATGGAGTTCGCGAAAGGCGAGGGGGTTTCCGCTCGGCGGGTTTTAATGGCTATCTTGCCCGCTTGAATTTCACTCAACAAGTTGCGCAATCGCGGCAAGTCGAGATGGTCTTGCAGGCATTCACGGAACGTCTCGACCACAATGGGAAAATTGGAATGCAATCGGGCGACCTGCAAAAGGTCGCGCCCGCGGAGCCTTTGAAGCCAAAGCGGAGCGCGTTGGCCGGGCTTAGATCGCGGGAACATTAAAGCTCGCGCGGCATTTTGGCGAAAGCGCATTGCAAATAAAGCGCTGTCGCTAAGTTCCTCCAGGACTAACCCTTCGAGATTTTCCGGAGTTAGTCCGTCAAACACATCGAGAATCGGTTCGTCGGTGTCCGTTAACCTAATAAGCAAGCCATCGTCGTGGTGCAAGATCTGGGGACGGTAACCGAGTCGCTGCCGTAGCCTTCCTTCCAGGGCTAGCCGCAAGGCCAGATGGAGCCGACTGCCGAATGGACTCAGCACAATGACTTGCCAATCGCCTAGTGGATCGCGGGAAGCCTCCACGGCAATCGATTGGTCCGTCGGTAGGAAACCGGCTACATCGAGCTGCCTCTTGACGTAGCGCCGCAATTCCCGGGCCGCGACGGGATCGAGATGATACTGCGATTCAAGCCATGTCAAGCAATCGGCATCATTGGCGCGCCCCGCTAAGTCATGAAGAAACCGGCCCATCGCCATGCTAAGATCATGTGACCTTCCAGCGTTTTCGCCGCGCCAGAAAGGCACGATGGCGGGAGCTCCTGCTGCCGGCGAGACCAGCACCCGATCCGTTTCAATTTTCTCCAAACGCCAGGCGGTAGTGCCCAGAAGAAACGCATCCCCCACGCGCCGTTCGTAAATAAACTCTTCATCCAATTCGCCGATGCGCACGCCCTTCGTCGAGATGGCGGCATACTGGCCGGTATCCGGAATCGTGCCGCCGCCCACAATAGCCATTTGCCGGCTGCCGGGAAGCGCCAGAACGCGATTGTGTACGCGGTCCCAACTGACTCGCGGTTGCATTGCCCGGAGCATCGCCTCCGGAGTCCGACCTATCGCAGGGTCCTTGAATCGGCCGCTGATCATTTCGAGTACGGACTCAAACAGTTCGGGCGACAAATCGCGATAGGGATAGGCACAGCGTACCAAGGCGTAAAGAGCCGGCGCTTCCCAAGCGTCCACGGCTACCAGAGCGATCAGCTGTTGGGCAAGCACGTCCAAGCAATTAGTCGGCACTCGAACCTCTTCGACGTGCCCCTGTGCCATTTCGCCCGCCAATACTGCTTGCTCCAACAAGTCAGCAGGTGTTTTCGGGATGAGCCGCCCCTTGCTCGTTTGGCCCACTAAATGCCCCGCCCGGCCTACTCGTTGCAAACCTCGGGCGATACTGCCCGGCGACTCCACCTGGCACACCAATTCAACCGCGCCCATGTCGATGCCGAGTTCGAGCGAGGCGGTTGCCACGACAGCCGATAAGCGTCCTTCTTTAAGGGCCTGTTCAGTTTCCTGACGCACTTCTAGAGAGACGCTGCCGTGGTGCGCCTTAACTAGAACCGGTTGCTGTGCATTTGTTTCAGAACGCTCGGCATCAGCTTGTTCGCCATGATCCTCTTCGCCGGAGATGGAGTCATTGTTTTCAAAAATCTCGTTGAGATTGGCCGTGATTCGCTCAACGGTTCGGCGATTGTTGGCAAAGATAATCGTCGAGCGGTGAGTCCGGATTTCATTGGCGAGAAGGCGATAAACGGAAGGCCAAACCGACTTTTCCGCGAGCGGGCCAAACTGCTCCACAGGGCTGACGACCTTGAGGTCCATCCCTTTTCGTGTCCCGGTGTCGACGATGGTGACGGGCCGCGGTCGCCGGCCGCCGGCTTTGTCCACCGTGAAACCGCCCAGATATCGCCCCACTTCCTCCAATGGCCGCTGCGTAGCCGATAGGCCGATCCTGGTGAATGATTGCGGATTCAGGGCTTCGAGCCGCTCAAGAAGGAGAGAGAGGAACACCCCTCGTTTGTTGGGGCATAGCGCATGGATCTCATCGACAATGCAATGAGTAATGTGACGTAGGGTTTCGCGAGCCCGGGAAGTCAACAAAATGTTAAGCGACTCGGGCGTGGTAATGAGTACGTGCGGGGGTTTGCGGATCAGGCGCTGCCGTTCTGCCGCTGGCGTATCGCCGGTGCGAACTGCAGTCGTTATAGTCGGCAAAGGAAAACCCATTCGCATCGCTGTAGCAGCGACGCCTTGCAAAGGTTGCTTCAGGTTGCGGTAGATGTCGTTGTTAAGCGCCTTGAGCGGGGAAATATAAAGAACGCGGACTCCTGTGGGCGGCGGATCCTGACGCCAGAGGCCATTAAGACAAGCCAGGAATGCTGCCAACGTCTTTCCGGACCCGGTTGGAGCCAGAATTAAAGTGTGATTACCGGAGGCGATGATGGGCCAGCTTTCCCGCTGAGCCGGAGTCGGCGCCCCAAAGGTTGCACGAAACCATTCGCGAACAGGGGGCAAAAAACGATCCAGCGGGTTGGCACTGTCTTGATTCGTCACAGTCTGTCTTCAGATTTAGCCGCGAGGCCGCCCCCATTGAATAGATGCCGGGCTACAGGAGGCGCCAAGCAGGCCAACACAAAGGCGGCATAGGAAAGGAGAACCCCATCTAGCGGGAGCCGTGGGCCGCTAAGTGCTTCTGCGTGACTCAATATATAAGGAAGCGGGATCCACACCATCGCCAGGGACGAAGGCATCGATTCCCAGCGCCAGCCATAGGTCCACCGCCAACCCAAGACGCCAAGAATCAACATTGCCAAAAGAGCCCCGATTACGATCGCCTCATGCGAGTCAGCTAACCAGGCTGGCAGTCCATCGCTCGGCGGTGTGCCTTCACGCGTCAAGGATTGCTGCGTAAACCAGGTTTCGCCAAAGAAGAAATCGAGGCTGGCGTTCAGGCGCCGTCGCAAGGCGGCAGCCGGATTCTCCCGAATCTGTTTGATTACATCGGGAGCAAGACGATTGTACCGCTTGCTTTGATTCGCCTGCCCAACGATTTCCTGATCAATATCTTGACTGCTTTCCTCGCGGGCCTTGGCTAGCGCATCGCGCATGGCGCCGTCGTTCTGTGGACCGCCCGTAGCGTCTGGATTGTTGCCTTCCCAAAGGTGGAGGTAGACCGAATCAACAAGGGGCATTATTTCGCCGAATTGCTGATAGTTGCGCATCGTCCAAGGCGCTAGGGCATTGGCAAAGCCGAGAAAAGCGAGCAAGGCATACAACCACCCCCGGTGAATCGCTCGGCAGCGAAGAAGAAAGCAAATCATGGCTGCGAAACCGAATGGCACCAACGCCGCCCGAACCATAGCTAACGCAGCCAAGAGTAGTCCATAGAGCAAGCTCGTGGCCGCGCCACCCTGCTGGCTGGCCCGTGCACCAAGCATGAGTGCAAACGCCAAAAGGAATGAAGCGAGTACGCCGTCGTTGATTTCCGCAGTGTTCACAATCCAAAAAGGATTGGCTGCACATAGTAGGCCGGCGATTGCACCCACGAGCGAACTGTGAAAAGCTCTTCGAGCAAAAAAGAAATAAAAGGCGGCCGTTAGCGTGCCCAACAGGCTTTGGAGCCAGCGCAGAGCCTGATCGAGTTGAGACGACTTTAGCGGGGCATTTTCAAGTACGGAGAGAACCCAGGGATATCCGGGCGCCGTGTGGGCAGTTATCTCTTCCTTAGCGGCGAGAGGGGCTTCGCCTGCAAATGTCCTTTTCTCCTTCAAGTTGTAGACCAGCAAATCCAATTGATTCGGGGAATCGTGCCGCAAATTATTCGCTTCAGGGGTATTCTTGAGGGCAGGAATCGGATCTTGAACCAGCCAAGGACCATTGCCATTTCCTTGGTCAGCTAGGAACCAGAGGTAGGCCCCGCGCAATCCTCCCGCGGCGACGACAACAAGCAAAAGGGCAAGCAGGTCTCCAAATTTGAACCTGGGCATTTCCGACATGGTTGGTTCTCCGCGTTCACCAGCCGTAGCCGGCTAGATGTACTAATGTTAGGTAATGAAGGGCTTGCCTGCCATATCACGCCCGTCCAGCAAATACTCGTTGCGCAGCGCTTAGCTTGTCCGGCGGGCGGGACCGCGTTGAACGTTGCAACAGAGTCAAGGGGGCCAGGCCAAATGCGGGGTCACCATGATCCGACGCTGGCCACCTTCGAAGGAAAGACGCCCAAGACAACGAAAGGGCGCAAGTCGGCATCAAGTGTTCAATTATTGATCACCCTCTGGCGCGCGGGCGGTGCACCAGAGGGTCTTCACTTGAGCCAGAGGGTCAGGTGCCGAGACCTTCAAAAGCCACCAAAAGGCACAAAAACTCACAAATGCTTTCCACGGGTCTATTTTCGAGCGTTTGCATGGGTGCCTTACAGACCGGCTGATCAACCGGTTCCTTTTAAGCTATTCGCTAGTCCAACTTGCATCTTTGACGCTGGACCGATAGTTTAAGGCGCGGTATTTAGCCTTTTATCCTAGCAACAACCTGCAGAGCGGGAGAGCATGCATGGCACGCCGTATTGTCAACCGGAAGGAAAAACGCGCCGAACACGAGGCTTATGAGCGTACCGCCAAGGAAGACGAAGAACAAGAAGAGGAGGAGGAAGAGGAAGGTGAGGAGGATGCCGAGGAAGACGCTGAAGCCGCGGAGGATGCCGGTGACGAGGAAGAGCCCTCGGATGAGGACGACGAGGCTCCGAAAAAGAAGAAAAAAAAGGAGCCTAAACCCAAGGCGAAGCCCAAGACGCGAACGCGCACTGCGAAGGTGGTTCGCATGAAGGTCGTCTGGGCCGTCTACAACAATTCCAATCAACAGGTGAAAACTTTTGAGTACCCCGACCGCAAGGGGGCCGATGATTATGCAGCCAAAATGATGACGGATAAGAAGACAACCTTTTTCGTACAGCCGTTCAAGAAACCTATCGAGGAGAAGAAAGAGGACTAGGGGACTAGATCGCCCAAACCGTTGCCTTAATGATTTGCAATCGTCAATTAAAACAGCGACCGCGCCAAGGGCTTTGGCGCGGTCACTGCGATCTATGGCTCAAACGCGAGAATCGTTGAGATCCGGCTTTGGCGTTAGCTCCGCCCCTTCACAACCGCCTTTTCACGAAGCATATCTTCAATCTGCTGCACCTTTCGACCTACGAAGAGAACGTTCGGCAGATCGAAATGGTGCGCATTAGCTCCTGACGTGTTCACAATCAAATCTCCCGAGCCCAGCCCCAAGACCCAGTGGCGAAATAGGTCGCTGCGCTGCTTCTCGACCGTCATGCCCGCGGTGTCATAGGCCTTTTCACCGCCTCCAATCTCGGTTCGGACTTTAAGTTGGCCGGGAGTAAAAATCATGTAAAGTTGCTGATCGAATAAGGTGAAAGTGACCAGCCAGATAATGAACAAAACCGTCGAAATGAGGGCATATCCGGCCATATTGATGCGTATGTCCAACAGAGAAATAGTCCTCAAGATACTGTCCCACAAGCCCGACAAAGCGAATATTATCGAAAGCATAACCACAAAGATGATTATCACGAACGACCAGAGCCCGCGCAGCGGCACGTTGGTGATTACGATAACCAGCAACAACACGGTGGCGAACAGAACGCCGTAGCTGCTGCGCTGCGCAACGTGGAGACGAGGCTTTTCGACCACCGCAGGCGCTCCCTTTCCCGCTGGTTTGTCCTCGTCTTTATCGCGAAAAATGACTCCCTCATGTTCCTCGTAGCTGTCCCGGCCCACCTTTTCATAAACGGGCTTCCATAGGTCTTCCTTGTTCGGCACTATGGCCATGAGGTGGCCGTCTGCCCAAGTGAGGAGCGCCAGAAGATAACCGACGGCCCATACGGGCCACCAATAGAAAAGGTTGGAATGACTGACGATTTTGATTTCGACGTCATCCGGATTCATCGGAGTGGCAACAGGTGGCTGCGTGGACATCAGGGTCTCGCTTGGTTTGGGTGCAGGTTGTCCCATGGTCAGCAAAGCAGTCGCTGTTAACTGCTTCGCCGTTGACCGATCGATCTTTAGCTAATTTGTCGCTGGGACGATTTGCGAGCAATGGCGCACAAGCTATTGTCCGCGAGGACAAAAGTCAAGTAACGTGAGTGCCTGGTGCATCTATTACTTGCTTTCAAGGTCCTTGTTGGGGCCTGGTTCTTCGAAAGGAACGATGTTTACAGGCACGCGGAACGATTTATGACATCGATTGCAGGCATTGGCCAACTCGAGCATGCCCACATGGCTGCGATCGAAGTCCTTCTTGGCCAGGCCCGCTGCTAAACCCGACGCCGCTTCGCGCAATCCCATGGATCGTTCCATCCACGAGTCTTGGCCATTGTTGCGAGGCGGGCGAATCATCAGCAGGTTGGCCGTCTCGCCGATCAACAAGGCTTGGCCTCTAGCGAAAACCCAGGCCTCATCCTCCACAGGCTGCTTCTTCAGCAGTTTCTCTAACGCACGGAAATTAGGAAGATTCAGCCCTTCCATCAGGAGCTTTGTCTCCGCAAGGGGTTCAAGTTTCGGCACAACCCTCTTGGGCGGTCGAGGCGGCGCTTGCGACGTGGCCGAGCCCACTAGGACCAAGGCTAGAGCCAGGGCAAGCAATGAAAATCGACGCCAGGACAAGCGGTATCTGGTGCTCATGGTTGTGCTCCTCTGGAATTGGCTGGCTCGACCAGCTGAATCTGAACTTCATCGCCTTCGACACGGACCGTGTGGCAGCCGATCTTAAGACGGGGATTATCGGCCCACGCGCCATCAGCTAACCGAAACCGCCAGGCGTGCCAGGGACAGGTGACGGTTCCCTTCTCGACGTAGCCGCCGCTTAAGGGCGACCCCATGTGGGGACAAAAATCGTCGATGGCGAAGAATTGGCCGTTCTCCTTGAAGAGCGCAATCGCTTTATCGCCGACTTCGACGGTAATCCCCTCCCGTTCCGGCACATCGTCGATTTTGCAGACGCTTTGAAAGTCGGCCATTTCCATTTTTCCCTGGGGAGGCTCTCATGAACCAGCGAAACCGCCTACAAAGTTGGCACCCTCGCCACCGTCTGGAAGCCGATTCATTTCATAACATAACATAACACACGCCTAGCCCTTTTGACGCAAGTCCTTGTCAGGGCTAGTGTAGACGTATTGTTACGAAATGTCTGCCATTGCCGTGTTACGAAACGAAGCGATACCATTGGACTGCGCTTAGGGGTTTTAGGGCTTCGATGACAAAACAGAGTGAGGGATCGGGATTCCAATAGAGTCTCTTGCCAAACGGAGAGGTCCATGCTGGAAGTCGAAATGAAGTTTCCGGTGAAGGATTTCAAGGCGCTAGAGGCACGGCTGGCGGAATGGCAGGCCCAGCCCGATCAAAAGCGCGAAGACGAGGACACCTATTTCAAGCCGCCCGACCGCGATTACGCGGCGACCGACGAGGCTTTGCGCATCCGCCGCATAGGGCAGGCCAACTTTGTCACCTACAAAGGGCCAAAGGTTGATGCGCACACTAAAACGCGTACGGAAATCGAGGTCCCTCTGGCGCCCGGCAATAAAATCGCCGGAGACTTTGCCACACTGCTTCTCCATCTCCGCTATCGTCCGGTAGCCACGGTTAAGAAGCATAGGCGGATTTTTCACCTGGAGCGCCAAGGCTTTCCTTTGGAAGTTTCCCTTGATGAAGTGGAAGGGGTGGGAATATTCGCTGAGCTTGAGATTCAGGCGGAACAAGATAGGCTGGACGAAGCGCGCAAGGTTCTGATGCAGACCGCCCATGAGCTGGGACTGGTTCATTCTGAACGACGATCCTACTTAGAGATGTTCCTCACCAGGCAGGCAGATAAGCAGTAAGATGCTGGTTCAGGCCCGCGCATTAATAAACTGGTCAATTTCGTCGAGGGGTAGTAATCAGATTCGAGTGGGACGCCCTGAGGTACTCCGAAGGGCGTGGAGCCCGCGAATGGTAACACGCCCTTCGGAGTACCTCAGGGCGTCCCACCCAAGCGTGGGGACGTTGAGCCAGGTGTTTCTGCGCGGGCTCCTTAGGGGGAGCCATGTCGAGCGTCAAGGTCGTGATTGGCATCGAAGATGTCCGTTCCGCAATCCGGGAAGCTCGATCCCAAGGGCTGACGATCGGCTATGTCCCCACTATGGGCGCCTTGCACGCCGGCCATGCTAGTCTGATTCGAGCAGCACGAGCGGAGACCGGCTTCGTGGTCGTCTCGATTTTCGTCAACCCTACCCAGTTCGGTCCAACCGAAGACCTCGGCCGGTACCCGAGAGCTTTTGAGGCGGATGAACGGCTCTGCGCTGCCGAACGAACAGACCTGATCTTCGCGCCGACCGCCGCGGAAATGTACCCGTCTGGTTTCCGCACCTCCGTGGCAGTAACCGGTTTGCAAGATGCCCTCTGCGGCGCTTCCAGGCCGGGGCATTTCCAAGGCGTCGCCACGGTTGTTCTAAAGTTATTCAACATCGTCACGCCCGATTTCGCCTATTTCGGCCAAAAGGACGCTCAACAGGCTCGCATCCTTCAACAAATGGTCCGCGACCTTAATTTGCCCATAAACCTGCGGATTTGTCCCATTGTGCGCGAAGAGGACGGTCTGGCTCTAAGCTCACGCAATCGATATCTCAGCCCCACGCAACGGCGGCAAGCCGTCGTTCTATATCAAGCGCTCCAAGATGCGCGCACCGCCATCGATTCAGGCGAGCAAGATGGCGAGATCATTCGGCAAAATCTGGTGAAGCGAGTTACGAGGACGCCCGGCGCCGTGCTCGACTATGCCGCCGTCGTGGACGCAGATTGTCTACAACCCGTCACCCGGATACAAGGCACTATATTGATTGCCTTGGCGGTTAGGTTTGGGGAAACGCGGTTAATCGACAATATCCTTATCTAGCAGAACGGCAGGCGGGCTGCGTAGAGGGAAGTTTTCGCCATACAGCTCGGCTTCCTTGAGCACTTCGCTTCCTCACCGTTTTCTATGATTGTTGGCTAACTTTGCGCCTAAAATGATATAGAAGGCATTCGCCGGCAGTTTTGCTGGCCAAGCCCCTATGGAAAGGTCAACGCAACTATGCGAACTTCGTGGAAACTTGGAACTGCCTTTGGCATAGGCATTTACGTACATATTTCTTTCCTCTTATTGCCTCTTTACGTCCTTCTGGAAAACGGCACGGAGGGAGGGCTTGCGGTCATCGGGTTCATGATGGCCTTGCTGGCCGCCCTTTTTGGCTGTGTCGTCCTTCATGAATTGGGCCACGCTCTGATGGCGCGCCGATTCGGCATCGGCACCCGCGACATCACCCTTTACCCGATCGGCGGCGTCGCTCGGCTTGACGGAGTCGGCAGAAGTCCCTCTCAGGAACTCTGCATCGCCTTGGCGGGGCCGGCCGTCAATGTCGTGATTGCCGCCTTGCTCTGCGCGCTGATCATTCCGATTGTTAGCATTACAGGGATAGCCCATGCAGGCTCGCATTTTGGAATTCTTGGCCTCAATCCTATTGAAGACTTCCTGGTCCAGTTGATGGTCATGAATGTCTTTATGGTGCTATTCAATCTGTTGCCCGTCTTTCCGATGGACGGAGGCCGGGTCTTGCGATCCCTGCTCTCGATGAAGCTCGGGCAATTGCGGGCTACCGTTATCGCCACGCGAATCGGGTCGGTTTTGGCCCTTGTCATGGTCTTTCTGGCTATCCGTTATGGGGCTGTCTTCCTTGGCATTGGCGCCGTTTTCATCTGGTTCGCCGGCCAACAGGAGTTGCTGGCTCTGCGCATGCGTGAAAGGATCCGCCATGCCGACCCCATCGATGTGTTGCCGGCTGACGACAAAATGGAATACGCATTGACGCCCCCGCGCGAGGCCAATTTTTCCGGTTACACCTGGAATGACCGCCTCCATGCCTGGGTTTTATGGCGTGACGGACGGGCGGTGGCGGCTTTTTCCGTGCCTGCGGAATAAACGCTGTTGTCCGCGCACCAGGAACGCCTCGTTCCGATGGCGTATCCAAGAGCACATTTTCGCCGCGTTGATCCCTTGTTGCGTGCCGATGGTGATTAAGGGTTCTCTTGGACCCGGCTCGTGGACGAGCGCAGAAAGCCGGGAAACCGGGAGCGAGCGGCGGGCTTTGGGCCCTCCCGCTGGCGCTTTGGGAATTAGGAGTGCGCATGGCCACTGTAGGAGGCAGAACGCCAGGCGCCTTGGCGCGAACCGGTATCGGGCTTTATGAGGCCGTTGCCGCGGTCGGCGATTTTGGCCAATTCGCCGGCCGCACCATGTCCTGGCTAACGCGCCGCTTGCCGTCCACAACGACGCTTTTGCAAAACTTTTATACGGTCGGCGTCCTAAGCGTGCCGGTTGTGGCCGTCACCGGCATGTTCATCGGTATGGTCTTGGCCGTGCAATCCTATAGCCAATTTCATCAGCTGGGCATGGCCACCCGGTTGGGCGTCATTATCAATACCTCGGTGGTGCGCGAGTTGGGGCCCGTTTTAGCTGCCACCATGCTGGCTGGGCGTGTCGGCAGCGCCATGGCTGCCGAGTTGGCGACGATGCGCGTCACCGAGCAGATCGATGCCCTGGATTGTCTGGGCGTCAATTCCGTGCATTATCTCGTCGTGCCGCGGTTTCTCGCCTGCCTGCTGTTGATTCCGCTGCTGACCATTGTCGCCAACTTCATGGGCGTCATGGGCGGCGCGCTCGTGTGCCTTCAGGTTTACCGCATCGAAGAGTATTATTATTGGCACAATGCCGAGGGGTTCATCGGCCTGTGGGACCTCGGCACGGGTCTGCTCAAACCGATGTTTTTCGGGGCGGCCATCGCCCTGATTAGTTGCCATCGCGGCTTTAAGAGCACAGGAGGAGCGGAAGGAGTAGGCAAGGCCGCGACCGAGGCCTTCGTTTACTCGTTCATCGCGATCCTCGCCCTCGATTTTTTTCTCGCTCTGGGTCTTAATAATCTCCACGACGCAATCTGGCACTCGTCGGGACCGAAACTTGTGGGGTAGTGCTGGGTGCTGCTAGGGCAATATTGAATAGCGTTCGGCATGAATTCAACAAGGGCATGTGCCCCGTTAGGGGCATTCGATAATAGCCCAGCGATTCATCGCTGGGGAAGAAGTATAGCGCTGCGGTTCTCTAGTTCCGTAGGAACGGCTGAACCGGGCGGCGTTTCAGCCGTCCCTGCGGGACCGAACTTTACCGAAACGCTAACCCAGCGATGAATCGCTGGGCTATTTTCGATGGTCCCTCCGGGACCCATGAACGGAAAACCGTCCCGAACACTATTGCGTACTCGGGCGCGAGAGGAGCATTAGCGCAATGCTTTTGAGATGAGAGCCCGTCGAACTCTCAGCTCATCCCTGAGCCTCCCTGCCGAGTACAAAGGGAAGCGGAAACCGGATGCACCGGGACTAGTCAATGAGACCAATACATGAGCGGCGGAAGCGGAAATTCGGGAGGTCGGGCGGTTCGAGAGGAGCCTAGGACGGCGGTCTCGCAACGCAAGCCGCTTATCGCCTTTGAAAAAGTGTCGGTGCAATTTGGCAATCAGCGAGTTTTGCAGGATATTGATCGGACCGTTGAAGCCGGCAAAACGCTTGTGGTCATAGGTGAAAGCGGTTGCGGCAAGACCGTCTTACTGAAGCTCATTATCGGTTTGCTGGGGCCCACGGCCGGGAAGGTGTTCTTCGACGGCAAAGCGCTCGTGGATCTTCCCGATCACGAGTTGACGCAACAGCGGTTGCGGTTCGGCTTTCTTTTCCAAGGGGCGGCGCTTTTCGACAGCCTGTCCGTATTCGACAACGTCGCCTTTGGCCTGCGGGCCAAGGGCAAGAGGCCGGAAGCGGAGATCAAGGAAATCGTCCGGCAACGCCTTCAGGAAGTCGGACTTCCCGAGGGCATCGAGCACAAGAAACCTGCCGAGCTTTCCGGCGGCATGAAAAAACGCGTCGGCCTGGCGCGGGCTTTGGCGGTAGATCCCGAGGTCATGTTGTATGATGAGCCTACGACGGGACTCGACCCAATCATGAGCGATGTGATCAATGAGTTAATTCTCCAAACTCGGCAACGGCGGCCGGTAACGAGCATTGTAGTTACGCACGATATGAAAACCGCTTTCAAAGTTGCCGACCGCGTTTGGATGCTCTATCCATTGAGCCATTTGCGTCCGGGCGAAAAGCAGGTGCTTTTCGACGGCACGCCGGAGCAGCTACGCGATTTCCCGGACCCGCGTGTCCGCCAATTCGTCGAGGGTGAAGCGAAGGACCGATTGCGCGAAATTCAAAGCTGAAGGATGCGGCCATGAATGAAAGAGCATTACGCTTTCGCCTCGGGTTGTTTGTGCTGCTCGCGCTGGTCCTTCTGGCAGTTCTAGCCACCCTGCTCGGCAGCATCCCCACTTGGTTCAAGCGATCTAACCCGTACATTATCGAGTTCTCCGACGCGCCTACGATTGCCCAAGGCACGCCCGTCCGGCGCTCCGGCGTCCGCATCGGGGAAGTGGATCGTGTTGAACTTGACGACGAAACCGGCGAGGTCAACGTCCATATCAGAGTGGATAAAAAATACATGCTGCGCCGCTACGAGCAACCGACGCTAGTGGTCGGCCTGCTCGGCGGCGATTCCTCGATTGATTTCATTCCCAAGAAGACCGAGGAACCGCCCGATCGGACGCCGATTCCGCCGGGTTCGGTCTTGCGCGGGGTCCGTCAGCCGACAGTCGGCAGTCTCGTTAGCCAAGCATCCGAAGTCGTCCCCACGACCCAGGAACTGCTCAACGACATTCGCAAATCGCTTAAATCGGTCGAAAGACTTACGCCGCTTACCGAAGAGACGCTCCGTGAATATCGCGACCTTGCCCGCACGGCCAACAAGGCGGCGCCGCAGATTCTTAAGACGAATGATGAAATCCAGCAACTGGTCAGGGCGGTTCGTGAAACCGTGCCCGATTTGCGGCGCACCAACGATGAGATCCAGACCACGGCAAGGAGTTTCGGCCGGCTCAGTGAACGCCTGGATCTGCTGGTGCAGACAAATCAGGACAAGCTGGTTAGGTCGCTGGACAATCTCAACGATGTGCTCGCTCGGGTGGGCGGCGTGTTGAGCGATGAGAATCAACGGGCTTTCTCGGCCACGCTCAAAAATCTCCGCACCAGCAGTGACAACTTGCCGCAAATGTCGAAGAACGCCGACGAGGTGCTCAAGGAAACCCGTGAAGTCTTAAAGACTTTGCGAGAGGCCGTCGTTCGTTCGGAAAACCTCATTGCCAACCTGGAAACGGCCAGCAAGCCCCTCGCCGAGCGGGCCCCCAGCATTCTCAAAAATGTTGACGAAACCACCGACAAGCTCAATCGATCGCTGGGCGATTTTAATGATTTGATGCGGGCCATTGGCGAAGGTCAGGGTTCGCTGCGCCGCTTCCTGGGCGATCCCGCCCTTTACAATCACCTCGATGAAGTGGCGGTGCAGATTCTGAAACTGACGCCGCGGATTAACCGCATGCTGGCGGACCTGGAAATCTTTTCCGATAAGCTGGCCCGCCACCCCGAATCGCTAGGCTTAGGCGGCGTCGTTCACCCCAGCTCCGGAATCAAAGATGTGCCATCGACGTTGCCGCCGGCATTGAAGAAACAGCATCCTTGAGCATGGTTAGTTCGAATAAGAACCCGCCAGCGCCCCCAAGGGAATTGAGGGAATTACTTGCTAGTGCTGCGGGTTAGCCAGGCGATCGAGTCTCCCGGGAACTGCGCTTCTCACTTAGGCTCTTTGAAAATCGCCTCATCAATCTTGCTGGGAAACTTGTACGAGGAAACATTGAGCTCGGTGTATTTGCGATTGTTAATCATTTCCACGGTCTTGAAGGGCATTTTGACTCCATCCACTTCCTTGTGATCGCTATACAGATACTCCTTGTCCACATCGACGCCGCCTTCCTTGGCGCGGCGCCCAATCTTGACGAGCAGTCCGGTTCTTTTGTCAAAGTATAGTTTCAAATCGGGATGGCTCTTATTTTTGATCAAGATGCCGACTGCCGGAAGATCGTTGACTTTGGCTTCTTTGAGGAGGCTAAACTGGTTTGCGGAATCCTTGATGAGCGGTGTGAGCGTCATGGCTTCCAGGACATGAGCTTCCTCGAGCATTTCCTTGACGCGTTCTTCGGTCAATTCGGAAGCCGAGCTTCCGTTATCCTGCCAGCCCTGGCTCTTGTTGACTATGAGAACGATGTGGGCCACGTTGGGTGCGCTTCCGGCTTCGACGCTGAAATGCATTTGATCGGGTAAAACGGCCTGGAGAACATCGTTAAAGGGCATGTCTTTACCGAACGCGGTCAGTACGCCGGAGCCCTTGCGAATCCATTTGGAGGCCTTGGCCAGGCTGTCCTCGCCGCCGTGCGCTTTGACGGCGGTCTGAAGAATTGACAGGGCGTCTTCCTTTTCGCCGGCCCGGTTAACCGAATGGCATGTCAGTGCCAAAACTATTGCCGATAGCCAAAGATTGCCTCGCATTGGTAAACCTCCACGTCTCTAATCTTGCAAGAACGGATTGGGCAATCTCCTTGTACCAACGGGATGGCCGGCCTGTCCATGTTGTTGCGATTGATTAGATTAGGACGTGGTCGTCATGAAAGATGACAGCAGAGATCGAAGTTGCCCGCGGGCTCGATAAAGAAGGCTTTTCGCGGCCTTAGGAGTCATTTCCAATTCCGCGGCAACCTCGGCGTAGCTGCAATCGCGAAACTGGTGAAGCTCGATGGCAGCTCGTTGGCGGAAGGCCAAACCCTTCACCGCGGCTCGGACAATCGTGGCGACTTCGGTGTTTTCCAACCTTTGCGAGGGGGAATTTTCTTTGGCCGTCCTGTGCGGCTCAGGGAGGGCCCCTGAGGCGACGGTATTAATCGATCCGCGGATTTGATGCTGCCTGGAGCGGAGGGCGTTGCAGGTCAAGTTGTGAGTAATATGGAAGAGCCAGGTCCCCAAGCGGGCACGCGGCTGGTAACGCTTACGGTGCCGAAAGAGACGGAGAAAAACTTCTTGGGTCAAGTCCTCGGCATCCTGGCGGTTGCCCAATCGCCGAAGCAGATGTGCGTAAATCCGGCCGCGAAACCGGGCGATGAGTTCAGCGAAAGCCTCAGCGTCGTCCTGTTGGACGCGCAACATCAGGGTTACATCGGGGTCGGCTCTCCATCCGCTATCCGAGGACGCCCTCGCAGGCGGGCTAACAGGGGTTTTCAGTAGGCTGCTCATTCAAGGTTCTCTGTCGCCAAAGAGCTAGGCCCTGGACAAGTCCCGCGCCTTCGGGATCGGCAATTGGACTCGAAAGGCGCTGCCTACTCCTTCGGTGCTATCCACCGAAATAGTGCCGCCCATCAAATCGACATAGCCTTTGACGATGGACAAGCCCAGGCCGGCATGCAGGCCATCGGCGCTTCGAGACGGGTCGGCTCTATAAAACCGTTCGAAGATGTGCCTGCGCGCTTCGGAATTGATGCCAATGCCCGAGTCTTCGACTTCGAATTCCAGGTGGCCGTTTTTGCGGCTCACTTTCAAATCGATGCTGCCGTTGGGGCGGTTGTATTGAATCGCGTTATGCAGCAAATTGGTTACGACTTCGCGGAGTTTGTTGGGATCGGCGGTGATCCATACGGGCTTATCATGGTGGACGCGCAGGCTGACGCCGCGCGCTTCCGCCAAAGGCCGGACCAGCGTGGCACACTGATCGGCTAAGCCACTGGCATCCAACTCCGAAGGCCGGACATGATCCACTCCGGCGTCCAGGCGGGCCAGCGTCAGAAGCCGCTCGACCAGTTGACTCATGTGCTGGCCGCTTACTTTGCAGTCTTGCAAAAGCTCGCGATATTCTTCGGCCGAGCGCGGTTTGCGGAGCGCAAGCTCCAGAGTGGTCAGCAAGGCGGCCAGCGGCGTACGCAGTTCATGCGAGATATCCGCGGCTGATTGCTTTTCTCGGCTGAAGGCCCGCTGGAGTTGTTCGAGCGTTTGTGTGAGCCGTTCCACAATGGGACGAAGCTCGGTCGGCATGCGCTTCTCATCCATCGGCAAACGAAAATCTTTTTCGGATACTTTACTAACCGCTTCGGAAAGTTGATTGAGCGGGTAGAGGCCCAGTCGCACCAGCCAGAAACCGCCTAGAACCGTGAGCACGAAAGTAGTCACGGAGATCAACAACAACCGATTCCGCAAATCGGCGAGGGCTATTGCCGATTCATTTTTGAGATCGACCAAGTCGTCTTCCAGCGCCCCGCTTATATTGGCAATCGCTTCGTCCCGGTCAGCAGTGGAGCTGGCGGCTTGGATAAAAAAGACGGCGACGGGCGGTTCGAATGGCTTTGGCGGCGTAGGGGAAGGACGCGGCACCGGCGGTGGGTCTCTTGGCTGGAGGCGCGGCCGGTTTTCGCCCGGCAAGAATTGAAAGCGCGCGACGGGAGCTTTGAACAATATGCGACGCAAGAAGACGCCGTTGGGCAACTGCGTGTCATCGTAAGAGAAATTATAAAGCTGCATGCGCTTTTCAACTATCGGGTCAAAGACGAAGAAATTATCGCCCATGGACCGTGATCGCCATTCATGGCCCCACTCGGTGTTGATTTGAAAATACTTGCGCTTGCTGGCAGAACCCTCGTCGGCGTGTTCGTCGAACTTGATTCGATTTACCGCCATGCGCAACACCAGCTCGCCCAGCTGGGTGTGATGGTTGCCTTCGCAGAACCAGATGGGCGCCGTCACATGGCCATTGGGCGCCAGGGCGGCCGTCAACAAGGCAAACGGGAGATAATCCTGGGCCGAACCGCGTTGCCTTTCAAACTGTAAGCGAGCTTGACTGGCCAAAACGTGGGCCTCGGCAAGTAACTCGTTATCCAGTTTTGCCGCCTCTTCCTTGCTCTTGTGATCCGCCTCGGCCACAAGGAGCTTTTTGGCGATATCCTGTTTTTCACCCAGCGTCTCCTTGGTCATCCGATAGACGAGCAGGGAAACGGCGCCCAGCGCCACGGCCAGCAATAGAAGAAATGAGCCGACTAGCGACAAACGAATCGATTTCATAACGGATCTCACGGTCTCAAAGCGGCAGCGAAGACGGGTCTTTGGGCTTTATTTGTTCGATCGGCGCTCAAGCCTTGCTTACTCTTCTTCCCCGAGCAACTGGTACCCTTCACCCCAGCGGGTCACGATGAGCGGCGGATCGAAGCCCTTGTCGATTTTGTTGCGCAGGTACCGGATATAGACATCAACTACATTGGACGTGTTTTCGTCGTATTCGTCGTATAAGTGTTCCCAAATCATCGTCCGGCTAACCACTTTGCCGCGATGATACGCCAGGAATTGTAAGAGCGCATATTCGCGGGGCGTAAGGTGTATCGTTTGCCCGGCGCGTTTCACCGAGCGGGCAGCGGTATCGATCTCCAGATCACGGATGCGCAGGATCGGATCTTTGACTTGATGGGTGCGCCGGATCAAAGCCCGAAGCCGGGCTAAGAGCTCTTCTAACTCAAAAGGCTTAGTGAGATAATCGTCCGCCCCAATGTCCAGGCCGCGCACCTTGTCTTCCAGCATCCCTTTGGCGGTGAGGACCAATACGTGGGCGCTTAGACCTGACGACCGCCATTCGCGCAATAGGGTCAGCCCATCCTTCTTGGGCAGCATGAGATCCAGGATAATCACATCATA
Organism: Gemmataceae bacterium; assembly: GCA_045802525.1. Classification (GTDB taxonomy): domain Bacteria; phylum Planctomycetota; class Planctomycetia; order Gemmatales; family Gemmataceae; genus JBJMQT01. Next base: position 30,510 of record JBJMQT010000046.1, read on the forward strand.
CTGGGCTGAGCGCGCTTTGAAGTCGCCTTCTTCGCCGTCCATAGCGGTATCGACGGCAAACCCTTCTTCTTCGAGCCCTTGACGCAGGACTCTTACGAGCGGCTTGTGGTCTTCGATGAGCAGAACACGCACGACAGGTCACCTGGCTTCATAAGGCGAGAGACAGGAGCGTGAAGGGGTACCGATATTTCACTATCCCCAGCCCCTCGCCAGATGAGAGGAAGTTAGCATGAGCGGCATTAAGGGATCATGAGAGGCCGGTATAGCGGCAAGCCTTCGGCGGGCGCTCTTATTTTCGGGGTTTCTTGTCCTGCAACCCCAGTGCCACGCCCATATAGCCGAACGCTCTTTCTTTTTCGTCCGGCCAGCTTTCCACTTCATTCATAAAGCTGCCGTTCAGCCGAGCGTTATGGCGAGCTAGTTCCAGGGCGGCTTCAAGGCGAGCGGCCGTTTTGGCCGGGATGGGTTCCAATACGGACATGGGAACGGACTTGTCCTGTTTCTTAAGGGAGGTCCGCAAGATTTCTAGTTCCACTTGTCCTTGTAGATTTGGATCTTGTATAGCCTTCGCAACAGCGCGCAAACGGTCCTCGGTGACGCCTCCTTCTAGGCCGATCTCAACCAGTTGCACCAATGACCAGGGAGATATTTGCTTATCGGCCAGAGGACCTTCGATCAGCGAAACGGCTTCATTAATCGCACTCGCCTCTTTGGGCGCTACAGTCGCCACCATGACCCAAGCCCGCCATTTGTCGGGGGCATAATCGATGCTGTCGACTAGGGCACGGGCTTTGGCCATGTCGCCTTTCAAAGCTTCTCCTCCCGCCTGACCAATCTTGAGTTCCACGGAGGCCTCATTTTCAATGCCGTCCGCCGGGCCAGGTCTACCAAGAGCCATGCACAAGGCCACCAGAGAAGGCGAAAGTGTAGAACGCTTTTCGCCTTCCTTATCCTTTTTCGCCGGCGCCTTGGCCAGAGCCTGAGCCGCCACCTCGCCGGCCGATTGCTTCTCGCCGTTGCGCAGAAACTCCAGTCCCGCGGTTGCCTGCGTCTCGACGGGCGGCTCTTTCGCGTCCGGTCCGGGCGCCGGGAAAGCCACTTGGCGAACCAGTGCCAGCGCCACTTTGTCCTGCCCCCTGCTCAGCAAAGCCGAGATCGTCTTCTTTAGGGCATATCCCTGCGCTTCGGGATGAATCCTGCTAAGCGTTTGCGTAAGCTGTTTGAGCACGTCGCCCGGCGCTCCGTCCCAAGGGAGAAGGCGATCTTGGACGACGTCTTCACTCTTGGCGTTGCCTCCCATGTCGATCAAAGCGAGCGCTTGCCGAGTTAGCAGAAAGTCCGCCTCGCCGCCGGCTTTCTTATCGAGCAAACCCCGGACTTTTTGGAATGAAGCCGAAGCTTCTTTGGCACAGCCGATGGCGCCGCTGTTAAAACGATACGTTCCATCGGCAAGGTTAAGAGCCGCCAACTCTTCCTGGGAAAGGTCCGCTTTGTTTGATTGGTCAAGGTACGCTGACGCCTTTGCGAAAGCTTGCTCTTGGGTCCGCTTGCCCCAAAGAGTGAATCCCAGCCAAACAGATAAACCTAGGACAAGCACTACGCTTGCCGCCACTGCGCTCCGCGTTATTTTTTGTCTACGCGTAAGCGGAGGCCGGCGCCGCGGAGCACCCTCAAGGAGAGCTTCACGGCTAACCAAAGTCGTGGTGACCGACCCCCAGGCGCCTTCGGGCGCCGGTTCGGTATCGCGGCGCGCTCCGGTCGGAAGTCGGGAATCGGCTTTACGCCAGTCTGTCTTTTCACGTTTGACAAGAAGCGGCACTTTGATGATGCGGCGACAAGCCGGACAAGGCGCTTGTTTGCCTTCCAGGTCGACGGGCATCTTTACCGGCTCATCGCACTGCGGACAAGTGAATTCGATAAATTTGGGTTCATCGACCTTTGCCGGAGCCTTTTCCTCGGCAAGAGCCGCAGCGGCAAGTTCTTCCAGATCCTTTTGGGAGACCGGTCCATCGGCCGTCGCTTTGGCTTGCGGCGCCGGGACGGTAAGCGGCTTTTTGCAACCCGGACACGCCGCGCGCTTGCCCGCCAGGTGGTCCTTTACCACTAAAGATTTCTTACAGTTAGGACACGAGAATTTGATTGGCATTGTTAGCGGTTCGCTGTCGCTTGTTCGTCGTCAATTTTTCCGCCCAAAAGGTTCGCGCAATTGAATAGCGCTAGCATTATTAGACCGGTAAATGACATGCCTGTCCACAAACGCGAACACTGAACCATGATTCGGAGAAAAGCATTACTTGGCGAGAAGCGGCAGGCGCACGCGTCCTTCCGGGTTTTTTATGGCGTCATTGGCTTTGCCGGCCTCTTCCTGTTCCCACAGGTCCATCTCTTCAAGAAGCGCGTCCACCATTTCGCTCTCCTGAACATGGCGGACAATTTCCCCGCGGCGAAAGATCACGCCTTTGCCGTTGCCCGCCGCGATGCCGATATCCGCTTCCCGCGCTTCGCCCGGGCCGTTGACCACGCAGCCCAAGACGCTGACCTTGATGGCGGTCTTACGTCCTTCCAGGCGCTTTTCGAGCTGAGCGATTATGCCCTCTAGGTCGATGGCAAGTCGTCCGCAGGTGGGGCAGGCGATCAATTCCGGCTTACGAACCCGCCGCCGGGTTGCTTGCAGAATGTCGAAGGCGGCCGCGATCTCGGGAACGGGGTCGCCGAGCAGGCTGATGCGGATGGTGTCCCCAATCCCGTCGAGGAGAATGGGGGCCAAACCACACGCGGATTTGGTGACGGCATAAGGCGCTTTGCCGGCTTCCGTTATGCCGATGTGAGTGGGATAGTCGGCTTGCTTGGCATAGAGACGATAAGCCTCCACTGCCATGACGACATCGCTTGATTTCAGCGAAACGATAAGGTCGTGGTAACCTTCCGACTCGGCAATTTCGATATAACGCAAGGCGCTGTCTACCATGGCGGGCGGGCAGGGAAACCCGTATTTTTCGGCCATCTCCCGCTCCAGGCTCCCGGCGTTGACGCCGATGCGCATGGGGAGGCCCTTGGCCTTGGCTTTGCGGATAACCTGCCGGTAGCGATCATAGCCGCCGATGTTGCCGGGGTTGATGCGGATTTTATCGACGGGGTGATCCAGGGCGGCCAGCGCCATCTTGTAATCAAAATGGATGTCGCAAATCAGGGGGATATGGATGCGACGTTTGATCTCACCCAGGACAGCGGCGTCTTCGGGCTTGGGCACCGTGACCCGCACTAACTCGCAACCCGCTTCTTCCAGACGGTGAATCTCAGCGACGGTTTCGTCAATCAGATGCGTATCGGGCGTGGTCATCGATTGGACGATAATCGGGTTATCCCCCCCGATAACCAGGTTACCGACTTGCACTTCCCGCGTCTTGTGTCGCTGAAACGTATGCTGGTAAGCCATCCTGATCCTCATCTATAGTGCCGCAACGATTCCGCAGCCGTGTTCCCCATCTTCATGCTAGCAGACCGGTAACCCGTTGCAGTCTGTAAGTTAGCCACAAAAGGCTCGAAAATGGACCTGTGGAAAGCATTTGTAAGTTTTCGTGCCTTTTCGAGGCTTTTGAAGGTCTCGGCCCCTGACCCTCTGGCCCAAGTGACCCACCCTCTGGTCCCACCAACACTGCGCCAGAGGGTGATCAATAATTGAACACCTGATGCCGACTTGCGCACTTTCGTTGCCTTGGGCGTCTTTCCTTCAAAGGTGGCCAGCGTCGGGCTCGAAGGTGGCCAGCGTCGGACCAAGGTGGCCCCGCAGTTGGCCTGGCCCCCTTTGATTTTGAGAAGCTTTGGGGCCCAAAACCTTGAACGCGGTCCCGATCCCGCCCACCGATGAACTAAAGGAACACGGGTATAGTATTTTGACATGCCTTCCTGGGTCAAGATAAAGGCCCGTATTTCAACCGCACCGGGCCTATTCCGATAACCTCCGCTGGTTTATTTGGCTGATTTTGCGGGGGATCCTTTCTTGAGAACTGCGGATAGAATGATTTTATGTCCACCCCCTATCTCGAACCGGCGCCACCCGACGTCAAACGTTACCAGCGCGACAAACTGATCGCGTCCCTGACCAACTTAATTCTGACGCTGGTTGCCTTGGCGGTCCTCGCGCTTTGGGGGGCCCCCGCCTTACGTGAATCGGTCAATCAAGCCGCGTCGAATCGCTGGATACGATTGGCAGTCGTCGGAGCGATGTGCGGCCTTATTCTGGAGATCTTAACGTTGCCGATTTCCTTTTGGTCCGGCTTTATCCTCGAACATCGGCATGGCTTGAGTCGCCAGACGTTTGCGGCCTGGTTGTGGAAGCAAGTCAAGGGATGGATGATAGGCGCGCCGTTGGGACTCGGATTGCTGTTCGGCCTCTACAGCCTGCTCTGGCGTTTCCCCGAAACGTGGTGGATCTGGGCAACGCTGGGTTGGTTAGCGCTCACGCTTCTTCTGGGCCAACTCGTGCCCGTGGTGATCCTCCCGCTCTTTTACAAAGTGACGCCGCTCGACGATGCTTCTCTCTTAGAGAGGCTGCGCAAGTTAGCCGACGGAACCGGGCTGTTCTTTAAAGGCATTTATCGTCTTCACTTGAGCGCCGAGACGCGGAAAGCCAATGCCGCCCTGGCCGGGTTAGGGCGGACGCGGCGGGTTTTGCTCGGCGATACGCTGCTGGACGACTTCACGCCCGAGGAGATTGAAGTCGTCTTCGCTCATGAAGTCGGCCACCACGTTTATCGCCATTTGCCCAAGCTGATCGCTTGGAGCGTGGCGACGTCCGCAGTGGGATTTTACCTGGTCGACCAAGTCTTGCATCGGAGCGCGGCTTCGCTCGGGTACGCTGCCTTCAACGATCCAACGGCCTTGCCTTTCCTATTGTTGGTGTTGACGGTCTTTGGGCTGATTCTCGGTCCTATGCAGAATGCCATTAGCCGATTCTTCGAGCGGCAATGTGACGCTTACGCGCTCAAGCGGACGCGCAACGCGGAAGCCTATTGTTCAGCCTTTATCAAGCTGGCTCGGCTAAACAAGTCCGACCCGGATCCGAACCCGTGGGTGGTCTGGCTTCACTACGATCATCCCCCCATTCGCGAGCGGCTGGCGCTGGCGACTAGTGTTCTTGCATAGGCTTGGACAGGCGTCACTTTACGCCGGAGGCGTTACAGCAATTAGTACTACAGCGCTAAACGGGATTCTGCGCCCGAAGCGCTAGCCAGAGAGTTATCAAACCCGTGCCCTAGCGCTTCGGGCGCACACGCGTGTCCCGATTATGCGATTTTTTTTCGTAGTCCTTTAGTAGCAGAACTCCAGTCCAAAGTTCATGCCCTGAGCCCAAAAGCTGTCGCTATGGAGCAGCGGCGCCGGACGCGGCGCGCCGTTAAGCACTCCGGGCGAGCCGGCCAAGAAAGTAATCTGGGTAGTATTGACGCCAAAATCAATCTGGTCGCCGGGGCGGGCCACCTTATCGAGATAAATCAAGTTGTAGCCCATGAAGGCGTTCACATGCGAAGTGATTCGATAGCCGACATTCATCGTCAACTCCGGCATGATGGCAAATTTGGTTCGCCGAAAATGGCCGCTATTGGTGCCCAGCGCCAGCAAATTGCCATTGCCCACAGCAATTGGCAGGCCCGGTTGTGTGAAGGTCGAAGCCCCGTCGATATTGATAAACTCCCGCACACCGCCCATGGCAAACTTGCCAATCAAGTCAAGCGTCCAGTTAGCGCCCACGCAGGAATGAGCCGCGAAACCGATCTGACCGCCATAAAATTGGTTGCGCGTTCCAAAGTGATCTAAGCCCGTTATGACGACGCCGGCGTTATCGCCGATTCCGGTTGCCTGATCCACGCGCGTCAGTGCTTCCGATAGCTCGAAGTAGCGGAAGCCCGCAAACACTCGGAGACGGTCGCTAAAAATCGGCTGAACGCCCATGCTCACATTGGCTTCTGTGCCCCAAAAACGGCTCGGCGCTTCGACCGAAACTACTCCCTGAAACCGTCCGGGATCGGCATCTTTGACAATGGTCTCCAGGTTATTGCCAAGGTCGAAGAAAGTTGGGCCCAGGAGGGGATCGCCGCTCGAACCCCCGATAAAGCGCTTGACGCGAGTTTCAGTAAAGAAGTAGTTCGCATCGATGCCGAGTGACCCTTCATCATCAAGCATATAGCCGGCCGAGAAGCGCGCACCGGAGTAGGCTTGAAAGTCCAAGTGCGTATCGCCGAAGATCGGCGTCAACTGGTCCGCCGGGATGTCGCGGTCGGCGAATTGGCCCGGCGCCGTGGCGGCCAGCGGCGGCAGTCGAGTCGACTTAGTCCACCAAACCAAATACTCCGCACTCGCCCAGAATCGGTTGCCCGGTTCAACGTGGCGGGGAGTGAAAGCTTCTCTGCATCCTTCGCTGGGCGGTAGCGTGGCCGGGGTTATTTCTTCCGGACCGCCAACAGGAGCTAAAGTGAGAGTTGGCCGATTGCTTGGAACTGGCTCGCTCTCGGACTGGGAGGCCGAAGCCTGGCTTATATTCCCGGGCGCGGAGTGGTCAATCAACCGGTAGGAGGATGAGGGCGGGGTCTGAGCTAAGGCCAGGCCCGCCCCTACAAAAAGCGCCGTCAAGCTCGTTACAAGTTTCGCTTTCATGAACGCCTCTTGATGAAAAACGGACCCGCATGGCCAGCCATGCAGGCGGAATGTTCGTATGGGCAAACACGGTAAGAGGCTGTCAATCGGGGGAGAATTCTTCTTGGCGTACTATCGGCATTTCCAGAGACTTGGATAAACCCCGAAGGCTGAGATTAAGCGCAAAGCGTGGTAAAATCGGGAAGGAAGTCGTTGTGGCTCTTCAGCAGCGCGGAAACGGTCGATGGCACATGTAGACCTATTGTTACAAAACGCCGAGGCGGATCGGTATTAGGAAACGAACCGGATGCGCAAAACGATCACTTTACTGAAGTTCTGATGAAAGGCATCGACCTAGAAACGGTCTGGTGGCACCGACATTCTTGTCGGTGCTGGAACAAACACTCTTGTCGGTGCTGGAACAGACAGAAATGTCTGTTCCACCGTACCGAAGTGCGGTTTCCGCGTAGTATCGCCGACTATCGCCCCACTCACGTCGCGCAAGTACATTAACCTTGCCTGTTTTTGATTCAGGAGGCCTACCATGCGCCGAACTCTCGCCATCTTACTTCTGTCGTGCGCCGTCATTTTTAATCCGTTACAGATGGAAGCGGGTGAGGATTCCTGGGTCGGCAAACTAGTAATGCCCAAAAGACCCGGCCTCGAATTAGGTTCCGGAGGAGCAACCACTCCACCGGAAACGCTGGGCAAAACGAATGACGCCGTTGTCGTGGTCGAAAAGGAAGACGGCAGACGCATTCAAGTTCGTACCAGCAGCGGATCCGGATGGATTTCCAAGACTGATGTTGTGCCTTTGAACGATGCCGTCGGCTATTGGAGTGAGCGGATCAAAGAAGACGACCGGGATTCAAGGTCCTATACCATGCGGGCCACGGCCTATGTAACGAAGGGCGACCTGGAAACGGCCATCAAAGATCACAGTCAAGCCATTCGCCTCTCTCCCAACGAGGCGGCCTGCTGGTACAACCGTGGCAATGCTTATCTTGCCAAGGCTGATTATGCAAACGCGATTGCCGATTATAACGAGGCCATTGAACTCAACTCGAAAATGGCGACGGCTTACAATAACCGGGCCTTGGCTTACTACGCTCAACAAAAACTCGATAAGGCGATCGCGGATTTCGACAAAGCGATTAGCATAGATCCGAAGGCCGCAAACGTTTTCATCGGCCGCGGCCGCACCTACGTTGCCAAAGGGAAATATGCCAAGGCCCTCGCGGATTTTGACGAGGCGGTTAAGGTCCAACCGAATTATCCTCCCGGCCATGACGAGCGCGCTCGTCTGCTGGCAACATGCGCTGATGCCAGTCAGCGCGATGGCAAGAAAGCCGTCGAATCGGCCAAGCAGGCCTGCGAGCTAACACAGTCGAAAGAGCCGAGCTATTTGGACACTCTGGCCGCGGCATACGCTCAGGCCGGCGATTTCTCCGAAGCCATCAAGTGGCAGAAAAAGGCGCTTGAATCCCCCGCCTTTGAGAAACAGTACGGTAAAGAAGCCCGGGAACGGCTAAGACTCTACGAACAACGAAAAACCGCGTCTAAATGAGGGCCCGCAAGAACCGGGGAGAAATCTCCATGCAGGCCGTGCATCGCTGAGAATTCCTGAAACAATCGGCCGCTGCGGTCTCGGCTCTTACGGCACTTCCCGGACAGTAGCGGAATACTGTTCGCCGAAGCGATGCGCGTCTTAATTTCCTGCGCGAGCGTGAACGATCCAGCCCCCCGGGCGCTTAGGCTCGCGGCTTTGTAAAAGCCCCGTCCATGCAGCAACGGGAATGCTCCCCGCCTTTTCGCCGGGCTCGCAATCGCTGCGCGGAAAACGTATATTGCAATCAGCCAACAATTCAGCGCTCCAGGGACGATCCACGTATGGTCCTCACTAAATCTAAAGCGAAAATCGGCCCTCGAGATCATGGCCGCAAGATGCCCCTCAAGGCGTTTGAATTTGCCGAAGTGGAAAATGGCTGGTTGTGCGAACTGGCAAGGGGGTATCTCGTCGTGACCGAGGTAGCCAACTACTATCACGGCATGCAAATCATGGCGATCAACCGTTTGTTGTGGCTTTATGACGCCGCCCACCCAGGCGCGGTTCACGCCATCCTGGGAAGCATGGAATGCAAATTGCTGGTTCCCGAATTTGAAAGCGAACGCCATCCTGATATTGCCGTTTACCTCACCGCGCCAAAGGGACCCAAGGACCGTACGATCTGGCGAAACTGGATTCCCGAATTGACTATCGAGGTGGTGTCAGAAAGCTCGCGCGATCGCGACTACACTGACAAGCGAGACGAATACTGGATCTTGGGCGTTAAAGAATACTGGATCGTGGACGCCAAGATCGAACAAGTGCTCTTGCTCAGGCGCGGGCGGTCCCAATGGATCGAAAAGGCGCTCGGCCCAGGGGATGTTTGCCAGACAAAGCTTCTGCCAGGCTTCCAACTTCCATGCCTAACTATTTTCGAAGCCGCAGGCGAAGAACGGGGCCGGTGAGCCGCCGATGGAGCGGACATTCTGCTGTGCTTGAATAGACAGAAATGTCTGTTCCACGGGTCAATCCCATTTGTTTGCTTAGGCCGACGCAGATTGGCCTGCAACGAAACCCAAGTCGACCGATGTGGAATTCAAGAAAAGGAGCAATCTCCATGCAGGCCGTGCATCGCCGAGAATTCATCAAACAATCGGCCGCTGCGGTCTCGACGCTTACGGCACTAAGCGCCACGGCGGCCGGCGATCAACCTAATGAAAACATTGTGCTAGCCGTCATGGGCGTGCATGGGCGCGGCCTGGACTTGATCCGGGGGTTTTCGTCTTGCGAAGGCGTCGAAATTGCCGTCCTTTGCGATCCCGATGAAAACGTCATTCCATCGGCCCTGAAGGCGGTTAACGAACGCCAAAAGAAGATTCCGAAAGTAGAAAAAGACGTGCGCCGGGTTCTGGAATACCCGGATATTACGGCTCTCGTTATCGCCGCCCCGGACCACTGGCATGCCCTGGCCACCGTTTGGGCGTGCCAGGCGGGCAAACACGTTTACGTCGAAAAACCGGTTTCACACAACCTGGTCGAAGGCCGGCGCATGGTGGAAGCGGCTCGCAAGCATAAACGTGTGGTTCAAGTGGGAACGCAGCGGCGGAGCGGGGCCCATTTTCAGAGTGCCGCGGAATTCGTTCGCTCCGGCCAACTCGGCAAGGTTCCTTTCGCTCGGGCCTGGATTGCCGGCCATCGCCCGAGCATCGGCCATCAGGAAGATGCCCCGACTCCAAAAGGGGTCGATTACGATCTCTGGCTGGGGCCGGCGCCGGAGCGCCCCTTCAATTCCAACCGTTTCCATTACAATTGGCACTGGAACTGGGATTACGGAACCGGTGAGCTGGGCAACAACGGCATCCATTACCTCGACTCGGCCCGCATGCTTCTAAACCTCAATGCGCCCGAGCGCATTACCTGCGGCGGCGGCCGCTATTTCTACGAAGACGATCAGCAGACGCCCGACACCCAAGTGGCCACCTTCGATTTCCCCCACACCTGCTTGACCTGGGAGCATCGCATCTGGTCCAAAACCGGCTGCGAAGGTCAAGACTCGGGCATCACCCTTTACGGCGAAAAAGGCACGCTGGTTTTCGATAAGAACGGCTGGCACGTAATCGACGGCGTGACCGCTTCCGACAAAGCGGCGCCGATTGAAATGCCTCACCTCCGCAACTTCCTGGAATGCATCAAGGATCCCACAAAACGGCCCAATGCCGACATTGAAGAGGGCCACAAGAGCACTCGGCTCTGCCACCTGGGCAATATCGCCTTGCGGGTCGGCCGAACGCTCTCTTTCGACGCTGAAACCGAAACGATCAAGAACGATCCCGATGCGAACAAGCTCCTCCAGAGAACTTATCGAAAGCCGTTTGTTCTGCCGGCTGTGTGAGATCCGCGCATGCTGGATGCCATTGTCGTGGGAGCGGGTCCCAATGGTCTGGTCGCCGGCGCAGCTCTGGCGCGCCAGGGCTGGCGCGTCCTTGTCCTGGAGGCTAAGGACCGGCCGGGCGGTGCGCTCTATTCTAAACAGCTAACTTTGCCCGGCTTCGTTCACGACGTCGGCGCTTCCTTTTTTCCCTTTGCTCTAGCCAGCCCGGCCTTCCGCGCCCTCGATCTGACCGGAGCGGGCGTGCAATGGCGGACCGCGCCCATCGAAAGTTGTCATCCCGCGCCCGATGGCAGCACAGTCAGCATTTGTCGGGACATGGAACAATCTGTCAAGTCATTTGCCAAAGACGGACCTGCCTGGCGAAAGCTTGCCCAGTGGCAGGCGAACATGGGCAATCGCCTCGCCGAGGCTCTGCTTGCCGTGCTTCCGGGGCTAGGAGCGGCCTGGCGTCTCGGGCCCGTGAATCTTGCTAAGCTCGGACTGTGCGGGTTGCAATCGCCCGCAGGCCTGTCCGAACAATTGTTCCAGACGGAAGCCGCACGTCGGGTCATTCCCGATCTGGCTCTTCATGTTGACTTGGGTCCCGACGATTTGGCCGGCGCGGGGCTCGGGCTCGTCCTGGCTCTGTTGGCCGCATCAAGCGGTTTCCTGGTCCCCGTCGGCGGCGCGCGCTCGATCACCGAGGCCTTGATTGCGCGGTTGCAAGAGGCGGGAGGCGTTTTACAACTTCGAACCCGGGTCGAGAAGATTGTGGTCCGCTCCGGCCGCGCCGTTGCCGTCAGGACAGGTCAAGGCGACGAAATACCCGTTCGGCACGCCGTTGTCGCGGACGTTGGCGCTCCGGCTCTCTACTTAAAGATGCTCGACCGTGACGTAGTTCCCGGTTGGGTCCGGCGCTCCATGCGCCGGTTTCGCTATGGCTGGGGAACCTTCAAGATGGATTGGGCTCTGTCCGGCCCGGTTCCCTGGTCGGTGGGCGAGGCGCGCGAAGCCGCTGTCGTGCATGCGGGCGACAGCATGACCGATCTGAGACAGTTCACCCGCGAAGTTAGAGCCGGACAGTTGCCGCGCAATCCCTACCTGGTGATTGGCCAGCAATCGCTTGTCGATCCAAGCCGGGCGCCGGCGGGGGATCATACCTTGTGGGCTTATTCGCACGTGCCTTCTTATATCGACGGAGGCTGGCACCGGCACCGCGAGCGTTTTGCCGACCGTATTGAGGCGAGGATCGCCGGCTTGGCGCCGGGCTTTCTGAACTTGATTCGAGGCCGGGCGATTCACTCTCCGGCTGATCTGGAAGCGATGGACGAGAATTTAGTAGGTGGCGATCTGGGAGGCGGCAGCGCCGCCTTCGGCCAGCAACTTTTCTTTCGACCGGTATTTCCGTACTTCCGTTATCGCACGCCGGTCCGCGGTCTCTATCTCGCCTCGGCGTCCACGCATCCCGGCGCCGGCGTGCACGGCGCCTGCGGCTGGAATGCCGCCCACATGGCACTGCGGGATTCGCGAGGTTAACCGCGAATCGTGCCCCGGGACCCAGACTTCCGCGCTGCGGCCGTCCGTTTTGCAATCCGGCGTGGAAGAAGGATGCCGGGAAGGCGGCCAGCGGGTCGGCACTCTTGGTCAGACCTTGGCAGCCTTCAAATGAGAGACAACTAAAGCCAACGAAGGTGCGCAAGTCAGCAGAAGTGTTCAATTATTGATCACCCTCTGGCGCGCGGGCGGTGCACCACAGTTGGCTATAGACGAGTGTAGAGGGGGATGCCTCAATAGGCGGATTAGGGGCAAATGTGGTATTTGCCGAAGCCGCGATGTAGGAGGTCATCCCCATGAGAAGAAAAGCCTACCGAGCGACGCGTGTCAAGGATGTGGAGGTAGCGCGGTTGACGGCGGATAAAGCCGGCGAACCGGTGAGCGTGGGCATCGATATGGGCAAGCATA